>CAKSBP010000103.1 GCA_934438135.1 uncultured Clostridium sp. | reverse complement strand
TGGCGATACAGTGATTTGTAATCATGAGTAGGGCTAAAAGGTAACAGAACCTATTGAATTATAAGTCCTATTAATTAAAATGGCACCACTTTACAAGAAAACTATTGAACTAAATCTTTAAATTCATTGTCTTTTACAAGTTCTTCAAGGGTTATAGGTTTTTCACTCTTTTGTAGTGTTTCCAACAAGTTGCTCAAAATTAATTCCCTATGTAAATCTGCACCTAACCCGTACTTTATTTCTTGAGGGCTTTTGAATTGATATTCTGAAAAATCGTCTTCTATAAAAGGTAATAATGTAACAAGGGTATAGGTAACCCCTACTAAATAGGCGTACTTCTCTATAGCTACCTTACTCCTTACCATATATTTACCAAATGACCAAAAGGTTTTTTCTTGATAAAACATCACTTCTATTGGCCATCTCATACGAAACACTTGAAATACATTGTTTACTTTAGGCTTGTTTTCTAAATCCATACCATTATCTGTTTTTACTGTAAAACTATTAATTCTTTCTAAGGGAATGGTGCTTATATAAAGTCTAACAGATGAAAATGTTTCTGTATTTGTGGTTGTATAAGTTGCATAAATAGGTTGAGCTATAAGATTTGTTAAGCAGTATATAGTGGATACTTTTAAATCACCTTCATCAGTATAGTTAAGCTCTTTATAGTCAATGCGGTCACCCTTTTTACGTGGTCTTCCTCTTTTACCTGTTGGTTTAGGTGGTAAATCATAAACAGCAGTGTCCACTCTCACAGCTCCCATAAGTTCAACATTACTTAATGCCATTAAGCGTGCTATAAATGATTTTTTAGTATACCAAGCATCACATAAAACAATCACTTGATAGCCTATAAGTTCACCAGCAACTGCTTCTATCATCTCAGCAGCTAATTCAAGTTTAGTCTGTGTTTTATCATATAGCTTACATCCTATTGGAACTGTAATGTATTTGACATTTGAACCTGTAATAATAGGAATGCTCATAGCTAATGAAACAAAACAATGCCCATTGATATAAGATTGACCGTCATGGTTAGCATGGTCAAATAATGTACTACAAGATTCAAAATGCTGACCAAACTTAGGCTGTAAGGTATCATCAACAATGAGATAAATGGTTATTTTTTGAGACATACTGCTTGGAATAAGGGATAATGCCTTTTTTATAGTACAACACATGAGTTTACTGAGGTCTAACCCCTCATCTGCCAAGAAATAATAGAAACGATTTAAACTGGCATCAAAATACTTTTTGATAAACTTTTCATAGATGAATTTGATAGATCGAACCTCTTGAATAGCAAGGAATGCACAAATCAATAGTATAAAGTTATTAAAACCACGTTTGTAGAATAGTGGCTTATAAATCATTAAATATTGTTTAATAAGTTTAAAGATTGATTTTTTGTGAATACTAAGCATATGACCAAGTCCTTTTCTGTATTTTGGTGTTGCTACAATCATAGTATTTACAGAAATGAATGACTTGGTCACTTGTATTTATTGGAATTTATAAACTACTTTCTTGTAAAGTGGTGTCGAATTTACTGACGAACGTATTATTCCAGCTAGTGGTTTAGCCGTTGTTGGTTCTCTTCTTGCAAAAAGTGATTTTGTCAAAAAGCTTACTTGTATGGATGTTCCCCAAAATCGG
>CAKSBP010000102.1 GCA_934438135.1 uncultured Clostridium sp. | reverse complement strand
TGTCGGTTCTTTTCGTTCAACTCGCTGCTGACTTGCTCTAGTATATCAGCATCTCAGTTCTTTGTCAACAACTTTTTTACATTCTTTTCTACTTTTATTTATAATAGCCAATTATTCTAGTATATTCATAGCTTTCCAGCATTAATATTAGGACTGGAAAGCCTGTTTTTTATTTAAAATTAAATATGTTTAATCCGATTTTTTCACTAAAAGAGCGGTCTACTTCTCCATTTATAACTGTAACAATCATTTCGCAGGTTGCACTGATAATCGCACGGTTTAAATGTCCACCAAATACTTTTCCATCTTCATTTCCGGCACTCATATGAAGATGAGCATAATACTCCTTATCCATTGTATTAATTGTTCCATTCAAAGATACAATTTCAAAGTTACCTTTAAAGTTATTGGCATAGTACTTCTTCTCCTCAGTTTTAAACACACCTACGGTAAAATCATTTACTGCACCAAGGGCAGTAACACTTGCCAATTTTATATTTTCCTTCAATGCAAGTTCTTTTAACTGCGTTAAAATTTCCTCACCTTTGTCCATGCGGACCACTATTGTATTTTCAAATCTTCTATAATCCATTGTGTACTCTCCTGTCAGATTTATTCATATAAAAAGGAGCAGTAAAATGAATCCACTGCCCCTGATTTTATCCGGTACTACTGTCTTACTTTAATATGAACTTCACGAAGCTGCATTTCTGTTACTTCATTTGGAGCACCGCACATTAAGTCCTGAGCATTTCCGTTCATTGGGAATGGAATAATTTCACGGATATTTCCTTCATTTCTTAATAGCATAATCATACGATCAACACCAGGTGCCATACCAGCGTGTGGTGGTGCACCAAACTGGAATGCGTTATAAAGAGCTCCGAATTTTTCCTTTAAGTCTTCTTCTGTGTAGCCTGCAATTTCAAATGCCTTAACCATAACTTTCATATCGTGGTTACGAACTGCACCGGAAGAAAGCTCAACACCATTACATACAATATCATACTGGTATGCAAGAATGTCAGCGGGATCTTTTGTATTTAATGCTTCTAAACCGCCCTGTGGCATAGAGAATGGATTATGAGTGAAGATATATTTCTTTTCTTCCTTATCATACTCATACATTGGGAAGTCATTTACAAAACAGAAACGATAACTGTTTTTTTCACAAATATCAAGTCTGTTACCAAGTTCGTTACGGATCTGTCCTGCATAAATGGCTGCACGTTCTTCCTTATCAGCGATAAAGAAGATAGTGTCTCCAGATTCAAGTCCAGCGATTTCTGCGATTTCTGCCTTCATATCATCTGGAATAAATTTATCAATTGGGCCCTTATAGCTCTTATCTTCTAATACTTCTAAGTAACCAAGTCCGCCCATGCCGATAGACTGTGCAAATTTTAATAATTTTTCATGGAAACCTTTGGACATGTCTGCATGAACTTTAATAGCACGTACAGTTTTGCCGTGGAAAGGTTTGAACGTACATCTCTGGAAGAAGTCTGTTACGTCAACAATTCTTAATGGGTTTCTTAAGTCTGGTTTATCGGAACCAAACTCTAACATTGCCTGTTTGTAACTGATGACAGGATATGGTGCCTGTGTTACTTCAAAACCTTCTGGAGCAAATTTCTTAAATGTTTCTGTTAATACTTCTTCACCTACACGAAATACGTCTTCCTGTGTTGCAAAACTCATTTCGAAGTCTAACTGATAGAATTCACCTGGAGAACGGTCTGCACGGGCATCTTCATCACGAAAACAAGGTGCAATCTGAAAATATTTATCAAAGCCTGACACCATCAGAAGCTGTTTATACTGCTGCGGAGCCTGTGGAAGTGCATAAAACTTTCCTTTGAATTTACGGGAAGGTACAATATAATCTCTTGCGCCTTCTGGAGAGGATGCACAAAGGATTGGAGTCTGAATTTCTAAAAATCCCATGTCTGTCATCTTCTGTCTTAAGAAGCTGATTACATTAGAACGGAAAATCATGTTATCTCTTACTTTTGTATTACGTAAGTCTAGATAACGGTATTTCAGACGTACATCTTCACGGGTTTCCTTGGACGTCATGATTTCGAAAGGAAGCTGTTTATAAACCTTTCCCAGAATCTCAACTTTCTGTGCTTCTAATTCTATGGTTCCAGTTGGAATCTTTGGATTATAAGTGTCTTCATCACGGTGTTCAATAGGACCTTCGATAGAAATACAATCTTCTTTTGTAATTCCATCCAGCAGACTTGTATCACGCATTACTACTTGTAAAACACCATACATATCTCTTAAATCAATAAAGGATACACCACCGTGGTCACGGATATTTTCAACCCATCCGGCAACTTTGAGTGTTTGTCCAACATCCCCTTCAGTAATCTGCGCAAGGGTTCTTGTACGATAAATATTTGATGTGTTCATAACAATCTCCTTAATAAAAGTATTTATTCACTAATCGGCTGCTTCGTCTGAATGTGCCTTTTTATTTTTATACAAAAAAAATGCCCATCCAAAACTGATTCTAGTTCAGGACGAACATCTGCTGTCCGCGGTACCACCTGAATTACTGCCTATGCAGTCACTCATCGGTTTAAAAACCTAGCTGTTATCGTACAGCTGACGGCGCACCTACTTGCCAGATTCATGGCTTTCAGCTTGCAGCTGGTAAAGTGTTATTCACGTAAATTCACTTTATGGAGTTCTCACTATCCTCCACTCACTGGAAACGATAAGTTACGCTACTTGTCTTCGTCATCGCCTTTTATTTTCTAAAGCAGGACTGCTATCCTACTATTGACATAATACGAAATTATAACATATCTATAGTAGAAAGTAAAGAGTTGTTGAGAAATACCACCGGCTTTACATTCATTTTACCTAATCTATCCTTTCTCGTGATAGAACATTTTACACAGCATTTCTTATAATGAAACCAAGGTAATGACCTAAGTGCCCAGCTTATAGGCGTTTCGTAATCCCAGTTTTCAAACGTCTATCATTATCATAAATGATCTCTCGGAATCTTGAGTGATTACTGCCAGCGTAGCTGGCATACGTACTTTGGTAAGTAAATATTATCT
>CAKSBP010000101.1 GCA_934438135.1 uncultured Clostridium sp. | reverse complement strand
ACTCTTAAACTCTGTTTAAGAATTATTTATATTTCATGAATTTTCAAGGTTGTTTCACTGTTCAGTTATCATTGTTCCCTCACTTTGAATCGTTCGTTCCACTCTCAGCAGCGAGCTATATCATATCACATCTTTCGACATGTGTCAACAACTTTTATATGTTTTTCAATTTTTCCTCATTTCTAAAATGTTTTTACATATTAAATTAAAATCATAGACTTACACAATCTTCCTCTCTGAATATATAAAAAGAGAATGGCCGCTACCTCTATCTCGCATTTTTGCAATATACAGTATTACTACCATCCTCATTCTATATATCATTATTTATCTATAGTATCTCTATCTGAAATAATACCATCATTTTACTTCCAATGAAAATGCTTTGTCCCTTTTTCCAATCCATCTGCCAGTTCCAGTAAATGTTTTGTTTCTTCTTTACATCCATTTACCGTTTCCTGAAGTTCTGCCATCAAGGAAGAAGTTTCTTCTGTACTTGCTGCATTTTCCTCTGCAATTGCAGCAAGATTTTCTACTGCAAGAAGAACATCCTCTTTAATTCCATTCAGCAGTTTCATATCTTCATTTATTTTTTCTGCAGCCCCCGTCACATTAAAGATTTCTGAATCCAGCGACGTAAACATTTCCTTTGTATTGCTAAGACGCATATTCTGAACATGAAATGCTTCCGAAACATCATTCATGGTTTCCACGCTCATATCTGAATTCTGTACAAGTTCATCTACAATCACAGCAATTTTCTCTGCACTCTCTCTGGATTTCTCAGCAAGTTCGCGGATCTGCTCTGCTACTACAGCAAAACCTCTTCCACTTTCTCCGGCTCTTGCTGCTTCAATACTTGCATTCAAAGAAAGCATATTTGTCTGTGCCGCTATCTGGGTAATAAATTCTGTGACAGTCCGAATTGCCTGTGCCGATTTATTGGTCTGATTTGTTTTCTCTTGGATACTCTGTACTGCTGTTTCAGTCTGTTCACTGATTTTATCCAGTTCTTTTAATGTCTCTTTTGCTGTTTGGCTGTATTTCTCCATTTTATTGCAGCTTTCATTCAGATGCCTGATACTTGTTGCTGTATCATCAAAACCTTTTCCCATGCTTTCCATCTTTTCATTTGCATGAAGGGTCTCATCTGCCTGAGATGTGGCACTATTTGCAATCTCTTCTACCGCAGTATTTACTACCGATAAATTATCTGCAATATTTTGAAACGAAACATCGAAACTTCCAGAACATGCTGACATATTCCTGGATGCATCCTGTAAACCAGATATTATTCCACGGAAGGAAGAAACCAGTCCCTTCACAGACCGGGCCATCTTCCCAATCTCGTCCCTTCTCTCCAATGCTTTCTCGTGAAGAGAAACTGCCAATTCTCCATTTACAACCTGCTCCAGATTATTCACAGTATGTTCCAACACTTTCGCAATCCGCTTAGTTACAATAATCGTAATAATAATAACCAGAACCAGCAGAAAACTAATCGCAGCAATTAATTTATACAACGTTTTCATAATTGTCGCATCTACATCCTGTTTTTGTCTTCCGGCGAACACAATTCCAACTATTTCTCCACTCTCCTGACGAAGCGGTGTATAATACCCACAGTACTCTTCTCCTTCTATATTCATGTCTATATCAAAATATGTAGTATCATTCTGTATTCTTTTATAAACAGATTCTTTCACCTTTGTGCCAATAATTCGTTTTCCAGAACTGTCTTTTAACGTAGTAAGAACCCTCTTATTCTGCCAAAATAAGGTTATATCTACACCAGAATCTCTTTTCATCCCATCTACAATGTTAAAATTATCTGTCATTGGAGTATTTCCCTTTTTCAAAACACCATCTTTATAGCTGTAATCACCTTCTACATATAAATCACACTCTGTAATTGCACTATTGGCAACTGCCCTTAATTCTTCTTTTACCAGCTCATACCCTATCTTATGCTGATTCCTATAAGCAGTAATCATGGAAACAACTCCAAGAACTATAATTGGAATTGTTACTAGTATAATAATTTTTGTCGTGAGCTTTTGTTCTCCTTTGTACCTCATATACTCCCCCTCACTTTCTATCATGTTTTTCTATGTGTATTTTACCACATTTATGCCTTTAGCACAACTTTTATCTTTCTTTCCATGAATTATTATATATTTTTTACAATAACTCTTTCTTTATCTGTCAAAAAAAAATTGAAATTGCCAAAAAGCATGGAATGTTTTTTCTCATCCCATGCTTTTTTTAGTTTAAAGCAAGTTCTGCTGTACCAGCTTCACCTGAAAGCTGAATACTCAAATCGGTAAGTGATGCATTCTTACTTACCTCAAATACCAGAATACCATTCACTGACTTTCCGGCTTTCACTGTTGTATTCATAAAATGAATATCATTTTTCAAAAGAGATACTAGAGCTTCACCTGAAAGCTTGTCCCCACTGGCTTTGCACTTAAATACATGATTCGCTGTATCAAGCTTCTTTGCACTGCTTCCTGTATTTGTCAGTTTTACTTTCACAACCAAAAGCTTTTTCCCAGAAGACGCATTTAAAACAAAGTGATTCTTAGCCCCATTTTTCGGATAACTGTTATAAAATCCATAATCCGATGCTTTTACATCAAAGGAAGATGCGCCCATAACTGCAGCTGCTGTAACTGCTTTCGTATCTGTTTCATGTTCAGATGTCGAAAAACCTGAACTGCTTCCAGTTTCCAGCTTATTTCCAGTCGAACTCATCTGCGTACTTTCCGTCTTTGAAACCGGAATGGTGGAATCCTCCTGTTCCGGTTTTTCTTCTGTCTCAGCTTCCGCTTCCTTCAGCCGGTCCTTCGAGAGAAGCATTTCCTGATAGCTGCTGCTATATTGAATTAACTTTCCTCCGATGTATTCGGATACTTCATCTAACTGTTCGTTGGTAAGATTAGTAGAACTCTGACATCCTGTCAGAAGCATTGATGATATTAGTAAAAGACATAATTTAGACTTTTTCATTTTAACCTCCATGTTAACATATAATCTCTCGGAATCTCTAAGCCAATAAATTCAAGGCTTTCAGATTCCTTTTCTATTAAAATCCCCCACTTTT
>CAKSBP010000100.1 GCA_934438135.1 uncultured Clostridium sp. | reverse complement strand
GCCCCTCAATCTTGAGGGAGAAGAGACTTTCCTGCGCCGCACGGGTGTCGCTTCTTTTTGCGACAATACTCCTTACCCGTGCGTGTGCATCTTGTGCCCTGTTTTTTAGGGCACTTTTTTATTTACTAGGAACAGACTCGCAGAGGACTTTCCTAGTAAATAAAAAAGCCTTCCATCCCCAAGACATATCGCTATGTCTAAGGGACGAAAGACTGTATATTCTTCCGCGTTGCCACCCAAATTGCCGAATATGTAATCTCCGGCCACTCGACGTATGATAAGGGATACGATCCCTGCAGCTTTCACCGCAATGCTCGGAAAATGGAAAGATCTTTGTCTCTGCTGATTCTCACCTGCCACCAACTCTCTGATAAAGACTCACGATCGTAGTTTTCGTCATCGCTCACATTACAGTCATTATACACAAAGTATGTTCAATTGACAAGAGGAAAATTAAAATTTAAAGACGTCAAACCAAATTTTCTGCATGAAAAGACGTTCTTCATATTCCTCTTCTCTGGTGTGGGATTCTTCAGGGATTCTTTACATATATATAATCTTGAACAATTTTCAGTGCACCCGCTGATATTATTCGTACATTTTACATTTTGATTATTTTAGTATGTATACAAAATTAGCTGTAAATCTACCATTTGCCTGGAAACCAAAATTTACAGAACCACCAGCCGGAATTGATGCATTCCATTCCTGTGGAGTAATGATGTAGAAATCCCCGGATTCTTCTATGTTTACACACCATGCATTTGTAATATCAAAATCAGCTTTGTTTAAAGTAAGTTTCCAGCTGTTCACAGCAGAATTGGATGTATTTTTTACGGAAGCATTCATGGTATATCCGCCTTCCCATGCATTTACATCCGTAGAAAGCTGTAAATCACTGCTTGGTGTTACTGCTGTTGTAGCAGTTGGCTGCGCACTTGGTGTAACTTCTGTCGTAGCAGTTGGTTCTACGCTTGGTGTTACCTCGCTGGTTGCGGTTGGCTGTACACTTGGTGTTACCCCATCTAAAATTGGAGTTAATGTGTTATACCAGTTTGTTACCATTTTGGCGCTTCCTATTGAATTTGGATGAACGCCATCATATGTATCAGTTGAAGGAACAAATCCTGTGAACTGATCACATAAAACAATTGGAGATGCTTCTGTTGTTAAATCAGCAGCCCAGCCAACCATATGTTCATCCAGGTCTTTTGCACGTGAAATATAATCAGCTGAATCATTTGGCTGTAATGGTGTAATCTGTGCTACTACAATAATCATGTTCGGATTGTTTGCTCTCATCTGTTCTACCAATGTTGTGTAAGCATTTAAAATAGCTGTGCTTCCTTTGTCACACCAGCAGTCATTTGTACCAAAATGCATCATAACAATGTCAGGGTTTGTAGATGATAACCAGGTAGAAAGCTGTGTTGTCTGAGCAAGGTCAGTAACGAGCATTCCACTATGTCCTTCATGACCACCATACTGACAGCCAACAGATTCTACATTATATCCGTTGTCTTTTAATTTGTTAAATAATGTGGTTCTCCAAAAATCACAATCAGTAATGGAATCACCTAAAGGCATAATTTTAACTGCTGCTTCGGTTGATGCCGCAGATATCTGGAAAGCTGGTACTGTCTGAAATACACAGACAAATACTAACATTACTACACTTATCCAGGATAAAATACGACGTGCTGCGGTTTGTTTCTGCATAATAAAATCCTCCTTCAATTAATATAACAATTTGTGCAGTTCTATTATAAACAATTGAAAATACATTTTGTAGTTTCCTGTCGCACTTGTAGCAAAAACTTTCATAAGATGCAGATTCCATTTACCTTTTAATTAAATTAAAAAAGAGATACACCAGTTCTCTGATGTATCCCTTTCCTCTATTATATTTTTTCATCAGCTATGAACTATTCTTCTCCTAAAGAAGCTAAATAGCAGGAATCGTCCTTTTTCTTTTTATTTAAATAGTAGTAAAGCATACCTACTACTACTACACCGCCGATAATGTTACCAAGGGTAACTGGGATGAAATTATTCATTGTAGATGCCACAGTTAAAGAATCAATCTTTTCCTGGGATAAGCCGTACTTTTCAACTGCCAGTGCTACATACTCTGGATTCTTAGCTGCCATAATACCTGCAAAAAGGTAATACATATTAGCAACACAGTGTTCAAAGCCGGAAATAACAAATACATAAATTGGAATGAAAACCGCTAGAATTTTTCCTGTTACATCTTTTGCACATGTAGCAAGCAGTACACAGAAACAGACAAGGATGTTACACAGAATACCAGAAAGCAGACCTGCTACAGGTGTAATATGTGTTTTTGTAACAGCTGTTTTAATTGTGTAAGCAGCCAACAAGCCATGAGATGTATTAAATTGTCCGGATCCTGCATTTAACAGCACAATAAACAGGGAACCAAGTAAATTTCCTAAGAATACAAGACAGAGGTTTTTCACCATCTGTTTTCCTTTGATTTTCTTATCCATAACTGCCATAATCAGAAGACAGTTACCTGTAAATAATTCTCCACCAATGATTAAGATAAAAATAAGTCCAATTGGAAAAACAGTCCCCGCTACTGTTTTTGCCACGCCAGTATCTGAAATTCCATGGCTTGCAAAAACACTTGCCTGTGCTCCTAATGCAATAAACATACCAGCAAGGAATGCAAATAAAATAGTCTGGTGCCATTTTTTACCTGCTTTTTTCTTACCAACAGAAATCATCTCTTCGACGATTTCATAATGTTCCAAATATGATTTCATACAATCCTCCTATGATGCAACAATTATTTGTTGAGACACAGGTATTAATTATACGAAAAATGTTCTTAAATGTCAATTTATAATATACTTTACTATTTTATATCTATTCTGGAATCTGTCCAATCATCTGGCTCTTTGTATTTAAATCTTTTACTTCCTGATAAAAACAGGCTAACGATACCTTGATATATGGTGCTAAAAAAAGCAGTCCAATGAATAAAGTAAAGATACATAAAAATCCCCATCCAATAAAGCTTAGATGCAAGATAAATAGCTTCCATTTATTTCCATGCATCAAACGTTTGGATTCACTAATAGCTTCCATAATATCCATATCCGGATTTTCTAACATTAAAAACGGTGCAAGTGCATAACGAAATGCTGCTATAATCCCCGGGATAACTAAAAGCAATGACCATAATGCTGTAAACACTGTCATAACGATTAACAGGCCAAGGCTTTTCCAAAAGAAATTAAATTTGCTGAACAAATCACTAAACTGTGGATTTTCTCCCCGAACCATATGTAGCAGGAAGTGATTATATCCCATTGTAATTGCACCGCTTAGTAAAAATGCTGCAAGCGTCCAGATAAGAGCGACTGCCATAAAAATTACCATTGTTCCAATGGCTGCACCTAAAAATGGACTTCCAAGAAGAGCAGATACACCGTCAGATGAAATCCGCTCTTTCTTATCTGCTATTTTTTGAATGCTGCTTGTAAATCCATTCATTCCAGAACCTCCGTTATAGCCTAATAAAGTGGCAACAAACGTTGTTCCTACAGCAATCCCCCAATTTCCGCTTAACGCCTGACGTGCCCTTTGACGAATCTCAGATGCACTGCTTCTTACTATTTCTGCCATAATTACTCCTCCTATTATTAATATAATCTCTCGGAATCTCTAAGCCAATAAATTCAAGGCTTTCAGATTCCTTTTCTATTAAAATCCCCCACTTTT
>CAKSBP010000099.1 GCA_934438135.1 uncultured Clostridium sp. | reverse complement strand
TCACGCTCCATTTAGATTTGATAGCGTTTATTATATACGAATGTATCAGATTTGTCTTGTCTTTTCATATAATACTACAAGAAAATGCCCATTACTAGAGGAAAAATCGTGCGTTTACCGTGGATGAATAAACTTTCCCCCTTGACACATTAAAAAAAACGGTCTACACTAAAGTGTAATATTTAAAAGGCAATGAAAAGAAGAGTAAGCACAGAAAATATTCACAGAGAACCCGCATTGCTGAGAACGGGAGATATGGCTGGATGCCGGAAGGAAACCCTTTTAGAATGTGCTGAACATGGTCTTGGAGCTTCGCACCGATGGAATTTTTCTTTAGGCTGCGACGGGTTCACCCGTTATAGTGGCAGACTGTAATGCATATTATATGTACGCAGCCCAAGAGGCTTTAGTCGTGAGGCTAAGGTAAATTAAAGTGGTAACACGGGAGTTCTCGTCTTTAAATCATTCGATTTAAGGGCGTTTTTTTATGCCTAAATAAAATATTTAGTTTTGGAGGGATTGATATGGCAAAGAAACCTTATTATTTAACAACTGCAATTGCCTACACATCAGGCAAACCACATATCGGTAATACTTATGAAGCTGTTTTGGCAGACAGTATTGCAAGATTTAAGAGAATCCAGGGATATGATGTCCGTTTCCAGACTGGTACAGATGAACACGGTCAGAAAATTGAATTAAAATCTGAAGAAGCAGGTGTTTCACCAAAAGAATTCGTAGATGGTGTATCCGGTCAGATTAAGAGCATTTGGGATTTAATGCACACATCTTATGATAAATTTATCCGTACAACAGATGAGTATCATGAAAAGCAGGTTCAGAAAATTTTCAAAAAATTATATGATCAGGGTGATATATACAAAGGATATTATGAAGGAATGTACTGTACACCTTGTGAATCTTTCTTCACATCCTCTCAGTTAGTGGATGGAAAATGTCCGGACTGTGGACGTGAGTGCCAGCCAGCGAAAGAAGAAGCTTATTTCTTCAAAATGAGCAAATATCAGGATCGTTTAATTAAATACATTAATGAACATCCTGAATTTATTCAGCCGGAATCTCGTAAAAATGAAATGATGAACAACTTCCTGCTACCAGGACTTCAGGATTTATGTGTTTCCAGAACATCATTCAAATGGGGCATTCCAGTAAGTTTTGATGAAAGACACGTTGTATACGTTTGGATTGATGCATTAAGCAACTATATCACGGGACTTGGCTATGATGTAGACGGTGACAGTGATGATTTATTCAGTAAATTCTGGCCTGCAGATTTACACCTAATCGGAAAAGATATTTTAAGATTCCATACCATTTACTGGCCAATTATGTTAATGGCACTGGATTTGCCACTTCCAAAACAGATTTTTGGTCATCCTTGGTTATTGCAGGGCGACGGTAAAATGTCTAAATCCAAAGGAAATGTAATTTATGCAGATGAATTAGTTGATTTCTTTGGTGTAGATGCAGTTCGTTACTTCGTTCTTCATGAAATGCCATTTGAAAGTGATGGAACAATCACATGGGAACTGATGGTAGAGAGATTAAACTCCGACCTTGCCAACACACTTGGAAATCTGGTAAACCGTACTATTTCCATGAGCAATAAATACTTTGGCGGAGTGGTAAATAACGGTGGTGTGAAGGAAGATGTGGATGATGAATTAATCAGCCTGACTTTAGAAACACCAAACAAAGTAGTTGAAAAAATGGATAAACTTCGTGTTGCTGATGCAATTTCCGAAGTATTCACCTTATTCAAACGCTGTAACAAATATATTGATGAAACAATGCCTTGGGCTCTTGCAAAAGATGAATCCAAGAAGGCAAGACTGGAAACGGTTCTCTACAACTTAGTAGAAAGCATTTCCGTTGGAGCAAGCCTGTTAGAAGCATTTATGCCGGAAACTTCACAGAAGATTTTAGAGCAGTTACATGCATCTAAGAGAGAATTAGAAGACATGAAAGAATATGGAAAATACGTTTCCGGTACAAAAGTAGTTGAAAAACCAGAAATTTTATTCCAGAGACTAGATTTGAAAGAGGTACTTGAGAAAGTGGAAGAGAGAAAAGCAGCTGAAGAAGCAAGAACACATGAAGACGGGGTAAAAGAACAGGAAGCTGTTATTGATATTGAAGCAAAAGAAGAAATTACATTTGACGATTTCATGAAAATGCAGTTCCAGGTTGGTGAAATCATCGCCTGTGAAGAAGTGAAGAAATCCAAAAAACTTCTTTGTTCCCAGGTTAAAATCGGAAGCCAGGTAAAGCAGATTGTTTCTGGTATTAAACAGCATTACTCCGCAGAAGAGATGGTTGGAAAGAAAGTTATGGTATTAGTGAACTTAAAACCAGCGAAACTTGCCGGAGTATTATCCGAAGGTATGTTATTATGTGCTGAAGATGAAAATGGAGAATTAGCACTGATGGTACCTGAGAAGAAGATGCCAGCAGGAGCAGAAATCTGCTAGAAAAATAGAAAATAATTTAGAGAATTTTTAATAGAGGCTGCGGTATTCTATGGAATATCTCAGCCTCTAAATTATGGTATCCTGAATAATTCACCAGAAACAAATTTTACTGAAAATAGCATAGGTCTTTTTATAATTTTGGGCTACAAGCTTAAAATAATAAGGTAATTATTCAGAACGGAGTTGTCTACTTGTCGGTGGGGGTTCGTTCTTCAAATGCTTATTATGAATGTCGATTTCTCTCTATATTGGTCTATATATAATTACTATATGCATGTTTTTTAGCATCTTATACATAATTGAGGAAAGAATTTATACAAGTCCATTAATGGATTATGTGATAGAGTCAGTTTTTGCTTACTCAAGTTTACTATGTTTTTATTTTAAAAAATATCTCCTACTCACCTCAAACAACCTTGCCGAATATTCCTCTTCCATCTTCACACTCAGCACTCCATCAGCCTTATTCCACCTGTATTCACACCCTTTATAAGAAGGATATCCAACTTTCAAATTCACATCTTCTCCAACCAGATGCTTAATCGGAATCTGACAAGTATTCCTTTCACTTTTTCTTCTCCAAACAGCAATATAGGTTTTCTTTTTTGTTTTTAATCCCAGACACACCCAAGGATCGCTGTATCTGGATAATCCCAATGGCCAGAAAGGAACGGCTTCCTTAATATCATCACGAATTTTCTTATAATAATCTAATCCTTCTTTGACCAGTGCACTTCGTTCTGGTGTAAGCTTTGCCAGATGACCGCTTTGATGAACACGAAGCAGCATTGCATTTACCATATTAAACACAACTTCCTCTTTATCTCCGTCAGTCAGTGGGTAAGACCAGATAGCAGCCTGTTCCGGAGCCAGAGCCGTTGGTGCATTGGCAGCCAGGGAAGCATATAAACGATAATCATCCTGGTCGCTGGTTGACTGGATACTGTAACGGCTTAACATGGCGTAGTCCATGCGAAGACCGCCGGAAGAACAGTTTTCAATAATCAGGTCAGGGTATTTTGTAAAAATAGAATCTAACCAGGACAAATAAGCCTGTTCATGTCCTAACAGACCATCACCGGCACAGTCTGCATTTTGCTCAGTTCCAATGCCTGGCTCAATGTTATAGTCCATTTTAATATAACCGACACCATATTTAGAAACCAGGCGATCAATTACACTGGTAGCATAAGTCCGTACTTCAGGATTTCGGAAATCAAGCTGGTAACGGCTTCTGTCATAGACTTTTTTACCATGACGGGTGAAGAACCAGTCATCAGGCACTGTAGAAGCTTTTGGACAGTGGATGCCCATGACTTCGATTTCCAGCCAAAGTCCTGGAATCATGTCCTTGGAACGGATGTAGTCGATGACTTCTTTGATGCCATTTGGAAAGCGTTCTTTACTT
>CAKSBP010000098.1 GCA_934438135.1 uncultured Clostridium sp. | reverse complement strand
AAAATTTGACATAAAAAGAGCAGGTATTACAAGGCCTGCGATAGATTTTCTAATTATTAAACTGTCAAACTCCCGAGAAAAAAATCATATTTTAGCCTTTTATATATTTTGTTTGCTTCTTCACTCACTTTGCGTTATAATTTGTAAGGTTTTACATTATAACAATTTGAGAGAAGAGGTAAAGGCTATGGAGTACAATTATTTATTATCATTAGCAATTATTTTATTAAGTACGAAATTGTTAGGATTAGTCACAAAAAAGGTGAAATTACCTCAAGTTGTAGGTGCTTTACTGGCTGGACTTTTACTCGGTCCCGCATGCTTTGGCGTAATCGGAGATACGGATTTTTTAAATGAAGTATCAGAGATTGGCGTTATTGTGCTAATGTTTGCCGCTGGTTTGGAGACAGATATTGTTGAACTGAAGAAAACCGGCAAGGCATCTTTTGTTATCGCATTGATTGGTGTTATTATCCCTTTGCTTGGTGGATTAGGAATTGCGGCCTTGTTTAATGAAGGGGATCCTAGTGTAGCTGCGAGTACGACATTGCAGAACATATTTATTGGTGTCATTATGACAGCTACATCTGTAAGTATTACAGTTGAAACATTGAAAGAACTTGGCAAACTTTCTACGAAGGCAGGAAGCGCTATTTTAGGAGCGGCTTTAATAGATGATGTATTAGGAATCATTGCCTTGACTGTTGTAACAAGTCTTGCAGATTCCAGTGTCAGTATAGCTATTGTATTACTCAAAATCATAGGTTTCTTCATGCTTGGCGGTGCAGCGGCATTTGCTTTCCGATTTGGATTTAAGAAATGGTCTGAGAACGAAGGTGCAGATTTACGACGTTATGTAATTATCAGTTTTGCATTCTGTCTGCTGATGTCCTACTGTGCAGAAGAGTTCTTCGGTGTAGCAGATATTACAGGTGCATATGTTGCAGGGCTTGCAATTTCTGGAACCAAGAGAAACAGCTACATAAGTAATCGTTTTGAAACACTTTCCTATTTGCTGTTATCACCAGTATTCTTTGCAAGTATTGGTCTAAAGGTAGTACTGCCAGCTATGACAGGAAAGATACTTTTGTTTGCTGTATTGCTTGTTATCGTAGCAATCTTAACAAAGATTGTTGGATGCGGTCTTGGAGCAAAAGTCTGTGGCTTCTCCAATGAAGCAAGTATTCAGATTGGTGTTGGAATGGTTTCACGTGGTGAAGTTGCATTAATTGTAGCCAATAAGGGGATTTCCAGCGGATTGATGAGCAGCAGTCTGTTTGGCCCGGTTGTCATCATGGTTGTCGTTACTACGATTATTACACCGATTCTGCTGAAAGTGGTATTTAAAGATAAGACACCTGCGGCAGCAAACAGTGGCGATATGAATTTAATCAAAAGCTATACAGAACGTGCAGTTTTTGAGAGTAATGAGCAGAATATGGCTGTGAAACTGGATGAGCAGAAACAGAGAGGCTGATTGGGTAAATAATGAATTTGACAGGCTGTCACGGAAGTGGCAGCCATTTTAAATGATGTAAATGAAAATGTATATATTTAAAAATATAATGTTTTTCAAATTAACTGTCGATAAATAAGCTAATGGTATATGAAAAAGGATATCGGGATTCCTGCAGGTGGTTTTCCTATTATCCATAAGATTACACCGTATTTCTTCTATACAAATCTCCAATATCTGGATGTCTTGGAAAAAATGGAAGGAAAATAAGGAATGATTTTGCATAAGAATGCTTGAAATTATGGCCATGCTATGTTAGCATTAACGTAGCAGAACCTAGTTTTGTACCTCGGTCATAGATATATGGCTGAAATAGAAGAGTGGAGGTCAGAAAAAATGACTGAAGATTTTGATTTTGATGGAGAAGACGCATTTGTAACACTTACTATGGATGATGATTCCGAAGTAGAATGCGTTGTATTATCTGTATTTGAAACAGATGGAAGAGATTATATGGCTTTACTTCCGCTTGCTGAGGCAGAAGAGGAAGAAGAAGGCGGTGATGTTTATCTGTATCGTTACGGCGAAACAGATAACGGAGAGTTGGATTTAAAAAATATTGAATCCGATGAAGAATATGAACTAGTAGCTGAAGCATTTTCCCAGATTTTAGATGAGATGGAAGCAAATAAACAGCTTGGCGAAGAAGAGGAAGAAACAGAAGAATAATCTGATTCTTTGAAAAATTAAAATAGTTTGGGACGGCGTCTTTGCCGCCCCATCATTCTATAAGAGACAGTGTAGATGCTGTCAGATTTCATTTACCTGCCGTTTCAAATCTGAACCTGCAGATTCCAAACGAATGATTTTATTTGAAACAGAGAGGGAGAAAAGAGGGAAACTGAATAGAGAAAATCTCAGATATTTTTCAAAATAAAGTTTATGCCATTTGATTGCCCAATTTATGTAGTAAACTTGTTTTAGAGAAATATTTGTCAATAAAATAAAATCTGCACCACAGAAATAATCGGTGTCATTTTATTTTTGTGTGTGAAAATGTGAGGAGGAATACGATGAAAAGGAATCATACATACCGTAAAGGCATTTTATGCCTTGGTGTGATTTTTCTAGTAATAACAGCAGCACTGCTGGTGAAATACCGGACGGTGTCGTTGGCGGATTCGGTACAGCCGACCGTTCAATTTGTAGCGAATGGAACTACTACGATGGGTGGAGAATATTCCATGACATCTTCTAGTTTAAGCGTATCTGTGGTTATCAGTGACCTTCCATCAGGCTGGTCGTTGGATATTGATCAAAGTAATCCAGATAAGAGGGTAAAGTGGGGGCTTACTGATGCCGGCATTATTACGGTGAATACCAATGCAAATGATAGTAAGATATCTACTATAAATGTCCAGCAGCTGGGTTCCACATACTTACAGGCAACCGTACCTTTTAAAGTTACGAATAATGGTGTTTCACAAAGCCAGAATGTAACAGTAAGCTGTAAAATTAATGTTGATTTTTCGATTGAGACAGGAAATGCAGAATTTAAAGCAGATGAAACGGTAAATGCAGACAAGCCCGTTCTTGTTACGAAGGTAGGAAGTACGCCTATTCAGTTATCTGCAAACTATTCGTCTTCTTCTATTCCTATTCTTTGGGAATCGGGAGATTCAGGTGTTGTTACCGTAGGAGATTATACTGGTAAAGTTACTCCGGTAGGAGCTGGTAAAACATATATTCAGGCAACCTATAATACAGGTACTAAGATTTATACAAGTAAGGTTGATGTGTATGTTGTTCCGAGGGTAAGTGCAGATAATGCATTTGCCGGTGCTTCAGCAGAAAGTATTAGAATTAAAACGAATACGGATATTTATACAGATGCAGCAGCAGGTGTATCATCTGATGGTACTGTAACAAGTGCAGGTATTCAGAACCGAATTACCTGGGAGATTACAAAAGTTATAAATGGTCAGAAGACAGTAATATCGGTAGGAAGTCAGGATTCCAATATTGTAAAAAGTTCTGATTTAATTAAATTAGATCCAGTTGCAGGAGCAGACAATCGTTATGCATTAACTGTTGATGCCAAGGCAGGGGTTTATGAAATAAAATTTTACCCGACTGGTATTTATGAAGCATATGCAAAAGCTGAAAAGATAGAGCAAATTCCGCAGTACTTTTGTACGACAAAACGAATTAATCTGTGTGCTAATTTTGAAGTGGGCCGCACAAAAGAAGTAACAATAGCTCCAGGCGATTCCTATAATTTGGCAACAGCTTTTAATATGACATTAGAAGATTTTTATAAGATGCTGAGTGTT
The DNA here is from genome assembly GCA_934438135.1 of uncultured Clostridium sp. GTDB lineage: Bacteria > Bacillota > Clostridia > Lachnospirales > Lachnospiraceae > Clostridium_AI. The sequence continues at coordinate 195 of CAKSBP010000098.1, read as the reverse complement.
ACTTATATCACATCGGAGGGAGGAGTTTCTTATGGAAATTCCAGTACTGTATCCTATGTTCCACAGACAGGTATTGCCAATGGTATTATTGAAGGTACAGTAAAGTTAAATGTGGCAATTGCACGAACGGATGGAAATGGATTTAATCTGGGTGATATATGTATGCCAGAGGATTCTGCTCTTACTTCGGGAGGA
>CAKSBP010000097.1 GCA_934438135.1 uncultured Clostridium sp. | reverse complement strand
GGGATCTTAGCTCAGCTGGGAGAGCATCTGCCTTACAAGCAGAGGGTCACAGGTTCGAGCCCTGTAGGTCCCATTGTGAAAACTAGTTGATTAAATTTTATGAAATTGGTTATCATATTAGTAAGGTGCCGATGTGGCTCAATTGGCAGAGCAGCTGATTTGTAATCAGCAGGTTATCGGTTCGAGTCCGATCATCGGCTTACTATTTGGATGGATTCCCGAGTGGCCAAAGGGGGCAGACTGTAAATCTGTTAGCTTCGCTTTCGAAGGTTCGAATCCTTCTCCATCCATTACCCATTAGGGGTTAATTAAATATCGCGGGGTGGAGCAGCTGGAAGCTCGTCGGGCTCATAACCCGAAGGTCGCAGGTTCAAATCCTGTCCCCGCAATTAAGTTTTATGAATTGTTTGCCCAGATAGCTCAGTCGGTAGAGCAGGGGACTGAAAATCCCCGTGTCACTGGTTCGATTCCGGTTCTGGGCATTTTATTTTGAAAATTAATAATTACGGGATATTAGCTCAGTTGGTAGAGCACTTGACTTTTAATCAAGTTGTCCGGGGTTCGAATCCCCGATGTCTCATTTTTTAAAATTGTGGAAGTACTGATTTTTCAGTATTTTCGCTTTTTTTGTGTTAAAATTTAGGCTCTATGTCAAGTGTTGGGGTATGATTCTCTGAATCATGCGCTATCACTTGATGCAGGGCTGTTTTTATGTTTAAACTAAATTCAACTGTTATTGGGCATGACAAATAAACCTCCGTGCCAGTCTGTAATTATTTAGTTACATGAATGTAAAATTCGCATCCGAAACCGCTTAAAGTTACAGATGCCATAGGAATTATGTTTTAAGACTTTCACTTTATTATTAAATCCCTTTGTAACGCCATTTGTAAGTACATACTTAACGCTTTTAAGTATGTATTTTGACCAACGTCGATAAGTAGCTGCACATTTTTCGAACTATTTTATTCCACAGCTTTCCGTATTTTTAATCCAGTCATAAAATTCCGTTTGCTGAATGGAGTATTTTTCATTCTGACAAATGCAGTAAAACCATTCTTTCAGTATATGTGCTTTCCTAAGTTCGTCAAATAGCCAATTGGAGCTCATATTATTCGAAATTATTAAAGAATCAATAGAAGCATTATAGAATATATTAAAAAAAGCAGTCACTTGTTTAGGGTGACTGCTTTTTTGAGTGTAAAAACAGCAGTAATATGATATAATATTTTTATCATGTTTTGTACATACATTGGGGCCTAGTATGTAACTATTGAAAGAGGAGAATGAATGATGAAGAATGTAATTATAATTGGTGCTGGTCCGGCAGGACTTACAGCTGCATATAATCTATTGAAGGAGTCAAAAGATTATAATGTTACCATTCTAGAGGAAAGCAATGAAATAGGGGGTATATCAAGGACTGTACGCTATAAGGACAATCGTATGGATATTGGAGGACATCGTTTTTTTTCCAAAGATCAAGACGTTATGAACTGGTGGAAAACAATGATGCCGATTCAAGGACAGCCTTCTTACGATGACAAGAAACTTGGAAGAGAAAAAACATTACAGCCAGGTGGACCGAATCCAGAGAAAGAAGATCGTGTCATGCTGGTACGCCAGAGAGTTTCTCGTATTTATTATAAGAAAAAGTTTTTTGATTATCCGATTTCTATGAAACCACAGACATTTATTAATATGGGATTTGTGCAGACTGTGAAGGCTGGATGCAGTTATCTGCATTCCTGCATGCATAAGCTTCCAGAGACATCATTGGAAAACTTCTACATAAATCGTTTTGGACGTGTATTATATTCTATGTTTTTTGAAGGATATACGGAGAAACTCTGGGGAAGACATCCAAGAGAAATTTCTGCGGACTGGGGTGCTCAGCGTGTAAAAGGGCTTTCTATTCTCGCAATTATCAAAGATATGTTTTCAAAATTGATACCAAGTAAGAATCATGAAGTTGAGACATCATTAATTGAAGAATTTATTTATCCAAAGTATGGACCAGGACAGTTGTGGGAAATTGTTGCATCTGAAATTGAAAAAATGGGTGGAAAAATTATCAGACAGGCTAGTGTAAATAAAATTAATTTAAAACAAAATGCAGTAGAAAGCATTGAATATGTAGACTTAAAGGATAATTCAAATGTGAAGCAGGAAGGCGATATTTTTATTTCATCCATGCCATTAAAAGATTTGGTTGTCAGCATGGGTACTCAGGTTCCTTCTGAAGTGACGAGAGTTGCAAAAGGGCTTCCATATCGTGATTTTGTGACAATTGGACTTTTAGTAGATAAATTAAATATGAAGAACTTAACAAAGATTCAGACATTAAATAATATTGTTCCAGACTGCTGGATTTATGTTCAGGATGTTGGAGTAAAATTAGGAAGAATTCAGATTTTTAATAACTGGTCTCCATATATGGTAAAGGATGTGGATTCTAAGGTTTGGATCGGTTTGGAATATTTCTGTGCAGAGGGAGATTCCTTCTGGAAGATGAGTGATGAAGAGAGCAGAAAGTTTGCTACAGATGAGTTAATTCGTATGGGTGTAATTAATAGTGCTGCGGACGTTCTGGATTCTCATAGAGAAAAAGTAAAGAAGGCTTATCCTGCTTATTTTGATACTTATAGTGAAATTGATAAAGTAGTGAACTATTTAGAAAAGTACGATAATTTATATTGTGTCGGACGAAATGGCCAGCATAGATATAACAATATGGATCATTCTATGGTTACTTCTTTTGAGACAGTGAAAAATATTTTATCTGGAAAGAAATCTAAGGATAATATTTGGAATGTAAATACAGAAAAAGAATATCACGAAGAAGCAAAACAGTAAAAAATAGTCCGGTGAAATTATTCGCCGGATTATTTTTTATAGAGAATAGTTTTTTAATGCTTTTAATGTATTTTCATAAGTAGTAAATAGAAGTCCGTGGATTCCATTAAGGATGGCACCCTCAATATTAGCAGGTTTATCATCAATGAAAACACATTCATCAGCCTTTAGATGATAGCGGTTTAAAAGAAGCTGATAAATGCGGTTATCAGGCTTAATCATTTTTTCCTGAAAAGATAGAACAGCACCATCTGTCAAATGAAGAAAAGAAAGTTTCTCATAGGATTCCCGGTATTGTTTACTGCTGAAATTAGAAAGAATGTAAACGTGGAACCCCTGTCTTTTTAAATCTTTAATCCAAGATTCAGTATAATCATATACTTCAATCATGTTATTGATATTTTCGTACATACGGCGTATCTCTATTTCGATATCAGGGTCATTCTGGATAAAAAGTTCCAGAAGCTGTTCTTCGGAAAGAACTCCTTTGTCGAACTCATCCCACTGTGGGCTCAGCACAGTAGCATTTGCAATCCGGCTAAAGAGTTCACCAGAAAACCCTAGATTGTGTAAATGTTTTTTCCAGCAGAAAGAAACGAGTACATTTCCAATATCTAAAATAATAGTAGTAATCTTCATAATAGCTCCCCTTTTTATCGAAAAATCACACATTTAATCAAAAAAACGTATAAATGTGGATAACTTTTTTTAATTTAACTTGAGTTGTTTATAAAATCTTTTTAAAACATACAGCCTCTGGACGCTGTTGGTAAATTCCGTAGTTTGGAGTAATTTTATAACCATTATGTAAGTAAAAGCTTATGGAAACAAGATTATTTTTCCGTGTTTCCAGCTGAATGGTTTCATAGCCGGTTTCCTTTGCCTGTTTCTCCAGATAGCACAGAATAGCACTTCCGATTCCTGTGTGTGGAAATGAAGCATACATTCGTTTGATTTCAGCGATACCTTCTGTAAGGGGACGATAAGCGCCGCATCCTACGGGAGCCTGCCTTTCATTTCTTGCAATTACAAATAGGGAGTTTTGTTTTTTCATATCAGATAAATCAAAGGATTGGCGTCCGTCATTTCCAGTGATTGTTTGTAAAGAATCTGAGAGTTTATCTAAAAGTATAGACGCATCTTTTGAATAAATGTTTTCTTCTTTTATTGTTAAATTTTTTATAGTGAAACACCTTCCTTTCAGATTATTTTTTGCAAAAATTGATGTGATATTTGACTTTAGTGTTTTGGAAGTGCATAAAATCAGCAGGGAATAAATAATTCCTTTATTCATGTATATGCCTTCTTTAATTTAAATTTCTTTCTTAATAAAAATTATGCAAACGTTCTAGTATATTTAGTATATCCTAACATAGGGTAGTTTGCAATGTTCTAAAAAAAAGATATAATGGAGAAGTAAGAGAAAAGGAGCGTATATATGAATAAAAATGAAGCATGGCTCGGGAGTTTGACAGTTTAATAATTAGAAAATCTATCGCAGGCCTTGTAATACCTGCTCTTTTTATGTCAAATTTT
>CAKSBP010000096.1 GCA_934438135.1 uncultured Clostridium sp. | reverse complement strand
AAAAATCGCTGCAATCCAGCAAATATAATGGATACAGCGATTTTTTGTTTTTAGAACTGTCAAAGACGGGATTATAAGTGTAAGATATCCATCCTGTCAAACTAGTAATATAACTTAATTAAAATAAAATCTCCTATGGTGTATTTCCAAATTTTGTAGTAATATAGTTATAATAACTTTCTTAAAGGAGGCATTCATGGAAAAAGTTATTAACCTGCTTAATACAATCGAAATAAAAGCAGAGAAAATTTTAAGTCGTGTACCACAAAACAAAGCTGAACTGCATACTGAATATGAGAAAAAGATCCAGGAACTAAAAGCTCATCTGGAAACTGAAACCAATCAGAAGCTGGAAATCCTGAAACATCAGATGGATTACGAAGCTGAAACTGAAATCCAGAAACTCCGCTTGGAACAAGAAGTTTATCTGAAAGAATTTGAACAGCATTTTGAACACAGCTGTAATTCCTATGTGGAGGAGATATTTAAGCGTATTATTTCTACATAATAACAAAACAATCCAGTCGGGAGGTATTTTATGAACCGTGCCCTTACCTATAGCGGTATTTTAACCAAAGTAAAAGCCATGAGCAGCATCCACCTCTCACAAAAAGAATTAGAAGCACTTATTCAGCTTGAAAACACTGCAGACTACGTAAATTTTTTAAGGCAGAAGCCCTCCTACAAAGCGGCATTTTTTAATATCAATGAATCCAATGTCCACCGGGGGCAGATTGAGAAAATTATCCGCAGCTCCTTATACTACGACTTTATACGTCTGTATACCTTCGCTACACCGGAACAACGGCATTCTCTTGACCTGATTTTACTCCGCTATGAAACTGATATACTAAAGCAGTCCCTTGAATCTATTTTCAATCAAAAAACCAATGATACACTTTCTTCTTTTCATGCCTTTTTTGAGCAACACTCGAAACTTAAGCTGAATGCTCTGTTACAGGCAGAATCCTTGGAACAGTTTATTGAACTGCTGAAAGGTACCCAGTATTTTCCCGTGCTTTCAAGACTTCAGGACGCATCCAGTCCTCCTCTACTGAAAGACTATGAAAACCAGCTGGATATTTATTATTTTCAGGAAGTATGGCGTTTTATCAAAAAACAATACAAAGGCAGGGAACAAAAAGCCTTCTTCGCCGTATTCGGCACTCAGGCAGATCTTCTCAATATTCTCTGGATATACCGCTCTTTAAAATCTTATTGCATTACACCCGAAAAAAGAATTGCATCTATTATTCCGGTTCATTACCGGCTGAAAAAAGAACAGATTACTGCCCTTGTAAACTGCAGTAACATTTCAGAATTTGAAGCTGCACTATCAGGGACTTTTTATCGCTCTTTCTTTATACAGATACAGGAATCCACACCAGAAGCTGTCTGCTTTCATATGATGAATCACAGATATAAAAGTACATCTTCCAGACTTTCCCATTCGATTCTTCCTGTCTTTTATGAACTGTTTTTAAAAGAACATGAAATCGATCAGGTCACTACTGCTCTGGAATGCATCCGTTATCAGCTGGATCCGAGTGAGGCCTTAACATACATCAATAACAACTAAACGGAGGTATCTATCGTGATTGAGAAAATGAAATTCCTGACCATCACCGGCCCAAAAGATGATATTGACCGTGTCACGAATCAGTATCTTGAAAAATACGAATTTCACATGGAAAATGCTATGACTGAACTAAATTCCGTTCGCAACCTGAAGCCTTTTGTAGAAATCAATCCATACAAAGAAACGCTTGGCATGGCAGAATCCTTACTGGATAAGCTGCTGCCTGGCATGATCCCTTCTGGGAAATCCTTTTCTTTAAAGGATGCGGAGGCTGTCATTTCACAGGCAGATGCTTCAATCCAGCATCTAATGAAACAGAAGAAAGCACTAAGTCTTAAAATGGATGAATTGGAGAAAAAGCTGGATGCTATAGAACCATTTAGGCTGCTGAATTACGATTTAAGAAAAATTTTGAGCTTTCAATTTGTAAAATTCCGTTTTGGAAAGATTTCTCATGAACACTTTAAGAAATTTTTGAATCACATATACGATGAATTAAGTGCCGTCTTTATTGAATGCGATCGGGATGCAGATTACGTGTGGGGCGTTTACTTTACTCCAGCCACTTCTGTGGTGAAGGTAGATGCCGTTTTCTCTTCCCTTCATTTTGAACAAATTTATATTCCAGATGATTATGAGGGAACTCCAGATATGGTTTACCGGAAGCTTCAGGAGGATAAAAAAAATCTGCGGATGGAACGGAAAAAAGTTACCACTGCCACCCGATATGCACTCAATGAAAACGGTGGTGATATTTTGCAGGCATACAAAATATTAAAAGACTATTCTGAAAACTTTGACATCCGTAAACTTGCAGCTTGTACAAAAGGAACCAAGCAGGGACTGGTATTCTATATCGTATGCGGATGGATGTCAGAAGACGATACACTGTCTCTGCAAAAAGAAGTAGAATCTGACCCAAACGTCTACTGTATTATAGAAAATACTCATGAAGATGAACTGAGCAAACCACCTACCAAACTAAAAAATCCAAAGATTTTTAAGCCATTTGAAATGTTTATAAAAATGTATGGACTACCTGCCTATACTGAGATGGATCCTACGATTTTCATCGCCCTGACCTATACTTTTATTTTCGGAATTATGTTCGGCGATGTAGGTCAGGGAATCTGCCTGATAGCAGCTGGATTCCTCCTTTATAAATACAAGAAAATGAATCTTGGTGCAATTGTTTCTATTGCCGGAATCTGGTCTACCGTATTTGGCTTTTTATATGGAAGCGTCTTTGGTTTTGAAGAAATCATTCATCCGATTTGGCGAAAGCCTATGGATGATATTATGTCCACTTTGATTCTTGCAATTGGTTTTGGTGTCTTTCTAATCCTCTTTGCTATGATTCTCAATATCATAAATGGAATCCGCACGAAAGATAGAAAAAAAATACTATTTGATGCCAGCGGCCTTGCCGGTTTCCTTTGCTATAGTTCCACTATCGCATGTATTGTTCTTGCAACTACAGGACATAACATTCCAGCAAAACCGATTCTATTTACTATAATCGGACTGCCGTTAGCATGTATTTTCCTAAAAGAACCGCTTTCACGGCTCGTAGAACACAAACCGAATGTTTTCCCGCCAGGAGGAAAAGCAATGTTTTTCGTAGAAAGCTTTGTGGAACTATTTGACGTGGTATTAAGTTATGCAACCAACACCATTTCCTTCGTGCGAATTGGTGCATTTGCTTTAAGTCATGCCGGTATGATGGGCGTTGTACTGACACTTGCTCATGCAGAAGGAGGAAGCCCAAATTTTCTGGTTATCATTTTAGGAAATATCCTTGTTACGGGTCTCGAAGGACTGGTCGTCGGCATTCAGGTTCTGAGGCTTGAATATTACGAAATGTTCAGCCGTTTTTACAGTGGAACAGGAAAAGAATTTAAACCATTCCGTTCCCATAAATCCTAAGCAGACACTATCGTTTCGTGTCTGCTTGTATAAATGGAAATTAGATTTTTAAAATAGGAGGGATACATATTGATAACTAAGATTTTATTAGTTGTAATTCTTTTATTAAGCGTTTTTGTTCCGTTGGGAACTTATCTTTTTAGTAAGAAAAGAAAAGAGAATTTTAAAGCAGCATTAGGATTTAACATCTTATTCTTCTTCGGAACCTTGATTATTTCAGACATTATGTTATTTGGTGGAACTATTCATGCTGCAGGAAAGTCTGCTGCTTCCAATGCAGAAGGATGGCGTTATATGGCAGCCGCTCTCTCCACCGGACTTTCCTGTATCGGTGCCGGTATTGCTGTTGCTTCTGCTGCAAGTTCGGCATTAGGAGCTTTAAGTGAAGATTCCAGCATTATGGGTAAAGCATTAATTTTCGTTGCACTTGCTGAATCCATTGCACTATATGGATTATTAATTTCCTTTACCATTTTAGGCTAAAAAGGTGTGAAGTTTATGAAACTATTTTTAATCAGCGATAACATTGATACATATACAGGTATGCGGCTCGCCGGAGTAGAAGGTGTAGTCATTCACTCCAGAGAGCATTTGAAAGAACAGCTGGAAAAAGCTTTTAGTGATAAAGAAATCGGTATTGTTCTAATTACAGAAAAATTTGGGCGGGAATTTCCAGATATCATTAATGATGTAAAATTAAACCGCCGTTCTCCCTTGATTGTTGAAATTCCAGACCGCCATGGAACTGGAAGAAAACCAGACTTTATCACCAGTTATGTAAAAGAAGCAATCGGACTAAAACTATAAAAGGAGGCGTGACATGACTCTCGATGAAAAATTAGACCTGTTTTACAAATCAGCTATTGAAGACGCAACAAGACAAAGTGCTGCTATGGTAGAAGAATACCGAAAAACGCTGGAACAGTCCTTTGAAACACAGATGACAGAAGAATCTGCACGAGCACAAGAACGATTGCACAGAGAATCCGAAGCACTAAACCGTGAAAAAAATAAACGAGTGTCTGCTGAAAATCTGATTTTAAAACAAGCAGTCACCCAAAAAACACTCGCCTATGAAACAATTATTTTTGAAAAAATAAAAGAAAAATTAACGCAATATATGAAAACCCCAGCTTATCTGGAACTTCTAAAAAAACAGCTGGAATCTGCTATTGATTATGCCAAAGGAAAGGAACTGCTTCTTTACATTAACCAGTCTGATCAAAATCGAAAACAGCTCCTAGAAAGCCTGTTTCGTCATGAAGTTGTTCTTTCTCCAGAAGATTTTATCGGTGGAACCCGCGCCGTTATTCCGTCGCGAAACCTGCTGATTGACAACTCTTTTTCCACCAAACTGGCAGAAGAAAAAGATTCCTTTGTGTTTAAAATGAAATGATCTCTCGGAATCTTGAGTGATCATGCCGGCAAAACACTGGCATTGCACATTGAAAAGTAAATATTATTCTC
>CAKSBP010000095.1 GCA_934438135.1 uncultured Clostridium sp. | reverse complement strand
GAACTGGCAGACGCACAGGACTTAAAATCCTGCGGGACTTATACTCCCGTACCGGTTCGATTCCGGTCGCCGGCATTAAAAAAATAAATTATTGTGTGCGTGTAGCTCAGCTGGATAGAGCACTTGGCTACGGACCAAGGTGTCGGGAGTTCGAATCTTCTCACGCACGTTTAAGACTCTTTATAGTAATTATAAAGAGTCTTTTTGCATTATAGTTTATGTTATTTAAGAAAATGTTTATAGGATAAATATTTACCTTTATTTTAGATTATGATAGAATAATGAATTAATAAGTTGAAGTAAATGGAATAATGGTAGAAGGAGAATATAAATGGATAAAATAGAGTTTCTGAATATTTTAAGGGATTTACTAGAGCAAGAGATGCCATCTTATAAAGTAGAAGAGCATATAAGATATTATGACGATTATATTTCTTCTGCAGGAGATGCATTGAATCAACAAAAAGAGATAGAGAATATAGGCGATCCGAGGTTAATTGCTCAAACCATTATTGAGAGTTATAAGATGTCAGATGAATATAAGTATACAGGCCAGGGAAAAAATGCTTCCTATTATAATAATGAAACGTATGAAACATATCAAAGAAATGAACAGAATGATTTTAATCAATCCGGAAAGGATGTCTGGTCTAGTATAAGAAGAGGTGTTGTGATTGCAGCTGTATTATTAGTCCTATTTATAATTCTGGGATTTGTAGCAAAAGTATTCTTTACGGTTGGAATTCCAATATTGTTATGTTATGTATTAATTCGATTATTAATGGCGATATTTCAAAGGTAGAATGAAAGGAATCAATTTTTAATTAATTGGTTCCTTTTTTACTTTTTGAAAATTTAGTTAAAAAGTGCAAAATGAAGCACCGTCAAGGGGGAGCCATGACGGTGCTTCGATGAGGGGAGTATAAATAATTAATAAGGGGTTATATAGTGTGCGAATCAGAGTTCATTTAAGGGGTGAACTCTTAACACATGTTTATTATAATATATAATTTCCAAAAAATCAACTACTAAAACTAAGTTTTCAACATTTTTTTTAATTTGTTTTATGTATAAAAGTTTTAAAAAGGCAAATACTATACCTGTAGTTTAATTAATTCATTTTTAGGAGGTTGCATTATGGCAAACAAATATAATAACGAAACAAATTCTTCTCAGAATAGTTCTTCTAAGAACTGCTACAAAAATGAAAGCGAGAGAAATTCTTCACAGAACAATGAAAGCAATAATTCTTCACAGAATAATGCAAGCAAAAACTACAACAACAGTTCTAAGAACAGCTATAGATAGCAGGAAAGTCAAAAAACTACAAAAAAGTCCGGGATATAAAAAAAGTCCCGGACTTTTTACACATTACTCCAAGAAATGAATATACTTATAGTAGAATATGTGGTGGTGATTTTATGAGTCTCATTACAATACCTGCAAAAGATATTTGGAAATACATAAGAGAAACAGGAGTGGTTATTATTGATTTAAGAAGCCAGGAGGAGTATCAAGAAGGTCATATAAAAGGCGCTATTAATGTTCCATATGATGAAGAAAATGAGGAAATTGAGATGAATCTTCCCAAAAAGTATACATTCATTTTGTACTGTGAGCGAGGCAACGTAAGTCTTCAGATTGGACGTAAGCTTTCTAAACAGGGTTACCATATTGTGAGTGTTTATGGCGGAATACATGCATATAGGGGGAAATTATCCGTTGACGAATAGAAAATCTTTGGCCATAATAGAACTATAAAAACAAAGGAGAACAAAAAATGAAACAGTTAGAGTACGTGGCACCCTGCCATTTTGGAATAGAAGCAGTTCTAAAACGGGAAATTACACAATTAGGATATGAAATTGATCTGGTTGAGGATGGAAGAATTACATTTCATGGTGATACATCTGCGATTGCCAGAGCAAATATTTTCTTAAGAACTGCTGAGCGTGTCATGATTAAAGTTGGAAAGTTTAAGGCAAAAACATTTGATGAACTTTTTGAAGCAACAAAAAGTCTTCCTTGGGAACAGTTCCTACCTCAGGATGCGAAGTTCTGGGTTACGAAGGCAACGCCGGTAAAAAGCGAATTAATGAGTCCTTCAGATATCCAGTCTATTGTAAAAAAAGCCATTGTAGAAAGAATGAAACAGGTTTACAAGGTATCATGGTTGGAGGAGAATGGAGTAAAATATCCAATCAGAGTAAATATTTTAAAAGATGAAGTGCTGATTTGCTTGGACACAACAGGAGTTTCACTTCATAAGCGTGGGTATAGAAAGGCAACTGCCAAGGCTCCACTTAGTGAGACATTGGCAGCTGCCCTCATTATGCTGACACCATGGCATAAAGACAGAATTTTAGTAGATCCGTTTTGTGGAAGTGGTACCATCGCGATCGAGGCTGCTATGATTGGAGCAAATATTGCACCTGGAATTAACCGTTCTTTCCTTGCAGAGCAATGGACAAACATAATTCCACAAAAAGCCTGGTATAATGCCATAGATGAAGCTTATAAAGGTATTAACAGAGATGTTAGCATGCATATTCAGGCATTTGATTTGGATCCAGATGTAATTAAGGCAGCTCGTGAAAATGCGGAAAGAGCAGAAGTGGAACAGTATATCCATTTTCAACAGCAGGATTTCCATAATTTAAAAAATTCTAAGAAATATGGATTTATTATTACGAATCCCCCATATGGTGAACGTTTGGAAGAGAAAAAGGACATGCCAGCACTTTATGGTGATATTGGAAAAGTATTTAGTGCTTTGGATACCTGGTCCTATTTTATTATTTCTGGTTATGATGGAGCGGAAAATGCCATTGGAAGAAAAGCAACCAAAAATAGAAAGATTTACAATGGCATGCTCAAAACTTATTACTACCAGTATTTAGGTCCAAAGCCACCGAAAAAAAGAGATTCCAATTGTTTATAGTCAGAAATTATATTATAATTAGAGCAGTTGGAGGAAAATAAAGTGGAAAAAGGGATATTAAAGCTTTTCATTTTTCAAAGTATAGTTTTATTATGCTTATGTATCTCGTGGTCCTTTATTCGGCCTGCTTATGTAAAATCCACTGCAAAAATATTATCTGAAGATAAATTTTCAAATAATACGGAAGAACTGCTGTCAGAATGCTCTGGCTATTTGAAAATACAGAAAGCGGAAGCATCCGTCTGTGATGTGACACTAAAGGAGAACCCGGTCTCTAAAGAAGTTCAAATTTTTTTAGAGACAAACGGGAAAACTATTTTTCATGCAGAACCTGTAAATATTCATGCAGAAGTAAAAAAGATAAAGAACCCTGTAGGAAATAAAAAATATAATATAGGTTTTTTGATGAAGCTGGATTCTATTTATGTATTTGATTCCTTTCAGGATAAAAATGATATCTATATAAGAATATTCAAACCAAATGAATTGTATAAAAAAATAATTGTAATTGATGCTGGACATGGTGGAATTGACAGCGGAACTCAGACAGATGATAAAAAATATCAGGAAAAGGACATTAATTTGGCAGTTGCCCAAAAATCAGGGAAAATGCTGCAGAATGATCCATCTGTTAAAGTTTTTTATACAAGAACAGGCGATCAGTATTTATCACCTCAGGAACGTTTAACATTTATAAATGAAATTATGCCGGACATCTGTATTAGTATTCACTGCAACAGTAGCGATAATTTGAATGCCAATGGGATTGAGGTATTATATAGTACAGGAAAAAATGGCTCTGTTTCGTCCAAGAACTTGGCATCTGCATGTCTGAAAAAGCTTGTTACAGTGACAGGAAAAAATAATAGAGGACTGGTAAACGGAAAGCGTATTTACATAATACGAAATTCGAAGGTACCTCTTGCACTGGTTGAACTAGGATTTATTTCCAATGCAAAGGAACTAAAATACCTGCTAGAGACAGAAAACCAGCAGAAGCTGGCAGAGGGAATATATAAAGGCATAAAGCAGACATTAGAATAATATACGAGGAAAAGAGGAAGATAATGAAACGAATAATATTTGCGACTGGAAATGCTGGGAAAATGAAAGAAGTCAAAATGATTTTAAAGGACCTTGGATGTGAAATCTTATCTATGAAAGAAGCTGGAATTAAAGCTGACATTGTGGAAAATGGAAGCACCTTTGAAGAAAATGCAATGATTAAGGCGAAAGCTATTGCAGAGCAGTGTCAGGATATTGTTTTAGCTGACGATTCGGGGCTGGAAGTAGATTATCTAGATAAAGCACCAGGAATTTTATCTGCGCGTTATATGGGTGAAAATACACCATATTCTATTAAAAATCAGTCAATTATAGATAAGCTTGCAGATGCAGAAGGAGACGAAAGAAGTGCTCGTTTTGTCTGTGCCATTGCCTGTGTACTGCCAAATGGAGAAACATATACCACAAAAGAAACAATTGAAGGACGGATAGGATACGAAGAAGTGGGAACAGAAGGATTTGGTTACGATCCTATTTTTTATGTACCACAGTTTAACTGTACTACTGCAGAACTAACGCCAGATCAGAAAAATGAAATCAGTCATAGAGGAAAAGCCCTGAAGGCAATGAAAGAAATCATTAAAGATAAGCTCAATTAAACATTTTTGTATAGAAAGAGGCAAATATGAAAATACTGATAGTAAGTGATTCACATGGGAGAGATTCTAATCTGCTAAACATTTTGAATAAAGTTGGAGCAATTGATTTGTTTATTCATCTGGGCGACGTAGAGGGCAGCGAAGAGTATATAGCAGGACATGTTGGATGCAGAACAGAATTTATTGCAGGAAATAACGATTACTTTACAAATCTGCTGAAAGAAAAGATTTTAAAAATTGGAAACTATACAGTATATTTAACTCATGGACATAAATATGGTGTATATTTTGGATTAGATAATTTAAAAGAGGCTGCAAGACTTCGTGGTGCAGATATTGTTATGTTCGGACATACTCATGTACCCATAGTGGATCAGACGGGAGATGTTATTGCATTGAACCCTGGCAGCATTTCTTTGCCACGCCAGTCAGGTCACAGACCAAGTTATATTTTAATGGAAATTGACTCAAAAGGGGAAGCCCATTTTACGATTAATTATGTCTAAGAACCTTGGAAATTAGGGGTTTTTGAAAAAAATAAAAAAAATTCAAAAAAAGTGTTGACATATGGGTTTGCTTATACTATAATATGTCTTGCGTCGCGGCGGTAACGAAAACATAAGCGGCACGGAAAAAATAGATAAGCACCATCGGGGTGTGGCTCAGCTTGGCTAGAGCGCTTGATTTGGGATCAAGAGGTCGCAGGTTCGAATCCTGTCACCCCGA
>CAKSBP010000094.1 GCA_934438135.1 uncultured Clostridium sp. | reverse complement strand
AGTATATTTCATTTCTTCATAGTGTTCTTTAAAAATTTTCTGTAATATGTTCATAAGAGTATTAGGAAGGAAAAAGAAAAAAAGAAAATCCCAAAAAAGAACCCCTCATGATTGAGGGGCAGGACAAGTTCAAATGCAAGTTAGAGAATGCATTGGAGGAAGCACTTAAAAGTCAAGAGTAATGTCAATAAATCGTCTGCAAAAAATAAAATAGATGTGGAAGAAAAGGAATATTTGGGAAATAAATATCAGATATGTTATTTCTGAAACAAAACAGATACTATATATAAAGTAAACGCTTCATAGCCAGTGTCACATAAAATAAATACCGCTTTCCCGAGCGGTATTTTCCCTTAATCACTTCCTGCACCTATCTGGCAATTCATCCGACCATGGCAACAGTCTTTCACAGAATTCATTTCCTGTTTCATCCATATGCTTAGGAATCTCTGTGAGAAGATATTCAAAATAATCATACGGTTTCAGATTATTCGCTTTCGCCGTTTCTGCGATACTGTAAATGATAGCACTGGACTGGGCACCTGCAACCGTATCGATCATTACCCAGTTTTTCTTCCCTATGCAGAATCCTCTAATCGACTGCTCCGCAGCGTTATTATCCATTGGAACTTCCCCATCCGAAAGAAACGTCCTCAGGTACTTTTCCTGATTCAGCGAATACGTAAAACCATTATGCGTTTTACTTTTAGCCGTAACTTTATTTACATTTTGTCTTACCCACGAAAAATAGACATCTACCAGCGGCTTTACCGTAAGCTGGCGATGTATCTGTCGTTCCTTCGGCTCCATGTCACGAAGTTTGTTCTCTTCCCTATAGATAGCCTGTATCTGGCTCAGGGCAAGGTATGCAAGAGTCCCTTTTTGGCTTTCCTTTGGCAGTGCCTTAACGGCTTCATCAAACCGCCTTCTTGCATGTGCCCAGCATCCCGCAATCATCAGATCCTCACGCTGTTTTTCCAGACTGTGATAAACCTCGTAACCATCTGTGACACAAACTCCTTTGAACTCCTTAAGAAACTACTTCGGATGATCTACTTTTCTTGTGGGCTGGTAATCATAAAGAACAATCTGCCTGTTCATGAAAACAATTCAGAAGCAAAGCAAAGGAAAATGAAAAAATACCAAACACCGTGACAATACCAAAAATCGCTGGAATCCAGTAAATATAATGGATACAGCGATTTTTTGCTTTTAGAACTGTCAAAGACGGGATTATGGAAGAAATGACGGATGAGCATGGCGGATTTTACTGTGCACAGGATGCGGACAGTGAAGGCGAAGAAGGAAAGTATTATGTCTTTACGCCAGAAGAAATCAGAACTGTGCTGGGTGAAGAAGACGGCTGTAGATTTTGTGAATATTATCAGATAACGAAGCGTGGTAATTTTAAAGATGCAAGTATTCCAAATCGGATTGGCAGAAAATATGACAAG
Source organism: uncultured Clostridium sp. (assembly GCA_934438135.1). GTDB lineage: Bacteria > Bacillota > Clostridia > Lachnospirales > Lachnospiraceae > Clostridium_AI. Next base: position 4,103 of record CAKSBP010000094.1, on the reverse strand, counting down.
GAAGAAGACAGTCAGATGAAGGAGTTTCGTCAGAAGTTGTATGAATATCGAAGAAAACGATGGAAACTTCATAAGGATGATAAAATTTTGACGTCGTGGAACAGTTTGATGATTGCAGCATTTGTAAAGGCATACCAGGTGGTGGGTGATGTCAATTATATGAATGTGGCAAGGTGTGCCTATCAGTTTATCAGCCAGGAAATGCGGAATGAGAACAAACGCCTGTACGTTCGGTATCGGGATGGACATCGGAGCGGGCTTGGTAATCTAGAGGATTATGCATATTTTATTTTTGCACAGATTACGCTGTATGAAGCAACCTTTGACCCGAATTATCTGTCGCAGGCAGTGGCAGATACCAATGAAATGATTCGGCTGTTTTGGGATGAGAAAAACGGTGGATTCTATTTTTACGGTTCGGATGCAGAAAATCTGATTCTCCGGCCGAAGGAGTTTTATGATGGTGCAATGCCATCGGGAAATTCCATGGCTGCATATGTACTTGTCAAGCTGGAGAAAATCACTCGGAGAGAAGAATATTGGAAGGTTGCTGACAGACAGTTCACATTTTTAAATAGAGAGATTAAAACCTATCCAACGTCAGCCACATTTGCACTGTGTGCGATGATGATACAGCTGTTAGAAGGCAGAGAAATTGTCTGTGTGATAAAGAATCCGTTGGATATGGATGAATTGAGACAGCTTCTTCGGAAATATTTTCTGCCGGAAACAGTGGTGGTTCCGATTGAAGAACATTCTGCAAAAGGATTGGCAATAGCCGCACCATATACTAAAGAATATGACCGAACCGAAGAAGAAAGTGAATTTTATATCTGCGAAGGATTTCAGTGTAATCCACCATTTACCGGAATAGAAAAGTTGAAGAAGTATTTAGAGTTGAAATAAAAAACAGGCTGTCAATTTTGATATTGTTTGAGGATTGATAGCCTGTTTTTCATAAAATATCTATGCATTTGGATTATTAAAACCTGGAGGGTTTGCTTTGGTGTCTCCAAAAGAGGAATTGGCTGGGGATGGACTGGATAAGTCAAAGTAGATGCGGGAATCTGCTGTGACACCGAAGTCTTTGTTGGAGCCAGTATCCTGCACTTTATTAAATGCCTGGCGGAACAGGGCATTGTGCGCCTCCTCGCGATTTAGAAGAAAGTCGATGGTATCTTTGACTTTCTGGTCATTAATCTGGCGGTAAAGATATTCATAGACAACTTTTGCACGCTGTTCAGAGGCAATATTGGATAGAAGATCTGCACACAAATCACCGGTTACAGTAACATAATCGCCTGTCCAGGAATAGCCCGATGCATTAATCAGTCCCGGATTCAGCCCAAGGATGACGTGGGACTGGATTTCCCCTGCATCTACCTGCTCGTAATCAACATCATGTCCATTTAATAGATTAATAGTTTGAGCAACCATTTCCATATGACTTAATTCTTCTGCTGCGATATCCATAAATAAATCCTTGATTTCTGGGTCTTTAATACGGAAACTTTGGGACATATATTGTAATGCTGCTTTTAATTCACCATTTCCGCCGCCGAGCTGTTCCTGTAGTAAAACGGCATACTGTGGGTTGGGTTTTTCGACCTCCACTGGATGAAAAAGCTGTTTTTCATGTTTAAACATAAAAACACTCCTTTCTATTACTGTTAATATGCCAGAATTGAACTGGATTTATACGGAAAATGTTTTCCAATGTTCTGCATTTGGAAAGAGTATGCTATAATTTTTTTATAGGAAATAGATATACCAAAAGGGAAGGTGAAATAGTTGAAGAATATGCGGGAGAAAAAACTTCGCCGAAATTATGGAATTGCATTTTTAATGCTTTTACTAATAGAGGTGTGCATTGCGTTATTTGTGGATGATAATTTTGTCCGGCCCCTTATTGGAGATATGCTTGTGGTGATTTTAATTTATTTCTTTGTGCGGATTATAATTCCAGAAGGATGCAGGCTGCTTCCACTATATGTATTTTTATTTGCGCTGCTAGTAGAGTTCCTTCAATATGGAAATCTGGTTAAACATCTTGGACTGGAACATAATACTCTTGCAAGAGTTATAATCGGAACAGTTTTTGATGTGAGGGATATTGGGTGTTATGCCATTGGATGCACTATTATGGGAGGATATGAGCTTTGGAGATGGAAGAGGCAGAAGTGCTGGGTGTAAAGAATCATTGTGAATTTTCCGTTAATTAAATAAATTATGCTGTTTACGGAAATCAATAAAATAGGATATAATACTGGTAACTAAAAATATGAAATGTACAGGAGAACTTTATGAAATACAAAGTATTACTATTTGATGCAGATGAAACATTATTTGATTTTGATAAATCGGAGGCAGAAGCCTTCCACAATACGATGCAGGAATATGGGATAGATGCTCAGGAAGAACTTTATTTTCAGGTGTATAAGGAATTGAATCGACTCATTTGGAAAGAGCTCGAAGACGGGTTAATTACTTTAACAGAATTAAAGGTGGAACGATTTCGAAGATTTTTGAAAAAACAGGGGATTGATCAGGATGAATACGAATTTGCTGCATGTTACATGAAGCATTTAGGAGGCAGTTCTATTTTATTGGATGGGGCCAAGGAACTGATTGAGGATTTAAGTGGCTGTTATCGTATGGCAATTGTTACAAATGGACTGACATCTGTTCAGAAAGGAAGAATTCGAAAATCCGTAATTGCAAAGTATTTTGATGAGATTATTATTTCGGAAGAACTGGGAGTGTCTAAGCCGGAGCCTGGTATCTATGAGTATGCAGTGAATGCAATGGGAAACTTTGCGAAGAAAGAAGTTTTGATGATTGGGGATAACTTAAATTCAGATATCAAAGGTGGTATTAATTACGGAGTGGATACCTGCTGGTTTAATCCGAAACGGCTGGAGAATAAAACGAATTTTATTCCGGATTATGAGGTTTTTGATTTTACTGGATTGAGAGAACTGTTATTAAGATAATCGTTGCAGGATGGTGATATCATCGTTAATCATGGAATTATGGACTATTACCAGAAATAAAACTGGAGGTGTTCTATATGTTCCCAATGTACCTTGAGTATTTTACGAAGGATAAAACGTTCCCTTTTTTTATTCAATATGGGAAACACGAGAATGGAATTTTCTCCCATGAGAACAATGGCTTTTCGGAACTGGTAATTGTACTAAGCGGTTCTGCCGTTCATGTTGTGAATGGCGAAGAATATCTTGTGAAAAAGGGAGATGTATTTGTTATGAGAGAAGGTACATCTCATAGTTATAAGGATACGGTTGATTTTCATATCTGTAATATTATGTATCAGCAGGAACATCTGCTTCCCAAAGACAGCGATATCCGTACATCGCCAGGTTATCATGCATTATTTATGATTGAACCAGCTATGACAAAACGGCATGGGTTTCAGAGCAGACTGTCACTGAATCTTTCAGACTTTGAAAAAATAGAGAGAATGACACAGATGATGTTAGCGGAATACGATCAAAAAAAAGCTGGATGGAAGACCGTAATTCTTGGGTATTTTACAGTGTTGACGGTACAGTTATCCCGATTGTATCAGTTGAAAGAAAAGGAAGAGGAGAAAGGTGCGATTTCCATAGCACGATCCATTGCCTATATGGAGCGGCATTTTACAGAAACGCTCTTGATACCGGAACTTGCGGAAATGGCGGGAGTTTCTACAAGGCATTTTACAAGGCTGTTTGAGGAAGCATATCATACAACACCGTTAAAATATATCAATATTCTTCGTATACAGCATGCATCTGGTCTGCTTCGGAGCACACGGATGACAATTACCGAAGTTGCCCAGTTAAGTGGCTTTTCAGATAGTAATTATTTTTCCAGACAATTCAGGAAAGCATTTCACCAAAGTCCCAGAGAATATAGGACAGGAATAGCTGGAAATAAATATGTCTGAAATGTGCTATTAGCTAGCTGAAAAGTTAAGGAATAAGGCAGAAAATTATGCTATAAATTATGTTATAGGGAAGAAAATAATGATCTCTCGGAATCTTGAGTGATCATGCCGGCAAAACACTGGCATTGCACATTGAAAAGTAAATATTATTCTC
>CAKSBP010000093.1 GCA_934438135.1 uncultured Clostridium sp. | reverse complement strand
TGAGAATAATATTTACTTTTCAATGTGCAATGCCAGTGTTTTGCCGGCATGATCACTCAAGATTCCGAGAGATCATTGACTTAGTAACCGCACAGAAGCGTCTTTGGGAATAATTGTTTCGACATTTAACGGAAGTTTTAATTGATATCCGCTTGTATTTTTTGTATAATCTTTTTGTAAATGTATAGGTTGTAGCATACTTATATTTTACACTAGCTGCTGGATTCTTTCGAGGTCTGGCAGTTATTTTTTTGCATTAAAAAGGAACTTAAATATGGAAATAGTCAGCTTATTAGATTTTCATGGATTTTGTATCCTGCCGAAATCTCTGAGGCGAAATCCCTTTCTTTTCCCGAAAGACTTTACAGAAATAGCTTACATCATGAAATCCACAGGCGGAAGCAACCGAGGTAATGGATTGATTACTTCCGCCTAATAGCTGAAGGCTCTGGTTTATCCGGAAATCCAGAAGATACTCAAATGGAGTCATTTTTAGTGTTTTCCGGAAGAGCCGGTTGCAGCTGCTTTTGCTGATATTCGCGATATCTGCCATATCCTGAAGAGTCACAGATTCCCAATAATGCTCTTTAATAAACAGCATAATTTTCATGAGGCTGTATCGCTCGCTGTCAGTGGAGTCTGCGGATTTACAGCAGACATTCGGGACATTTTTTATTAAGAGTAAAAATATTTTTTGTAAACAATTCTGAATACAAAGTTCTCTGGTGAAATCATGAGAATCTGCTGCCTGGTTTAATTTTTCGATTTCCAATTGAAATTCCTGTTCCCATTCCTCTTTTTGTTGAAAAACATAGTAGGGAAAGTTCTGATTTTGAACCAAAGGAAGAATGTATTTTTGGTAAATCAGATTTTGTGGGGATTCGCAGAGAAATTCCGGTGCAAACACATAGCTGTAATAAATGGAGTTTTCACTTTGGAGTGGATTGACCTGATGGAGGACTTTAGAGTTAATTAGTATGGTTTCGCCCGGATTGACAACAAAGGTGTCGGAACCAACTGAATATTCAAATCGGCCATCGGCTATGTAAGTCAGTTCAAAATCATTGTGCCAGTGCCAGGAAAAAACTCCAATATTATAAGGAAAAGAAAATCTTCTGGAAATGAAAATTGGGAAGTCTGGTGTTCCGTGTTCGGTAAGTTCTTTCATGTTATGGTCGGTTGCTACAATGGAATGCTGCAGTTTAAAAACCTCCTTTACCTTCTAAAAAATAGATACCACTGTTAAAATGACAATATATTTATATTAAATGCATCTATATTCATATAAAATATTTGTCTGTGATGATATAATTATATCATAACTAGAACCGAAAGGGGAGCAGATATCATGCAGAAAGTATTAGACTGGAAAGAATATGAACAGACAGCGAGACAGGCAGCTGCAGAAGGAAATGTATTAGTAAGAAACGAGAACCGCGTTCTGCCGTTGGAAAAGGGATGTTATATCTCGGTATTTGGAAGAATGCAGTTTCATTATTATAAAAGCGGAACAGGTTCCGGCGGAATGGTAAATGTAGATAAGGTAATAGGAATTCTGGACGCTCTTAAGGAATCAGAAGATGTGATTGTAAATGATGATTTAATCCGTGTTTACGAGGATTGGGAAAAAACTCATCCTTATGACGAAGGAGTAGGCTGGGGAAATGAACCATGGTCCCAGGTGGAAATGCCACTGACCAATGAGACAGTTCGTCAGGCTTCCACTGTATCTGATACCGCAGTTGTAATTCTTGCGAGAACGGCAGGAGAGGACAGGGATAACCTAAATAAACCTGGCTCATATGAACTGACGGAAATTGAAGAAGATATGTTACATAAAGTACGAAAGTATTTCCGCAAAATGGTGGTCGTGTTAAATGTAGGAAGTGTTATCGATATGAGTTTTGTGGATTTGATATCACCGGATGCAGTATTGTATGCATGGCAGGGAGGTATGATAGGTGGATTGGGAACAGTAGACGTTTTGACTGGAAAAGAAAATCCATCTGGAAAGTTGACGGATACCATTGCCTATCATATTGAAGATTATCCATCGAACAGTTATTTTGGCGGAGAAGACGAAGATATTTATACAGAAGATATTTATGTGGGCTATCGTTATTTTGAAACCGTAGCAAAAGAAAATGTTCGATATCCATTTGGATTCGGCCTTTCTTATACCCAGTTTGGAATGGAAACATCATCTTTTTCTGTGGAAGAAAATGGAGTAAAGATAGAAGTTGAGGTAACTAATCGTGGAAAATATGCTGGAAAAGAAGTTGTTCAGGTTTACATAAATCCTCCTCAGGGAAAACTGGGAAAACCACTGCGTAATTTGGCTGGTTTTCAGAAAACAAAAAAACTTACACCGGGAGAAACGGAAATAATTTCTGTATTTATTCCATTTCCAGTGTTTGCAAGTTATGATGAGAGTGGTGTAACAGGAAATCTATCTTCCTATGTACTAGAAGAGGGAAATTATGTATTCTATGTTGGAAATAATGTAAGAGACGTAAAAGAAGCTGGTAATTTTGAAATCGAAGCAACATGTGTGATTGAGAAACTATCCCAGGCATTGGCTCCAACGAAGTCTTTTGAACGGATGAAAGCAGTATGTTCCGAAGAAGGAAAAATGGAAATAATTTTGGAAGAAGCACCTCTTCGAAAAATTTCTCCTCGCAGAAAGCGTGTAGATAATCTTCCGGAAGAGATTCCGTTTACAGGAAATAAAGGATATGTATTAGCAGACGTAAAGAGTGGAAAAATTTCTGAGAGAGAACTGGTAGCCCAGTTTACGGATGAGGAATTGTCCTGTATTATCCGTGGTGAAGGAATGGGAAGTCCTAAGGTAACAGCTGGAACAGCGGCAGCATTTGGGGGTGTTTCAGATTCCTTGAAAGCATATGGCCTTCCTTGTGGATGCTGTTCCGATGGACCATCTGGCATGCGTCTGGATTCTGGAATGAAAGCATTTAGTCTCCCAAATGGAACACTGCTTGGATGTACCTTTAATACAGAATTGGTAGAAAGACTATATGGTTATACAGGAATTGAAATGCGGGCAAATAAGGTAGATGTGCTGCTAGGACCAGGTATGAATATTCACAGACATCCATTGAATGGCAGAAATTTTGAATATTTCTCGGAGGATCCATTTTTAACAGGAAAAATGGCAGCAGCCCAGCTTCGTGGACTTCATAATGCAGGTGTAACAGGAGCGGCAAAGCATTTTTGTGCCAATAATCAGGAAACGAGCCGTCATTTCCTCAATTCCATTGTTTCAGAACGTGCCTTAAGAGAAATTTATCTGAAAGGTTTTGAAATTGCAGTAAAAGAAGGAAATGCGGATGCGGTTATGACGACTTATGGTGCGGTCAACGGTATCTGGACAGCTGGAAACTATGATTTGTGTACACAGATTCTGAGAAAGGAATGGGGATTTGATGGATTTGTCATGACCGACTGGTGGGCAAAAATTAGTGACGAAGGAGAAGAAGTTTCCAAGACCAACTTTGCAGCAATGGTTCGTGCCCAGAATGATGTTTATATGGTTTGTTCTCAGGCAGATAAAAACAGCAGCGGTGATAATACATTGGAAGCACTTTTAGACGGAAGATTATCCAGAGCAGAACTTCAGCAGAGTGCTGGAAATATTGTTCGTTTCCTGATGCATACTCCAGCTTATGAAAGAATGAATGAACAGGAGGTAAAGATAATCATTGAGAATGGACCGATGGCGGATGAACAGGATGTGCAGGACGTTATTTATTATGAACTGAGCGATTCCCTGACTCTTAACCTAGAAGGGGTAGAAGCAAAGAAAGGAAGCTGTTACACATTTGCTATTAACTGTAACCGTGTGGGTGGATATAAGATAGAGATTACTGGGAAATCAGACCTTGGTGAATTAGCCCAGATTCCAGTGACGTTGTTTACGCAAAGTATTCCAATAGCCGTATTTACTTGGAATGGAACCAATGGAGAATGGGTTACTAAGGATAAAAATATTGTTTTTCTTACGAAATATTCAGTTCTTCGTTTGTATTTCGGACAGAACGGAGTTCAGTTGAAAGATTTAAAACTTACATTCATTGAGGACTTGGAAAATATCAGAGATATAAGTGAATAGACCAGTCTTCTTCTGGAAACGGTAAAAAAGAGGGGACAGTTTAGGAAAGGAAACCCGCTTACAGTGAAAGAGACAGATGGATTGGAAATATGGCTTGCCAGGCAGTGCGCACCGATGTTAATGGGGTTGAAAAGTGCCGTATTACTTCGATTTCAGACAGAGGATGTTAAGAGAGCAGTCAGACTGTTTGTACGGATACCGTTTTACTATAAAATTTTATATGAATCAGATAATGATACGGTTGTGCTGTTTTATAAAAAAGAAACCGTATCTGCCATTCTAGAGGCAGAAAAAGCATTTTTCAGAAAGCAGGGATATGAGGGAAATAATCTGAGTGAAGTTCTGGAAGAAATAAAATGCCGATATACGTCTCATATGGCGAAAAGAACAATGTTTCCTCATGAAGTTGGAATTTTACTTGGATATCCAACGAAGGACGTGGATGGATTTATGAAAAACCAAGGAGAACATGCACTTTACACCGGGGATTGGAAAGTGTATCAGAATTTATCGGAATCTCTGCGGATATTTGAATTGTTTAAAAAATCACGGAGAATGACATCTAAAATGATAAAACATGGGTTCAGTATCCAGCAGATCTGGGAACAGCATATTGTAATTAAATAAAAGGAAGCAGCCGGTTTTGCGTGGCTGCTTCCTTTTATTTTGAAAAAATATACCTGGTACTATTTTTTATTGAGAAAATATAATCAATAATCCTATTGAAATATATGAGGAGTTTGTGTATCCTAATAATAGTTAGTTAAAACTAACAAAGAAAAGCAGGAGGTGTCCTATGACTGAAAAAATACAACAAAACAGACTGGAAATGCAGCTGGCAGCACAGTGCGCACCACTGCTGACAGGAATTAAAATATCAAATCTTTTCATTGTGGATATACAGGAAAAAGAGGAAGTAATAAAGTTATTTGAAAAGACAGCCATATCTTATGCTGTAATTTACGAATCTGAGGCGAAGCTGACATTCTTGCTTTATTTGGAAGAAAAGCTTTTAGATTATATGAATCAGAAGCCAGTCAGAGATCTGATGAGGATTCTGGGACATTCAGATTCTAGGTTAGCGTCTGTTTTTGTTGAAGTGAAAAAACGTTACACGGCTTATATGGAAAGAAGAGAACAGTTTCCGCACGAACTGGGTCTGCTTCTTGGATATCCGGCAGAAGATGTGGCTGGTTTTATTCAAAATAATGGGAAAAATTTTCTTTATACCGGATATTGGAAAGTATATGGAGATGTAAAACGTGCTTTGAATTTATTTGAACAATATAACAAAGCCAAAAAAGCAGTTACACAAATGGTTGCCTCGGGAACGAGCATTCATTCTATTATAAACAGTTATATGATCTCTCGGAATCTTGAGTGATTACTGCCAGCGTAGCTGGCATACGTACTTTGGTAAGTAAATATTATCTAAAA
>CAKSBP010000092.1 GCA_934438135.1 uncultured Clostridium sp. | reverse complement strand
ATTGATATAGCTTTTTGAAATATAAAAAGATTCCGCATTTTTTGATTTCGATGTGACAACTTTCATAAGCAATTCCTACTATACCTGTATTATAGCACATATTGCCATAAATTGCCATACCTTAAAACGAAAAATTTGACATAAAAAGAGCAGGTATTACAAGGCCTGCGATAGATTTTCTAATTATTAAACTGTCAAACTCCCGCGGATGTTTGTAGAAAATCTGGCGGATGAGGTGTATGAACTGAAAGAGGGGAAAATAGAACATTTATAAAAGTTAATGACGATAAGGAAAACTTGACAGAAATATAGTGAAAAGTTACCATATAAATCAATCGGTTAGATTTCGGGTTCTTTTCAAAGATCCCTTCTGGATTGGAATATGTGAGAAAACCTGTGGTGGTCAGCTATATGTTTCAAAAGTAACATTTGGTGCAGAACCAAAGGAGTATGATGTGAAAGAATTTATTCTGAAGAACTGGTATTATCTTCGTTTTTCCACTGGTGTGGAGGTGAAGGAATATTTACACGTTCGGAAAAATTCAAAGCGGATGCAGCGGGAAGTGAAAAAGCAGCTGGAGAATACCGAGAACGGCAGTATGAACTTCGGAAGGTAAAGCGAAAAGAGAAATATAAGGGAAGATAATCGGGATTTTTGAAGGTTCTTAGACAACGGGCTAACGTTGAAAAACTCTCTGTTCTATGTTAGAATAAAAGGGATAGAGAGTTTTGTTAGGAAAGGAGATATATGAAACTTATAATTGATAACTTCGCAAAGATTAAAAAAGCAGAAATTGTTTTTGATGGAATCACTATTATTGCGGGAAAGAATAACTCTGGAAAAAGTACGGTGGGAAAAGTACTCTATGGGATTTTTAATTCTTTGAATGGAATGGAGGAAAAAATTCAAAAAAAAAAGCAAGAGGAAATTGAGAAGAGTGTTTCTGCTATAGTAACGATTATCTATGTTCTATTTATGGAAGATAAAGAAGCATTTAAAGAGAGAGAGAGGAAGCAGAGGGAACCAGATATTGAAAAATTGGTAAATGAGATAAAAAGTAAGCCGGATGGTTATTGGAATGATAAAGAATTATTTAAGTTGTTTGCTGATTTTTTTGATGTGGACGATAAGTTATGGAAGAAAACATTTATAAAAGAATTTTTAGAGGAAAATATTCAAAAGATTTTGCAATTGATTGGAACATCAGAGTATTCTATCAGCTGCGAGATTATTAATCGTATTTTTTGTGGATTATTTTGTAATCAAATAAATTCATTAGTTGATTCAGAGGATGCAAGTCTTAAGTTAATGATAAAAGATAAGAAAATTAATATACTATTCCAAGAAAATCATTGTAATAGTTATCAAGCTGAATTGAAAATATTGAAGCAGGCATATTATATTGAAAATCCATTATTGATTAATAAGCTCTCAGCAAATGAAAAAAAATCTTCTGAGAATGAAAACACATATATAGCAGCAGATGATAATATTATTTCTATTCTTTCGGAACAAAATAATGATATTTTGCATGGAATATTTGATTCTGTTATTGCCAAGGAAAAATTATCGGAAATTTACAATGTTTTAAATGATGTAATAGATGGAGAAATTTCATTTGATGGAAGTGACTTTTTATTAGCAACAAAAAATTTTACAGAACCATTGAAAATTAATAATCTTTCTGCAGGTTTAAAATCGTTTGTTATTATAAAAATGCTTTTGGAAAAAGGAGCTTTAAAAGAAAAAGATATTTTAATTTTAGATGAGCCAGAAATTCATCTACACCCAGAATGGCAGTTAAAATACGCCCAGATGATAGTTCTACTTCAGAAAGTATTTGATTTAAATATTGTTGTGACTACCCACAGTGCACATTTTCTGGATGCGATTGATTTCTATTCAAAGAAATATAAGATTCAAGAAAAATGTAATTATTATTTAACGAATATGCAGAATGGTATGAGTACCTTTGAATGCGTAAACAGAGATTTAGAGAAAATTTATTCTCAATTGGTAGAACCAAGCATTTTGTTGGATAAATTAAAATATGAACAGGAAATGGAAGATGAAGATGAGGATGAAGAGTAATTTTAATAAGGTACAGGAAATGATAGAAAATTATCTATCATTACAATCGATACAGATTACTATCACAAATTCTATGCACGAAGTATCCTTGAATTCAGATGGAAAAGATAAGCAGGGGAACAAAATGGAAAACTATTTGTATAATGGTAAAAACATTACTGTTTTAGATATGGATGCGATAGCCAAGGAGGGATACTTACGGATGAAAGCACCGGATAGTACAGAAGAGAATTCTGTAAATACAGCGGATGCATTTCTTATCAATTGTAAGAATGAATGGTATTTTATTGAATTTAAAGATAGTGTTATTTCTAACAAAACCAAGTCGCTCAAGAATAACATTGTAAAAAAAGCATATGGAAACTGGTATATGCTGTTGGACATTCTATATGAAATGAAAGAACAGGGAAAGGCAAATGAACTTTTCGATTATACAAATCCGATTCGTTTTGGCAAAGAGCATGTACATTATGTATTGGTGTGCAGTAAAGAAAAGAATCCTCAGATTGTGCAGCAGATACGAAATCAGCGGATGCTAAAAAAACGATATACTCCTCCATTTATGGAAAAACTGAAGGACTATCTTTTCAAAGATGCCTATGCTTTTACAGAAGACTACTTTGAAATGGATTTTGTCCATCAGTTTACATATTAGAAAATACTATTTTTGTTTTGACGAGTTCTCTATTTTCGAACTCCCTCTCTTAAACAAACACACAATTCCCAGAATCACGGGAATTAAATACTCAAATACCAGGCTTATCGTATCCATGCAGTCTCGATAGCCTGTCTCCATTTCGTACAGCGAAATGTCTCGAATTACAACAAAGACACATCCAATCGTCAGTGCTGCAACACCAATTTCACGATAGTTACGGATACCAAAGGCAGCCGAAAAACATTTCATGGTCAATACCATAAAGATACAAATCGTTACAAAGTCTGAGAAGACGCATAGAATTGTAATAAAGGAATCGAATCGCTCAAACGTCTGGAACAGGGAAACGCATTTTAGTGTCTGAAAAATCGAATAGGTGTATTTTCCGGTTAAGGACGCACCACTAATTCCAATTGCCAGGAGAATCGAGAGGAAACTAAGCAGGAAAAATACTAGTACAGCTTGTATCATTCGTTTTTTGATAACCGGATAGCTGTTTGTCAAGGTGATTGGTTTTAGAAAAATCAGGAGCAGGAATAGATTTCCCCCGACTGCACCTAAGGATTTCAGGCTTAGGAAGTTTGCTTTCAGCTGTTCGGTAGAAATGGGGACAAGATATTCTCGATTAATATTTGTAAAGGCAAAGAAAAACAAAATAACGAGAATAAATAGTACCGGTCCATATAAAAATTCAGCGATCCGGAAAATGGTTTTTGTTCCTTTTAAGACGGCGTAAAGAATCAAAAGGAACAGGGCACCAATGGTAATATAGCTGGCGGTGTCCGGCATCATAGTAGTCTTTAAAAGCAGAGAATAGGAACTGATTTTATAAATCATAAACAGAAATCCCCAGACTCCGTATAAAAAAAGAATGACTTTTGCAATGATTTTTCCAGTCAGTTCAGTTAAAATTTCATAAAAATTCTTTCCAGGATAGACTCGGACTATATTCAGCAGAAGACCTGCAAAAATGCATAAAAGCACGGTATAATAAATGGCACAGACGTAGCCGTTATTTTTACCATTGATTGCGGCAACTTTCGGAATGTAAGACAGAATCGGCGTAATTGAAATAAAAATAAACAAAAACATCATCTGGCGAATGGAAATACGTTCTTTCATAGGGAGGCCTCCTTTCTATTTGGTAATAATATAATTCTTTGCAATGGTAGAATCTACGTTCAGATGGTAACTCATATTTTTCAGATAACTGTTCCAATTCTTCTTATAGGAATCGTCAGTTGTGTTGGATTCATTGGAAAGATAGGTGCTGATGTCTAGCAGGTCTAGGTTATCTTTTTGCATTTGTTTGATAATAGAGTAAAACTGTGCATTTAGAGATTTTATCTCCAAATTTTGGATTTTGTTCAAAGCGGCATCATGAAATACATTGGTGTAGGCAGCTACTTCTTTTAATTCGGAGTTTGTCTGCAAACCTACGGTCAGATTTAATCTATCATTTTCTATAGTAACAGTCTGGTTTACTTTCAAATCAGTCAGTTCCATAGTCAAATCATTGCCAAGAGACAGGGGACAGGTGCGAAGGCGGTTCCGAAACAGGTCAATGTACTGGGATGTTTTATAATCCAGATATTTATATAGTTTAGCGGTTTTAAACGTTGCGTAACCATCAAGATACATGTTCTTATCTTTATAGGATAAAGCTGGGATGAGCAGATTATTGTAGGGGTTGTTCATATTGTTTAGTACAGTCATCAGTGTATTATCTGCTTTTTTCATAGTGTGCGTCTGTTTCTGGGAAATATAATTTAAAATTTCCTGTGGCAGAAGTTTATCTTTGATGGCACCATTTAATACTTTGTTGGCATTGTCTTCTTTTAAGATATAGACGGAAGCATTGGTTTTTACGGATTCATCTCTGGAAATAAAATCGAGGCATTCCGGAAGGCCGTATTCTGCAGCAGAAGTACTCAGCAGATAATAGGCGGTGTGGGTAATGGTTAATTCTTTGGAATCCTTTCGCTTTAAATCTTCAAAGGCAGTGTAAACGGTATTACCATTTCCTTCAACAAACTGAAGTTTATCACTTCTTTGGCTGCCGCCATCGTTATATAAGGCAGAAACCTGAAAGCCATCGTCTGTCTTATCAATACAAAACATTTGAATAAAGTGTACATCACTGATTTCATTTCGCTCCATCTGGATATAACAGATATAAAGAAGGAGAAGAACAGAAACGATAACCAGGATATGACAGCCTCGTCGGGCTTTTATTACTGACATAAATCTTTTCTCCTTACTATTTCTGTTTTCTTTTATTTTGTGGGGCTATGCCATCAGGACGGAATTTAAAATTCTTAACCGGATAGCGAAGCAGGGTGTCTTCTAGCATTTTATCTTTGGAATCTACAAATGGAGCAAGATATGCGACTCCGAAACTGTCCAGACTGCAAAGGTGGACAATGATAAACAAAAATCCAATAATTAATCCGAAAAATCCGGCCATAGCTGCTAGAATGCCTAGTATAAAACGACTAATTCGGATTGCAATAGCAAGATCCTGATTGGGAACTGTAAAGCCGGCAATTCCCGTTAGTGCCACAATTATGACGACAACGGGAGAAATAATATTGGCAGAAACGGCAGCCTGACCGACTACCAGACCGCCTACAATGGACATGGCAGAGCCGATATTTTTTGGAAGCCTAAGCCCAGCTTCAATTAAAATTTCAAAGCTGAATAAGAGAATTAAAACTTCTGCCCAGGAAGCAAACGGTACTTTGGCTTTTGCTTCCTGTATAGAAAGCAGCATCTCAATTGGTAACAGCTGATTATGAAACGTTGTAACTGCTATATAAAATGCCGGCAGCAGTAAAGAAATGAGCATAGTTGCATAACGCAGTATTCGAAGGAATGAACCTGCAATAAAGCTTTCCGAATAATCCTCTGGTGATTGAAGCAGCATTGGAAACTGACAGGGAACAATGTAAATCATAGGAATACCGTCTACAATCAATGCGACTCGCCCATCCGTCAGATTGGAACAGGCACGGTCAGGGCGCTCAGTATACATTATCTGTGGCATTAAGGTGCGGTGGTTATCAATAATAAATTCCTCAATAAATGAGGCGGCACAGACGTTATCTATGTCAATTTTCTGCAGACGGCTGCGAAGTTCTTCTACCAGCTTCATGTCACACACATTATTTAGATAAACCAAAGCGATATCTGTCTGGGAAAGTCTTCCAACGTACATCTGCTCAATGGTCAGATGGGGAGAGCGAATCCGGCGTCTAATGAGGGAAGTGTTGGTACGAAGAACTTCAACAAAGGATTCTTTTGAACCTTTCATCACATTTTCATCGGATGGCTCGGAAACGGAACGTTTGTCAAAGGTACGGACGTCATAAACTACTGCTTTTTTGGCACCATCTAGAATAACAGCTGCCATGCCACTCATAACACTTGTGTTGAGCTGGTCAAAATCATCAACTAGAGATCCAAATGCATGGTAGGCACCAGCACTGTTTAATAAGTAATCGGCCAGTTCATCTTCTGTTTTACATTGTTTTGGACCTTCTTCTACACCAAGGGGACGAAGAATGGTTAAATCCAGCTGCTGGCTGTTTACTAACCCATCTACACAGAAAAGATGGACTGTCAGGTGATTGGGACCATTTATGTGAATCGGACGGATGAGAACATCCGTACTCTTCCCATAAATATCTTTTAGAACCTGGGAATTGATTTTCTTATCCATGAAATTTCCTCCAGTAAAATTTTATAAACTCTCGGAATCTCTAAGCCAATAAATTCAAGGCTTTCAGATTCCTTTTCTATTAAAATCCCCCACTTTTTT
>CAKSBP010000091.1 GCA_934438135.1 uncultured Clostridium sp. | reverse complement strand
AAAAATCGCTGCAATCCAGCAAATATAATGGATACAGCGATTTTTTGTTTTTAGAACTGTCAAAGACGGGATTATATCACACACAGCCTTATAAGTGAAATTTTCCAATTGGTACTGTCCACTTACCTATTCTTCAAAACCCTATGCTTCTTCAAAACCATACTGCCCTTTTTACTGCTGATCGCCTCGTCCACCTGAATCATTTTCTTGATTTTTTTATAGGTATGGTAAATAAAAAAATGATGATAATACAATTTTAAAATTATTGGATGCATAAAACCAAAGTGCTTGGCTAAAATTACGCATCTTATGCTTTCTTCCTTTCCCATCAGACAGTACTGGCATGCTTTCATCATAGTTTTTTTACTTAAATAAGCCTCTAAGTCTGCTCCAAAATGCTCTGGTTCAATCTTAAGTCCATCTTCTTCTGCCATGTTTCCTTCCAGTTCAATTCCACATGACTTTTTCAGATATATCTGTGTTGTCTTTGGACGCATACATTTAAAATAGTAACCATTAAAAATCAGATTTCCCATACGAATCTGGTCACAGCTTTCGTATCCTTTCTGTGCTTCTTCCTTACTTAGGTTTGTTGTATCTACCTGATTAAAATATTTGATATCTTTGATATAATAGGTAAATTTATATACTCTAGACTGCTGCTTCAGAAACTTCTTCATTTCCTGAACCGATTCCTTGCATTCTGGGTAATGGGATACTTCTATGACATCTGCTTCTTCATAAACTTTAACATCTGCTTCTCGTAATAAAATTCCGTTGGTCAGAACACGATATATCTCTCCAAGATTTCTGCTTTTCGCATAGGATATGTACTCCCAAAGCCTGGTATTCAATAATGGCTCCCCGCCAAGAAACGTAATCATTCCATAATGTACACTCCTTTCTATGATATCAACATCTCTTTTAAACTGTTCAAAATCATATGTGCTGGAATCAATATAACTCGCATGACTGTTACAAAGCTCACAGTTTAAATTGCAATGTTCCACTACTGGTACTTCTAAAAACGGAATATACCTCTTTCTATTTATCTGATACATTCGAAAACCCTCCATAATGACTATTATAATATATTTCTTCGTCATTTTTCGAGTTTTGTCTTAACGTAATATTCAACCAGCCTCCCAAAGTCCTTCTTCGTATCCGCATCCATTAAAATTCCCCGATCCATTACCTCTACATATTCCATTTCCGCTTCACATGCTTTCAATGCACCTTTCATCCCACTCTCTCCCTCGTAAGATAGAATAGACAAAATAACCGAGTTATCCAGAAGAAGCGGATGTCCGCCTCTTCTTTGATAACTCGGTTTTCGGATTGGTGCGTGGGAAGAAAGCAGTTTTGTTACAGTTTCTTCTGAAAACAATGGAATATCTGCGGGAGTAAAAAATATATTCTGACATTTTTCCTTAAGATATCGGAATCCAATTTTTGCGGAATCAAACATTTCACTGTGGGCATACTCTGGATTTACAAGACAGGTAACTGGATAGTCTTTTAAAAATTTAGATAGCCGTTTCGAATCCCGTCCGGTTACGACCACAATTTCTTCTATACCACAATGTATAAATGTTTGAATCACATGCTCAATCATCGTTACATTTCCAAGTTTCATTAATGGTTTAAATTCTTTCATTCGGGAAGAAAGACCTGCCGCCACGATTACTGCACCTGTTTTCATGCTCTCACCACCTGTTTTATTTTCGATATGCCGTATGTTCTAATGGGAGGGATGTACGGAAAATACCATCTCGTTTGTAATAAGCTGCCTGTGCAGCTGGAGAAGTTGGAATCAGGGGAATTTCGCCAACTCCTTTTGCACCGTATGCCAGTTCTTCGTTGCTTTTTTCGATGATAATGGTTTCCACTTCCGGTACATCTGTAGAACGCCATAATCCGAGAGTTCCGTATTTTACCGTCGGTTTGCCATTTACAATCTTCGGGTCTTCCGTCAGACCATAGCCAAGCCCCATGACAACACCGCCTTCAATTTGTCCTTCTACGTTTAACGGATTAACGGCTCTTCCCACATCATGAGCAGCCACTACTTTTTTCACCTTGCCTTCATCATCTAAAATCACAACCTGAGTTGCGTAACCATAAGCAAGATGGCTGACTGGATTTGGTTTATCAGACCCCATTGGGTCAGTTATTCCGACGAATTCTTCAAAATATTCGTTTCCTTCTAATTCTTCCAGCGTATGAGTTTCTAAATCTTTCTTTAATTTTAAGGAAACACGTCTGGTTGTCTCTCCAGTAATAACTGTCTGCCTGGAAGCTGTACTGGTTCCAGAATCAGGAGTAATATCTGTATCTGGCTGAGCAACAATGACGTCGTCTGCCTTCACGCCCGTTGTTTCGCAGCAGATAGCACGCATCGTTGCAGCAATTCCCTGTCCCATGCAGGCTGCACTGGTACGAAGGCTGACTTTTCCATCCACAATTTTCAACTTCACACGTCCTGTGTCTGGTACGCCAACACCGACACCAGCATTTTTAATGACACAAGCAATGCCTGCATGGTCATAGTTTTCATAATATACGTCTTTTACAGCTTCCAGCGTTTCTATAATCGCCGTGGAATCATCTGCAATCTGGCCGTTTGGAAGAACTTCGCCAGGATGAAGGGCATTTTTATAACGGATTTCATAGGGATCAAGCCCTGCCTTTTCGGCAAGGAGATTTAAGTTACATTCCGTGGCAAACATAGTCTGGGTAACACCAAATCCTCGGAATGCACCGGACGGAACGTTGTTTGTATACACGCTTCTTCCAATAATGTCAATGTTCTGATAATTATAAGGACCAGCCGCATGCGTGCAGGCTCTTTGAAGCACCGGGCCGCCTAGGGAAGCGTATGCCCCAGTATCTGCAAGCACACGAAGGCGCAATGCCGTTAATTTTCCATCTTTGTCACAACCCGTTGTCAGTTCCATTTCCATCGGATGACGTTTCGGGTGCACCATCAGACTTTCCTCTCTGGTTAATGTCACTTTCACCGGAACTTTCGCAAGATACGCTAATAATGCCGCATGATGCTGAACACTCATATCTTCTTTTCCACCAAATCCTCCACCCACATAAGCACTTCGAATGGTCAGATTTTTACCTGGTATGCCTAAGAGCCGTTTAATTTCCCGGTGTTCATCATAGATAGACTGCCCGCCTGTATACACCGTCAAATGGTCGCCATCTGGCACTGCAAGAGCACTTTCCGGCTCTAGAAAAGCATGTTCCTGAGCTGTGGTCTTATAGGTATTGGTCACTACATAGGCTGACTCTTTCAATGCTTTTTGGGTATCGCCACGCTGCAGTCGTTCTTCTTTATAAAGATTTCCCGTTTCATGAACCAGATAATCGGTATTGTTAAGAGCAGTTTTTGGATCAAAGACCGGCTTTCGTTCCTCATATTCTACTTCAATTAAATCTTTGATTTCCTGTAGGGATTTTTTTGTTTTTGCCGCAACCAGTGCAATGGCGTCACCGTAATATCTTGTTTCTTCACCTACTTTAATTAATGCAGGCCAGTCTAACGTTAGATGACCTAATGTCCGTTCACCAGGGACATCTTCTGCCAGCACAATTTTTACTACATCTGGGTGCTGCAGCGCTTTTTCCGTATGAACTGCCTTCACAAGTGCCCTCGGATATTTGGAGCGAAGCGCACTTCCATAAACCATTCCTTTAGCTTTTAAATCGTTGGCAAATTTAGCAGTTCCTAAAATTTTATCTTTTGCATCCGGTCTGACACAGGCTTCCCCCAGCTTTCCCTGCGGTGGTGTTAATATAGGTTCTTCTTCACCACGAAAACATTTCGCTGCCAGAAGAATTGCTTCTACAATTTTCTTATATCCAGTACATCGACAGATATTTCCTTTAATTGCCTGGCTAATATCCGCCTTTGTTGGACTCTGATTCACATCTAATAAAGATTTCGCACTAATTACCATTCCTGGAATACAGAATCCACATTGTACTGCTCCAACTTTGGAAAATGCATAGTTATAAATCTCCTTTTCTTTGTCAGACAAACCTTCTACTGTTAAAATTTCTTTCCCTGCTGCTTTTTCCACCGTCAGCAGACAAGCCCGCATTTTCTTTCCATCTACTAAAATCATACAGGCTCCGCAGGCACCTTCACTGCATCCATCTTTGACGGAAGTCAGGTCAAGCTCATCCCGTAAATATTCCAAAAAATTCATGTCTTTCTCTGTCTTTCTGCTGATGCCATTTACCCAAAACTGATACATACTACCACTTCCTTTCCTCTCATTTTATTTCTGCACAAAACTCTGCTTTGAACTTTGCTTTATAACCACTCCAGCCCGCTTTCCACTCTCTTTTCCTTTGGAAACTGCTATCACACCATTTACAATAACGTACTCAATTCCGTCTGGAAACTGCTCTGGATTAGTAAAATCACCTTTATCGATTACGGTTTCTGGGTTAAAAATGGTGAAATCCGCAAAAAATCCTTCTTTGATGCATCCTCTTTCCTTCAAATGAAACGTATCTGCTGCCTGCTTTGTCATTTTTTGAATGGCTTCCTCTAAGGTCAAAACAGATTCTTCTCTAACATATTTTCCAAGCAGTCTCGGGAATGCTCCATACACACGGGGATGCGGTTTTCCAGACAATAAACCGTCCGTGCATAGATTCATTTCCTTTCGTTTCATAATCTGCTTCACATGATTTTCTGTTCCATAAAAATCAACCATGCCCACAGCATTTTTTTCTTCCAGTAATAAATCAAATGCTGCATCCAAAGCAGTCTTTCCCCGCATTTTTCCAAGTTCATCCAGGCTTTTTCCGACTGCATCCTGATTCTTTTTTGAGACAACGCTGGTAATAAAAATGCCTTCGGTTCCTGCAAATTGAATAAAATTATCCCATCCAGGAATTCCATTTTGAATATCCTGTTTCATTTTCTCCCGAAGAGTCTTATCCTGAAGCCGTTCCACCAGCTTGTCAGTTCCACCATCATGAACCCACGGCGGCAGGATGACGCCCAGCATAGTACTGCCTGCAATATATGGGTATTGGTCAAAAGTAACAGTAAGCCCTTCTTTTTTGGCCTCGTCAAGCTTTAAAAGCATACCATCCAGCTTATCCCAGTTTGGCTTTCCACAGACTTTAAAATGTGAAAAATGAATGGGAACACCAGATTCTTTTCCAATCCGAATAATTTCATCCATGGATGCCAAAATATCATCAGCTTCGCTTCGTTGATGAACAACAAAAATACCATTGTATTCCCTCACCACATTACAAAGAGCAATCAGTTCTTCGGTTTCAGAATAAGCACATGGCATGTAAATCAGCCCGGAAGAAAGCCCCAGACAGCCTGCTTTCATTTCACGATGGACAATATCACACATTTTTTTTATTTCTGCTTCGGTGGGTTTCCGGTCTTCTAATCCCATGGCCTCCATCCGCACATTTCCGTGAGGAAGCAGATAGCTTTCATTTAAAGCAGGCTGTGCCTGTTCCATTAACTTAAAATAATGTGCACAGTTCTCATATGTCCAGCACACGCTTTCGTCTTCTCCATCAAGTCCTGCAAGATTTTTTTTCCATGGTTCTATATACTTTAATGGAAGCGGTGCCATGGAAATCCCATCTTGTCCAAGCACTTCGGTTGTAATTCCCTGTCGTAATTTTGGAAGAAGCATGGGGTCTGATAAAACCTTCAAATCGCTATGGCTGTGGGTATCAATAAATCCCGGTGCCAAAACCATACCATCAGCATCAATTACCTGTTTCACCTGGTTTTCATATTCGACAGCCAACTCCTTCTTTCTGATGATTTTTGTAATTCTGGAACCATTCACCAAAACTGCTCCTTCATAACGGCTTTCTCCAGTTCCATCGATAATTACAGCATTCTTTATCAGCAAATCCATAGACCTGCCTCCTTCCCTTAATTGGTTCAATTATTTTAACAAAGCTTTCATAATGCCGTAATAACACTCCGTTACCTTTAGCAGCTGTTCAATTTCAATATACTCATCAATAGTATGAGCAAGACGTTCTACACTTGGTCCCATGCCGAGAGTTTTAATGCCTGCCTCACCTGCATAATGGCTTCCATTGGTACAGAAATTATACTGAGTGATTTCCGGAGAAAATCCCATTACATGCAAGGTTGTCAGTACATCCTGTATGTATTCCTCGTTCTGGTCAAACAGCCATCCTGGGAAAAAACGTCCACCGCTGATTTTATTTCCTGTGTAACAAAGTTCTTCACCAACTGCAAACGATGCTTTTGCTTTGAATTTCTCATCTTCCGAGGATAAACGGTCAATTACTTCTTGAATTGGTTTCAATACACTTTCCTCCGTTTCCCCAACTAAAAGACGTCTGTCATAAGTTGCCGTGCAGTATTCTGGAACAACAGATGCCCCTGGATATGGACTGGATTTCACATCAGTCAGTTCCAGAATGCCATCACCCAATACATCGTGATGAGGTGCTTTTATTTTCCGTATTTCCTCAATCAGCTTACACATACTGTAAACTGCATTGACACCTTTTTCTGGATTTGCCGAATGAGCTGGAACGCCGTAAGTTTCCACTTTCACTTCTCCTCGTCCACGCTGGCCGATTTTCACATTCAAGTTCGATGCTTCCCCAATTACCACATAATCCGGCTTTACCAGTTTACTGATATTTCTCGCGGCAACCCCTTCAAAAC
>CAKSBP010000090.1 GCA_934438135.1 uncultured Clostridium sp. | reverse complement strand
AAAAAAGTGGGGGATTTTAATAGAAAAGGAATCTGAAAGCCTTGAATTTATTGGCTTAGAGATTCCGAGAGTTTATATAAGGAGTTGGAGGAAATGAAAATGAGAAAGAAAAAAGCAATTACATGGAAAAAAGGTATTATTATCGCAGCGGCTGCAACCATGCTTTTAGGAACCTCTGCGTTTGCAGCAGGACAGATTACATCCAAAGTTAGTAGAAACATTTCAGAGTGGCTACACGTTTGACGGTGGATATATTGTAAAGAATGAGGCACAAGATGAAAATGGGGATGTTGTAAAGAAATATAAAGAGTTTGAGATTGATTATGTTAAAGGAGAGGATACTATCTCATTATATATGGATAATGCTTCTTTACCAGAGGGAGAAGAAGATAGTGCCGTAGCAGAGATTTATAAAGGAATCGACTTGAAATATACCAGTTATATGAATAAATTTGTACCATCGGATTATAAGGAGACAGACCAGGATAAAAAAGATGAGGAATCTGGAAAATATGTATTCAGTTATGGTTCTGATAAGTTGGAAGTAAAGAAAATACAGGGACTGAGCTGGAAAGAAGATGGAATCAATTATAGTTTCTGTCTGATGGATTCTCCATTGACAAAAGAAGATATTGTGAAGATGGCGGAGGAGATTATTGAAAGTAAGTAATATATAAAAACTAATCTGATTTAGAGAACTATGTGAGCGAGACTTTGGAAAATTATGTAAATTTGAAGTATGAATAAAAAAATCCGCCGTTTTCAGCAGATTTCTTAACATTATATTACCACAAAATGGGTAGAATTTCAAGTCTTGTAACTGAATAGCTATCAGCGTAAAGTGTATAGCATCACAGAAAATCAAGGAAAATGGGGTGTTATTATGAAAGAAGAATGGCAGGAACTGATGGCACAGATGAACCAGAATCAATTGAGTACGTTGACGGGACTGAATGATTACACTAAAAAGTTTGGAGTTTCTCTTTCGAAACAAGAGGCAGAGGAACTTCTTACAGAACAAAAAAACAGTTTGAAAGAGCACGGGCGTATCGAATTTGGCGGTGGAATTATTGAAAAACTGATTTATGCTTTTTGTGATTCGCCCTATATTTATCAAGATAATTATGTAAAAACGCTGGCGGAACTTCAGGAGATTTTCTATCTCTATAAAAATGAATCACTGGATGAAGTAACGGATGATGAACTTCTGGAATATATGAAAAAGCATTTTGACGGCGACTGCCAGGGGTCTCTGGAATATTTAGAAGAGACCTGTCTGGAGCAGTTTGCCAGAGAGGTGCGTCAGGGAACACGTCGTTTTATCGGAAAGTATAGAGTGAAACATGAAGAGATTTGAATTAAAGGAACTGCTTCCACTTGTCACCAGCCTGATGGAAAAGTACACCAGTAAGGAAAGTACATCCATTTCCAATGAAAAGGCGGAACAGTTGATGGGAGCGGTTGTTTACTGTATTGAGGAGACAAAACAGAACAGTTATAAATTTAATTTACCAGAGAA
Source organism: uncultured Clostridium sp. (assembly GCA_934438135.1). Lineage (GTDB taxonomy): Bacteria > Bacillota > Clostridia > Lachnospirales > Lachnospiraceae > Clostridium_AI. The sequence continues at coordinate 5,345 of CAKSBP010000090.1, read as the reverse complement.
AAATCAAACTGCAAGGCAGGCTTATGATGCTGGATACGTTTTGGTGAAAGAAAAAGCAGAAAAGGCAGAAGAACTTTATAATGAGATGCTGCTGAATTTTTGTGATTATGGAAATCGTTGTTACCATGATACTTTTGTAAAAGGGATGCCGCAGTTCTTCTTATATTATGATAGTCTTTATAATCCTCAGAATCATATTTTAACATTGGATTATCCTGTTGTTGGTAATGTGGAAAAATTATGTGGAATTGATTTGATTTATCAATACCTAATGTGCATAGAAATTGAAAATGAATTTTTAGCAGGCTTTGAAGAAGACAGAATACGGGAAATACTGATGAACTATCACAATAACTATGAAGAACTGATAATTAATGTATCAGAGATTGTACTAAGGTATATTCTTCTGGAAGGAATTCAAAGGATAGAGGGGGAACAGTGCTCTTTACCAGAAGCGGTAAAAGAATTTGTGGAACTTGCTGAGAAAGAAAAGATAGAAAATCAGATTTTGTTTTTATTGAAGCAGGTAGTAAAGAATTACGAACATTCAGAAAAACTATTTTTCTATCTGGTTCCGAATGTAAAAGAACTTGCTTTTGAAATTGTATATGCGATAAAATCGGATAATTGGAATCGACTATCTGCCTACAACAGAAAGAAGTAGTCAGGCATCAGAAATCATCTTATGCATAATATGGTAGTATTATCATAGAAAAATGGAGTGATCGTATGGAGAACAGGCCATATGCTACCAGATTAAAACCAGCTATGTATAGCGTAGATGTTTCAGCGGCCTACTGCCAGACACTTCAAGGCTGTTATTATAAAGGAAGTATGACACTGGCTGCTGGGAATAAGGGAGATACTGCCGATTTTCTTTTAGTAAATCCCAAACAATCCAGATTGAATCTGTATGTAAATCAGGTTTTGTATGCAAATCTGTCTAGTGCAAACCTGAAGGTTATATGCTCCATTGGACAGACACCGGATGCAGTGCTTAAATCAGATGGAACGGCTATACCCAGTGCTAATGTAGTAGGTACGAATACTGTAAAAATAAATCATCAGCCAGGTGGAGTTATTTATTCAGGCATGAATTTTATGATAAAAGGACAGATGAAAGCAGATACAGTTTTTACTGTTCCATCTTATCAGACTATCGAAAGCATGCTGGCAGGGAGTCGGATTCTTGCACCAGGAATGTGTTTTATTGCACAGATAAATGCAATCGTAGAGGAGAACATTTTCGAAAGTTCGGTTTCTTTTGGATGGTGGGAAGAACTGGCGGAAAAGGAGTAGAAATAGAAAGATTATTAAAAAATACGCGTTGACGATTTCAGAAGTTTGTGCTAGTCTATATATAGAATAAAGAAAGCGAGGTATTATATGTTAATTGCATTTGTTATGGAGAATACGATCCAGTAAGGGACAAAAATAAAAATTTTGCATTGAATGTGTGAAACTTATCGCATTTTATCAGTATTAAAATGCTTTATTTTTGTATGTATTTTTCATTTCAGATGTAATGACATGTACCTGCCGGTTCAGGTCCTGTGATTACATTTTGTTGTGGAATCACAGGACTTTTTTGTATTCTCCATTCACAATAGTTTTTCAAATTAAAAAATGGATAGATAAAAAGAATGGAGTAAAAGAAATGGAAACTTATTTTAAAACGTTAGAATTTCATAAAATTATAGAGTTATTAAAAGACTGTGCAGCAACAGAAGAAGGAAAAGAGAAGCTGGCAGAGCTAAAACCTTATTTATCTGAACAGGAACTGCGGCTTGCTTTGCGGGATACGACAGAAGCAAGAGTCTTGTTGGATAATCTAGGAAACGCACCGGTTCCGGCGATGGATGGAGTATATGAGATGATTGAGTCTGCCGTGCGGGGAGAAATGCTGAATCCGGAGCAGCTGGAAAAACTGGCAGCAGCACTGAATTCAATCCGTCGTTTTAAAGATTATCTGAAACGAGGAAAACGTTTGGAAGTGGGGCTTGCTTATGATGAAGAACAGCTGGATGATTTACCAGAAGTACGGGAAGAAATTTTTAAAATGATTCGAAATCAGGCAATTGATGATCAGGCTACGGATAATTTAAAGAGAATTCGTCGTGATCTGATTTTGATAGAAGAGAAGATGAAAGAAAAAGCAGAATCTCAACTTCGAATATATAAAAAATATCTGGCAGAAAACTTTGTGGTGACGCGAAATAACCGCATCTGTATTCCAGTAAAAAAGGAATATAAGTTAAAGATAAGTGGAAGTGTGGTTGATAAATCTTCCAGTGGTTCTACGTATTTTATTGAACCGGAAGTGATTCGTAAGCTTGGTGATCAGCTGGTGGAGTTAAAAATTGAGGAAGAAAATGAAGAAATGATGATTTTGTATACTCTTTCGGCATTGGCTGCGGATCATGAGGAAGCATTTCAGAAAAACCGGGAGGTAGTGAAAAAGCTGGACATTATTTTTGCAAAAGGAAAATTAAGTCTTCAGATGGATGCGGCTGCACCGGAAATTAATACAGAAAGGAAAATTTCCATTCGAAAGGGAAAGCACCCACTTTTGGATAAAAACAGCTGTGTACCATTGAATTTTCAAATGAATCTGGCAGATGGCGTACAGGGAATTGTAATTACTGGACCAAATACAGGTGGAAAAACAGTTTCCATTAAGACAGTAGGATTATTCTGCCTGATGGCACAGTCAGGACTTCATCTTCCATGTGAACATGCGGATATTTGTATGAATGACAAGGTGCTTTGTGATATTGGTGATGGACAGAATATTACCCAGAATCTTTCTACTTTTTCTTCTCATATTACAAATGTACTGAGTATTTTACGCAAAGTAACAAAAGACAGCCTGGTTATTTTAGATGAACTTGGTTCTGGAACTGATCCACAGGAAGGGATGGGAATTGCTATTTCTATTTTAAATGAACTGAAGGAAAGCGGATGTCTTTTTGTAGTGACAACACATTATCCGGAAGTGAAAGCGTATGCGGAGAAACAGAAATGTATTCGGAATGCGAGAATGGCGTTTGACCGGGAATCTTTAAAACCATTGTATCAGCTGGAAATTGGAAAGTCGGGAGAAAGCTGTGCACTTTATATTGCAGGACGGCTTGGAATGCCGGAAGGTATGTTAAAGCGGGCAGCAGTAGAAGCTTATGGGGAAAAACAGGCATCTGAAATGATAGAAAGCATGCCGGCAGTAAAAGAACTGGAGAAAGAGAAACCTAGCTGCAGTCAGCAGCTTCATAAGATAAAGAAGCCGAAAGCAGTATTCCATGCACAGAATAAATTCCATCGGGGCGACTGTGTTATGGTATATCCAGAGAGAAAACTTGGTATTGTTGCAAAAGAAGCTGATAATATGGGACGTCTGGTGGTGCAGTTACAGAAGGAAAAGAAAGTGGTAAACCATACAAGGCTGAAACTTCATGTACCAGCAGAGGAACTGTATCCAGAGGACTATGATTTTTCTATTTTGTTCGATTCAGTAGCTGTCCGGAAAGCTCGAAAGAAGATGAGTAAGTCCTATCAGGAAGATTTGGAAATTAGAATAGAATAAAGGACAAAAAGTGTCAGAAAAATCAATTAATTTCTTCTGGCACTTTTTATGTATATATTTATATTGCATAAAAAAATGAGATATGTTATAATAAAATCATATAAAATGACGAAAAACAACAAAAGGGGGAACGTTATGCAAAGACTATTCATTACAATACTGTACATGCTGGTCTATGCAGTCGATCCAATACTATGGGGAATTTTGTTTTTCTCGGTATTTGGAAAGAAGAAGGAGAATAAGTGGTATTATATAGGGGCGTTTTCTTTCTTATACATAATTATGATGGTGAAGCAGGCTATGGCATTTCTTGGAAATGCACCAGCAGGCATGGGTCTGATGTTTCTTATATTAGGATTAATTCTGGGATATTCGATTGTATTATTTGATGGAGACTTTCAATTAAAAATAGCAGTTTTATCAGTAATATTTGTTTTGACTTCAATGATTGAGCATATAGCAGAGTTTGTATGCCTAAGGGTTATACAGCTTCCATTTGAAAGCATAGCATCCTTTGGCTTTGCCAATCTCATAATCTTAGCCAGTGTTAAGATTGCAGATATGATTGTTTATGCTTTTGTAATTGTAGCATTAAAAAAGAAATACAGATTCATATGTATAAGGGAACTGGCACCTATGATTTTATTAAGTCTGGTTTCTATAATGCCGATCTGTTATTTGTTTTACAGTCATTTGAAGAGTGAAGAAAGAATCCATTTTTTTAACGCAATGGTTTCTTTGCAGCTGATACTGGAAATCAGTCTGCTTGGTTACATCGGGTTGATATTGTACCGGAAGCGGAAAAAGGAGCTTAAGGATAAAGAGACCATTGAATTTATCAAAGCGCAGCTTTCTTTGTATGGCAATATTACTGATTATGCAGACGAGGTTAAGGGAGTGCAGCAGCACATGAAATCTAATCTGTGTTCTATTTTGCTTCTGCTGAAACAGAACCAGGTGGAAAAGGCGGAACAATATATTGAAAATCTTCTGTCCAACATTATGTTAAAAGATAATGTATATGAATTGGAGAATACACTTTTGGCAGTCTTGATTTTTGAACAGAAATTAAAGGCGGAAAAAAGAAAGATAGATGTGAATTTTCAGATTGAAGTTCAGGATATTCCAGTAGCGACTGGAGATTTAAGCTGTATTGTGAATTCTATGTTTGAACATGCGATAGAAGTATGTGAAAAGGTTTCAGATGGGGAGAAACGAAACATCTTCTTTGAGGTGGTAGAACGAGATGGCATGATCGAAATAGTATGTCGCAATTCTATGATGATGAAAGAAGAAGCGACAGGAGAAAAGGACAGTACATTAAGTAATATGGACAGGATTTATCAAAAATTTGGAATTCAGAAGATTCGTAATGCAGTGGAACGAAACCATGGGCATATGGCAGTACGGTTTAATCCAGGAGAATTTGTGATTAAAGCGGTTTTTGATAATACGGTTTCTATGGAGGTTTAATTATACAAAAGAGGTGATAGTATGAAGGGTATAATGAATAAGGCAGTAAAAAGCATGGCAGAAAAACAGTTAAAGAAGGAAGATGAATTCTTCTGCGGTCTGTTTTACCAACCAAAGATGCCTGAGGGGTATGAGAGAGTAATAGGAAGAAAGAAGAAGTAAGTTTCTTTGCTCGAAGAAAAAGAGTCCAATACAGAAATTTTTGTATTGGACTCTTTTTTGAGTTTGCGCGCCATGGGCGCACTCTAACGGGTGAAAGTCCCTAATACGCCTAGATAACAAGGAAGTATAT
>CAKSBP010000089.1 GCA_934438135.1 uncultured Clostridium sp. | reverse complement strand
CCATTATAGTCTGTCATTGCCTGCTCTAGTGCTGCCTGTGCATACGTATCCAGATGGCTGGTCGGTTCATCCAGAAGCAGAAGATTAGCATTACTTATGGAAACCTTCGCCAGTTGAAGCAGGTTTTTCTCCCCACCAGACAGAGAAGCAATTTTCTGTGTCAGATGTTCTTCTTCCAGTCCATAGGCAGTTAAATGGGCCAGAACAGCATCTTTATTTTCAAATCCAGCATCCAGAAATTCATTTAAAACACTATTGGATTCGTTTAACATCTGACTCTGATTTTGAGATAAAAATGCCATTTCAACGCCTTCACCAATTTCAACGGCATTGTCTGTATGATCGTAAATTGCCTTTAACAGAGTGGTTTTTCCTGTACCGTTGGCACCAATTAATGCTACCTTATCGGTAGATTTGATTTCAAAGCTTACATGTTCCAGAAGAGGATGTACAAATCCAATGCTGTAATCGCTTACTTTAATAGCAGTTATTTCTTCAATTTCGTTCTGATTTACCAGCTTGATTTCCGGCTGTTTAATATCCACAAACGGTTCTTTGACTCTGCGGGCTTCCAGACGCTCTAATAAAGAAACTCTCGCATGGAGAGAACGTCCTTTAGCTGCGCTGGTATGAATCGTTGCGTCTTTACGCATGCGGTTTACAATGTCCTGGTTTCTCTGAATTTCCAGTGTATCTGCTACGGACTGCTCTTGAAGTTCGATTTTATTCTGAAGAAGCATAAAGTTATACTCAATATAACTTCCAGTAAATTCCTGAAGTTCTTTGTTTTCTAAATGAATAATTTTATTGAAACAATGATTCAGAAGATAGCGGTTGTGGGTAATTACAAGCAAGATTCCTTTATGAGATTTAATCAGGTTTCTCAAGGAATTTAAATGTTCAAAATCAAGGAACACGTCAGGTTCATCCATAATCAATACATTTGGAGCAGACAGCATTTCCCGAATAACTTGAAGAAGCTTGAATTCTCCGCCACTTAATTTAGCGATTGGTAAATCTGCATGTTTCTCCAGATTTGCAACGCTTAATTTCTTCATAATATTCGTTTCATAGTTGTCACCATCCATAGCTTCGAACGTTTCCAGAACCTGCTGATATTTTTCCATGAGGGCATCCAGGTCAGAAGCAGTCCCCATAACTTCACAGATTTCTGTAATTTTATCCTGTAGTTTTACAAAAGTTTCTGAAAGATAGTTGAATACAGTTACGTCTTCCTTTTCATCTTCATCTATCTGTGCAAACTGGCTTACATACCCGATTTTGCAGTTTGGCTCAATTTCAATTTTTCCATCGTACAGATATTCCTCTGGATTCATTAGAATATCTGCTAAAGTACTTTTTCCCGTTCCGCTGGTTCCAATAAATGCACAGTGATCCCCGTTTTCCAGCGAAAATGAAATTTTATCATATAAATCTTTCTGCGGGAAACCGTAGGATAGGTTTGTTACTTTTATCATGGTAGGTTCCTCTCTTAAATTATTTGTAGGACTGTATCATAACATATTCTACAATAGTATTTCAAGTTTTACTATTTTCGTGTGAAATTACAAAGTGTAAGAGAATATAATAAAAAAGGTATCTGGAATCGGAACTGACTTATACCTATTGATGCAATAAATAAAAAGAGGGGTGCAGATGAGCATGTTTATGAAGCATTTAAATGGCAGGAGAATCATTGAAAGGAAAAGAGAGTGTGCACCTGTAAACTTAAGAACCAGCTGGTACAAATTAAGTATTATCTATAAGTTTTTGATTATTTTTTGGGGTGTATTTTTCTTATGTGCGGATTTTGGGATTCTAAACGGTAGATTTTTAGAATATAAAATAGGTTATTTTACATCACAGAGTAATATTTGGTGCATTCTATATTTTACGGTTGAAATTATAGTTTTGTTCACAGCAGGAGAAAAGGGGTTAGAAAAAACATGGTGTCCAATTATAAAATGGGTTATTACAATGTGTATTACATTAACTTTCTTGGTTGCTCATTTTATCCTAAAGACTGGCTTTGCCTTTGATAGCTGGTACCATATTGCAGGATTGGGACTTCACTATTTGGTTCCTATTTTAACCATTGGAGACTGGCTGATTTTCGATACAAAAGGAAGCATAAAGAAATATTATCCATTCATATGGATTATTGTTCCATACATTTATTTTGCAATTGCTATTTTAGCTGCAAATTATGAAAATGGGCTGGTAGGTGGAACTGCTTCAAAATATCCGTATGACTTTATTGATATTGAAAAATATGGAATGAAACATGTTTTGATGACATTGTGGGAGATAACGGTTATTTTTGTAATACTTGGATATTTGGTATATGGTGTCGATTCTTTTATGTTTCGGAGGAAAGGAGAATGATTTTACATATACATAGAAGTATAATTATAATGAATAAGCCAGTACATTTGAAAATGTCGGGCGAAGTGAAAGTGGAAAAAAGCCGTATCTACGGGGTGAAAAGAGATATTGTTGAAAAGGGGAGGAGAAAGTAGAAAGAGAAATTCAAATACATGATACATAATAGTTCTTCTTATATTGCCAAAGTACATTTAAAATTAGTTTCATCTGTATGGAGCAGCTCATTCTCGTATAACAATTAACCAGGCATAAACATATAAGACTTATAATTGCTTGATAAAAACACAATATGGGAATATAATTTTTTTAGAAAGGAAGGAAAAATGATATGAATTTATTTGAGTCGTTAAAGAAAGTTAGTGAAGAACAATTACATCCAAAATTTAAGTTTCTAAAAGAAGATCCATACGGTCAAGGCGAAAGAGAAATTCTTCAACGTTGGGTTGAAGGTTTAATAGATAGAGATCATAAAATGGTTCAAGAATTCCAGAAGACTTTTCATGCAAGTTTTTGGGAATTCTATCTTTATGCTTGCTTTAAAGAAGCCGGATTTGTTTTAGACCAGAATCATAATAGACCAGATTTTATGATAAAAGAACCATATGAATTTAACGTGGAAGCTGTAGTTGCAAATGTAAAAAGTCAAGGTAGGCCTGAATCAGACAGAGGGCTAGAAGATTTAATGGATATGTTTATTCCCCCCAAAAAATCAGGAAGATTTTTTTGAAATCCAGAATGAGGCAATTGTAAGGCAGTCAAATGCAATAACTTACAAAATGAAAAAACATGAAGATGGGTATTCAAAATGTAACTGGGTCAAAGAGGATGTTCCGTTTGTTATTGCCATGTCCTCATATAGTCAAGTAAACTATGGACGTGAATTCATATACCCAATGATGACTTTACTGTACGGAATGTATTATAATCCAGAGATAAATGATTATGTTTTAGTTAGTGAGATACCGAAACCTGGAACGAATTCCAATATACCAGTAGGTTTATTTAATTCTGATAAATACAGCGAAATATCAGCAATTCTATATTCGTGTACAACAACACTAGGGAAATTAACTGCTTTAGCAAAATCAGAGGGTTTTTTATCAATGAATGAGGTATACGAGTTGAGAAGAGATTATGAAGACACAAAAATTCCCTATAAACTACATCATGTTGATGTGGATTCTCCAGAACTTTTGACCGACGGACTATTTCTATTTCATAATCCATATGCAAAAAATAAATTGGATATTAGATGTTTTGAAGATACATCTGTTACGCAGTTTTTCTGGCAAGAAAATAAATTAGTACACACTGCCAATACATACCCAATTGTATGCAGATTGAATTTCTCTAAATTTCTTCAATCAGGTTTTCTTACGTTAATTGATGAATATTTACGGCAATACAATAATTTTTCACCAATGGAATATTATAGTTTGGATACAACAGAGAGGATAGAAATTGATTTTAATAAAGATTGCTTAGTGTGTATCTGGGTAGAAATGGTACAAGATCATTCCATGAGGAATGTTCATTACATTCGTTCACAATCACTTACAGATGACTACTTACTAGAAGAGGCTGAGAAAGAGATTGCAAAAAGACCAGAAAAAATAGAAAAAATTATGCGAATTGACTTGATTAGAGAAAAAGAAGTTTTTAATTTTGGTAATCAATAGTTGTATAATTCTTTGACTAACTAAAGAGTTTAATTGGTAAAAATAGCAAATAGCCCATCTTCATTCTAGGCCAAAGAAAAACCATCAAAAAATTAATGGAAGTATAGAGTATATTTACTACCAATGTATCAAACTTGATTGGGCAGTTGCGAATATAATATCAGAATCAAACTAAACACTGATGTACAAGATTTTACATACTTGCTCTTAAAGGATGGGTGAGTACATTATAACTGTGCCATTAATAAATAAGAAAGATTGCGAGTGATTATATATGGAAGGAAATGTCAGAACTGATATAATTGAGAAGAATGCACTAAAATCTATGAAAACTATAACAGATAAGCTAGGATGGAGTTTAGAACTTCTTTATGTTCGAGACAGAAATAGTTATGTTGTTTGTGAAGTGAAAAAGGATTCTGTTTCACATAAATATGCAATTCTGTATTCACAGTCTACAGGACGTGAAGTTTACCAATCCTTATCAAAAGAAGTAGAGATTATTTTTATTTACGGACGTGATTATAAAGAGAAAAATTATTTTAGTGATGGATGTACGATTCCGGTCATTCCATCCGAAGAGTTTTTATTCGTTATAACAGATTGGAATTTAGAATTTCATGGTATTTCTAATGAAGGATATGATATTGAAAAAGCACCCAATAAGTGTAACTCTAAATCGGAGAGAGATAAAATATTCATTGTAGAAGAAAATCCGTTAGAACAAATATACACGCAATTAAGGGCACTCACTAGCAAATCTGTAGTTTATAAGAATGTGGAGTATCATGCAAGAAAAAATGGAGTTGATTATTCGCAACAAATAAAGCAACAAAAAGCTGAAGGGGTATCGTTTCTAGTGCAAAATGCAATTGATTACTATGACAGTGCTGCAACAGAAAATCTCACGCAAAGAATGTTAAATTTATATTATGGCACCATTGCTTTGATGGAAGCGGAGATGTTGATTAGTGGTAATGAATACTCCAAATTGTCTGAAATAGAAGCAATAACCAAAAACGGACATGGAATGATTACACTGGGAGAGGCAGAAGATGGGCTGAATGATTATTATGTTGGAATTATGAAAAGAGGATTATTCCCTGCATGGCTTGAACATCGTAAAATTGATGTATCCAGATTTCCTGATACAAGAAAAAAAGTTGAAAAATCAAATGAATTTTATATATCGTTGAATACACTTTTATATAGCATACCAGAACTGGAAAACATACTCTTGGAGATTGATGAGAAGTTTAAGCCAAGATATATGTTTCCTTCTTATGATATGTCAATGAGTTCTACAAGTCTGCATGGTAAACCAACTTATTATAAACGTAAGTTTTTTGGAAACTATGTAAACTTGATAGATGAAACTGGGCGTGCAAACGAGAGTCTTGTGAACGAATTATTAGAAAAGGCTTTGTTAATTGGTCCATACAAAGATAAGTTTTCAGATTCAAAAGGTTGGAAAGTATTTGTCCAAACACATAAAGATGGAAAGTATTTTGAAGAATATAATATGCATAAAGGATTAAGTGTTAGTATGATAATGGCACCAGTACTCGGTCTTTCAAGTGAGTGGGATATCTATGCAGTTATGATATTATACACTTTATCAATTATTGTACGTTACATGCCAAACTTATGGACAAGAATAAATCATGGAGATTTAGACAGATATAAGGCGGTAATATATCAATTTTCAAGAGTTGCGGAGAGAGAGCTTACACAGATCTTTTTGGAGAAGCTTACAGGAAAAAAGGTAGTGATTCGGCATCCACAATCACTTATCTAAATTTCGTCTTGCTAAAATTTGATAACCGTAAGCATCTGGAAGTGGTAATAAGTGACCTGACCTACGTAAAAGTCCAAAACAAATGGAACTATGTATATTGCTGAATCTGGCGAATCGAGAAATCATAGGATATTCAGCTGGAAAGAACAAAAATGCAAATCTTGTTTATGATGCCTTTATGAAGGTAGAAGGAAGTCTGAAAGACATTGAAATATTTCATACAGACAGGGGAAATGAGTTTAAATGACTGGGGATCGGCTGCCTGGCATAGAAAACCTTGCCACAGAGTCTTCTTGGGAAGGCTGTTACCTATGCCCAAAACCAGAAGGAATATCTGTGCAGCTTTCTAAAAGACGCACGAATTCAGCTGAGCAACAATCTTGCAGAACAGGCGGTTAAGCCGTTTGTAATTGGAAGAAAAAACTGGCTGTTCTCGAATACTCCGAATGGAGCAAGTGCATCATCCATCATTTATAGTGTCATCCAGACAGCAATCACCAATGAACGGAAACCGCTGCCGTATCTGAAATATGTCTTTGAACAGATACAGCTGGCAGAGGACTTGCAGACGAAAAACCTGTTGCCGTGGTCAGATCAGATACCAGAATACTGTAAAAACAAAAAGACATCATCAGAACAGTAATTTTATTATACTGTCTGGGATGTCTTATTTAAATGCGTGGTTAAGTTTACCCTTACGAACAGATTAGAAGTTTAACGATTTAAATTATAAATACACTACTCCGCACCTTTATTCTACAAATCCCAGTTTATCGAAAAGAGGTACGGATTTTTTATAAAACACAATACACCTATATCAATTTTCATTTAACAACTAATTTTTCCATTTCCTCTTTTCTTACATAGATTAGATTTTCTGTAGTCGTCTGAAAATGTACATAACCTTTTTCTGAAACAAGTTTTCTCAGGCGCTGGCCGGGTTCTGTTTCAATGCAAAGAATTTTTATTGGATATTTCTTTGTATCCAGAACGGATAACAGGTCATAATCCATACCTTCGGTATCGATGTCTAGTATGTCTGGGGC
>CAKSBP010000088.1 GCA_934438135.1 uncultured Clostridium sp. | reverse complement strand
ATAATATTTACTTTTCAATGTGCAATGCCAGTGTTTTGCAGGCATGATCACTCAAGATTCCGAGAGATCATTCTTCTTTTTTAATATAGTTTTGAACTAATTTATATTTTTGAATTTTTCCACTTACTGTACAGGGAAATTTATCTACAAAATAAATATATTTAGGAATTTTATACCCTTTTTTATTCCATAAATAAGCTGCCAAATCCTCTATAGTAAATGATTGTTTTTCCTTGGGAATAATAAATGCACATACTTCCTGTCCATAGACTGCATCCGGTATTCCTGTCACTGTTACAGCCTTTACCATAGGATAACACCTAATTTGTTCTTCCACTTCCATAGCTGATATATTTTCTCCACCACGAATAATTGTATCTCTCATACGTCCTTTAATATAAATTTTTCCTGTCGAATCAGCTACAGCAATATCCCCTGTATAAACCCATCCATTCTGAATCGTTTTGTTTGTAACGAAATCATTTTTGTAATATCCTGTCATAACAGTTTCCGAGCGAATAGCAAGTTCCCCCTGAACTCCTGGTTCTAATATCTTTTTGTGCTTTCGATCTGTTATTTTATACTCTATTCCATCCATAATATAAAATCCTTTTTCTTTTCCACTATTAAATGGTGAATAGGAAGCAGCAGCTATAGTAATTGTTTCTGATTGTCCATAATAGTTTTCCAGTCTTTTTATTCCTAATTTACAGAAAATATTCTGAATTAATTCTATAGAACAAAAAGAACCTGCTATTAAAGCAAAATGCAAGCTTGAAACCTGATTTTCTCTACATTTATTGCATAAAAATTTATAAATAGTAGGAACACCACAAATAGCACTACACTTTTCCTTTTTAATAGTCTCTATAACTTTTGTAGTACTATACTTCTGAAGAAGATATAATGATGCTCCACAAATAAAGATAGGAAGTGCACACGCCGTAAAACCTAAAACATGAAACAGTGGTGTTGTTAATAACATTTTTTCTTCAGTTGAATAAGAGAAATAAGCAGCATTTCTTCGTTCGTCTTTAACAATTGCGCCATGAGATAACTGTACAGCTTTGGGTACTCCTGTTGTACCAGATGTAAATTGTATAGTGGCAATATTCTCCTCTTTAATTTCATTTTTTCTTGCAGATAAATCATTATCCCTGACGATTACATTGCATATACTTTCCATATAGCCGGACTTCTCATCCGAATCGATGATAAATATATCCTTAATTTTTTTTTCTTCTTTTTCTATGATAGAAACACCATCCTTTAGAGAAGTTTGTCTTTTATTAAGCTTTTCTATCATATTCCTATCAGTAAACAAGTATGTAACATCCGAAAAGTTAATATCTGACAATATCTGTTCTCTTCCTAAAGAAGTATTAAACATTGTCAGTACTCCTCCAATTTCTGTGACAGCAGCAAATATTTTCAGCCATTCCAAACTATTTTCAGCCAAAAGACCAATGTGCTCTCCTTTCTCAATTCCAAGTCCCATCAGTCCTTTTGCCAGATATTCCACTTCTCGATAAAACTGCCCATACGTACATTTCCTTGATTTACTTATATCGCAAATCATTTGATTCTCCGAATATTTATCACAAACCTCTCTCCATAAGTACCCTAATGTATTTTTTTCCATGCCATTTCCTCCTGTTTACGTTTTTCATCTTTATTGAATGTATATTTTTCTTCAAGCATTCACATATCGTGTACTTTTTAACTATACTTATTCTATCTTTTTTACTTTATATCACCGAGATTTAATCCTTCCTAAGAATGCGGTGCTGCTTTTTCTGCAGTGAATGGTAATTATCTAATGCTTTTTTCTACAATAGAACAATTCATCTTAATTTCATATTATTCTCCTTTCTTAAATTTAGAAACCGCATAAGAAGAGCACACGTTTTGTGTACTCTTTATCATATCATTGCTTGCTTTGATTGTCAACTCATTGTGTACTTTTTTATTTTTAATTTTCATTTCGTGAATATTACTAATAAAAAAATACCCTTGGAACTAAAATATATTTTCCAAGGTTTTCTCCATAGCCTCTATTTCTATTGATATAAAACTTAAATAACTGCACATAACCTATATCAAATTACATTAGAAAAGGTAACTAAAGTTACTCTTTAATTACCTTTTCTAACCATTATATTTTTGACATTTCAAGTAATTTAAACTTCTGTACTTTCCCGCTAGCTGTATACGGAAATTCTCTTACAAAATGAACAAACTTTGGAATCTTATTTCCAGAGTTTTCTTTCAAAAACTCAAGAAGTTCCTCTTTTGACATTTTTTCTCCATTATGCAGCATTACAAATGCACAGACTTCCTGTCCATATATTTTATCCGGAACACCAAGAACTGCAGCAGTCTTAACCATTGGATGACGCATTATCTGATTTTCAACCTCTGTAGCAGAGATATTTTCACCACCACGAATAATCGTATCTCCCATACGTCCTTTTACATATACCAGCCCATTCTCATCCATCACTGCAAGGTCTCCAGTATAGAGCCAACCATCCTTAATTGTCTTCTTGGTTGCCTCATCATTTTTATAGTATCCTGGCATAGCAGAATCAGATTGTATAATTAATTCTCCTTGTTTTCCAGACTTTACAGATTTGCGAGTATGCAGATCCAGAATTTTAAAATTGATACCGTCCATCATTTTAAATCCCTTATTGTATACTTTCTCATTCTTCAAAAAAGAGGCTGCCCCAACTGTTAACGTTTCCGTTTGTCCGTAATAATTTTCCAATCTCCGTATTCTTAATGAAGTAAAAATTTTTTTTACTAAATCTTCACTGCACAATGCACCAGCTACAATTCCGAACCTAAGCGATGAAATCTGAAAGTTACTGCTTTTTTCACATAAAAACTGGTATAGCGTAGGAACCCCACAAAAAGCAGTACATTTTTCCTGTTCAATCGTCTGTAATGTCTTTGTCGTACTAAACTTTCTCATTATATACAATCTCGCACCAGATAAAACGATTGGTATAAAACATGCCGCATATCCCAAAATATGAAACAGAGGAGTTCCTAATACCATTTTATCATCACTGCTATAACCAAAATAAGCTGCATTTCGAGTTTCATCTTTTACAATACCTTTCTGTGTAAGCTGTACAGCTTTTGGATTACCTGTCGTTCCTGAAGTAAACTGGATCGTTGCAACATCGGATTCTTCAACCTGTTCCTTTCTCTGTTTCAAATTAAGCATACTGGTGAATCGTCCATATTCATAAATATAATCAATATGATGCTCATATCCAAAATTATAACTATCTAATAAAAAGATATCTTGTGTAACATTTCCAGTCTTCTCTGTAATATCTTCTAATAATTCAAAGTCTTCAGACTTATCCTCATTTAACAATTGAAGCATTTCTTCTTCTGCAAATAAATATTTTACATCAGCATGTTTCATAGACGAAATTAATTCCTGTTCGCCTAATGCTGTATTCAGCATAGTCAGCACACATCCAATTTCAGTAGTTGCAGCAAATACTAACAACCATTCAGCACTATTTCTTGATAACAGTCCTATATGTTCGCCTTTCTTTATTCCATAACCAATCAGGCCTTTTGCAAGCTGTTCTGCCTGATTAAAGAATTCCCTATATGTATAGTTTTGTTCACTTGTTATATCGGATAACATAATTTTATCCCCATAAATATCACTATTTCTTTTCCATAATTCACTTAATACATTTCGCATATTAACACCTCTCGCGTAACATTTTTTTATCTTATAGTAAAAATACAAATGTCATCAACTAATGAACTTATTTGTTCCCTGGATGTCTTTAAGCGTAGTAATTTAAAAACAATCTATATATTAATAATAATTATTTTTCCTTAAAACAATGAATTAATAATAGGTTAAGTAAAATCATATAATGGAAATGCACGAAATTTCTTGTACAGATGATTGTTAATCACTTGTTCTATTCTCAAAAACAAGAACCAGTGTGTCAACCTTAGATGTGTAACTCTTGACAGATATAATCTTTTTAGAATGTTGTCACTAATACTGTATAATATTAATACTACATAATGTCAACTCCTCCTTTCAAATCCTTAAAATGAATGGGATGATTACGTCTTTAGCTTATACTTAAATTATATATTTTTCATTTTTTTTGTCAACAAAAGATTGTACTTTTCAGTGATTATGACATAATATTCTATAATAATTATACCCATCTTATCTGTACTGTGTATTTTTAGATTGACTATATAAAAAGATGAAAGTATTAGACAGTTTAAAAACTTATTTACTCATTCCATAATACTGGCTTATATCCTAATTCCTTTAGTAATTTCATATCTGTTTCAATGGTAATTCCAGATGTTGTAAGCATGTCACCTGAAATTGCTGCATTGGCTCCCGACTGAAAACATGCTCTTCCCTTATCTGGAAGCAGTCCTCTTCCACCTGCCAGACGAATGGATGCATTTGGTACAAGGAAACGGAAAATAGCCACAATTCTACACATATCATCATTGGTCAAAAGTGGATTTTTTTCATATGGTGTTCCTGGAATCGGATTTAACATATTAACCGGAATAGAACGTACTCCCAATTCACGAATCGTAATAACCATATCAATCCGGTCTTCCATGGTTTCTCCAAGTCCCATAATTCCACCGCTGCACACGTTAAGTCCAGCACGTTTGGCCGCCTCAATCGCCTGAATTTTATCTTCTATCGTATGAGTAGTGCAGATATTTGGAAAGTTTCTGCGGGATGTCTCTAAATTATTATGTACTCTTACCACACCGGCATCTTTTAATTTTGCAAACTGCTTTTCTTCCAAAAGTCCAAAAGATCCACATACAGAAATATTCGTCTGCTTCCGAATTTCACGAACACTTTCACAAACTTGATCTATCTCCTTATCAGAAAGTTTTCTTCCAGAGGTAACAATGGAATAACGAAGCACACCTCTTTCGTCATTGTATTTTGCCTGCTCCAGCATTTTTTCTGTAGGTAGAAGCGGATACGTTTCTGTCTCCGTATCATAAAATGCAGACTGTGCACAATACTTGCAATTTTCCGAACATTTTCCGCTTTTTCCGTTAATAATTGTACAGATATCAAATGCATCTCCACAAAATTGTTTCCGGATTTCATTTGCTGCTGTACAAAGTTCTTTCAGAGGTGCATCCACCAGCTGCATTGCTTCTTCTCTCGTAAGCAGCTCATGATTTAATACTTTTTCCTTAAAGTTACTTATATTTGTCATAATATCCTTCCTCCATTTCTGCTTCTTCCCATATAGTGTGAGCAGTATTAATCAAAGATTCGTTTCCGGACTGGAATAATTCTTCGTGCCAAATATGCACTAAAAATACACAAAAAAATATCACCAGGAACAGCAAGCATAAAGCAGTACACAAATAACGGAATCAATCCGATCGGCGTGTTTATCACAAAATTACATATTATGTAATAATATAACATTCCCATTGTGTATACAATCACAAGCCCGGTAAAATTTGCCGTAAGCAGACGCTTTAAAGAGGGCATTTCTACTTGATTGGCAATTTTCCCAGCCACATAACTTGCAATACAGAACCCGATAATATACCCAAAACTTGGTTTGAGCAAATAACTGATTCCGCCTCCTTCTGTAAAAATCGGCATACCAGCCAAGCCTAAAATAATGTAACCAAGCACGCTTATGGCACCAAGCCTGCCGCCCAAAAGCAGTCCGGCAAGCATAGTAAACATAAACTGTAGAGTAAACGGAACAACTGGAATTGGAATTTTAATAAATGCTCCCACTGCAATTAGTGCCACAAACATGGAACACAAAACTAGTTCTCTTGCTGCAAATTTTGATTTTACCATATTCTTTTTCTCCCTATAGTTTAATGCTGACTTCGCCAGATGATAGGATTCGAATCGTTCCATCCTCCATCCTTACCTTCAACTGACAGCTGTCATTTATCTCAAGTGCAACGGCCTTCTCAGACTGTTCGCCAGACAATACTTGTATCTCTCGTCCAATCAGAAGAGAACGACGCTTGTATTCCTGTAAAAATGTTTTCTCATGAATATGCTGATAGTATGCCCAGAACCGTTCCAGCACCTCTGCAATCAGCCTACTGCGAACATCTGCGTCTGCTTCTTTATAAACGGATGTTGCAATATCCTTTATCTCATCAGGGAATCCTCCCTGTGGCTGTTTCACATTAATTCCAATCCCAAGGACAATATATTCCACGCCTCCATTTTCTAATCCTAAGGATGCCTCTGTTAAAACTCCACATACCTTTTTATTATCACAGTAAACATCATTCACCCATTTAATCTCTGCCTTTCTACCTGACACAAACTCAATGGCTTCTGCCACTGCTACCGCAGCCGCTGTTGTAACTAGCAGTGCCTCACTAACCTCCATCTGTGGACGAAGCAGAAGACTTAAATATATTCCTGAACCAGAAGGAGAAAAAAATTTTCTTCCAAGCCTTCCTCTTCCTTCTGTCTGTTCCTCTGCAATTATGACTTTCCCTTCTTTTTCCCCAGATGCTCCTGCTTCTTTTGCAATACGATTCGTAGAAGTAAGCGTCTTACGTACTTCTAAATCAAACACATCTTCATACTTAGTTATATATTTCTTAATACTCTGTTCTGATAAGATATCTGTTTCCATCGAAAGAGAATATCCTTTATTCTTTACAGATGCGATTTCATAACCTTCTTCTTTCAACACCTGAATGGCCTTCCAAACTGCATTTCTGCTGACAGACAGCTTTTCTGCCAGTTCTGCTCCTGATATGTAATCACCTTTTTGTTCTTCTAATACCGCTAGGGTCTGTTCTTTTACACTCATTTGATTCACCTCAAAACGAATTCGTTAAACTTGTTATAGCACAAAACAAGAAAACTGTCAACTGTTTATTGCATACTAGTTGACAGTTTTCTGATTCATTTATGATAAAGTCCTAATGTATCACTTTTGACTATGTCCAAATAACAAATATGTAGTATGATAATATCTCAATACTATTTTAAGAGGTACTTTGAGATAGTGTACAATAAGTTGTGTAAATAAAAATAGAGAAGTTTCATCAGTCATGGTAAAATGTTTAACGACCAAGCTAAACAAACCA
>CAKSBP010000087.1 GCA_934438135.1 uncultured Clostridium sp. | reverse complement strand
TAGATAATATTTACTTACCAAAGTACGTATGCCAGCTACGCTGGCAGTAATCACTCAAGATTCCGAGAGATCATTTACGAATTCTTCATCATCACCATTTCAACAATATCCGCCGTATGTTCACAGGTATCAAAACATGCTTCAATACACTCATAAATCGTTCTCCAAATCACGATCGTACGCACATCATTTTCCTGATGCAGCCGGTACATATTTTCCATATATAATGCATCTCCCTGTTCCTCTAAATCATTTACCTTGATAATGCACTCCGTAATTGCAGAAGAATTTTTAAAATTAGGAAATTCCTTTAATACATCCCGCAGGCAGCGAATGCAATCCAGCAGACTATGAATAGTCAGAAGCACATCATCACGTATTTCCTCCACATTACACATATAAATCTGCAGAAGCACCTCTTCAATGGCATCTGTAATATCATCCAGATTATCACTTAAATCCACTAAGTCCTCCCGCTCGACTGGCGTAATAAATGCCTTATTAAGAGCCGCCATCATTTCATGTTTTTTGGCATCACCAGTCTGCTCCAGTTTATGCATTTCATTCATTTTGTCCTGTATGGTTTTTTTGTCAAATTCCCTTACTGTCTCTTCTAAAAACTGTGCCGCCCGATAGGAACATTCCACACAATCATATAAATTTTTAAAATAAAATGTATCCTTTTTCATACTCTGCCTCCATTTATAACATTCATTTTTTATCTCTTACAATCTAGGAAACAGCTTTGCCATAAAATATCCTATCAGCCCGCATCCTGGAAAGGTAAGAATCCAGGTCATAACCATGTCTTTCACAACTTTAAAATTAATTGCCGACAGCCGCTTTACTGCTCCAACTCCCATTACTGCTGTGGTCTTTGTATGAGTTGTGCTGACTGGAATACCAAAAATAGTAGAAAACAGCAGACAGCATGCGGCCGCCAAATCCGCTGAAAATCCCTGATATTTTTCCAGGCGTACCATATCCATTCCAACTGATTTTATGATTTTCCTGCCACCAACCGCAGTTCCAACTCCCATTACAAGGGAACAAAGCAGCATCATCCAAATAGGAAGTTCAGCTCCTGCGGACATATCCTGATTATTCGTCATATAAACTCCCAACAGAAGAACTCCCATAAACTTCTGCCCATCCTGTGCCCCATGCATAAATGCCATAGCGGCTCCACCAGCAATCTGTGCCCCAGTAAAAAATCGATTTGTTTTCGCACGTTCCATTTTATGACACAACTGCACCACACATTTACATACTATGTAACCCATAATAAATCCAAGCAGGGTTGAAAATCCAAGTCCATAAATTACTTTCGCCCATTCTCCCATGTTAATACCGGAAATTCCTCCTTGTAGAGCAATAGCTCCACCAGACAGTCCTGCAATCAACGCATGGCTTTCACTTGTTGGTATTCCAAAATACCATGCCGCAACTGCCCAGACTACAATGGCTGTCAATGCCGCACATAACGCACGCATTGTCATTTGATTATCTCCATTAAAATTCACCATGTTTTTAATCGTCGCCATAACAGTCACATTCACCAGTGACATACACAAAACACCCAGGAAATTAAATACAGCTGCCATAAGCACTGCTGCTCGATCCGTCATGCATCTTGTTACTACACAGGTTGCAATGGCATTTGGTGCATCCGTCCATCCATTCACAAAAATTACTCCCAGCGTAAGAAGTACGGATATCAAAAGAAGAGGTGAATGCTGCATCTGTGATAGAAAATAAGAAACTGTTATATCCATGATTTTTCTCCATTTTTCCTATATTTTAAAGCTGATATATACCCCACGGACTATTTTTATGAGATAGGTATAGGAACTCTTACGTTTAATTAATAAAAGTTCTATCACAAAAAAATAATCCCCGGCCGCATACACCAGCCTGGGATAATTATATGAAAAATAATCTGAAGATTGTATTGGAGTTTCTATTCTGATATTAAGATTACATTAAGATTTACAAATGAATCATTCGATAACCAACACCAATATGGGTCTGAATGAATTTTACCGAATCTGGTTCTGGTTCAATTTTTTTACGAAGAGCTGCCATAAAAACACGAAGCGATATCAAATCACTTTCAAATGCACTGCCCCATATTTTATTGGTTATGTACGTATGTGTTAATACTTTGCCTGCATTTTTTGCCAAAAGGCATAGGATTTTATACTCCATCGGTGTCAGATGAATTTCTGTCTCCTCTAAATATACACAGCTTGCCGCATAGTCTATTTTTAAAGAGCCATTTACAAAGACCGAGGATTCTGCCGAACCATCCGATTCATAATAACTAAGCCGCCGAAAAGCAACACGGATCCTAGCCAGCAGCTCATCCACCGAAAAAGGCTTTGTCAGATAATCATCCGCCCCCGCATCCAGTGCTTCGATTTTATCACTGTCTTCACTTCTTGCAGTAATCACAATAATCGGCATACGCGACCAGGATCTGACTTTATGAATCACCTCAATGCCATCCATATCTGGAAGCCCCAAATCCAGCAGCATGATATCCGGCTTTCTAGAAGCTGACGTCATAACTGCCTGTGCCCCAGTTTCTGCAGTTTCACAGCCATATCCCTGCATTTCTACTGCCGTCACAATTAAGTTTTTAATCGAATTGTCATCTTCCACAATCAGAAGGTTCTGTTTCGTCATGTATGATAATCCTCGCTTTCTTTAATGAAAATTGAAATACTGCTCCGTGAGGAGCCGCATCTGTTACTCTAATCTCTCCACCATGGGCTGCAATAATTGCCTTACATAGAGCAAGTCCAATTCCAAATCCTCTTCCTTTGTCACACACACTGTCACCAGTAGTATAGAACATTTCAAAAATATGTATTTTAACATCATCTGCAACACCCTTGCCTTCATCTGCAACTTCCACTAGAATCTGTTCTTCATCCTGCTTTGTCCGTATTGTTACATTTGTTCCTGCTGGTGTATACTTTACTGCATTTTCTAAAATATTCCGCATTACCTGTAAAATCAGCTGGGCATTGCATTGTACAATCTGAACCTCATCCCCTGGTTCCAGCAGGAAATGATGTGTCGGATGTTGCTTTTTTGCATAATTCACAGAATCCAGAAGAATATCTTCCAAAAGCTCTGGCTGCATCGTTATGTCCTTCTCGATTTCCTCCAATTTGGTAATCGACAGCAGATTTTCCACCATGCTAATCAGCCAGGTTGCATCATTCCATATGCTCTGACTTAACATCTTTCGTTTCTCCTTTGTAAGAAGTTCTCCCTGCTCTGAAAGTAATGCAGCATTTCCTGAAATGCCAGTCAGTGGTGTACGTAAATCATGTGAAATGGAACGCAGCAGATCCGAGCGGAGTTTTTCATTCTTCGCCTGAACCGCAGCTTCCTCTCTTCTTTCATTATAGTATTCCCGCTCAAAAGCCAGAGCACACTCTCCCAAAACCAGATTTGTCTCATCCGAAGCAAATTCCTGTCCTTCCAAATCAATCCCAATAACACCATAGCTTTGAGCAGCTGTATGAATCGGCAGGTATGTTCCTTGCGCATTGGAATACATATTAGTACCTGCACCGGCACATTTATTATGAAGAAATGTCCAAAATGCAGTTCCTTTCTCTGTATCATTTAGCAAAAAAGATAACTTATCTCTTTCTCCCATCAGAAAAATCTGTGGACTCCTAAGTTTTCCCTGTTCTTCAGGAAATACAAGAATGTTTTTATCCAGAATTTTCATCAGACGATATGCCGTAACCTCAATAATATCCTGCTTACATTTTGCCTTCTGAAGCAGCTGGCTTGTCTCCAAAACTACCTGATTGCGATATGCTGTCTGAGCAAGCTTCTTTGCCCGCTGTTCATTTTTTCTGGCAAGAGTTCCTGTCATCACCGCTGCAGCCAAGAGAATGAGAAATGTAATCGGATATCCAATATGATACGCATAAAAGGAAAACATTGGTTCCGCAAAAAAATAGTTAAATACAAAGATTCCGCACACAGACAGCATACTGCAGCTAATGCTGGCTGTCACAATAGCCGTAACAAGAATTCCTAATACGTATACGGTAAAAATATGTATCTCTGTCAGTCCTGCCAGAGAAAAGGCATACCCCGTCAGGAACTCTAATATGAGAATGGACAAGGTTTTCCCAATGTTAATCAGATGTTTTTTATGTGATTTTTTGTGCATATTATTCTCCTATTAATTTATTGAACAAAGGTATTATAGCACATACAACGAAAGAGGGGAGATTTTTATTATTGGTTCAAGAAAGAGGATACGGGAAAGAGATTAGTTTTCCTATAGATAACTAATAAGGGATGAATATTAAGAGCTGAAAATGTCCCCTTTTGAGAGATGCTGTTTAAATATCATCCGTTCAGATTTTTTGAAAACTAGGGATTTCGTATTTTTGTCCCAGAGGGGAGCTAATTACTTAAACGTTTAAAAGTTCGTAGACGCTTATAAATATACACGTTTCCGTCCCCTCACGGGGATTTAATTGCTTAAACGGCACTATTATGCCTTACAAAGAAACTGGGGTTTTGAGTTTCCGTCCCCTCACGGGGATTTAATTGCTTAAACAGAAACAAAGGGTGCTGATGCAGACGCCTACATAATAGTTTCCGTCCCCTCACGGGGATTTAATTACTTAAACTGAAAACCGACCAGATGGGAGGAGGTGATATCAAATTGTTTCCGTCCCCTCACGGGGATTTAATTACTTAAACTCATTAGATATTTACTACATGAATATGGACTATAGTTTCCGTCCCCTCACGGGGATTTAATTACTTAAACCCATCAATATCTAAATGGTCATCAAAATCATCATATAGTTTCCGTCCCCTCACGGGGATTTAATTACTTAAACAAATAAAAAGAACGAGGAAGCACAGCTTAAGAATCTGTTTCCGTCCCCTCATGGGGATTTAATTACTTAAACGATATAGATGAATTTAGTTTAGAGGAGAAATGTGCATGTTTCCGTCCCCTCACGGGGATTTAATTACTTAAACAAAGCAAGGTTGTAGGTAATCCATAAACCTTCATAAGGTTTCCGTCCCCTCACGGGGATTTAATTACTTAAACGGTATATGGAGAATTGGAGGTGAGCTACGGTGTTTGAGGGTTTCCGTCCCCTCACGGGGATTTAATTACTTAAACTATAAAACTATCATGTGGGCATGGTATAAAACGTTTGTTTCCGTCCCCTCACGGGGATTTAATTACTTAAACGTTATAACGTATGTTGGAACAACTCTTGTAGACGAGTTTCCGTCCCCTCACGGGGATTTAATTACTTAAACTCATAGTTCAAATTGTCATTTCCTGCCCCTTTAACAGGTTTCCGTCCCCTCACGGGGATTTAATTACTTAAACAGAAAACAGTCTGCGCGATAATGGGGAATATTGAGGGGTTTCCGTCCCCTCACGGGGATTTAATTACTTAAACGGAAACAAGAATGCAGTGGGGCACCGTTCCAGCACGTTTCCGTCCCCTCACGGGGATTTAATTACTTAAACACTACCCTCTGAAACCCTTGCCATTACTAGGCTGAAAACCACATTTGCGGGGCAAACGCTTTTTCACGGATTTTACCACTGGCAAAACACATCCAACATGCTTCAAATCCGCTCCCAGTCTGGTGCGGGGCAAAAATTGAAGAATTTTCCATTTGAGTAGTTCAATCAACATTTATATTTTATCATTTTGCCCCAAATACATCAAGTATATTTACAAAATAATTACATCATTCTGCACGACCTCATTCAAGCCACCCCAGCTCAACACATCCCCATTATTTGTCAACTTATATACTCTGACATTATCCTCTGCTGCAATCCTGCCAGGTATTCCATCTAACAGCCGTCGATATAATAACCGATCCAGCCTTCCCTCAAATGCAGATTTCTGCACACGAAATCCAAAGCTGGATAAGAATTTTACAAATTTATTTCTACGTTTATCATCTACAATATCATAAATGACCAGCACCCGGTATTTCACCTTTCGCTCCAACGTGCCAGTATCAAACAATGCTTCCTCTTCCTCTGTCAGCACCCTGTCACCTCCTACCGAATTCGAATTGGCTCATACAGATTAAAATTTTCTGCTTCAACTGCTTTCACCAGTTCACCAATCTGCAGCCAAATCGCCTTGCGGAAACTGCTTTTGGATGAAATATAAGACAGATAATTCATTTCGCTCTGCATCTTGTTTTCCAGTTTTCCAAGAAACTTCCGTTTTGCTTCTTTCTTTAGAATAACTCCACCATTTTCTTCTTCTCTGGTAAAATCACATAAAGAAATTTCATGTCCTTGAATCATGCTGAGCACCACTGCATCTACAATTACCGCCCGCCATTCTTCCAGCAAATCACTAGCCAGCGTCGGATGTCTTTCCCTATCCTGATGCATAAAGCCTCCAAACGGCGTCAATCCATGATTTTCTAATTCACCGTAAATTTCTTCCATCAAAACCGTATAGCCAAAACTAATCATGGCATTGAATGGATCTCTTGGCGGCATTCGGTTCCTTCCCTCAAATGCAAAATCCGGAACAACCAGCTTCGCCAATCCCTGAAAATAATTTTTGGATGCAATGCCCTCATACCCCATAACCTGATCAATCGACTTACAGCCAGACACTCTCGTCTGCGCCGCCTTCATTGCCTTTTCCTCGTCCACAAGTTCCGCCTTCACCGTCCGATTATAACGCTTCATCAGCACCACTTGATTGTGAATCTTCGCATCAATAATCTTCTTAGCAAATCCCAGCGTAAACTCTACATCCTCCGTCATATGAATCTGCTTTTTCAACCGGAAAATATTTGTATTCCTTGGTGGTTCCAGCTTTCCAAAGTAGTAGCCATTATTGGAAAAATAACAAATCGGTATCTTCCGCTTCAGACATTCCCGAACGCAAGGCGTTGTCAAATGAATATTTCCAAACAGTCCAATTGACTCCAGCGTCTCCTTCGGAATCTTCGTCACCAATTCCTCCTTATTCTTCACAACAAAATAGCCCGCCTCCATATTAATTGTGTAACCGTCAACTCAACAACGCATTTAAAAAAGACATGTCAACCAGTATAATAAGCTTACTGGTTTGAACATGTCT
>CAKSBP010000086.1 GCA_934438135.1 uncultured Clostridium sp. | reverse complement strand
CATCTGAATGTATTATAAATCACAAATAAAAAAGAAAGGAAATGTGATATTTAGCTTATATAAATATCATACAAGAAATAGATGGAAATCGAAAGAAAATTTTTATTGAAAGAAATGCCGGGAGATTTAAGCAAGTATGAGAAAAAGGTAATTGAACAGGGGTATTTGTGCAAAAAACCGACGGTTCGAATTCGAAAGAGCAATGAAGAATATATATTAACTTATAAATCAAAACAGGGGATTTCGGATGATGCAAACCGGACGGCAAAGGTTTTAAATGAAATAGAAGTGCCGCTTGGAAAGGAAGGTTATGAGCATCTGAAGAAGAAGGTAGATCATAATATAATTGTGAAAATACGTTATATTGTTCCACTCGAAAATGGTCTGAAGGCGGAGCTGGATATTTTCGAAGGAAAGCTTTCTGGACTGAAAGTTGTGGAAGTAGAGTTTCCAGACGAGGAGACGGCCAATGCGTTTGTTCCACCAGCGTGGTTTGGAAAGGATGTGAGTCTGGACAGCCGGTATACGAACGGAAGTCTTGCTGCCGTGGAGAAGATTGACTGGGAGCTGTAGCAGAGTTAATTTTGACTTCTATCTACCCTTTTCTTATACACAATCTTCTTATATTGACAAAATATCCATTAGGGTATGGATTTTTAGTGGAAATTAAACTATAATAAAAGTACTACAAAAACTTAGTGGAGGATAAGTTATGTTTAAAATAGTAAAGAAACAATATCTTGCGAACAACATCTATTTAATGGATGTGAAAGCACCTAGGGTTGCAAAAGCATGTTTTCCTGGACAGTTTGTTATTGTAAAAATGGATGAAAAGGGTGAAAGAATTCCATTAACGATTTGTGATTATGATAGAGAAGCAGAGACTGTTACCATCGTATTCCAGGCAATCGGCGCTTCAACTAAAATTATGGCTACATATGAAGAAGGGGATTCCTTCCGTGATTTCGTTGGACCACTTGGATGTAAAACGGAGTTAGTCGACGAAGACCCAGAAGTATTAAAGAAGAAACATGTATTATTCGTAGCAGGTGGTGTTGGAACTGCGCCTGTATATCCACAGGTAAAATGGATGAAACAAAACGGCTATGATGTTGATGTTATCATTGGCGCCAGAAATAAAGACCTGATTATTTTAGAGGATGCCATGAAACAGTGGGCTGCCAATGTATATGTTTGTACAGATGACAGTTCTTACGGTTTCAAAGGAAACGTAAATGACCAGATTAAAGATTTAATTAATAACCAAGGTAAAAACTATGATTTAGTAGTAGCTATCGGACCTGTTATTATGATGAAATTTGTCTGTATTCTGACCAAAGAATTAGGAATTAAGACAATTGTCAGCATGAACCCTATTATGGTAGATGGAACTGGTATGTGTGGTGCCTGTCGTTTAACAGTAGGCGGAGAAGTAAAATTTGCCTGTGTAGATGGTCCTGAGTTTGACGGACATTTAGTAGACTTCGACGAATCAATGAAGAGACAGCAGATGTACAAGACGGAAGAGGGAAGAGCAGTGCTCAAACTCAAGGAAGGTGACACACATAAAAACGGCGGCTGCGGATGCAGTAACTAAGGAATGATTGGGAAAGGATAGGGATTTTATTATGGCAGTTGATGCATTAAAGAGAATACCTGTAAGAGAACAGGATCCACAGGTACGTGCAAAGAATTTTGAGGAAGTATGTTTAGGATATAATAAGGAAGAAGCTATGGAAGAGGCTTCTAGATGTTTGGGATGTAAAAATGCACAGTGTATGAAAGGATGTCCGGTATCCATTGACATTCCAGGATTTATTTCTAAGATTAAAGAAGGAAATATTGAAGATGCATATCATGTAATCAGCCAGTATTCCGCACTTCCTGCTGTATGTGGACGTGTATGTCCTCAGGAAAGCCAGTGCGAGTCCAAATGTGTTCGTGGTATCAAAGGTGCCGCAGTTTCTATTGGTAAACTGGAACGTTTCACAGCTGACTGGGCAAGAGAAAATCACATTTCACCAAAGGCTCCAGAAAAGACAAACGGCAAGAAAGTTGCAGTTATCGGTTCTGGCCCTGCTGGTTTAACTTGTGCAGGTGATCTTGCAAAAGCTGGCTATGAAGTAACTATTTTCGAGGCACTTCATGAAGCTGGCGGTGTTTTATCTTATGGTATTCCAGAATTCCGTCTTCCAAAGCAGACCGTCGTTCAGGGGGAAGTTGAGAATGTAAAAGCTCTTGGAGTTAAAATCGAGACGAATACAGTTGTTGGAAAATCCGTAACAATCGATGAGTTAATGGAAGAAGAAGGATTCCAGGCAGTGTTTGTTGGTTCTGGTGCAGGTCTTCCTAGATTTATGGGTATTCCTGGAGAAAATGCAAACGGCGTATTCTCCGCAAATGAATATCTGACACGTTCTAATTTGATGAAAGCATTTAAAGATGATTATGCAACACCAATTGTGGGCGGTAAAAAAGTTGCAGTTGTCGGTGGTGGTAATGTAGCTATGGATGCTGCCAGAACAGCACTTCGTCTTGGTGCAGAAGTACATGTTATCTATCGTCGTAGTGAAGCAGAACTTCCTGCCAGAGTAGAAGAAGTACATCATGCAAAAGAAGAAGGAATTATTTTCGATTTATTAAGAAATCCAAAGGAAATTTTAGTAGACGAAAAAGGCTGGGTAAAAGGTATTAAAGTTATAAAAATGGAACTTGGCGAACCAGATGCATCTGGCAGAAGAAGACCAGTTGAAGTTCCAGATTCTGAATACGTTGTTGATGTTGACACCGTAATTATGTCTCTTGGTACCAGTCCTAATCCATTAATTTCTTCTACAACAGAAGGTCTGGAAACAAATCAGAGAAGATGTATTATCGCTGATGAGGCAAATGGTGCTACAACAAAAGAAGGTGTATTCGCTGGTGGTGATGCAGTGACAGGAGCAGCTACTGTAATTCTTGCTATGGGAGCTGGTAAAGCAGCAGCTAAGGGTATTGATGAATATTTAGCGAATAAATAATTATTGTTTAAAATAAAAATTCAAAAAACTCTTTGCTTCCTATTCACAATGTGGAGGAAGCGAAGAGTTTTTTTGTTGATATAATTAAATATAGGAAAAAAGAACCATATTTACCTTAAAATGGTTGATGATGCCATTTTATTATGATAAAATAAGGAAATGTATAGTAAAACATGATAGGATAGGGAGTAAATATTTCAAAAAAGGGGAAATTAAAGTGGGGGTATATTTAGCTTTTGACACGATTGATATGTTCTCACAGCTTTTCATAGCATTGTTTGTTGTCGTGCTTTTAAGTGTTTTTGCTATCATTAATTTTAAAAAACGAAGTGATGCAGAGCAGGAACTGCGCAATGTAAAGAGAAAATTAGAGCAGAGCTATATGGAACTGGGAGAAACGTATCAGCAGGTTAAAATGACCCAGCGGGAGTTAGCCGGAAGATATGAAGAACTAAAAAAAAGTGAAGAACGAAATAAGAAGCTGGCATATACAGATTATGTAACAAACCTCCCTAACCGAACAGCGTTTTCGGTAAAACTGGATGAATTACTTGGTGAACTAGAAACAGATGAGACTGCCGCTGTTATGTACATTGATCTAGATAATTTTAAAAATATCAATGATATTTTGGGACATTCTTACGGTGATGAACTCTTAATCGATGTGGCGGGTCGAATTCAGAAAACATTAACAGAAGAGGACTTTATTGCTCGGTTTGGCGGGGATGAATTCAGCATTTGTACAAGGCATGTAAAGTCTCGAAGTTCCTACGAGAATAAAATTCAGAAAATCTATGAAGAATTCAGCCGTCCTTTTACCTTGTCAGCCAGAGAATTTTTTATGACCTTCAGTATGGGAATAGTTCTCATCCCAAAAGATGGAGATTCTACACAGATTGTTATGAAAAATGTAGATGCGGCCATGTACGCAGCAAAATCCATCGGGAAGAATACGTATTATTTTTATGATGCCAGCCTTAATTATAACCTGATGATGAAAGTGCAGCTACAGTCAGAATTAAGAAAGGCTATTCAAAATCAGGAATTTATTGTATATTATCAGGCGCAGGTCGACTTGAAGGAGGAGCGGATTGCCGGATTTGAAGCACTGCTTCGTTGGAAACATCCGACAAAAGGATTGATTGTACCTAATAAATTTGTTCAGGCGGCCGAAGAGACAGGTCAGATTGTAGAGATTGGAAAATGGGTACTATATGAGGCGTGCAGTCAGCTTCGAAAATGGAATGAAAAAGGATTTACAAATATTAATGTGGCGGTCAATCTTTCAGCCCGCCAGTTTAAAGATGTGAATCTGGTACAGATGGTGGAAGATGCCATTAAGAAAAATTGTATTGATGCACATCATCTGGAATTGGAGATTACGGAGTCTATTGCCCTGGAGAATATTAAATATTCTATTGAAGTAATTGAAAAATTAAAGGAAATAGGAGTACAGTTTTCTTTGGATGATTTTGGAACGGGTTATTCTTCTATGAATTATCTGAAATATCTTCCTGTAAACCATTTAAAAATCGATAAAAGTTTCCTGGATACGGTTTTGGAAAACAGGAGGGACAAGAAGATTGTTTCTGCAATTATTTCTCTTGCTCAAACCTTGGATTTGGATGTGATTGCAGAAGGTATTGAAAATGCGGAACAGGTAGATTTCTTAAAAGGTGTTAACTGTAATAAGGCACAGGGATATTTGTACAGTAAACCAATTCCAGCAGAACAGGTTGATTGTATTTTGGAAGTACTGAAAAAATGTGGAATGGATTCCGATTTTAGTTTAAAGGATGTGTTTGATTCCGTAAAAAATCAGGGAAAATAGGTGAACGGCTTGAACTTTTTTTTAACAGCAGAAATTTTAATTTACTTTATTTTTTTAATTCTGGATATGAATAGGATACAAAGCGGTATGTCAGAATGTTTAAAATATTCTGGCATTCTGCTCTGTTTTTTCTATGCTGTCATTCTTGCAGAAAAGAAGGAGTATCGCAATGTTAGAAATGTGAATTTGCGAAAGACAGTGGCGCTGTTGTTTACGTTATCTGCAGATTATTTTCTGCTGATTCGAAACGAGCATTATGAAATCGGAGTGTTTTTTTTCTGTCTGGTACAGTCTTGTTATCTGACCTGCACTAGTAAGGCATGGGGAAGGCATCTTGTGGTGCGCATTGTATTCACAGCAGCAGTAGCTTTGTGCTGGTATTTTGGAAATATATTAGTGGTTTTACTTCTTTTTTATGGAATCAGTTCTATTGGAAATCTTGTGCTTCTATTTTATCGAAAAACAGATTTCTGGCTGTTATCTGGTCTGACTCTCTTATTCTTTTGCGATCTATGTGTAGGAGTTGTAAATGCAGGTAATTATATAAATCTTTCTATTTCAAAAATATTTTTTCAAATAGCAGCATTCCTTATGTGGGCATTCTACCTGCCAAGTCAGGTTCTGATTGTTATCAGTATTAAGAAATCACTTGAAAACAATGGAAGAATCTGATATAATAGCAGATGGAAATACTTGCATTGTAAAACATGTATTTCAGTCTATTATTTCTAAGAGAAATTCTAATTTATCTAGCAGTTCAAGTATAATATTCTTTTTATTCCATGGAAGTTTTATAGAAGAATTTGTGGTTTATTTGTTATGCAGGTATTTCCATAATAAGCAGGACGGAAAGGAAAAGAAACATGAATTATCACGAGTTTTTAGAACAGGTGAGAGCTTATTTTGAAGAACAGTTAGGGGAGGAGTATCATGTAAGGTTAAATGAAGTCATGAAGAATAATGGAAAGAAACTGACCGGTCTTTCAATTCTAGAGCCGGAATCTAGTATCAGTCCGAATATTTATCTGAATCCATATTATGAGATGTACATAGCAGGTATTCCGATGGAGGAGATTTATGCCCGGATACAGGAAATCTATGAAAAAGCGAAGCAGACTAAGGAAATCCGGGAATTTCAGATGGAATTTTCCTTTGAGAATCAGAAAGAAAATATTATTATCCGGCTGATTCATTATGAGAAGAACCTGGAACTATTAAATGGACTTCCTTATATAAGATTTCTGGATTTGGCAGTAACTTTTCATTGTATTGTGCACCTGGGAGATACGGGATTAAGTTCCATACCTGTGACAATTAGACTGATGGAACACTGGGAAACGTCGGTGAATGAACTGATGCGATATGGTCTTGAGAATTCCAAACGGCTTTTTCCGATGTCTGTACTTCCTATGCAAGAGGTTTTATTTCAGATGTTTAAGGAAGACATGAAGCAGAGAATCCGAGAGTATTTTGACTTGGAAGATAACGAGGAAGACGACCAGCTGTTTGAAGAACTAAGGGAAAACTATGAGAATATAGAGTCCGAAACACAGATGTATGTCATGACGAATAATCGTGGAATAAATGGTGCTGCGGTTATTTTATATGAAGAAGCATTTAAAGAATTTGCCGAATCTGTTGGAAAGGATTTGTATCTTATTCCAAGCAGCATTCATGAATTTATCATAATTCCATATGATGAATTTATTTGTCCGGAAGATTTACGAAAAATGGTAGTTGACGTGAATGATACGGAAGTTCCTTATGAAGATATTCTTTCTGAACAAATCTATTTTTATTCGCTTGAAAAAAGCCAGTTTCAAATAATTACAAATACCATCAGTGCATAAAAAATGTCAAAATACAGATCCTAAAAATAAAAAATAAGGATGGATCTGCATGAAAACGATTAGTTTCTTTAATACAAAGCCATATGATAAGAAATATTTTGCAAAGTTAAAAGATAATTACGATCTTGATATTGTGTTTCATGAATCAAAGCTGAATTCTGATACAGCACTTCTGGCACAGGGAAGCAAAGCAGTCTGTGCATTTGTAAATGATACCTTGGATCAGGAAACGCTGAAAATTCTGGAGCAGGCAGGGGTGAAACTGATTGCCATGCGGTGTGCCGGCTATAACAATATTGATTTAAATTATGCCTTTGGTAAGTTTCATATTGTGCGTGTGCCGGCATACTCTCCTTATGCGGTTGCAGAAGCGACGATGGGCATGCTCTTAATGTTAAACAGAAAATTCCATAAGGCATATAATAGAACAAGAGAATTTAACTTTAGTTTAAATGATTTGACTGGATTTGATTTGCATGGAAAGACGATTGGTATTGTAGGAACTGGAAAAATCGGACGTACCTTTATTAATGTCTGCAGCGGATTTGGCATGAATATGCTGATGTATGATCCATATCCGGCAAAGGGTGTAGATTATCATTATGTATCTTTTGATGAAATCTGTGAACAGGCGGATATTATTTCTCTTCATTGTCCATTGACAAAAGATAATTATCATATGATAAATAAAGAATCCATAGCAAAAATGAAGAAAGGAGTTTACATTCTTAATACTTCCCGTGGTGCCTTAATTGATGCGGAAGCTTTACTGGATGGATTGTTGTCAAAAAAAATCGGGGCAGCAGGATTGGATGTTTATGAAGAAGAATCAGAAATATTTTTTGAAGATTTGTCTAATAAAATCGTGCGGGATGATGTG
>CAKSBP010000085.1 GCA_934438135.1 uncultured Clostridium sp. | reverse complement strand
AAGTGACCACCGCAAGATGGTCTTGTTGTGATGCAATTAAGGGAATGGATACCCTCTACTATTCTTTTTCAACCTTCTTCTCCTTATATCCATTTATTAATTGTTCTTATTTTTTACTATTACCAATTAATGATTTCTATTCCCCTATCTTAGTCTGAAACACCGCTTCCTCCACTACTCTCACACACTCCTCCGTATTGTTCAATATATCCTTTCCCCAGAACCTTATTACAGTCCACCCCAGAAAAAACAGTTCCCTATCTATTTCATCATCGTGCTTCCGGTTCCTTTCAATCTTCTGAATCCAATACTCACTATTATTACTCTTTTGTAACCTTATTTTTTGTTCTTCCCAGTCCTTTCCATGAAAGAACTCCCCATCACAGAAAATAACAATCTTATACTTAGTCAAAACAATATCTGGTTTTCCTGGAAGCCTTTTATAATTTTTTCTATAACGATAACTCTTATGCCATAACGCTTTTCGAAGTGTAACTTCAATTTTTGTATCCTTCCCTTTGATATGACGCATATTTTTACTACGCTGCTCTTTCGTCAAATGATCCATTTTTCCATCTCCAAAGAATTGTTTTTCTGTATCTGTGATATTGTCTTAGACAATGTTTGTGACACATTTTGCACTTTCTTTCCCTTATATTTTATTCTCCCCCGCACATCCTGTCAAACTCTACTTACATTTCCTTTTATAACTTATATTTTTCCTATAATTCTTCATTGCCCCCCACCCATTTGTTGCTACAATTATTTAAAGCATATTTTCAGTTATTTTTGAGTAATTTCTATGTTGATTTCTATCATTCATTTTAGAAAGTCTATGCTTTAAATCAGTTTAAAAACAAGCAGGGATTTTCAGCGAAAAAGATAAACTCTTAAGCCTTTACAACACGGAAATCACTACACAAACCTGGCATTTGTGGTGGAGTGTTCCCTTGAATTTATGCGAACACCAGTCAACTTACTCACCCAACATGCCAATCCGTAACCTATTTTACATAGCCAGAGAATTAGAGATGATGTTAAAGCATCGTTCCCTGTATTCCACCAAGCCAGTGCTGTTTTCAGAACCCTGCTTTATTATATTTTTTAATGGAACTGACCAGACCGATTTTAAAATTATCTGACTGCTACCAGCGTAAAACAGGCAATCCAAAACTAGAGCTACTAGTAACTATGCTTAATATTAATTTAGGCAGAAATGACGATTTGCTGGAAAAATGTCCAACTTTACTGGAATACATGCAATATGTAAACAAAGTCTGCACTTACTCTGCCACTATGGGTATTCGGCAGGCAGTAAAACGTGCAGTGAATGTATTCACGAGGGAATTCTAGGAAAATTTTTATTACGTTCAAAATCGGAGGCAATTCAGATGAGTATTTTTGAATATGATGAAGAAAGCTAACATACATTCCATATAACCTTTTCCCTTTCATACCATTAAAAAACGCCTCTGGCACCAGACCATCTTCATCTGGTGCCAAAGGCATCTCCTATTTTCTTTTATAACTTTTCATACTCTTCATCCGTCACTGGTTCCAGCCACTCATTGGAAGCACCTTCCGCAGGAACTTCTACTGCAATGTGTGCAAACCAGCTGTCTTTGGCTGCTCCGTGCCAGTGTTTTACTTCTGGTGGAATATTTACAACATCACCCGGATTTAATTCCTGTGCTGGCTTTCCAGCTTCCTGATACCATCCTTTTCCGGCAGTGCATAATAAAATCTGTCCGCCTTTGTGATGGATATGCCAGTTATTACGGCATCCTGGCTCGAAGGTTACATTTCCAATTCCAACACCTTCGGTTGACAACATATTTAAATAACTCTGTCCTTGAAAATATTTTGCATAAGCATCATTTTTATCTCCCATCGGGAAAATCTGTTTTAATTCGCTCATCGTTTTCTCCTTTTCTATCATTCTATTTTTCAAAATTTCTTAGTTTCTTTTCTGCTTCCAATATACATTCTTCATAATGTTCAATTTTCTTGTCCAGATAAGCCTTTGTTTCCATAAGGTCTTGTATTCTTTGTTCCAGTTCTTTTCTCTGCTCAATCAGAAGTTCTTTTCTTGCAGAAATTGTTTCATCTCCCTGCTGGAACAGTGCAACATATTCCACCAGTGTTTCAATGGAAAGCCCCGCATTTCTCATGCATTTAATAAAGCTGATCCAGCCACAGTCTTTCTCCGAATAATTACGAATTCCGCTTTTCGTCCTCGTTACTGGAGGCAGAAGCCCAATTCGTTCATAATATCGGAGCGTATCTGGTGTTAAACCATACTCTTTACTTACCTCTGTAATTGTCA
Organism: uncultured Clostridium sp.; assembly: GCA_934438135.1. Taxonomy (GTDB): domain Bacteria; phylum Bacillota; class Clostridia; order Lachnospirales; family Lachnospiraceae; genus Clostridium_AI. Next base: position 5,384 of record CAKSBP010000085.1, on the reverse strand, counting down.
TGTCAGATTCCTCCCTGGCAGATTTTATTTTACTTGCTGTGCCGCTTCATTTAGGCAGCGAAGAGCATTCAGGCTTCTTGGATAACCAATGTAAGGCAGACACTGAGAGAGAATCTGAATCATAAATGCTTTGCTGTTTCCCACTTTCAGATTTGCAGCCGCATGACTGGTGAGCTGTGGTTCGCATCCTCCCTGTGCTGAAATAAAGCAGAATGTAATCATTTCACGCTGCTTATAATCAAGACCTTTTCTTGTATAATAATCACCAAAGCAGTTTCCTGCCAGCCAACGGTTAATATGTCTGGATTCTTCCGGACCGGATTTATAAAATTCTTTCATTCCTTCGCCAAAAAGATCCACCTGTGCCTGAATGCCTTTTTCTAAACGATTTTCTGTAGTTGTCTGGGACTGTCCTTCTAACGGAAGAGAAATACCAATTTCCTCAAAACATGCATTTACTGCTTTTACAAATGGATATACTCTTCCTAATCCAAGATAATCTGTTGCCTGATATACGATTTCTTTGATTTCTACAGCTGTCACTCCAAAGTTAAGTGCCGCAGGAATCATTTCTTTAAATAAATCTAGGCCCTGGCATCCTAAAAGAGTAGCCAGAATCGCCATAAATCTGGTCTTATCATCAACCAGACCTTCTTTATCTTCATTTATTACTTCATCCAGTGCAAAATTTTTTATAATTTCCACATATTCTGGATCTGTTTCAGATAATCCGGCTGCTTTCTGTAGAAACATTTTTTCATAATACTCATTTGCAGATTTACTGACTGCCATACTTACAACTCCCTTTCTAATTTTTCAATCCATATCTCTGCTTACAAACGTATGTAACTACAGAATGCCATTGCAGAATTATCTTCTGCAATAGCACTTTGTATTGATTTTATTTCAAAACATTCATAATATCTTCTATAATCTGAACATCTGTCATACCGTTTTCTTTTAACAGTTCTGCTGCATCATAACGATCTGGGAAGCTTTTTTCAATTCCTCGAACTAAAACTTTCATATCAGAATCACCATAGTATGCTGCAATCTTTTCACCAAATCCACCTTCACGGATACCATCTTCAAGGGTAATTACTACTTTATGGTCTGCTTTCAGACTTTCCAGTACTTCTTTATCTAGTCCAGTGATGAATTTTGGATTAATTAAAGTTGCCTGAATGCCATGTTCTGCTTCCAGTTTTTCTACCACAGACTGTCCCATCTGATAGAAATCACCTAATGCGATAACTGCAGCATCTTTTCCTTTTTTTGTTACCTGATATTTATTTAAAACAGAGTAATCAGTTATGTCTTCCACTCCACTTTCAATAACACCAGTCGCTGGAACACGGATTGCTACTGGATGCTCGGTTTGATGGATACCCCATTTCATCATTGCCATATATTCTTCTTTACAGGTTGGTGCCAGATAAACCATGTTCGGGATATTTCCCATGAGAGCAATATCATACAGTCCAAGATGTGTCACATCATTCATGCCATAAACAGATGCTGCAAATACAAGTAAAAGTGCAGAATTATTATTGATACAAAGATCCTGTGACAACTGATCGTAAGCTCTCTGAATAAATGTACCATAAACACCATAAACTGGTTTTCCACCATTTCTAGCAATACCAGATGAAAGTGCTACTGCATGTTCTTCTGCAATACCAACATCAATAAACTGTTTTCCAGCTTCTTCTCTTCTGCTCTGATAAAAACCAAATACACTAGGGGTACCAGATGTAATAGCAACGACCTTTGGATCCTGTTTCATCTGGTCTAACAGATAATTCGCTGTTAAATCTTCGTAGCTCTCGCTGTCTCCAAAAGATACTTTCGATTCTCCTGTGGAAAGTTCAAATGGCATTCCCCAGTGCCAGAGTTCTTTGTTCTGCTCTGCCGGTGCATAACCTTTTCCCTTAATAGTATGAATGTGGATAACGACTGGGTGGTCTATATCTTTTACCTGTTCAAAAACAGAAATCAACTGGTTGAAATCATGTCCATCATTTACATAGTAATAATCAAATCCCATTGCTTTAAAGAAGTTGCACTCGCATTTTCCTTCTGTTTCACGAAGCTGTCTTAAGTTTCCGTATAAACCACCGTGGTTTTCTGCAATGGACATATCGTTATCATTTACAATAATAATCGTGTTTGTTCCTGCTTCTGCTACGTTATTAAGACCTTCATAAGCTTCACCACCACTTAAAGAACCATCGCCAATTAATGCAATGATATTTTCTTTGTCACCTTTTAAATCTCTTGCCTTTGCAAGACCACATGCAAGGCTGACAGAAGTAGATGTGTGGCCGATTTCAAAAAAGTCATGATCACTTTCTGCTGGACAGGAATAGCCAGAAACATCATCATATTTTGCTGCATCCATAAATGCTTCTTTTCTGCCGGTCAGCATTTTGTGGACATAACTTTGGTGGGATACGTCATAAACAATTTTATCCTGTGGAGAATTAAATACATAATGTAATGCTACTGTTACTTCTACAATACCAAGATTTGGACCGATATGTCCACCGTGTTCACTTAATTTTTTTAACAATACCTCACGGATTTCTGCACTTAATGCATTTAATGCATCCATAGATAATACTTTTACATCTGCTGGTGAATTTATTTTTTCTAAATACATTTCTTCTTCCTCCTGGTTTCTTTGCTTTCTTTTTGATATAGAAACTGTAACACTTTGAGTGTACTCCAAGGCAAGAGGTTTTATTAAATATTTCGAAATTTTAGATGATTTGACGAAATTATTGATATATTTCAAGGATTTATTGTTACATTTTGTTTGTGCAATATTCATCTATAAAGCTGTATTGCAAGCCAATCCCCCTCATAGGTGAATCATAGACGTCCATAGATTGTATATTAGATACTCTCGAATGCACAGACGCTGCCATACTCTCTACAATAATCACATGCTTGACATCCACTCACTTTCTTAAATGCTGCATTATAACGGAATATTTCATGTCCCGCTTTCATGGCTCCTTTCTTTCCTATAATTCCACAATCTCCAAATCATCCGGCACAACAACATTTCCTGTATAATACGTCTTCGCTTCTTCCGTATACAGACGTCTTCTCTCGGCCAGATTTTTATCTTCCGTATGATATAAAATCAAATTCTTGACACCTAATTCTTCTGCCATCTTTCCGGCATCCAGTGCGGTACTATGATGTTTTTCGTAAGGTTTGAAACGTTCTTTATCACGATACAGGCAGAACGATTCACTCATCAGCCAGTCAGTTCCCTTCGCATATACACTGCTGACTTCGCTGTAAGGTTCATCCCCAAGGCAGATTAAACGCATTTTGTCTTCCCATATCAACTGGAAGCCAAATTGTTTCATTTTCGTAGAATGAATATCGAAAAAAGTAAACTCTTTTCCATTCATCACTACTTTTTGTCCATCTTTAACAACACGAATGACAATTCGCTCTTCTAAGAATTTCTTATGTTTTTTCGCTAATGTCAAGTCACATAATGTCTGAAGAACATGTGCAGCTTCCTCATGACAATAGATTGGAAAATCTGCTTCAAATGTTCCATTATCCATTCTGGTGGCAACCATGCGGATTACCCAGACAGCCCCAAGGATATGATCTGTATGGGCATGGGTAAGAAACATTCCTTCCAAATCCCTCAAATTGATATCTGCCCGCTCTAACTGTGTCAGAATTCCATTGCCACCTCCGGCATCTACAAGAAAATGCTTATCTCCTTGTGAAATGGTAAAACAGGTATTATAGCACTTAGTAACGGTGGCATTTCCCGTACCAAGCATTGTTATTTTTCGAGTCATATGATTCCATCCTTTGTTTTTATTGTGTAAGAATTATAACATACTTTTCCCACTTTCTGTACCATCTTCTGAACTGCTGCATTCTTTTGTTAAACAGCAAGATTCTTCACAAACTTTGCATTCCTCAATAAACTGCTTACGTGGTCCTACTTCGCCGCCCATCAGCATAAAAAAGTCCATTTATAATGCCAAAATATAGTTTTAAATTTCCTTATTTAATCGTTTCACTCGCTCCACAATAAATTCTTCCACCTTTTCCTTCTTCATATTTAATGCAACTGCCAGTTCCCCATACAAGCTGTCTTCTGCCAGATACAGATATTTTCCATCACTTGCTGTTACCTTTTTCCCTGCTTCAATTCTTTTCTTTCGGCGAAGGTATAAAGTTTTGACAATTTTTATCCACTCACGGCAGTCGCAGGAACGAAGTGCTTCTTTAAAAGCCTCTTCTCTCTTTCTATCATCTGACTCCCACATAACATCAATACTCTGGATATTATCAATCAGTGCATTTGCCTCTTCAGTTGTAAGAATGGGTCTCATTACAACCTTATGATTATCTATTGGAGTAAACACCTTACTTCCTTTTGAATAAACCGGTATTAATGTGTAATACATTCTGTCCCTGGATACTCCGTCAAAATCCATCGGACCAACCTTATCAACCTTACATACTCCATTACTTCCATAAATAATATAGTCACCTACATGAAACATCTATCTGCACTCCTTTCCTATCATACAAAATAAAACCCGCACCACTCATGGAACTGAGCGAAACGGATTTCTGTATGTCTGCACTATGTAAAACGTAAAAACATTGTTTCTATTTCTTATTTCTATTGTATCATTTTTTTAATAAAAATGTCAGGACTTTTTTACCATGAATTGAAACTTTGTAAAATATTATAAGAGCATAAAAGGTGCAGTTTGTGCACAATAGCCAAATCAATTAAATTCAAATATACAAAAAAGACGGAGTTTTCCGCCTTTTCTGTTCTATATTCTACCATTTTAACAACCTGCTAATTCTTCTCCTAGCTTGCTGCATTCTGCTATTTCTTCATCACCAGGGGCTTCCTGTGCGATTACGCCTTCACCGCCATTTAGTACAACTGCACCGGCCTGCTCCATACGTTCCACCCAGTCACGCATCCATTCTCCATCACCCCATCCATAAGAACCAAAAAGTGCGATTTTCTTTCCAGCTGCAAAACCTTCTACTTCAGACACGAAAGGCTCCATTTCACCTTCCTCTAACACTTCCGCTCCCATTGCTGGGCATCCCATTGCAAATGCTTTAGCTGCCTTTAAGTCATCCATAGATACTTCTGAAATATCCATTACTGCTGCTTCTTTTCCAGCTTTTATAATTCCTTCCCCAACTGCTTCTGCCATTGCTTTTGTATTTCCGGACTGTGACCAGTATGCTACAATAATTTTACTCATATTAAAATCCTCCTTAATAATAAATAATCTCTCGGAATCTCTAAGCCAATAAATTCAAGGCTTTCAGATTCCTTTTCTATTAAAATCCCCCACTTTTTT
>CAKSBP010000084.1 GCA_934438135.1 uncultured Clostridium sp. | reverse complement strand
GTATTATACAGTTCCATCCAGCGATTAATCATCGACTTAGAATACTTTTCCTTGTTATAGAGAGTCTCAACTACGATATGATCGTTAAATTCGCTTATATTTACAAATAAATCATATGCCGATTCTTGATTCTCCATTGGCACTAATGAGATTTTTACATCTTCTAGATTTTCCATATAAGGAATTCTATCCGCATTAAAAATAATATTTACATTCTGGTCGTTGCCATTTTCCGATTCTGGATTACTATATCCAAACGTTTCACTATACGCATTCAAGATTTTCTCATCTTTTTGAATAATATCATTTACAGAGTGATACGAATCTAAATATAGTTTAAGCTTATTAATTTTTGTACAATTACCAACAATAGAATTCGTAATGAATTTCTGCTGTCCAGCATAAGGAATTCCCAATGTAATCTCATTTCTATTAGTGACAAAGTAAAGCATGGATTGAAAACTGCTTAACATTAGCATAAATGTTGAGCACTTCAATTTCTTTGCTGCTTTTCTAAGCTGCAAGAGAAATTCCTGATCCTTTTGCTCAATTAGTTTATTGTCGCTGGAATCTCTCTCCTCGTCCAATCTTGGTAACACAACATTTTTGAAATCTTGTGCATACTGTTCCATGAAATTTAACTGCTTGGAGGATACTGGAAAATCACGAACCTGCTGCATATAGTCTTGATAGCTCATGACCTCTCCTAATCTAGGTTCACGATTGGTTGTCCTTGCATTATATACTTCTACAATCTCCTGAAGTATGACGGATATTGACCAGCCATCAACAAGAACATGATGTGCCTTCAAAAACAAGTAGGACAAGTTATCATGAACGGAAAAAACATTCATCCTAATTAATAATCCCTCTGTCAAATCAAAAGGTTTATTTTCCTCTTCCGTGCACAGCTCCATAATTTGTTCTTCCGTACACTCTGAAAAAGCCACCTGAAAATCAGGTTTATCGTTTTCCACAAAACAAGACATATCTTTGGAAAGATGGTATCTTAATATTTCATGTCTTTGACAAACCTGTTTATAGGCTGACGCCAGCCTTTCTTTAGAAACACACCCCTCCATTTTAACAAGGCATACTTCGTTCATCTTGGTGCCAGTTGACATTTGCTCAAACGCAATGATTTCCTGTTGTTCTTGTGAAAAGGGAATCTCTTTACTATCCTTTAGACTCCCTTTTAAGTCAAAAAAACTGCGCAATTCATTACATGCCCACTTCACCGCATCGATAACCTTGTCCAAATCATTATATGTATGAGACGCACTGATGAAACAGTTTCGACCTTCCCATATATATACACCCTTCAGATTCAGCAGATAATAGAATAATTCTAGATTTCCTTTTAATACAAAACGGAATAAGGAACCGCAATGTGTCATCTTGATTGGAATACTGTTTTCCACAAAATAGCGGTTCAAATTATCACATAAATAATTTGTTTTTTGATTGATATCTTCATAAACCGCTTCACCTGATTCGTCGATCTTGGTCAATACTGCTTTAGCTGCTGCCATAGATAGTGGATGGTGACAGAATGTTCCTGCCACAAATGTTCTTTTTTCCTCATCTGGTGGATAGGAATCATCCCCATAATTCCATACACCACCATCAATACAGTTCATGTATTTTTCTTTTCCAGCAACAATTCCTATTGGCAGACCTCCACCACAGATCTTTCCGTATGTTGCAAGGTCTGCATGAATTCCATAAAAACCTTGAGCACCACGTTTTCCAAGACGGAATCCTAATATCATTTCATCAAAAATCAGAATAATATCGTCTCTTTGTGTCTGTTCTCTCAATTTTAATATGAATTCACGAGGCTGCAGATCAGGTCTTCTACTTTGAACTGGTTCCACTAATACTGCTGCAATTTCTTCTCTATGCTTCTCAATATAATCCAACGCTTCATCAGAGCCATAATCCAACACAATTAGGTCATTTACATACTCCTGAAGGATTCCTTTTGCAATAGGGCTTGTTTTGTCGGAATTCTTTCCTGACATGCCAAGTACACCATCAAACGTTCCATGATAGCTCCCTGCAAATACAACAATTTTTTTTCTTCCAGTATACGCTCTTGAAATACGCACTGCAACCATAACAGCCTCTGTTCCTGAATTGAAAAATGCCAATCTCTCCATTTCTGTCATTTTACAGAACAGTTCTGCAACCTCGCCAGATAAGCCCGAGACAAGGCTTAGTGGATATCCCTTTTCCATCTCTTCTTTGATTGCATCACTGATAAACTGCTGATTATGACCAAATAAACTAACACCAAAATCCATTGCCAAATCTATATACTGATTGTCATCTATATCTGTGATATAAGCTCCTTGACTTGATTTGAATATTAGCTGGTAACACATTTCTTTCATATTAGGCCTAAAACCTGAAACACTTCTACAGTCTGCATAAGGCTTTCTATATTTTGCAGCATATGCCTTGGATGATTTTGTTTTTTCCGTATATAATTCTTGAACTTTTTCCAGACATCGTTTTCTTTGTTCCGTTAATTGTTTCTTTTCAAAATTCAGTTTTTTAAATGGAACATACGCATTTTTTCTATCATACTTTTTTGAAACCTCGGTTTCTTTTGATGTTTCCTTTTTATCTACTACAGCGTTCGTTTGCATATTGCCTGTCTGGACATCTTTTGTTTTATGTGCTGGATTTGCTGTTTTTGTAGTATTACTAATTACAGTTCTTCCTTGAAGCAATATTAACTGATTATTTAGCAATTGTACCTGCTGTTCTAATAAATTAAGAACAGAAGGGTCACAGCTAGAAGGCTCTATATTCTCTGGTACCTGTAATGAAAGCACTTCAAATGGTTCTGTACTTCTTGGCTGTTCTTCTTTCGCTACTATCGCAATTTGCTCAATTACTTCTTCTTGCTTCTCATTCATGTCAGCTTCTACTGCCACTTTAACTTCTTCACCCATATTTTCTTCAATATAAGAAGAAATCTGTGCAATTGATGTTGTATCACTAAAAAATAATTTCATTGGAATTTCAACATTAAACTCATTTTTTATATGACTGATTAATTCCGTTACTAGGATAGAATCTACTCCTAATTCTAACAGATTTTCATCTACATCTAGTTCATCAACCGACATTCTTACTAACTCTGAAACAATTTCCTGTACTTTTTCCTGTACCTTTCCCATGTTACTTCTCCCCTTTAAAATACCAATTGTAGTACATTTTCTTCATATTTATATAGCGGTAATGAAACTCTTACCGCATCTGTGTCCTCAAACAAAAGTTTCCATTTTGGAGTAATTCCTTCCACATATAGCTCACATAAATGTTCTGACATAATTTCCTGTTTTTCCTCATCCTGCTTTGCAAGTTCACAATAACATATGCACGCTTTCTCTATCTGGCTCTGCTCATTAACACTTAACACTTCATTGCTACCAACAAATATTTCATGTGAAATATCTGTGATTCCTTTATACTGATGTAGTTTCTGCAACAGATCCTGCTTACTATTTGCATTTACAGCTAAACGAAAACGCTCATGTTTTCTTCCAAACGCTCCTGTAAAACAAATATCCCTGTATTGTGCTTCTGCACCTCTTTCAAGATAGTGAATATATTCTTGTACCATATCCTTTAATTTATCTGACGAATTAGATGAAATCACAAAAGGATAGTAACTTTCTTTCTCTTCTCTTGTTCTTTTGTCTGGTTCTTCTAATATGACATAGCAATTAGTTCCTGAAAAACCAAAGTTACTGATACCACAATATCTTTTTCCTTGTGTGTTATCCCAATCCATCATTTTCTTATTAATGAACAATCCTGAATCCGACCACTTAATCTTTTCATTAATCTGTTCAAAATTAATGGTTGCAGGAATTTTTTTATGTTCAAACATGCAACAGCATTTTATCACACTGGCCAAACCGGATGCTGCATAAAGATGACCGATGTTGGATTTCACTGATCCAACAGCACATAAGTTTTCTTCTTTCACTGTTCTGTTTTTTCGGAAAACTTCAGCCAATACATTCATTTCAATCGGATCACCTAATTCGGTTCCTGTTCCATGTGCCTCTATATAGGTAATATCATCCACTGTTCTGCCAGCTCTTCTAAGGGTCTCTGTAATTAAATTTTTCTGTGCATCTGGATTAGGTGCAGAAAGGCCTATACTTCGTCCGTCCTGGTTAATACCAATTCCATCAATAACTCCATAGATATGATCTCCATCTTTCAGAGCTTCTTCATAACCCTTAATTAGGATGACCGCGACTCCTTCACCTGTACACGTACCATCCGCATTATTATCAAATGGTCTTAAATGTCCATTCTCCGATTCTATCCCAATTTTTTGATTCCTATATGGTTTCAGATCGATCTGAACCCCTCCGACAAGTGCCTGTCTACACTCTCCGCTCTTTATACTTTTGCATGCAACATTTAAAGCTGCAATAGAAGAAGAACATGCCGTATCTACTATCATACTTGGTCCCGAGAAGTTCATAAAATAGGAGAATCTTCCACATAAATTAGATGACAGTGCCCCTGTAGGTGTGGACTTGTCTTTTGACATTGCAATGATACTTTGATAGTTTTGTGCATCCAGATCCGATATGTAACCTGCAAATACTCCGGTTTTGGAACCATATAACGCTGATCCGCCATAACCTGCATCTTCCATTGCATGATAGCCGACTTCCATAAATAATCTTTGTGCTGGAGACATTGCTATTGCTTCTCGATTAATGATTTCAAAAAATGCATTGTCAAAACGTTCTAAGTTATCTAGATAACCTCCCATTAGGTATTGCACATTTTCTTGAATTTCCATGGCTTCCAACTGTTCTTTTATCTTGCTTGCACGCTCATTTGGGATGTTTCCAACACTCTCTACTTCATTACAAAGATTTTCCCAGTACTCCTCTACACTATTTGCCCCAGGGAATCTACAGTCCATTCCAATAATGGCTATCTTATCACTAGCTGTTTTTTCTTCTATCTGCTCCTTCTTATCACTTTCCCTACTAATTCTAGATTCTCTAATTTTATCCGCAAGTTCTCCAACGGTATTGAATCGGAATAAATCTTCAATTAAAATCGTATTGGGATAAAGTGCATCCAATTTCGTATATATTCCAGAAATCATAATCGAACTAATTCCTTCTGGATGAATACAGCTTTCAAGTGTAACGTCCTGTTCTCCGAACATTTCTTTGAATAGTGTCAGCAACTGTTCTTCCATCTGAACATCATTACTATCCTCTGCTTCCGCACTCTCCAATTGCATTAACTTCTTTTCAAATTCCTGTTTCATTAGATATCTTTTAATCTTACCACTATCTGTAGTCGCCATCTTAGGAACAAACTCTATATATTCTACATAGATACCAATGTCCCTCATAATATTTCTTCTTACCTGCATGCTAATTTCGTGTTTTTCTTCTTTGCTTAATTGATCTCCTGTAATAAAAATACCAAGTTTTTCTTTATCTGACTTTTTATCTAAAATGGAACAGGCAGCGATATTTCCTGCTGAAACTCCAGGTATAGATAGGCAAATTTTTTCGATATCTGTCGCAATGTAGTTATATCCATTAATAATGATTACATTTTTATAACGACCTAATATGTACAAGTTTTCATTATGTATAAAACCAAGGTCTCCTGTTCGTAACCATCCATCCGATGTAAATGCTTCTTTATTGGCATTCTCATCCTCATAGTAACCTTGCATTACGCATGCACCACGGATTTCAATTAACCCAAAAACATCCGTACCTAAATCATTTTCCTTGTCATCTGATATCCTCATTTCCAGACAGTCCATTGCCTTACCAACACTTACATAACTAAGTCCGGAATGATCGTTTATATCGGAAAGATAGCTAACCTTTTCACCAATTCGAACATGATTCATGTCAATGGTCACATAATCGAGCAGGATTCCTTCCTTTGGAAATGCTACTGCTAAACTTGCTTCTGCCATTCCATATACAGGAAACATAGCCGTTTCCTTTAAATCATAATTCTTCATAAATTTAATAAATTGGATTGTGTTTTTAACCGAAATCTGTTCAGATCCATTTAAGATTGTTTTAACGCTTTTCCAACTAATCTTATAATCTGGATGTGTATAAAGATATTTCATGACATACTGTAAACTGAAATCTGATGTAACAATAAACGTTGCCTTATATTTTTCGATTCGTTCTATCCATGTTAATGGATTGGCCATAAACGTTTTCGCAGGCAGAAGACACTGATTGAACTTATATAATGCAGGTAACAGGTGTCCACCAATCATGCCCATATCATGTGTCAGAGGCATCCATGAAACAATAACATCTCCTCGCGTTAATTTAACCTTTCTACCAACTGAATAAGCATTTGACATAAAATTCCTATTAGTTATAATAACCCCTTTAGGCTTGCTTGTTGAACCTGATGAAAACTGAATAAAGAGAATGTCTTTACTATCGACTTCTATTACATTACCATCCTCTTCGTAGGTCTCCATCTCCTCTAAATCCAAAAATGTAACCTGTTCAAATGCCTGTTCATTATAAGTTTTGCTTTCTTCCTCTAGTTCTTTTTTTCTGTCATCACTGCTAACCATAAAACATTGATCGCATTTATAGCAAATCTCAATTACTTTCTGTTTTATGGATGCCTTTGAATCGCAACTTGCTGGAACTGCAACGATTCCTCCAAGACAACATGCCCATAACATATGTACAAATAAATAATTACTCTCAATCTGAAATATCAGTTTATCGCCTTTTCTTAAACCATTCTTCTGTAGATATCCCAAATACTTTAACGACTTGTTGTAAATCTGGGAGTATGGAATCTTTTCTTCTGGTACAATATCTTCGGCAAATAAAATTCCCATTTCTTCTTCATAATGAAGAACCCCCATAATCTGTTGTAACGTAGTTAACTCTCTCTCCACAGCATTCTCTCCAATCTCTATTGTATTAGATTCTTTTGTAACGCATCTAAATCTGCTAAGTTATCAATGTTGTAAACGCTAACATATTGATTAATTCCCCACATCAATTTGGTCAAAATTCCACCACAACCAAACTCAATAAAACAATCTGCATTTTTACGTATACATTTCTTCACAGCCCGTTCCCATCGTATTGGTTGTATCAAGTGGTTTAATAGAAGGGTTCTGGCATTTTCTTTTGTGTAACATTCGCCGAACCAATTAGACAGAACAGGTATCTTGGGGTCTTGAATTGTAATCTGATCTAATTTATCTTCAAACTCATTCTTTACTAAATTCATAAATGAAGTATGATATGGGGCATTTCCTTTCAACATATGTACAGTTGCACCTTCTTGCAAAAAAATAGGCATTACAGATAGTAAGTCCACTATTCTACCACTAATGCATGCTTGACTTGGTGAATTGTAACAGCTAATACTTACATCCATACCATTTGCATTAAGTGATAGTATTATCTTTTCAACTCTGTTGTTCTCTAAGTGATTGATGACCGCCATTCCTGCATTATATTTCTCCATAACCTTTTTCGCAAGCTTTGCTCGCAACGTAACAAGCTCAAGTGTATTTTCAAGAGAAATCATTCCTGAACACAGTATAGCTGAAAATTCACCTAAACTATGTCCTATAAGGAAATCTGGTTTTACATCATTCTCCTTACAGAAGCTTTGAAAACTAGCATATCCACCAGCGATAATAATAGGTGTATTGACTCCGATATCTTCTAGCTTCTCATTACTTGCTTGTCTTGCCGTAGTAATCAAATCAATCCCCAAATAATCTGATGCTTTATCAAAATTTTGACGAAATATCTCTGAATTATCATATTGTTCAGAAAACATACCTTTCCTTTGTGAAGCATTACCTGGAAACATTCCAATAATCATTTACACACCCAATCGATAAATATTATCTCTTTTTTCCTTTCACTGTTAAACTTTTCATATTATTAATATTACTACACTTAATATTATTCGTCAAACTTAATACGGGAGTTTGACAGTTTAATAATTAGAAAATCTATCGCAGGCCTTGTAATACCTGCTCTTTTTATGTCAAATTTTT
>CAKSBP010000083.1 GCA_934438135.1 uncultured Clostridium sp. | reverse complement strand
ATTCATGCTTTACACGAATTCTTCCTTTTTTAGCTCTAGATTACAAACAGGCTTTGTGAGTTTCGCAATTACCTAATAACACACTTTATGCCTCCTTGAAGCTGTCTAGTCTGCTACACTTTTTGATAAACACTGAATTATCTCAGTAACAAAATTTATATCCAAATTTTTTACCCGTTCAATATTATTCTGAAGACGTTCCGTAACTATTTTCGTTTTTGACATACTTAGTTTGATCGCCTGAAGCATTAACGAATACGTTCCTTCTTCTAATTCTTTCAGCATGGTACTTAATTTTGTATATTGCTCACTTGTAATCCAGCTCTTTTTCAAAAAGTAACTGAGTCTTAACCACATACACTTTTTGTGTTCGTAAAGCATATAGGTAACTCTTTTATCTCTTAATCTTCTTGCATACTGATATAATACATCGTAACACTTTATTCCATATACCCGTCCCGATTCTCCCCGATCATTATCTGCCAGATAATCCCGGTAGGAAGAGTCCGTACCATCTAGATACTCCTTAAAAAACTTTATAATTTCCAGCTTATCCGAATAGTAATGAAAAGCAGGCATATTCGCCTTACATGATACTAATTCGTGATTTTGCTCCAGATTTTTATAACTCTGCTTCAATTCCGTAAATGACAATGTATAATCAAAAAATTCCTGTGCTTTATCATAACCTAGTAAATATACTTTTTCTTCCTTACTGTCATATCCATAAACCAGACTTTCATGATCAAAATCAATCCGATTATAAACAGCTGTATCTGGAACATATTTTTCATCTAGAAATAATGATAAATACTGTTCATGCTCCACATTCCATCTAATAAAATCCAAAATATCAAAATGTTCATTAATGAAATCGGTACTATAATAATACTGCACAATCCAAGGATTCTTTAAGTGATAGCGGCATCTGACTCTTACCCCCATGTAATATGTCAGCTTCACATCATAGATAGCATTTAGTGTGCTGGAACAGTGTATCTGGATAAAGTTACTATTCGCCCAGTCTTCAAAGGAATCATGTCCAATCATTAAGTAGTAACCTAACCATACCTCTTCATGCTCGAAAAAATCTTTTTTCTGATATTCCAGCGTCCAATCAGAACCATTTGATGATGTATAAAAATTTATTTCTCCATCAAACCGACATACTTTTATCCATTTATCTCCAGCTTTTCTTTCTCTTACTTCTTCGAATTTACTTTCTTTGTCCCTGCCTGAGATTCGGATGGTATTATTTATCCCAAATCCAACATACATCTGCTTATCATCTGTAGGTGATATTATTTTCAATCCAGCACTTGAATCATTACTTACCTGTTTAAATGCATCCAGGTAAAACTGGCAAGCACTGTTTCCTTCTGCAATGTTATAAAGAAATATTTCTTCCTGATCGCAGGTAAATCTTGAATTCACATTTACATTCATGAATTCACCATCTATACAAACAAGTTCCTCTTTACTGGGACATGCGGAATCAATTTTATATTCCTTCCTAACCTCGTCATGAATTATCCATTGTAACTCTTTTATTCTGCTATCACTTAATCCCAACCTCATTCTTGGTTGTATCATACTCCAGAAATTTGCAAGATAAGTATATCCATGCTGTATCGGTTTTTTCTCTATCGGCAAAATAATACGTTCCTGTTTCATCATTTCACTCATAATACTCTTTTAACACCTTCTATGCCTGAACACACAATCTGCTTTGTATATAGTTCACCAGTTTTGAAATTGTTTCAAAGTTACCAGGGATTAAATCTTCATCATTAAACTCAAAGCCGAAAAAGTTCTCCGTTTTTACAATTACTTTTACAGCTGCCAGCGAATTCATTCCACATTCATTAAGCTTTTCATCTGATGAAATTTTCTGAACTTCAACTTCCTCATCCAGGATATCATCTAAAAGCATTCTTACATTTAATTCAATTTCTTCTTTGCCCATTTTCAACATTCCTCCTGTTTTTCTACTACGATTACTCCGTTTACACCGGTAAAACCATTACTAAATAGTAGAATCCTGTTCATTTCATTTCTTTTTCCTTTTTGTTCTAATAGCAAATCATCATATTCATCTGAAATAGTCTCCTGATTACTTACTGGGCAAATCCAGTCATTATCCAGCATTATCAGTATTCCAACCATTTCCATAATAACAGAAGCTCCTAATGTATGTCCGGTGTAATGTTTTAGAGAAGTAACTGGTATTTTCATTCCAGCCCACTTATATAGCTCTCGAATTACCTTTGCATTCATTTGATCATTGTAATAATTTCCATTGGCAGAACTACATACACAATCTATCTGATTTGCGCGAACATCTGCTTGTTCCAGCGAAGCTTTGACACATTCCAGCATTGCTTCCCCTTGTTTATCTGGGGACATTATATGTTTTGCATCATTGAAAACTGCCCATCCGCTTATCACCCCAAGCTGGTATTCTTGAAACTCTGGCTCATTTCTGCTAAGGACGAGAGCCCCAGCCCCTTCTCCCAGTAGAAGACCATCACAGTCTTTCTGAAATACTTGACACTCTCTTCTAGAAGTAATTGCACCATTTGCCTCCAATCCACTTCTAATTAAACGGGAAATACAGTCAACACCTGCAACAATGCAAATATCTGCTTTTCTATTCTTTAGCCATAAGGATGCTATCGATATTGCATTTATTCCGGAAGCACATGTATTAGACACCGTAATACATGGACCATTTACCTGAAATTTTTCTGCTATCTTTCTCGTTTCTTTGTAAACACTTCCATTTATGAGTGGCAGCTTTTCATTCTCATCCTGATAAATCAGTTTTTCCATATCCAATAAATTTCCTAAACTGGTCGCCACAATCATACCTAACTTTCTTGACTGCTTCGTGTAATTTACCTTAGGCGTAACCTTCATTGCCTGGCTAACGGCACTTTCAAGCATATCCTGATACCTCATAGCTGCATTGCATGTATATTCATTCTCTATCATTCCACTGTCACGTTGTATATCACGATTTTCCTTATATAATACGTCTCTTCTATAATCTTCTATCGTCTTATCATGTGATGATACAATTCCAGTTCCAATACAGATAATTTTTTCATTTGGTTTCATTTAAATTTCTCCATAAATACAGGAACTAAGAGAACTTTCCATTTTACTAAATTCAGAATCATTAACCTTACGATAAACTATATTTCCCTGCAAATACATCTCTCCTATATCCTTCTGCATTTCATTATTATCATCATAGTAACCTACAGAATTATTAATCCATCTCTTGGCAAGCTCTATCTCTAAAGGATTATCGCAGATTCTCCTGGCAACACAATTTTCAATTGGATAATTTAAATACCTTGCCTGAAAGCAGACACGGCCAACCGAAATAATAGAATTACTATAATAAGCAGTCAGATTCACATCCGGTAACACCATTTCATAGTGGGCTATCTTTGGAATGTTAATCTCCAGTTCATTTATATGAAATTCTTCTATCAGAGCCATCTTCTGTTCATGGCTAAAACTAAAACCCAAAATGGCTTCTGAAACACTTTTGTCCTCATGCTGAAGAAGCTTTTCAGCCCATGGACAATCAATAAAAGAACGAGTAAGAATGCGTCCCAGTACCGCTTCTATTCTATGTTCCTCTATTATCTTTTTGCATTTATGTAACAGTCCATAATCATTAAATGAAACTTTTATAGGACCTGCCTCTGAAAGAGACACAATCTTATCATACATTTTCTGCATATACTTTTCGCCTGTTAAAGGAGTTTCATATCTAACCTTCAGGTTATTTGCATTTGCATATGCTTGAATCGCATCCCATTCATCTGATAATGCAACGTAAATACAGCCTTCGTCTCCAATGACAATACCTGTCTTTTCTTTCAAATTCTTTAGCATTTCCCTGTTTCTTATTTTTATCTCTTTGTTCACCTCATTACCTCCCTATGGTAAATGCATAATTTGAATTTTGACTCTTGTATTTGCAGCTATGATTCCTGCAAAACAAACGCTCCCACCAAATTGGTTTCGATTCCAGATCCAAATTTCCTGTTTCAGAATGAAGTACATCTTTATAGTACTTAATGATCTCTAAAAATACTCTGTAATCCTTATCCCGTCCTACCAATTTCAATGCATCCACATTCATTGCCTCTAATTTTTTTAGAGAACAGACTGCACAGGAAGCTTCTGCATCAAAAAGCCTGACCTCATCTTCCTTACCCGCCACCTTGTAATAACTCTTGCATGAGATTCCAGGATTAAAGTTATCTATTACTCCTTCTCCATATCCATGAAGAAAGTTACAGGCACCATTAAAGAAGGAACAACCTGCATAACCTACGACCTCATATTCCATGATTTTATCTCTTGATAAAAGTTCAATCTCATCAGCCGTAATCTGATAGGAAAGCGTTACCCTGTCCGCACCATTTTCCTTTAAATATAATACCTGTTCCCGGTTAATGGTTTTAAAGAAAATACTGGCATGAATGGAAACACCATAATTTTGCTTAGCCAATAGTTTTAAAAGACCAATATCACCAACAATAATTGAATCAACACCTGCAGCAATCGCATTTTCAACGTACTCCAGGTAATATTTTTCAAGGCTTTTGCCATTGATATTAGCCTTGGTAAAATACTGGATATTGGCTGTAAAGTTCACTTTAACGCTATGTTCATGGGCATAGCCCACTATTTTCCTAATGTTCTCAAAATTATTAGCAACACAGATACCGTTTTCTCCAATTTTTCCTCTTCCAGAAAAGGAATACGTCTTAAACAATCCCTTATCACCGCTCAGATATATTTCATTACATCCTGCATCGATTACAGCTATAGCTGATTCCATTGTATTTACTGGAGCTAAAATATTCAAATCCCTCACCTCATAAACTCTTCTCTAATTAGCTGTTTTTTTCAATATCTCCTGTGTATTAAAAAAATTATTTTCATCATTAATAATATCCCTATTCAGTTCCAATACTCTGTCTTCATTAAAAAGCCGCTCTGGGAATTCCATCTTCCACTGGGATACACAACCACTTTCTTCTCCATATTCATTTAGGTAATCTGTATCCGATGGCTCCAGTTTTTCTAAAATGTCACTTGGAATAACATGTGGATTCAGAATATTTACATAGTAAAATGCAAAATAAATTATCTTTTCAATCTTCATTTTCTCGACCAAATCAAGCATTCCGTCCCAGTCTATGCTATCTTTATATTTTTCGAAAACTGCGCAAAAGTCTGCAAACTTATAAAGCTGCATATCCTTTTTAGCCCAGATATCATTTAAAAATGTACACTCACGATAAAAATGAAAGGATAAATGAATCATAAAACGATACAAATCCAATGTACAAATTTTTCCTTCCGGAGTATCAATAGTAATCGTATGTTTCAAAAATTCCTGCATATCTATCTCAAATGGGCAGTTTTCTTTCCAGATAAAGGTGTAATTAAAATCCACAATAATAACAGACTTATCTATCACTTTAATAAATGGCAGTAATTCATGTGTTGACATTTGATGAAAAATCATCTGTTCCCTTGAAAATTTCTTTATCTTTTTACTTTCCGGTTCATATTCCCCTTGAACAAATCCACATTTTTTCATAACCTTCATTACTTTTTCTTTTGAACTTATATGTATAAGAAAATCAATATCACTTGAAGTTCTAATCGGGAATTCAGGATATACACATGATGAAAGTACAATTCCCTTCAGTGCAGCATGGTTAACACCCGCTTTACTCAATTCATTACTAATAACTACAGCTTCTTGCCTCAGCATTTTATTGTTCTCATCCGCTTTATGGTAAATCTTTCTCATCATAAGCAGAAACTTGGAGTTAATTTCATGTTCCAATCCTAGCTGGCACAGATTATAGTACATCAGATTAACAACTCTATGTTTTGTTGCCACCTTAATCACAATTCTCCAGTCTAACTGTCCAGATAGTAACTCTTTTATTCTTCTTTTTTCCTCTTTCTCCAGAAAAGCATTGGAACACAATATGATAAACTCATATTCTTTTGCATTTTTCACTCAAACCACCTCGTTTAGATTTAACCTTAACCATTCTAAGAATTCCGTATCGTAATTGAACTTACATAACCAGCTTTATCATAATTTAAAACTACATTATTTCTCCCTTTTTGCTGAAGGCAAAGAATCACCTGCAGCATTCCGGCGACACAGGAACCTGGTTTAAAAAAATCTCCCATCTCCATTACCCTGTCCCCTTGGCAAAAGGAAATAGTTTCATCCGTTCCTATAAATAAATTATCAATTCTTTCTTCTTTATCAGCAGCTGACGCAATAATATCTGCAAGGTTTAGTCTGCCTGTACATCTTTCCTGTACCGTTTCTGTAACAGTTCCTAATATCTTATCCTTACAAGACACATTTTCTTCATTTTCTAAAACGACTACCCCAGACTCCTCAAAAGGAACTGTATCTATCCCATTCTTTTTCAGACATCCGCTTCCACCATCACAGCCACCAACGAGAGCACTATCAATAATGCCACTTTCAATTAAGTCCTTTGCCAGAATTATGGCATCAAGAGCACTTGTCATTCCATTAAAAATCACTGTGCTATATCCCCTAATATGATACTTTAATGACAAAAGCCCAGTTAGTAAATTATTAGCTGTACTCTGAAATAAAATAGGGCTAGAAAGTTTAGTTTTATGTAACACGTTTAAATACCGAACCTGAGAACTAAATACTCCATTTACCGTTCCGATTATAATTCCTGTTCTAAAGGAATTATCTTTATCTATCTTCACCCCTGCCTGTTTTACCGCTTCTTCTGCTGACATAAGAACGCTCTTACAAGCATCATCTGGTTTGGGCAGTTTATCCAGAATATCCATATCACAAAACTGATATCTCTGCTGCTTTTCAGGTAAATGAACTCCATTCCCAATCCTATAATTGTCAAAAGCATTTCTAAGAGTTGCTACATCCTCACCCTGCCGTGAAATACATCCACAGCCTGATATGACAACTTTTCTGCACATTTCATATTCTTTCCTTATCTGTAAAATGTACTGTAACTTCTTGGGTTTATATATTATTTAATGGTTCTATTGACCAAATGTTGTACATTTTTTTATATTTTTGTTGCTTATGTTATTATTTTACTCCTGGCTGATTTATTTGTAAAGTATTTTGTTGATTGCTCGAATGAAAACGAAACGTCTCCTTACTTACACGCTCCTAGTTTGTAAGAGAAACCTCTTGTTTTTAGGCTTTTATTGATATCTATATTCTTTTTGACAATTCAATTTACCACTCGTTTTACTACTTTTCCCCTATTTTTGCGTACAAAAAGAACACCATGCAGATTTCCCTTTGTAAAAGTAAATTCCACATGTTTGACGTTACTTTTTCTATGGAATGATTCTTGCCTTATCCTTTTCTCTATCCCTTTTTATCTTTTTAATAGTGCTGGTTTCAGTAGTATTTTATCTGCAGCCACTTTCTTAGCTCCGATTACTTTAAATAATTCTTTCTTTAATAACAAACGAGCTAGTTCGTAAGGATTTCTCCCATTCAAACTAGCTCGTGCTGTACTATTTATGTGATTCATTAACAGAGTCATATCGTCCTGAGTGTAGTCTGCTAATGATTTTCCCTTAGGTATTACTTTACGGATATATTCATGATTCTTCTCCAGTTTTCCTTTCTGCCAACTAGCAAGTGGAACACAGTAAAACACCCTGCTTCTCTGAATTTCTGAGCCATTATACTCAATTCCGATAGCATTTTTGAATTCTGAGCCGTTATCCGTAAGAATTACCGGAAATAGTTCCTGAAACCTTTCAATGCCAAGTTGCTCTGTTAAGTCGTCAAATATCTTCTTTACGCATTCCTGCCTACATTCAGGCATAAGCTTAATCAGCATAAAATTGCAGTTCCGAAATAACATTGTCAGCATTACATTTCCTGTTTTATTACTTCCATGAACGGTATCCAGCTCAACTACATTTGATTCGGGATGCTTCTCCATATATTCCAGAAAATCTTTGTAGGTTCGTTTTTCCCTATACGCATAGTCTGTCGGTGCTTCCTGTCTTTTTCTCTTTCGTTCTTTGTATTTTACCTTCTTGGGTAAATCAAGATTGCGTGCCGTAAATATACCTTGGTCAATATAGTTATATACTGTTTTCATTGAGCATGGAATCTCATCCTTATGTACGGCAAATATATGAGAAATAGACTGGATCGGCTATAATATAGTAAGAGTCCCATAAGAAGGTGTCTACCATCCACTTCTCGTTTATACTATAATCACTGTAAAATCAATTCAATTAG
>CAKSBP010000082.1 GCA_934438135.1 uncultured Clostridium sp. | reverse complement strand
AAAGTCCTGGAATCATGTCCTTGGAACGGATGTAGTCGATGACTTCTTTGATGCCATTTGGAAAGCGTTCTTTACTTGGAAGCCATTCGCCGACACTGTCCCACCAGTCACCGTCGGAATACCATCCAGCATCAATACAGTAATATTCGCATCCAGCATCGTGAGCAGCGTCAATTAAAGGAATCTCTTTTTCTGTTGTCGGGCATGCCCAGAGGCAGTTCATGTAGTCATTAAAAATAATACCCAGATGCTCGTTGTCCTTATTTAGACGGCGGATGGCACGACGGTATTTGGTCAGCTCACCCATGGCATTGTCAAAGGCAGAGCCGTCGGAAGAGGTCAGGGCACATCCAACACAGACAGGAACGGAAGTAAAACTATCACCTGGATTTAAGTTCTTAAACCAATGGGATTCTGTCTCTGTTGGTCCACTTAACTGTAAGTATAAATGACCTCCCTGATCGCTGATTTCCCAATGCCAGGAACCATTATGTTCAATCTGGAAGAACAGACAGGAACCGGTTTCTGTGTTTTCTACGCATCCCATTGGAAGATAGGATTTTGCAGACCAGTTTCCGGTATTTGTGATGCTAATGGCTTTGGAAGAACGCTGGATTGTGGCAGGCTGGGAAAGCCCCATGCCAAGGTCTTCTAAAGAGTAGGAACCCCATTGGATTTCACGCTGCCAGGAGTTGTGAGGAATATCGATTTTTATTTTATCATTTTGGGAAAGGAGTCCTTCTTTTTCAATTCCGTTTAGATTAAAAGATGATATGTATTCCAGTGTCTGCACTTCGAAACCGGTGTTTAAGACTTCAGACCAGCTACGAATAGCAGAAATACCATTATAAAACTGCATGTGGCTTGTGACCTGGATGCCGGAAGCTTCATCGTAAGTAGTAAATTCCAATTTTCGTCCAAGTTCATTGTGGTAATCCTTGTGGGATTTGTATTTTAAACACCATCCCGGAGTGGTTACGATATATTTTGTACCGTGGCGTTCTAGTGGACGATCATATCCCGATATATTGACTTCAACTGGGCGGAAGGATGCTTCCTGTTCTAGATGTATGATAGTTTCCTGTTCTTTTGTAAGAATTGTTTTCGAATTGAAAGGCAGGTTGGAAAAATGTAAAAATTTTAATTCATCTGTCTCAGTAATTTTAAATTCCAGAAAAAGCCCATTTTCCTGGATAGAAAGATTTCGTTCAGCCATAGGTGTTTCCTCCTGATATATATTCTTGATTTTATTTTAACGGATTTTTTCGTAGAAGCAATAGATTATGGTGTAATCAGTATCATTTATTTTGTGGAAACCCTTTTCGTATTCTGCTATATTTGTTAGAATAGAGGGAAAGCTATTACATGTGGTAAAAAAGATACGGAGGTCAATTATGATTTTTGACAGTCATGCTCATTATGAAGATGAGAAATTCAATGAAGACCGGGAAGAACTGCTCGGCTCTTTTCAGGATAAAGGTGTTGAATTTGTAGTAAATGTCGCTTCCAGTTTAGAGACTGTGAAGAAGACAATGAACCTGATTCACCAGTATGATTTTATGTACGGTGCGGTTGGTGTGCATCCGGAAGAATGTGCACCTTTGGCAGAAGAACATATACAGGAATTTAAGAAGCTTTGCGATGACCCGAAAGTAGTGGCGGTTGGAGAAATTGGACTGGACTATTACTGGAATGATCCGAAACCGGAGATTCAGAAAAAATGGTTTATCCGTCAGCTGGAACTGGCTCGGGAAGTAAAACTTCCAGTGATTATTCACAGTCGTGATGCGGCAAAAGACACACTGGATATTATGAAAGCAGCCAAATCAGAAGAGATTGGCGGTGTTATCCATTGCTTTTCCTATCCAGTAGAAATTGCACGTGAATATCTGGATATGGGCTTTTACATTGGTGTCGGCGGCGTTGTTACCTTTAAAAATAGCAAAAAGTTAAAAGAGGTGGTAGAATATGCACCATTGGACAGAATCCTTCTGGAGACAGACTGTCCATATATGTCTCCAGTGCCTCACCGTGGAGAGAGAAATAATTCCCTGAACTTGGTTTATGTGGCAGAGGAGATTGCACGGATTAAAGGTGTGGACTACGACACGGTCGTGCAGACGACAAGAGACAATGCGAAGCGTATGTACAGAATAAAATAGATGGAGATTGAATGAATGGCGACTTTAGGAAATCCGCAGAATACGATTGCGATTTTAAATAAATATGAATTTATATTTCAGAAGAAATTCGGACAGAACTTTCTGATTGATACTCATGTATTGGAGAAAATTATCCGTGCAGCAAATATTACAAAGGATGATTTTATTATAGAAATCGGACCTGGTATTGGAACGATGACACAGTATTTGTGTGAGGCAGCGAGAGAAGTTGTTGCAGTTGAAATCGATAAAAATTTGATTCCAATTTTAGAGAATGACACATTAGCTGAGTATGATAACGTAACAGTTATTAATGAAGATATTTTAAAAGTAGATTTAAATAAGCTGGTACAGGAACGAAACAACGGACGTCCAGTAAAGATTGTTGCAAACCTTCCATATTATATTACAACTCCAATTATTATGGGACTGTTTGAGAAGGAAACACCGATTGAAAATATTACTGTTATGGTACAGAAGGAAGTTGCTGATAGAATGCAGACAGGTCCTGGCTCTAAAGACTACGGTGCTTTATCTTTAGCAGTTCAGTATTATTCCGAGCCTTATATTGTGGCAAATGTTCCGGCAAACTGTTTTATGCCAAGGCCAAAGGTGGGTTCTGCTGTAATTCAGTTGAAAAAACATGCAGAACCTCCAGTTCAGGTTGATGATGCGAAGTTAATGTTTAAATTGATTCGAGCTTCCTTTAACCAGAGGAGAAAGACACTTCAGAATGGACTTAATAATTCCAGTGAATTGGATTTTTCAAAAGAAAGAATTGCAGAGGCAATTGAAGCAATTGGTCTGCAGCCTTCTATCCGTGGAGAAAAGCTGTCACTGGAAGAGTTTGCAGCGTTGGCGAATGAGTTAGGAAAGAAATAGTAGTATAGAAAAGGGACTATCATAGAAGAAAATTCTAGGATAGTCCTTTGTGGCTTATTTCAAAAAGTTACCCTTCCAAAGCAATCTGTTTCACCTGATTAATTCCAGCCTTCACAACTGGAACCATAAGAACTGCCATGGTGATAATTCCTTCGATTCCAATGTAGGATAAGTTGTATAAGAAAGAGTATACAAAAACGTTCATGTCGCCAGCATAGGATGCGAAGAAAACAACACCACTTAGGACTGCAAAGAATAGACGTCCTGTGATACCCAATAAATATCCCTTTATCATTCCATATTTTGAATTTGTAAAAAATCCACTTAGTCCAAGTGCTCCAAATGCAAGTGGATAATCCACCAGAATCTGAAGAGGATGAACGAAATATGGCCCTGCAATTAATTGAAGGAATCCGTAGGCAATACCGGTTACAATACCAATGTATGGACCGTAAAGGTATCCAACTAAAGTAATAAAAAATGTACTCATTAAAGTAATGGAGCCACCCATTGGTGCATCAAACAGTTTTATAAAGGATAGTGCGTAGGCAAGTGCCATGCAGATTGCACAAAATACAAGCTGCTTCGTACTGATTGTACGTTTTTCCTTTTTACCAAGGGCAGATGCGATTAACAGAAAGACTACGATTAAGGCTATGAATAATACATAACCAGGAGTCTTCAAGGAACCGCCGTCTTCATTACATTCCAAGAAATATTTAAGCATAAAAAATCCTCCCGTCTGTAAGTATGTAAAACTAAGAACTGGAGGAGCCTATAAAACACATGCTTCCTTACGCCGGAATTATCCGGATCAAGTATTGAGGGTCAGTGACGATCACTTCTCAGCAAAGGCTCCCCTAGCAGATTACATCTTAAAATATTTATTTGACAAAGCTAACTATAACAGCAATATACGATTCTGTCAATTCACAGTTTATGAAATAAAACCCCAGCTGTATATTTGAATACAACGGGGGTTCATTTTATAATACTTTATTTAAGAAGTCGATTGTTCTAGGATTCTGTGGATTGGTCAGAATTTCGTTTGGAGTTCCTTCCTCTATGATATATCCACCATCCATAAAAATCACACGGCTTGCAACTTCTTTTGCAAATCCGATTTCATGTGTAACGATAACCATTGTCATGCCGTTTTTCGCAAGTTCTTTCATAACATTAAGAACTTCACCGACCATTTCCGGGTCAAGGGCACTGGTTGGTTCATCAAATAACATAATATCCGGATTCATTGCAAGAGCCCTAGCAATGGCAACACGCTGCTTCTGTCCACCAGAAAGCTGAGATGGATAGGAACCAGCTTTATCAGCAAGTCCGACTTGTGTTAAAAGTTCCATTGCCTTTGCTTCTGCGTCAGGCTTTGTCATTTTCTTCAGCTGTACTGGTGCCAGAGTGATGTTGTCTAATACGGTCATATGAGGAAACAGGTTAAAGTGCTGGAATACCATTCCTATGTTCTCGCGGATTTTATTAATATCATTTTTCTTATCCGTTAAATCCATTCCATCTACAATAACAGTACCGGAAGTAACTTTTTCTAAACGGTTTAAACATCTTAAAAAGGTACTTTTTCCAGAACCGGATGGTCCAATGAGGCAGACAACTTCACCTTCTGTAATATCCATATCAATGCCTTTTAGTACCTGAAGACTATGGTAATTTTTCTTCAATTGTTTTACATGAACTTTATTTTCCATAAGCAGTCTTCCTTTCTATATAACGGGCAGTTTTTGTGATAGCATAAATGATTACAAAATAGAACAGTGCTACCAGAGTCCAGATAGCCATGGATTCGTAATTTCTAGCAATAACCAGCTTACCAGCCATTGTAAGTTCACGGATACCAATAACACTAAGGATAGAAGTATCTTTTAAAGTTATAATAAACTGGTTAATAAGGCTTGGTGCCATCGTGCGGACAGCCTGAGGAAGAATAACCTTCATCATTGCTTTTGGATATGGAAGCCCAAGACTTCTTGCAGCTTCCATCTGTCCTTTATCCACAGCTTCGATACCACCACGCATGATTTCTGCCATGTATGCACCGGCATTTAAACTGATTGCAATAATACCGGCGGTTGTTTCAGGCATTCTGATATCCAACAGCATTGGCAGACCAAAATATATGATGTATGCCTGAACGAGGAATGGGGTTCCTCGAATAATATTGATGTAAATATTAGCGATAACTTTAAGAATCTTATTATGAGAAACATTAATTAATGCACACAGTATCCCAATAATACAGGCAAAAAGCATACCTAATATCGTTAACTTTACAGTAATTGCCAGCCCCGAAAGGAGGGTATCACCGTATTGTCCTAGTAAATCTATTAATTTCAATTAAATCAGTCCTTAAAATTTATTCTGCATTGTTTGTATACTTATCTATAATATCCTGATATATGCCGTTTCCTTTAATGTTTTCAAGGCCTTTGTTGAACATATTGAGAAGTTCTTCATTTTTACCTTTATTTACAGCAAAACCGAAAGATGTCTGGTTAGACTGTTCACCAATAACAGTAAGACCAAGTCCCTGTGTGATAGCATAAGCTACAACTGGGAAGTCCTCGAAACATGCAGCGGAATTTCCTGTTAAAACTTCATCGTACATAGAAGAAGAGTCTTCAAAATATTTTACATCGAAACCATATTTATCTTTAATGGATTCAGCATAATCAGAACCCTGAGTTCCTGTTTTTACTGCGATTGTCTGGCCTTTTAAATCGTCATAGCCTTTTACTGACGTATTTCCTGCTTTTACAGCCATGATGACGCCAGCTTCGTAGTATGGAGTAGAAAAATTGTATTTTTCTTCACGTTCACTTGTAATGCTCATTCCAGCGATTACCCCATCTACCTGTCTGGATTCAAGAGCAGTAATTGCTGCATTAAATCCAAGAGTCTTTAATTCATATTCAAATCCCTGATCTTCTGCAATAGCAGCAAGTATGTCCATATCGATACCAACCATTTTACCGTTTTCTTCAAATTCAAAAGGGGCAAATGTTGTATCAGTTGCAATTAAAAATTTTGTGCTGTCGTTGGAAGATTTTCCGCAGCCAGTAATTAATGTACCCATCATCGCAAAAACTAATGTAAGGGAAATTAACTTTTTCAGTTTTTTCATGTCATGTTCCTCCTAAAGTTTAATTGTGTAACGGTTTTATAATCACAAAAATGTAATTAATGTATTAAGCAAGAATTACTAAACTAACATTGTCTTTTCTCTTTCATAAAAAAGCATCTTCTTATCCCAGAGTATACCATGTAATCTTATCAGAATGAAAAACTATTGTCATCAGGTATAATATGGTAAAAACGTGAATATATATAGGAGGAATATATATTTTCAAAGGAGATGGCAGTATGGCGGATTATAAAAGAGTAGTTTCTTATATATATAATTACGAATCGAAGCAGAAGAAAAATAACGTAGGGTATAGCCGTGTAGAGTCAAGAAATAATCAGTGTAAAGTTACCATTCATCTCAATACCAATCTTGTAGTAGAACATCCGCTGAAAGTTTATCTGTTTCATAGGAGTCCGTCCATGTTAGACGGTGTTTATTTTGGTGTAATGAACATAAAAAATGGGACAGGTGACTTCCGGGGTACGACAAACCCGTCATCCCTTATGGGGACAGAATACACAATAAATGATATCAGTGGAGTCATTATTTATAATGATGACGATTGTTTCTTCGGTTCCCAGTGGGATGATGAAGAAATTCGTATTGAAAATTTTAAAGAATATAAACCAGGAAGAGCAAAAGATACCATAGTATCTGGAAGCATGCCGGAGCCGAATGTAGAGATACCATCACCATCTGTTATGGAAGAGGCGGAGGAAGCACCGGCTGTAACGGAATCAGAACCAGAAATTCCAGAACCAGCAGCCGAACCTATCATGGAAGAGCCTGTTATGGAGGAACTTGTAGAGGAAGAATCAGAAACGCAGCCGGAGCTGGAGTCAGAGCCAGAAAATTCAGGTGAAGGCGTCACAATTATTAATTTGGATGATGAGAGAAACCAGGAAATGCCTGAAGAAACAGAGATGGATCAAAGAACCGAAGCACCAGACGTTACAAGAGGTGTATCGAAATTATCCTGCAATCGTGCGGACAGAAAGCCATGTTGTTCGGATAGAAAAGCAGAAAGTGAAGATGTAAAACAGAAGAGAGCAGCAAAAATACGGAAGGAGCGAGAGTCCTATCCAGAGTGTGTACAGAATATTTTGAATAACTTTCCAACGGTAAAACCATTTCCAAACAGTATACCGGAAAACTGGGTAAGGATTGAACCAAAAGACATTGGGATGCTCCCGGTAGAAGCGTGGATTCTTGCCAATAACAGCTTCCTGCTTCATGGTTATTATAATTATCGTCACTTAATATTTGGTGTACTGAAGATGGAAGAAGGAACACAGTTTGTAATTGGTGTGCCAGGAATCTTACATACGACGGAACAGACAATGGCCAATATGTTTGGTTTTAACCGGTTCCTGTCTTCGAAAAATGACACGGCAGATCAGGGAAATTTCGGTTACTGGATACAGCAGATCGTACTCTGATTCAGACGGGATCGAAGGGATTAATGAAGGAGTAGCATACGTGATCATGCCAGGTTCCATTTAGTTTTGCGTATGATGTCCGGATTCCTTCCCTTTGAAATCCTGCCTTTTCGATAAAATGCAGAGAAGCCGTATTGTTTACATGAACCAATGCCTCAATACGGTGCAGTTTATGTTTTGTAAATATAAGCAGCATAGTGCTTTTGACGGCTTCTAATGTGTAGCCGTTATGTGTGTAATTTCGGTCAATTTTATATCCAATAGAACAGGACTGAAAAACGCCACGTATAATATTATGGAATGAAACAGTTCCGATTGGGCGGAATGGTTCTTCCTTTAGGAAAAACCAGAATCGAAATAGGCTTCCTTTCTGATAGGAAAGGTAATCATAGTATAAAATACGTTTCTGATAATCCAGTGTGTAAAAATCATTGGCTCTGTCCGGTTCCCAGGGTTCAAATCGATCGCAGTTGTTTTTATAAAATTCAAGGACCGGCAATGCCCAGTCGGGGGAAAGAACACGAAGCAACAGGTGTTCTGTCTGAAATTCTGTAACCATATCTGCCTCCATCCCGGATTATAATCCGATGATATCTACATGTTTCACATAGTTTTGAGCGGTTTTCTTAAATTCTTCCAGCTCTTCTTTTTTATAGGAAGAATATACAGGATGAATCACATTTTCAGATTCTTTATATGCCTGAAGATAATAATTTGAAGCACCGGATATCC
>CAKSBP010000081.1 GCA_934438135.1 uncultured Clostridium sp. | reverse complement strand
TGTTGGCAAGATTGATTAGCTTCCCTAATGTATTGGTTACTTCCCACCAGGCGTTTTTAACGAAGGAAGCACTTGAAAATATTGCTAATACTACTTTACAGAACGTAAAGGATTATTTTGATGGAAAGCCGCTGTTGAATGAGGTCTGCCTCAATTGTTCTGCCGATATGCAAAACTGCTACAATCAGCATGGGCGGGGATGCTTTTAGAAAATAAAAAAGACTGCGAATATGTTTCGCAATCTTAAAAATCAAAAAGTGCACCTGACAGGATTCGAACCTGCGGCACATAGCTTCGGAAGCTACTGCTCTATCCACTGAGCTACAAGTGCATTTCTGTCCTCATTTAAGGCACATTTAGTATTATATATGGAAATGGAAAAAATGTAAAGAATTTTTTTTGAAAAATTCATAGAAATATCACAGGCATTTTTATTGCTTTTTATTTCGTAATTTGTTAATATGGTTACAGCGTTTATAAATTAAGGGAATTTTGGATAGGAATTGAAGGAAAAAGAATACGTAAGAATAAGAAAAGGTGAAGGTTATGAAATTAAAATATAAGAAGGCAGCTCTGTGTATTTCTCTTGGAGTATTATGTATAGGAGCAGTAACATTTACGATCAAAGAGAGAAATTCAGAAAACAGTAATAAATCAATCAGTGAGGCCTCTGCTTCACCAACAGCATCTCCTGAAGAGACAGCAGATGCACAGCCAGATGTGAATGATATGACGCTGGAAAAAGATGCTTATAAAGATGTGAATCAGCTGGTATCCAGCTATTTTACAGCTCGGGTAAACTGCGATATGGATGCACTCTCTAAGCTTGTTACAAATTCGGATGTTTTCAGTGAAGCGGCATTACAGAAGACAAATAAGTATATTGAAGCATATGAAAATATTGAATGTTATACCTTAAAAGGAATTGAAAAAGACAGCTATGTGGTATATGCTTATAGTGAATTAAAGTTAAAAGGTGTTGAGACATTAGCACCAGGACTGACAGAGATGTATGTGAGCAAGAATGATGATGGCGATTTACTTGTATTTACAGGAACCATGGACGAAGAACATCAAAATTATATGAATGAGACTCAGCAGAGCGAAGGGGTTCAGAGTCTGATTTCATCCATTGAATCTAAGTATAAGGAAGCACGCCAAAAGGATAAGGAACTGGACGATCTGATTACAAAGATTAATGGTGAAGCGGGAGAAAGTCGGGAAGATACACAGACAGCAGATAAATAAAACAGGTATGGGTGTTACAAGATGAGTTTGATTTGTAACACCCTTTGTGACTATATACAGAATGGAGGCTGCCAGATGCAGCAGGATAATACAGTTAGATTAAACAAATACTTAAGTGATTCTGGATTTTGTTCCAGAAGAGAAGCAGACAGGCTTATTGAAGCTGGTAAAGTAATGGTAGAAGGAAAGACAGTGGGACTTGGTGACCGCGTCATTCCTGGGCAGCATGTTGTGATTGATGGAAAGCCATTACACCGGGAAGAAGAACGGATCTTAATTGCATTTAACAAGCCACGGGGAATTGTCTGTACCACTAGTAAGAAAGACAAGGATAATATCGTTGATTATCTGAATTTTGATAAGAGAATTTATCCGATTGGAAGGCTGGATAAGGATTCCCAGGGATTAATCCTTCTTACAAACAAAGGAGATATTGTAGATAAGATTCTCCGTGGAAGCAATTATCATGAGAAAGAATACGTCGTTTATGTGAACAAGCCTATAACAAAGGAATTTGTCGATGGAATGCAAAAAGGTGTGCCGATTCTGGATACTGTTACAAGACCATGTAAGATTCAGGTGATGGATGAAAAATGTTTCCGCATTGTCATTACACAAGGACTGAATCGTCAGATCCGTCGAATGTGTGAATATTTTGGCTATCGTGTTACCAAACTGAAGAGAGTAAGAATTATGAATATACAGCTGAACAAGCTGAAATCTGGGACGTATCGTAATGTTTCAGAGGAAGAGCTTCATGAATTAATGGAACTAATTAATCATAATGACCGTGAGGTAAATGTGCATGAGTAAAAATATGGAACGAATGAAAGAACTGGTCAGGATCCTAAATGAAGCTTCCAAAGCCTATTATCAGGAAGCACGGGAAATCATGAGCAACTTTGAGTATGATAAATTATACGATGAACTACAGGAACTGGAGAAGAGTGAAGGGATTGTATTATCAAACAGCCCTTCCATCCATGTTGGTTATGAAGTATTGAGCGAACTGCCAAAGGAACGTCATCCTTCGCCAATGCTTTCCTTGGATAAGACGAAAGATGTACAGGCATTGAAATCCTGGCTTGGGAATCAGAAGGGTCTTCTTTCCTGGAAGCTGGACGGCTTAACCATTGTGCTTACTTATGAAGCTGGAAAATTGGTCAAAGCAGTTACCCGTGGAAATGGTGAAGTCGGAGAAGTCGTTACGAATAATGTGAAAGTATTTAAAAATGTTCCATTGGAAATCAGTTACACAGATACCTTGGTTCTCCGTGGTGAAGCAGTTATTAAATATTCTGATTTTGAACTAATGAATAAGACGATTGAAGATGTGGATGCAAAATACAAAAATCCAAGAAATCTCTGTGCTGGTTCAGTCCGTCAGTTGAATAATGAAATCACAGCAAATCGAAATGTATATTTTAATGCATTTACGTTAGTACAGGCAAATGGTGTCGACTTTAAAAACAGCCGATTGAAACAGATGGAATGGCTGAGAAGTCTTGGTTTTGATACGGTTGAAAATAAAGTGGTAACCGGGGAAACGATAGAAGAATCCGTTCAATGGTTTGCGACAGCTATTGAAACTTATGATTTACCATCCGATGGACTTGTGCTTGTGTTGGATGACATTGCTTATGGAAGGTCACTTGGAACAACAGCAAAATTTCCTCGTGATTCCATTGCGTTTAAATGGCAGGATGAAATTAAGGAGACAACGCTTCGTGAAATTGAGTGGAGTGCGTCTCGTACAGGTTTAATTAATCCGGTTGCAGTTTTTGATCCAGTGGAACTGGAAGGAACGACTGTAAGCCGTGCCAGCGTCCATAATGTCAGCATTATGGAAAATCTGGAACTTGGAATCGGTGATACAATTCGAGTTTACAAGGCGAATATGATTATTCCACAGATTGAGGAAAATCTGACAAGAAGCGGCGTGAAACATATTCCGGATGTCTGTCCAGTCTGTGGACATCCAACGAAAATTAATGATGATAACGGGGTCAAATCCCTATATTGTGTGAATCCAGAATGTGTGGCAAAAAAAATCAAGTCATTGACACATTTTGTCAGTCGAAATGCAATGAATATTGATGGTTTATCTGAGGCAACCATTGAAAAATTTATCCAGCAAGGTATTATCAAGGAACTTGCGGATTTATATCATCTGGAAGAGTACCATGATACGATTGTTGCTATGGAAGGGTTTGGTCAGAAATCCTATGACAATCTGATTCAGTCCATTGAAAAATCCAGGGAAGTTTCCATGGCGAATTTTATTTATGCGTTGGGAATTGCGAATATTGGACTTTCCACTGCCAAACTGATAGTAAAGCGATATGGCGGTGAATGGGATGTCATTAAAAACCTGACTGCAGAACAGCTGTCTGATATTGATGGAATTGGGGATGTAATTGCTGAAACTTATGAAGTATTTTTTAAACAGGAAGCGAGAATGGTTCATGTAGAACATCTGGTGCAGGAACTTCATTTTGCAAAGGAAGCGGAAAAAGGCGAACAGATTTTTGAAGGCAGAACATTTGTTATAACTGGCTCGGTACATCATTTTGCAAACCGTGATGCAGTGAAAAAGGAAATTGAAGACCGTGGCGGAAAAGTATCCGGCTCCGTTTCCTCTAAGACACATTACCTAATTAATAATGATAATATGTCAACATCAAGTAAAAATAAGAAAGCAAAGAGCCTTGGCATTCCGATTATTACAGAAGAAGATTTTCTGAAAATGCTGGGTGAATAGATAGATTGCGGACTGTCTGCGTCAGCCGGCAGTCTATTTACTATATAGAAAAGAGAGTTGATAAAATATGCCAATTAAGGTGCAGAGTAATTTACCTGCGAAAAAAATTCTTGAAGACGAGAACATTTTCATGATGGAAGAGAACCGTGCGATAAAGCAGGATATCCGTCCATTACAGATTGCAATACTAAATCTGATGCCTCTAAAAGAGCAGACGGAAGTTCAGTTGCTCCGCTGCCTTTCCAATACACCACTTCAGGTGGATGTTACATTTTTAACTACGGCTTCTTACATCGGAACTAATACGCCACAGAGCCACTTGGATAAATTTTATGAAACATATGATGAAGTAAAGCGGAAGAAATTCGATGGACTGATTATCACCGGTGCACCCGTGGAATTGATGGAATATGAAGAGGTGCAGTATTGGGATGAACTGAAACAAATTATGGAATGGTCCAAGACTAACGTGACTTCAACATTACATATCTGCTGGGGTGCACAGGCTGGTTTATATTACCATTTCGGCATACCAAAACACATCCTTCCGGAAAAAGTATTTGGAGTTTTTGAACATCGTATCCATCACAGAAAATGTCCATTAGTTCGAGGATTTGATGATGTATTCTACGCACCACATTCCCGTAATACTATGGTGAAGACGGAAGATATTGAAGCCCAAAAGGACCTGACAATTCTTGCAGAATCAGAAGAAGTAGGTGTATTTCTGGCAATCGCCAGCGGTGGAAAGCAGATTTTTGTCATGGGTCATCCAGAATACGACCGTGTTACTTTGGACGGCGAATATAAAAGGGATTTGAAAAAAGGAATCGATATTAAGCTTCCGAAGAATTATTATATGGATAACGATAGTAATTTAAAACCTTTGTTGAGGTGGAGAGCACATTCGAATGCGTTGTATACCAATTGGATTAATTATTATGTTTATCAGGCAACTCCGTATGAGTGGGATGCGGAGTAGGGAAACAGCTTGATTATCGGGGATTTGAAGTTTTTAAGATAAATTCTTAATTCATATATTTTGATGGATTTTGGTAGTCTTTGATAGGTAAATGGGGACGAAATGGAGATAAAATAACAATTAAAATGGAGACAAGAATAGGCAGTGAAATGATAGTATAAATTGAATATTTTAAGTACTGAAAAAAGGATAATCAAATTTGGTTGTCCTTTTTTGCGACCTAAAACAAATCAGATAGCTTATTGTTTATACGAAGAGTAAAAAATAATATTACTTTGCGATTAAAAATATATGGTTCTTAGCTTTTTA
Organism: uncultured Clostridium sp.; assembly: GCA_934438135.1. Classification (GTDB taxonomy): domain Bacteria; phylum Bacillota; class Clostridia; order Lachnospirales; family Lachnospiraceae; genus Clostridium_AI. Next base: position 3,318 of record CAKSBP010000081.1, on the reverse strand, counting down.
GTTGTGTCTACATACAGACAAAAAATTTCTATGTTGTTCATGGAAAGAAATATTGTGGTTTTGCTCTTTATTGCTTATAATAGAGATAAGGATGGTGATTACAATGATGTATTCCTATATGAAACTTGGAGATGAAACAGAAATTACACATTCTCAGATTCTTACTGGTGATGGCGATGAGAAACAAGTAATTGTCCACTTTGAAAGACCAACAGAAGAAGGGTTCGATATTGCACGGTGCTCCTTGCCTTCCTATCAATGGATTCGTAAGGAAGGGTATAGCGATGAAGAAATCAAAAATTTTGAATTATTTCTAAAGAGTAATGCGCACTTATTGTTTAAATATGCAGAGAATGGGGGAATTCAGATTGCCTAGCTTATTTCAGATTGGAAGTTATAAAATATTCTTCTGGTCAAATGAAAATGGCGAACCAATTCATGTTCATATTGGAAAGGGAAAGCCCACAAGCAATGCAACAAAAATCTGGATTACTTCAAAAGGCGGTTGTATTGTTGCTAATAATAATGGACGGATACCGCAGAAGGATTTGAATGAACTGCTAGAAGTAATAGCAGCACAGTTTTTTTTGATATGTGCAGCATGGAAAGAGCATTTCTGTGAAGATGAAATTAAATATTATTGTTAATGTATAAGCAATGAAAATGGATCTATGTCAAGTGTCGGGATATGATTCTTTGAATCATGGGGTATAACAAAAACAATAAAGGAGATATCGATACCGATAACAAGAGATATATCCCAATGCCTAGGTACAAAGATGTATCATTCATATGTTGAGGAACAGTTTTAAGTATGTCTCTTACAAGGATTTAAAGTCATTTGCATCTGATTTCAAGGCTATTTATAGGCTCCTAGTGAAGAGGCTGCCTTAAAGGAGTTAGAAGATGTCAAAGAAAAATGGGGCAGAAAGTATCCATTTGCAATCAGCAACTGGGATGTAATACGTCCATTCTTCGAGTTTAGCGATAATATCAGACGAATCATGTATACTACAAATATCATCGAAGGTGTAAACCGCCAGTTCCGCAAGATTACGAAAACAAAGAGTGTATTTATCAATGATTCTTCTCTAGAAAAGATGCTGTATCTTGATCTTGCTTCACAGAATATGATGCAGAAATGGAAAATGCGCTATAGAAACTGGGATCTGGTACTAAACCAGCTGACCATCCTTTACAAGGATGTAACCGTCAACTCAAGCACACCTTTTAAAAAGCCATCACTCCCAGTATAATGAACTCACTGGCTGGATGATGGCTTTTGATTTTTACAGCATTCTGGTATTTTATCTGACCACGGCAACAGGTCTTCTGTCTGTAAGTCCTTTTCCAGCTGTATCTGCTCAAATACATACTCCAGATAAAACAGCGGTTTCAAGTCATTTGCGATTGCAGTCTGAATTACGCTGTAGATTAAGGATGATGCCGATGCCCCGTTCGGGGTATTCGCAAACAGCCACACAGCGTGATATTTTTCAGCTGCTTGTATCCAGCGTATCCGTCGCAGTGAAAATACCTGCCTTTCCATTCCTTTAGAAATGCCTTGGCATGTGCACCACTTCGTCCCTCCTGATAGTCATAGAGGATTACTGGACGGTCCGTGCAAGCAGAAGTTCGGTATACCCACATATAAGACTTGGAGGTGCTGTTTCTTCCTGATTCATGAAGCACTTCAAGAGTAGTTTCATCCGCATGGAGCATTTCATTTCTCAGCAGTTCTTTTTTCATTTCCAGTATAAGTGGCTTTAGTAGCTCTGAGACCTTGATGATCCAGTTGGACAGGTTCTGGCGACTTATGTTTATGCCATACCTATTAAAGTCCTGTTCCTGGCGGTAGAGGAGGGGCATTGCGTTGGTATACTTCTGGTTCAGTATGTATGCCATCATGCTTGGAGATACCATTCTTATCACAGTTTCGGCGGCTGTAAATAAAAGTAACATGTTCCAAGATGCTCACTTTTGCAGGAACAATCTTCCGTTCCCTGCGGATTTCCTTTTTCATTTCTGTTAATACAGAACCACAGATTCTATCAGATTCAGGAATTTCATAATAAATGGTTTCCACTGGAAGTGCATCCAGTTTTGAGCCACGTTTTGCCTTTCTTTTGGTGTGGGCGGGAATCAGAATTTCTTCAGCCGGTTCTGTTGTAATCGGCTTCCTTAAAATCTCAGCTTCATTAAAAAAGCCAAAAAGAGTCATCTGCTTTTTCAGAGGAAACACCAAACTTCTCTTTTTGACGTAGTTTCAGCTGTTCTATATACCACTCGTTTTGTTTCTTTAAGGATGCGCTCTCATCCTCCTTTTTCTTTAACTGGGATTTTAATGCTTCCATTTCTGCCTGCTGTTTCTGTATCATGTTCACCTTAAAATCGCCCTTTTCCGCTTAAAATAGGTATCCATTTTACCATTTTCGGAATAGAAAATCCAGTGAAATCATGAACTTTTCCAGACTTCACACCGTTTTATTTTCTGGCGTATGCCTGGAGCAGGGATAAGGTTTGCAAAATCTTCTAATGTAACGTTCATGGTTACCTCTTCATCAGAAGGCTCTGGCCAGTCGATGCTGCCTTTTTCCAGCCGTTTGAAATGTACCCAGAATCCGTTGTCTTCCCAAACTAAAAGTTTGATGCGGTTTCTCCGTTGGTTGCAGAACGCAAACATGGCTTTTTCCCTTGGGTCTAACTGGAAGTTATGCTGGACGATTTCACAGAGACCGTTAATGCTTTTTCTCATATCGGTTTTGCCACAGGCAAGATAAATCTTATAGTCATTGTACTGAAACATCGGATTCATTCACCGCCTTTATCGCCTCTTGCATGAACTGGATGCAGAGAGCTTCTGGAACATGTAGTCTGCAGACACCGATTTCGCTCAGGATTTCATTTGCAGGGATTGGATGGCTGGTGCTTGGCTTTGGAGCCAGAGGAATGAATTTTACTTCTTTTGGGTTTGCATGGTAATCATGCAGCCATCTTCCAAGGGTCGAGAGTTTTATGTTGTTTCCCTCACACCAGGAAAGCTGAGTCTTTCCACTGGTGAGAAAGTTTTGAACATACTGTTTTCTCTCTTGTTTTGTTGTAAACTTTCTTTTGTCCATTAATATTACCTCCTATGGTTTTGATAATCTCTCGGAATCTCTAAGCCAATAAATTCAAGGCTTTCAGATTCCTTTTCTATTAAAATCCCCCACTTTTTTTGCCGAAAAAGCTTGACAAATCCTCAAAAATTTGCGGCGAAGCCGATTAAATGTAAATTATTTTTGCGGCTTGGAGGCGATTTTTTATGTTACCTAATAT
>CAKSBP010000080.1 GCA_934438135.1 uncultured Clostridium sp. | reverse complement strand
AGTGGGGGATTTTAATAGAAAAGGAATCTGAAAGCCTTGAATTTATTGGCTTAGAGATTCCGAGAGATTATAAGAAAGACAGGAGGGGATAAAATATGTGGATAGTAATGGCATTTGCTTCTGCTTTTTTTGCAGGAATGACAGCGATTCTTGCCAAATGTGGAATTGACAATACCGATTCCAATGTAGCAACAGCACTTCGTACGATTATAGTACTGGCGTTTTCCTGGCTGATGGTTTTGATTACCGGTGTATATCAGCCGATACATACGATTGATACAAAAACACTTGTATTTCTAGTGTTATCTGGTCTGGCAACAGGGGGGTCCTGGCTCTGCTATTTTAAAGCACTTAAAATTGGAGATGTAAATAAAGTCACACCAATTGATAAGTCAAGTACGGTTTTAACGATGATTCTGGCAGGGGTGTTTCTTGGAGAAAAGATTACATTTATTAAAACTATGGCAATGGTTTTAATTGGAGCAGGTACCCTTTTGATGATTCAGAAAAAAGAACAGGAAGCAAAGAAAATAGGAAACCTATGGCTGTTCTATGCGGTGCTGTCTGTGGTTTTTGCAAGTCTTACCTCTATTCTTGGAAAAATCGGAATTGAAGGGATAGATTCTACCCTTGGGACTGCCATACGTACAGCGGTGGTACTGGTTATGGCGTGGTTAGTTGTATTTGTTACAGGAAAACAGAAGACAATCCAGAATATTAATACAAAAAGCTGGATATTTCTAATATTATCGGGAGTTGCAACCGGAGGCTCTTGGCTTTGTTATTACCGTGCACTTCAGACTGGGCCTGCCAGTGTCATCGTTCCGATTGATAAACTAAGTATACTGGTTACGATTTTATTTTCCTATCTGGTATTTCATGAAAAGCTCTCTAAAAAAGCTTTTGGAGGACTGATTTTGATTGTGGCAGGGACATTTTCCCTGTTGTTTTAGAAAATGACAAAAATAATCGTTTCCTGTAGGAAATTTATTATTGAAAAATTGTAGGCTGGATATTAATATATACGTACAAGTTTAGTTAGAAAGTTGGGACGAGATGAAAAAAGCACCGGAGATTGAAGGAAATTTAAGAAGACATATGATTCATGTGCCGAAAGTGATTGAACAGGTAAGCGGCATTCGAATTTTTGGAAAGCTTATAAAATCATTAGTTTTTACAACAGATGTTGCAGTGATTCGTAACTGTAACGCCAATGCAGTTATTGCAGTGTATCCATTTACGCCGCAGCCGATTATTACTCATTCTATTATTGGCTGTTCCGATGTGCCGGTTTTCTGTGGTGTCGGAGGTGGAACTACGACGGGAAAACGTGTAACGAATCTGGCAGAGGATGCAGAGTTCCAGGGAGCAGTAGGTGTTGTAGTGAATGCACCCACTTCCAATGAAACATTAGCATACCTGAATCAAAAGATAGAGATTCCGATTGTTGTAACTGTGGCATCGGAGAAAACAGACATTGCCAGGAGATTAGAAAGCGGAGCCAGCATTTTAAATGTTTCCTGTGCTGGAAAGACAGCAGAAGTGGTACGTCAGATTCGAAAGGATTTTTCTGATGTGCCTATTATTGCAACGGGTGGACCGACGGATGAAAGTATTTTAGAGACGATTGAAGCGGGCGCGAATGCAATTACCTTTACACCGCCTACGACCGGACAGATTTTCCGTGATTTAATGGTAAAATACCGTGGAGATGATGATAGAATTATATAATATAGAAGTGCCATAGACGAAAAGTAGGTTTATGGCATTTTCTTTATAGGATTAGGAGACTGTTTGTTCTAATATCTTAATAGATTCTTTACTTGTATTTGATTATAGGGTATTTTATAATTAAGTTTAAGTTCGGAAAAGAAATCAGAAAAATCTGACTATAAAAGAACTGTGGGGAGACCCAGGAAAGGTTGTGTTTGAATGAAGGCATGGGAAAATAAGATACGTAAGATAGATCATCCTTATGTAGCGGGATATCAGCCGAAGGATTACAGCGTGATAAAATTGAATGCAAATGAGAATCCATATCCGCCGGCACCCGAAGTAGATGAAGTAATTAGTAAGTTTCAGTCTGAAAATTTAAGATTGTATCCAGATTTAAACTGCACCGAACTGGTAGATGAAATTGCAGATTTTGCAGGGGCTGCGCCGGAGGAGGTATTTACAGGAGTTGGTTCAGATGACGTGCTTGGAATGGCATTTCTGACCTTTTTCAATTCAGATAAACCAATTTTATTTCCGGATATTACATATTCATTTTATGATGTCTGGGCTGACTTGTATCGGATTCCATACGAGTGTCCGAAGTTGGATGAGAATTTCCGCATCCAGAGGGAAGATTATTATAAGGAAAATGGAGGAGTGGTCATTGCTAATCCAAATGCACCGACTTCTATTGGTGAGAACCTGGATTTCATCCGTGATATTTTAGACCATAATCAGGATGTAATTGTAATTGTGGATGAAGCATATGTACATTTCGGTGGGGAAACAGCCATCGGACTCATTCATGAATATGAAAATTTATTAGTGGTACAGACATTTTCAAAGTCTCGTTCTATGGCAGGTATGCGTATTGGCTATGCTATTGGAAATAAAGAACTGATTACGGCTATGAACCGTGTGAAGTTTTCTTACAATTCCTATACCATGAATATGGTTACGATTAAGGCGGGAGCTGCTTCACTTCGTGATAGAGACTACTTTAATCAGACGCTTCAAAAAGTTATTGAGATAAGAGAATGGTCAAAAAAAGAATTAGAGAAGCTTGGATTTATCTGTATGGATTCACAGACAAACTTTTTATTTGCAACCCATAAGAGTGTATCTGCAGTTGAAATTTTTGAGAAACTACAGGCAAAGAAAATCTATGTCCGTCATTTTGACAAACCAAGAATTGATAATTATCTGCGAATTACCATTGGTACCAAAGAGCAGATGCAGCAGTTGATGGATGCACTCAGAGAAATTGTCTGAAATTAGAAAGGAATACGCAATAAAGCGTATCAAAAGAATATGTTAGTTGAAAAGTTAATTCAGGAAGGATATCTGGAAAAAGAGGAGTATATTGCTCTGCTGGATTCGTATACGCCGGAGGATATGGAGCGTCTTAGACAGCGTGCTGTACTTCTTAGAAAGCAGTATTACGGAAACAAGGTATATACCAGAGGGTTGATTGAGTTTACGAATTATTGTAAAAACAACTGCCGTTACTGTGGAATCCAGGCATCCAATCAAAATGCCATCCGTTATCGGCTGTCACTGGAGGATATCTTAAGCTGCTGTAAGTCTGGATGGGAACTGGGGTTTCGTACCTTTGTTTTACAGGGGGGAGAAGATCCATATTATACCGATGATAAAATCGTGGAAATTATAAAAGCAATTAAGAAGAATTATCCCGAGTCTGCGGTTACGCTTTCCATTGGAGAAAAATCTTATGAGTCTTATAAACGGTTTAGGGAAGCAGGAGCAGATCGATATCTGCTTCGTCATGAAACAGCCAATAAGGAGCATTATCAGAAACTGCATCCGGATACTATGAGTTTACGAAACAGAATTCAGTGTCTGTATGAATTAAAAGAACTGGGGTATGAAACTGGGGCTGGATTTATGGTGGAGTCACCATATCAGACCAATGAATGCCTGGCGGATGATTTGGTATTTTTAAAGGAATTAAATCCGCATATGGTGGGAATTGGGCCATTTATTCCTCAGCATGATACGGAGTTTGGGAAAGAAAAGGCAGGAACACTTGAAAAAACACTGCTTTTATTGTCAATAATTAGAATAATACTGCCAAAGTGTAATCTTCCATCGACAACAGCCCTTGGAACGATTGACACAAAAGGCAGAGAGAAGGGAATTCTGGCAGGAGCAAATGTAGTAATGCCAAATCTGTCTCCGGTTCAGGTTCGAAAGAAATATGAGTTATATGACAATAAAATCTGTACTGGAGATGAAGCAGCAGAGTGTGCCGGATGTCTGAAACGAAGAATGGAGTCTATTGGTTATGAGGTAACAGCAGATAGAGGAGATTCGAAAGTGCTTTCGCACTAAAATAATGGAAAGAACAAAAAGTCTGTGAAAGGGCACAGGCAGGAGGAACGATATGGAATTTATAAAAGATATTTTACGTGGTGTTATGATTGGTATTGCCAATGCTATACCAGGAGTAAGCGGGGGAACGATGATGGTTTCTATGGGAATCTACGATAAGATTATTTCGTCGGTGACCGGAATTCTTCATAATATTAAGAAAAGTATCAAGACATTGCTGCCATATATCATTGGCATGATGCTTGGAATTGTAGGTTTGTCTTTTGTAATCGAGTATTTATTTGATACATTTCCATTGCAGACAGCACTGCTTTTTATTGGGCTAATTTTAGGCGGGCTGCCTATTATCTTTGGAAAGCTGAAAGGAAAGGCGTTTAGTATTCCAAATGCGGTTGCATTTATTGCATTCTTTGCATTGATTATTCTGCTTCAGGTAATCGGCGGTGGAGATGAAAATCAGGTAACGCTTGTATTATCAGCAGGCATGGTGGTAGAACTGTTTGTAGTAGGTGTCATTGCAGCAGCTACCATGGTAATTCCAGGAGTAAGTGGCTCTATGATTTTAATGCTCCTTGGTTTCTATACACCAGTGATTGAAATGGTAACCACAACAGTAAAGGCACTGGCAGCAGGAGAATGGCAGACAGTAGGACATCAGATTCTTTTAATTATTCCGTTTGGAGTGGGTGTTGTACTTGGGGTATTTGCCATTGCAAAATTAATAGAAGTTCTTTTGGCAAAGAAAGAAGCACTTACTTACAGTGCGATTCTTGGTTTAGTTGTTGCATCACCAATTGTTGTTCTGATGCAGATTGCAGTAAGTGCTATTGGTATTGGAACAATTGCCGGCAGTGTTGTTACATTTGTCATAGGTTTTACAATAGCATTCTTTTTAGGAAGAGAGTAGAGAATTTTACATGAAAAAATTAGCAGTACTATTTAGTATTTTTCTGTTTGTGTCTCTTTGCAGCGTAGTCTGCACAGGGGCATTAAACCATACACAGCAGAAAGAAGACAAAGAACTTACCATTGTCACATCGTTTTATCCAGTCTATATTGCTACCGAGAATGTAATAGATGGAATGGATGATGTGACTTTAATTAATCTTACGGAAAATCATTCTGGATGTCTTCATGATTATCAGCTGACGACACAGGATATGCGTGCACTGGAACAGGCCGATGTCTTTATTATGAATGGAGGTGGGATGGAATCTTTTGTAGAAGATATTGCAAAACAGTATCCAAATCTAACTATTATTGATGCCAGTGAAGGAATTGATTTCCTTGAATCCGAAGGACACAGTCATAAGCATGGAGAAGAAGAGGAAGAAGACGAACATGAGCATGGACATGATGAAGAGGAAGAATTGGAACATGACCACAGCCACGAGGAGGAAGAAAATGCACACGTTTGGATGAATCCGGTATTGTATCAGCAGCAGGTTCATAATATTGCAGCAGGACTCGAAAAAGTGGATTCTGACAGAATCCATATATATGAGAAGAATGAAAAAACTTATATAAATAAAATCAAACATTTAATTCAGGAATACAAACAACTTCCTGACGTTTCTGGTCAGTATGTGATTACGTTCCATGATGCATTTGCTTATCTGGCACAGTTTATGAAGCTGGAAGTGCCATATTCAGTTGATTTGGATGATGATTCCGGACTAAGTGCAGGGCAGATTGCTCAGGTGGTTGACTGTGTAAAACATGATGGTGTAAAGATGCTCTTTACAGAAAAACAGTATAGTAAATCTATTGCGTCCAATGTGTCTAATGAAACAGATGCGAAGGTATATGTCCTGGATGCTCTGGTAAATGGCAGTAAAACAAAGGATGCTTATTTAGAAGGTATGAGAAGTAATCTGGAAGTGCTGAAAAAGGCATTAGAGGAAGCAGGTGAGAAGTAAACAATGATTGGTTCAAAAGGAGAAAAAAAACATTTGGATAATGTAAAGCTTGCAAAAGAACCTGATATCTATCGTGCCTGCGGTTTTCACTGTATCAAAGTAAAAGATTTTGGTGTGAAAATTGGACAGGACACGATTCTTAAGGATATTAATCTGCATATTCATTGTGGACAGCTTACTACTATTATCGGAAAGAATGGTGCCGGAAAAACGACGCTTATGAAGGCACTTTTAAATGAAATTCCTCATGAGGGGTATATTGAGTTTAAGGATATTAAAAGAAATATTGTAACGGATTTAAAAATAGGTTATGTGCCACAGCATTTGAATGTGCCAAAGAATACACCGACCAGCGTATATGATTTGTTTGCTAGTTATATTTCCCGTGTGCCGGTATTTTTGTGGAAGAGTAAAAAGGTGTATGAGAAAGTAAAAGAACAGTTAAGACAGTTTGAAGCCGAGGATTTAATCGATAAGACAGTATGTGACCTTTCAGGCGGAGAAATGCAGCGTGTTCTGTTATCTCTGGCGACCTATCAGGCACCAAATCTTTTGATTTTGGACGAACCGGTTTCTGGAATGGATTATAATGGAATGGAGTTATTCTATAATAATATTAAATATCTGAAAGAACATTATGACCTGGCAGTTATTTTAATTTCCCACGATTTAGAGTATGTGGCCAGATATTCGGACTATGTTGTTCTGCTGGAACATGAAATTATGAAAGAAGGGACACCAAAGGAAGTATTTAAAAGCAAAGAATTTAAAGATACGTTTGGTTATGTAAAATATCTGGAGGATGAAGCATAATGAACTTTTTGTATGAAATAATAGAAACGATACTGCCGTTTCGCTGGGTATCGTATGATTTTATGAAAAATGCATTGATTGCAATGTTGATTATAACTCCATTATTTGCTTTGTTAGGTACCATGATTGTAAATAATAAGCTTGCATTTTTCTCAGAAGCATTGGGGCATTCTGCGTTTACGGGAATTGGAATTGGTGTGGTATTTGGAGTGGCTGACACCAATGTTACGATGGTTGTTTTTGCTGTAGTGTTTGCTCTTGTTCTGAACCAGATTAAGAGAAAAAATACGGTTTCTACGGATACGATTATTTCTGTATTCTCATCTCTTGGAACAGCCCTTGGCCTTGTAATCCTGTCGACTGGAGGAAATTTTTCGAAGTATTCTAATCTTCTGGTTGGAGATATTTTAAGTATTACACCAAAAGAAATCCTTCTGTTGGTCATTGTATTTGTGCTGGCGATTATATTCTGGGGAGTTGCATTTAACAAACTGCATGCGATTAGTATCAATGGTTCCTTGGCAAAAAGCAAGGGAATTAAGGTAGAACGAATAGAAGATATTTTTGCAGTGCTGATTGCACTGATTATTATGTTTTCCATTCGTTGGGTTGGAATTCTGATTATAAATGCATTGTTAATTATTCCGGCTGCGGCAAGCAGAAATTTTGCATCCAATATGCGGGAATATCATTTATATTCTATTTTGATTTCTGTATTTTCCGGTATATTGGGATTGATTTTATCTTATTATAACAATACAGCAACGGGACCAACGATTGTCTTAGCTGCTTCTATCGTATTTTTCTTAACATTGCTTTGCAAACGATTTGTAAAATAGGGAGTGTGATTGCATGGAAAAACGAAAGATATATCTGAAAGTACTGGTGAATACATTGATTGCCATAGCAGTACTGCTGTTTGTTGTGTTTTTACTGCCAAGGCTTCTGCATTTTTTTCTGCCGTTTGTAATTGGATGGATTATTGCAATGATAGCAAATCCGCTGGTTCGTTTTCTGGAGAAAAAGGTAAGGATTGTGCGAAAACATAGTTCGGCATTAATTATTATCGGTGTATTAGCAGCAGTGGTAGGAATTATATACCTGGCTGGTTCCTTGATAATAAAGGAAGTGGTGCAGTTTTCTGCGGATTTACCCAATCTATATAAACAAATTAATGAAGGATTTACTCTTTTTACAAGCAGATTGAGTAAAGCTGGTGAACTGCTTCCTGGAGATTCCCGTGTAGTCTTTAATAAGCTTTCTGCTACTATTGCAAAAATAGCGGCAGAGTTTGTAGCCGGTATGAATGTACCGACTATCAGTCAGGCAGGTGATGTAGCCAAAAATATTCTGGATGGGTTGTTTGTTGCCATTGTTACGATATTGTCTGCCTATTTCTTTATTGCGGACAGAGATCATCTTGTTTCGCTTCTTCGAAAGGGAACACCATATGCAATTTTGGAAAAGTTTGATATGGTTACGGATAACTTTAAGCGGGCATTTGGTGGATACTTTCGTGCTCAGTTTAAAATTATGATTGTTATCTGGTTTATTTTATTTATTGGATTTACTGTTTTAAAAGTAAACTATGCATTTCTGTTTGCGTTGGTTGTTGCATTTATTGACCTGCTTCCGTTTTTTGGAACCGGAATTGTAATGATGCCATGGGCAGTTTATGAGTTTGTAGTAGGAGAAATGGGCACAGCAATTATTCTTGTGGTAATTTATTTAATCTGTCAGGTGGTAAAGCAGGTGCTTCAGCCTAAAATGGTAGGAGATAGTATTGGGATCTCGCCACTGTCCACTTTGTTTTTTATGTTTATTGGATATCGCATTGGTGGATTATTTGGTTTGATTATTGGAATACCGATTGGGATGGTTTTAGTAAATTTTTATGATTCTGGAGTATTTGATTCTTTGTTAGATGGATATAAGATGATAATTCATGACTTATCAGAGTACCTGAAAATGTAGGAAAACCTGCATTTTCGGGGAATCCCGGCAGAAAAATTAAAAAAATAAAAAAACTTAAAAAATATGCTTGACTTTTATCTTATTATCGCATATAATATCATTCGTAACAGCGAGCGACACGCAACAGCGTGAAACAAGCTGATGCAGATTGGTACTCTAATCAATGGGATCTTAGCTCAGCTGGGAGAGCATCTGCCTTACAAGCAGAGGGTCACAGGTTCGAGCCCTGTAGGTCCCA
>CAKSBP010000079.1 GCA_934438135.1 uncultured Clostridium sp. | reverse complement strand
GCTATTGGAATTCCAATAGATAATATTTTCCCCATTACCGGTCTATGGGGTTTGAAATCACTCTTTCTAAGAACAACACTCTTTCTTTTTAAGATAACAAGCAAAGATACCAGTACACTGATTGCCTGAGAAATTGTAGTTCCTAACGCTGCACCTGCCGGTCCAAGTTGGAAAGCACCCATAAAAAGATAGTCCAAAGCAATATTTGCAACACATGCCACAGCGATAAAATACATTGGACTTTTACTGTCTCCCATGCCACGAAAAATAGAACTAATAATATTGTATGCTGTAATAAATGGGATACCGATAAAACAGATGGTCAGATATGTGACCGTTCCGTTTACAGCTGCCTCTGGTGTGGACATTACCGATACAATCGGGTGCACTAACATCAGTAACAGCGCCATTCCTGCGATAGATACTCCCATAAACAGAATTATCGTATTTCCGATAGCTTTAGATGCCTGTTTTTTATCATCTGCTCCAATTGCCTGCCCGATGCTGACAGTTGTACCCATAGCAAGACCTACAATCATAACCGTAATCATATGCATAATCTGTGAACCAATGGATACCGCAGTAGTACTTGCTACACCGTCATATTGTCCAATAATGAATAAGTCTGCCATCCCGTAGAGCGTCTGCAAAAAATATGAAAGTAAATATGGTAATGAAAAAAAGATAACATTTTTAAATACGCTGCCTTTCGTAAGATTTTTCTCCATGTATAAATTCCTTTCTCTTATATTTTGATAATATCATAAACTCTGTAATCGTTGTAGAGTCAATAATTAATTTCAAAAAACTCAAGATACCAACATGAAAAAAGTTAGAACATTAAAAAATACTTTTTAGATTTAAACAATAAAGATTTTTACCGACAAGCTACCTATTCATATAACTAATGCCATTACTGATCTTTGCAGCATTCTTTCCTGCCAGTATAATCATTCAGCAATAGTCTGAATGAATGTTGTAATCGTATTAATGAAAGCCTTACAATCGGAAATATATAATATATTAGACAGATTATTTAGTCTTATAACGATACATTCCCCACCAATCAGGCATAAGCTTTTCTAATGTAACCGTTTCTCGTTTTTCATAATCAACCATAATTTCCATATCCTTATTCTGAATATTTAACTGCATTAAAAATTCTCTGCATGCTCCACATGGCATTCCGCTTCCTTCTCCAAATGGTGCTTTATCTCTAAAAGCAATTAATCGCTTGATAATGGTTTGTCCACTGTTAATGTACATATTTAAAGCAGCTGTTCTTTCGGCACATAAGTCAAGTACACCGCTACAACTTTCAATACAAAATCCAGTATAGATATCTCCATTTTCACTCTCAAGTGCACAAACAACATGGTGTGCATATACAAAGGGAGATACTTCTTCTGGGTGATACTGCTCCTTTGCTTTTAAATATAATGTTTCCCAAATATCCATTTCATTTTTCTCCTTAACATTCTTTTCCATCTTTTATACAAACAGGAAATTGTCACGCCAGTTTCATATATAAAAACGGATACAGATTCCCTTCCTCATCACATTCCGTTCTTTTATATGTTTCAAAGCCTAAATGTTTGTAGAATCCTACTCCTACTGCCTGCGGATTCTGTTCATTGACAGTAACTTCTTGTATTCCATAATTCTGAATACCGTATTGTATAAGCTGCTTTCCAATTCCTTTACCTCTTTCTGCTGGAAATAAAGAAAATGATGTGTTGCTCGAACAGAATCTCCCCAAATGTTCAATAGGCTTGTTAATAACTGTAGCGTCCTTACTTGAACTTCATATATTTTCATATCATTTTTCCTTGTAAATTCCTGTTTTTCAAATTCATAAAATATGAAATTTTCTTTACCATCAATGATAACATAAAAATAAGCTGACGTATATTTTTTCATTCATATACATCAACTCATTTAATAAACATACTTTAACTGACCTATATTCAGCTTATAAAAGAACAAAAGAAAATCCCGCATCTCCAAGAACTTTGTTGAAGATTGTTCTTTACTCCTACATGAATGGAGACTATTCTTCACGTTCTATGGAAGAAAACTGTAAGAGAGATTCGAATACTCCCTTTTCCGATTATGGTTATCTATGTAACATGGTTTTAAAGTAGAGCGTCGACCTGAATTCCCATAAAGTCTTCTGTCAAGGCTTGCTGCCTCTGCATGAAGGACTTCATCTTGGCAAGAAGCTGTTTCTGCTTTTCTTCCATATCAAGTGCTACGCCGATTTTGTCATCTGATGCAGTAACGTTATCGGTATTGTTTGCAGTTTTATCTGTTTCTTCCTTATCGTCTGCCTTTTTGTCGTCGTCTTTCTCTTTATCATCGACTTTATCGGCATCCTTGTCGTCCTCGCCCCCGAAGGTTTCTTTTATATTTTCTACCGCTTCATCCACAAGGATACCGGCTGCTTCTTCGATTCCATCTTTCCTTAGTTCCTCCGCCTTTTTCTTGGCATCTACCATCGGATCAGACTTTAAACGTTCCAGTTTTATGGCATCCACGGTCTTTCCAATATTACTAAGACTATCCTGTGTGGAATCCACAAGTTTGCTCCAATAATCAATGGCATCATCTAAGTGGAGAGCATCCTTCTGATAATCAGTCAGCTCACCCATATTGGCCAGCTTTGCCTGCTCCTCTTCCGTCAGACCATCTGGTTCGTCCCGCTGCTTCCTTAAAAGATTTAGATTTGCTTCTTCTTCCGAATGGTCGTCAACCTGATAATTTTCCTTTAACTGATTCCGTTTCGTTATCCTCTTATCAAGTTCTTCTTTATAGGTACCAAGTTCTTCGGCCAAATTCTGCTTTTCACTTTTCAAACCTTCAATCTGAGCATCGGTTTCTAAATCCTTAGAAAACTGTTTCAACAGGGTTTTCAAAGAATTCCTGGCACCTTTTTCTTTTGCTGCAAGAGCTCTGTCAGAAGCATCTCCCCGTAACGTTCCAACTAAAAGGTCATTTGCACTAACATTGCCACTTGTCTTTTCTTTTGCCTCCTCAGCCTTCTTTTTGCTTCCCATCATTTCAATACCATGAGAAAGTGGACTCCCATTTCCACCATATCTATAAATACCAACAGACATTTTTCTGCCTCCTTTCCTTAATTTCGACACAGTTTATGACTGTATATCATAAACTGTATCGGCTTTTCAAAAGGAAACAATTACCCTGTTATCTGCTTTTATTAATATCAATGTATGGAATAATCGTTGCTACATCCTTATTCATAATATCCGTAAATTCCTTCATCTGCTTTTCATCAGTGAATTCTCCAAAAACAATGCTATAGGTGTATCCATCTTTATAAGCAAGATACTGCATAAATGGATTTTTTATTTCCATCTCTTTTTCTGAAATCATGCCTTTTATCTTATGAATCGAGAACATATGCATAGTGATGCCGTTTTTTACTCCTGTAAAATCAAGCACATAAGCATCTGTATTAAAATTTTCATCCTTTTTAAGTTCCTGACTTACTGTTGTAATATTATATAGTTCCTCTGGCATAGAAACAGAAAGTCCCATTGCCTCATTTTTATAGGTGATTCGTTCCATCGGATGCTTATTTTTATGAATAGGTATTGTAAGCCCTGCAAATGTAATGCTTTCAATGTCTTTGTAGTCAACAATCTTATGAAATGCCATAGATATGGTAGTTGTATCATTAAAAATATCAACATCATCTACATAACGAGAGTCAATGGCTGTTCCATCAAGCAGCTGAACCCGGATTGTATCATTTGGTTCATCACAGTGTTCCTCAAACTTTTCCTTTTCTGTCAGATTTACCGTCACAGACAGTGGAGATACCTGAATAGAATGAAGCGTCGCACTGCCACCGTAAACCTTGACTTCCTTTCCAGATTTTATAGTCTTTGATGCATTTTTATATTTCAGTTTCCAATTAAATTTCCAGGTGTCGTCACATAAACTTACAAACTTCTCTTCGTTCTCATCCTCATAATATCCAAAGTTAGAAAGCGTTAGGGTAATTGGCTTTCCTTTTAGCATATCAGCCGTCCGTACATTGATAATATAAGAAGAACCTTTTTCATCCCATCCAGAATATTCCACATCACTGCACTGAAGGGTATCGACACCTTTTATCTTGACATCAGATGTTTCAAAGGTTGTATTGCAATAGTCATTGTCAGCTCCACTTACATGCAGACAGATATAGAATCCATACTCATCACCGATAATCTGTTCCAGAGAAACGGTTACTCCTTTTTTTGTCTGTGACTGATTCATTTGCACAAAAGATGTGTTATCTTTATTTTTGTCATCTGCTCCAAAATAATTATATAATACCGTATTCAAATGCAATGCAGATGCCGCTACACAGGAACCCATAATTAACGTTGCTGCTGCCACTAGTGCTGCCATGGTTTTAAAACGTCTTTTTGTCGTCTTTTTCACAGGAATCTCCTCTTTCTTCATTTCCTCAATTTTTCCTATAGTCCGGTTTAAAATCCGTTCCATTTCCTCGTCACTTAACACCGTCTGCTCAAATGATTCTTCATCCACCTTTTTCTCTTCCAATAATTCATCTATCGTTTTCATTCAAATGACACCCCGTTTTCTGCCAGTTGTTTTCTGAGTTTGACTTTTCCTCTGGCAAGGATATTTTCTACTTTCTTTACAGAAATCCGAAGTTTCTCTGCAATGTCCTTTACTGGTCTCTGTTCGTAATAACGGTAAAGAAAAACTTCTTTAGATGGACTTTTCATATGTAAAATCAAATCTTTTAAAATAGCATGATCTAATTTTCCAATAACCTCTTTCTCTACGTTTACATCAGATAAGCTGACGATGTTATCAATGTTCTCCGTCACGGTCCGTTTTGCAAGAGAACGTTTTTTATTCAAGGCGGTAATTCGGGCTATTCCGTATAAATAACTTTTCAGGCTTACATTCCGCTCTGGATCAAAGTTTCCAATTCCAGCCCATAATGCTACGAAACAGTCGGAAACCGTTTCCTCAATATCCTCCTTCGTATATCCCGATAAAATGGAATTACAGACTGCCTTTACCGCTCCTCCATAGAGGCGGATTGCTGTCTCCATGCCTTCCTGGGTGTGTTCGGCAAGAAGCTTTATCAGCAGTCTGTCTTCAATTGTTTCCTCCATTTACTTGTTCCTCCTTCTTCCATGAAATCCATCATCTCGGCCGGATGTTGTTTTCAATTAACTATTGGTATGAGAAATCAAAAAACACTCACTTTTTTTTAAAAGTTTTTTCTCTCCCAAGAAATTGATTTATGCTATTCAAATTCTGATTGAGATTTCACCTGTTCTAAGAAATTATAAGGATTACGAACAAGTACATATCATTCTTTTATCCTGTTTATAAACCATTCGGAAATAACATATTCTATATCCGCATCAATTCCAACCGCTTTGCTCTCAATCTCAGGCGGTATATATGCCTGCTCCTTGTTGATGCAGACATAAAATGCTTCTTTCCAGTTTTGTGTATACCACCAAAATGTATATTTAATAATACCAGGAGTATTATAACCCACCCCTAACTCGATGAAAACAACCTTTTTTCCCCTGTGATTTTCCATAAACTTCTCGTATCTTCCTGCTGCCTCATCCCATCCAGCATCCTGTACAAATGTATTGTCAGCACGAAGATTCATACTCATAGGTCTGCCACACTTTGGACATACCGGAACAAGCTCTGACGGCACAGTAAGTTTTATATCAAAATTCTGTGTTTTCACCAGCTTTCCTTCTTCTATCTTAAAGCCCTGGCTTAGCACCATCTTTCTTATAACTTCCTCATTATCATACGTCTTAAAATGACAAGGTTTACTGCATTGTAACAGTCCATAATCCCCCTGTGTATAGAACAATTTGCTCTTAGGAAAACCGGCCTTTTGAAAACAATGATCTACATTTGTTGTCAGTATAAAATAATCTTTATCCTTCACCAATTCAAACAAATTCTGATACAGGCGTTTGGGCGGATCCATATAACGATTTACATAGACATACCTGCTCCAATACGCCCAGTATTCCTCTAATGTGTCGTAGTCATAAAAACCACCGGAATACATATCAGAAAATCCGTATTTCTGTTCGAAATCTGAAAAATAATTTTCAAAACGCTCACCACTGTAAGTAAATCCTGCTGAAGTAGAAAGTCCTGCTCCAGCTCCAATTACAACAGCATCTGCCTGTTCTATTTTCTCTTTTATTTTTGATAATTTATCTGAGTAACTGCTCATAGAGCTGCTTATCTTCTTCCTTAAAAACATTGAATATCACCTTTATCTCAGAATCTGTTTCTTTCTTATATTCCTTAACTGTCTGTACCGCAATTTCAGAAGCTCTTTTATTTGGGAAGCCAAATACTCCCGTAGAAATACAGCAAAAAGCAATGCTATTTACTGCATTATCATCTGCTATTTTAAGACATGCATCATAACATGATTTTAATTGGAGTTCATGCTTCGTGGTAAGCTTTCCCTTCACGATCGGACCAACCGTATGAATTATATAATCACAAAGCAGATTGAACGCAGGTGTAATCTCTGCCTGTCCGGTGGGTTCTTCGTACCCCTGTTTTGTCATCAAATTATTGCAATAATTTCGCAGCTGAATTCCAGTATAAGTGTGAATGCAGTTGTCAATACAACTATGGCAAGGCTGATAGCATCCCGTCATCCCACTGTTGGCAGCATTCACGATTGCGGACACTTTGAGCCTTGTGATATCTCCCTTCCAAATATAAATATCAGGTTGTACTTTAGTCATGTCGTCAAGCGTAACTATACCTTTATCCGCATTGACCTGCTGCAGATAATTATCCTGAATACTTATAAACTCTCTATCGATTGCAGCCGGCATTCTTATATTCATAAGAGAACGAAGCAGCTGCTTTTGTTCACTTGTTCCTGTCGGAATCTGTATATTTACGTATTCTGGCTGTTCCTCTAGCAGCCTTCGAATTAAATACTGTCTTTTTTCACTCTGATTCATATTATTATCTTCTTTCAATCGCTTTAACAGGACAATTTTCATAACAGTTTCCACAGTGCAGACAATGATTCTGGCTGATTACAAAAGGCGTTCCCTCCTCGATACATCTCTGCGGACAGTTTTGCTTACAGCGCCTACACCCTATACATGCATCTGTTATATAATATCCCTTTTCTGTAATTGCAGCATCACCAAGACGATATATATCTCTAAAAATAGGATTTACTCCGAGATTAAAATATTCCACTTCTGCCTTATCAATACAGAATATTATTCCAATATTTCTTGTCTCTCCCGGATAAACATTCGCAAGATAAGGCTGTTCCTCAAAGATTATATCTCTCCACATTGTCTGCTCATCATACGCAACAGCATACGCTTTACCCGAAATTCTAATCATCTCTTTATATCTGGTATGGCATAAAATCTGTACCCTGCCATCTTCCATTAGTTCTTTGCAAAAATTCTTACCTCTTGCAGTAAAAAAATACAATGCGTTCGGTTCATAATGAATGGCACTTATATTTCTGATCTGCGGTGCTCCCTCGCTATCTACAGTTGCAAATGACAGAACCCCGACTAATTCCATCTTCTTAAGACATGTTGCTAAATCCATCTTACATACCACCTATTCTACTATTTTAATTCTTCCCAGTTTTCTTGGCTTGTTATGTGGCTGCTCCCCATCTATATAGCCAAGAATCACAAATCCCTGACAGGCATAGCCCTCCGGCACATTCCATTCCTTCATGATTCTCCTGCCTTCTTCCGAATTGAAGGTTTCATAACCTCTCGAGACAATGCAGGATGCAATTCCCAGTTCTGTTGCCTGCAGAATCATATTTTCCATCATGCAGAATGCATCCGCAGTCTTAAAAACAAAGTTATCCTGACAGAATACGCATACAACCGTAGGTGCATTATAGAAGCCATTCTTGATTAACGGATCATCAATAGTGCTTGGCTGTTCTTTTGATACATAGCTTCCAGCTAAATGAGTTCTATCAAAATGCTCCATGTTCATTTTACCTATATGCATTGCAATTTCCTTATTATGCACCGCAACCAGCATACTTCTCTGGCCTCCACCTGCATTAGGAGCAAAATTTCCAGCCTCTAATATCTTTTCCAGATCTTCTCTGATAATCTGTTTCTCTGTGTATTTTCTGATTGAATGTCTTGCTTTGATAATATCCATTAATGCCATAACTTCACTTCTCCTCTACCAGTATCTTCTCAATCTGTCCAACTTAAGCTTATCCACACTTTTTATATCTTTCTCTATAGGCATGACAATGCCTCCCCGGTTATTTCATTCTTTAGTTTCCAGCACTGTGGATCTGCTCCATAGAAACTGCCACTTATTCCATTGGCTACAGCCGGGCATCCTCTGCACCAAGCCTTCAATTCACATTTACTGCATTTTGTAAATTTGTCATAATCTCTATATTTTTCCATATCGCATATCCACACATCTGCCAGTCGGTCATTAAACACATTTCCCACCTTACTGTTTGTAACTCTTCGACAAGCCATGATATCACCATTGGAAGATATTGTTATATGGCAATTGCCACAGTTACATCCACCGTAAATCATGCCATTCTCTGCATTTTCAGGCAGTTTAAACTTTCCTGTTTCATATTCATATAGCGTCCACAGGTGGTCTTTTTTATTAAAATAGGTTTCACATCCCGCTGCTTCATATGCTTTGTATTTTGCATCACATATTTCCAGAAGCTTTCTGTATTCCTGCGGCATCATACTGTTATCTACCTCGCCGCCGGTAGACACATATCGCGAAAATGCAAAGACCTTAACTTTCGCTTTTACAACTTCATCAATGATATCAGGTATTTCGTCCATGTTAGTCTTTGATACCGTACTCATAATGACACTTTTTATTCCTGCATGATTCAGACACCCTACCTTTTCTAGTGTCAGTTCAAAGCTCCCTGGTTTTCGAAACCAGTCGTGCGTTTCTCTCATTCCATCCAGCGACATCTGATACTTTTCACAGCCACATACTTTCAGCATCCTGCAAATTTCATCGTCTAGATGGAATGGATTTCCCATAAGTGTAAATGGTATATTTTTACTCTTTAGTAAAACCATCAATTTCCAGAAATCCGAATGAAGAATAGGATCTCCTCCAGTAATATAAAAATATGGTATTCTATTATAAACCTTGCAGAAATCTTCGCAGTTTGCTACTACTTCCTGCATCTGATTCCAGTTCATGCTCTTAAGTTCCTTGCAGCCTTCTCCAGAAAATATATAACAATGTTTACAACGCTGATCACACTCATCTGTAATGTGCCATTGAAATGAAAAATACTGGCTCATCCTATTCTCTCCTTCCTATGATTTCTTACCTGTCAGATGCTCCACAAGCTGTGCCACATGCTGCTGGCTTGTCAGATGCTCCGCATGCACTTCCGCATGCTGCTGGTTTTTCTTCCGGCTTATCAGATGCTCCACAAGCTGTTGTGCATGCTGCACTTGCCTGCTCTTCGTCCTTCTTGTTCCATCCAAAAATGTTTGATAATGCCATTTTCGTTACCTCCTGTAATAAATATAATCTCTCGGAATCTCTAAGCCAATAAATTCAAGGCTTTCAGATTCCTTTTCTATTAAAATCCCCCACTTTTT
>CAKSBP010000078.1 GCA_934438135.1 uncultured Clostridium sp. | reverse complement strand
AGTGATTTCTTTATGCTCTGCTGCAAACTTTGCTGCCATAACACCGCCCAGAGAATGACCGCCGATTGTCCATTTTCTTATGTTATCATATTTTTCAATCACTTCTTCTGCTCTGTCTGGCGAAAGAACCGCAAGATTCCATCTCATCGGCACAATCACAACAAGATAACCTTCCTCTGCAATTTTCCGACAAAGAGGTGCATAGGCTTCTGGCTCAACAAGGCCGCCTGGATAAAAAATAAAACCCGTATCTGCTTTTTGTTCTGGCATAAAGCTAATCCACTCATCTTTGGTTACTGTTACACTGCTGTCCGACTTCATTGCTGCTTCTGCCATCTTGTCTGGATGATAGGTATTATTTACCCAATAAATCATATAACCGGCTGCAAGTACTAGTAAAATCAGAAGGGTAATTCCTATCTTACGAAACAGAGGATGATATTTTTGTTTGTTCATATTATGTCTCACTTTCTCATATTCTTTTCTCATTATAACACAAAAAGAAGGTGTTGTATAATTTAACGATTCATACAATTATACAACACCCGTCTTTTTCTTTGCTATGTACTATTTAAAATTGATTTCTGTCAGATTCTTATTTCGGTAAATATCTCTTGGCGTAATACCAGGTTCATTTAAAATACCTTTCGTCTCAATGTCAATTCCCTGATTGTAATAAGCTGCCCAGACAAGTTCTGAACAATACCAGTCTTTTTCATCTGCACTGTAATCATGGGCAAAGTCCAGATTATAAGTTGTTCCAAGCTGTCCAATACAAAAATCGACAGCTCCATCTATCTGTTCCTTTGTCGCATTTGGAACACGTAACAAATGCACGTCCCACTTGTTCGCACAAGTTTCTTCAAGAATGCCACGAATCGTTCCCGGTGCTGTGGACTCAATCATTCGAATATACCACTGTCCTGTTGGTTCATCATAAAACTTTCCTTCTACAATAGCACAATGACCAGTAATTCCATATCCACCTTTTGACTCATAAATAATATCACCCTTCTGTGCAACAGATAACAAGTTATACTGGCTGTAATCTGGTGTATGGCCTTCCGGAATAGATGTTCCCGTATTTTCATACCATGGAAGAACTCCGCTTAAGCTTCCCATTGCTCTTGCCTGCTGTTGTGCTAAAGAAACAGTCTTTACTGTCTTTGTATGTACCTGGTGCTGTGCTGGTTTTACTGCTGCATAAGTTGTTGTGCTGGCACTAAGTACCAATGCCATTGCAGCAGTTGTACCCATTAGTGTTTTCATTATCTTTTTCATAGAATAACCCTCCTTACTACAAGATTATTATAACACTTTTTGTTTAGATAGAAAACTATCTTTCGAATCTTAGTTTTTTCTCAAACCTTTTCTTTTAAGAGTTCTGAAAGATTTCCACTCTGGATATCCAAAACCTTTTCTTTCACCTTTTCATTTGGCCAGTCCCACCATTGAAGCTCTTCCAGTTTTTGAATTGTTTCATCATCAAAACGCTTCTTAATTGGTTTTGCCGGCACACCACCTACTACCGTATACGGAGAAACATCTTTTGTTACGACTGCTCTGGTTCCGATAATGTTATTCTTCACGTCCAATCCCCACTCTCCAAAGAAAATTGGGAATGGATAAGTAGAAAGATGATGTCTTGTACCAAAAGAAGCAGCACCTTAAGCACTGCTTCTTTAAGTTAAATTTATTCTTCTCTGCCGGCCATCTTACAGTACTCCTCATATCGCTCTTTGGCGAATTTCTCTGTTTTTTCAAACAGCTGCTCTGCAACGTCCGGTGACTGTTTGATTAAGGATGAGTAACGTACTTGTCCCATAATAAAATCACGGAAGCTTGCCTTAGGAGGCTTGGAGTCCAAAGTAAATGGATTCTTTCCTTCTTTCTTTAGGTCTGGATTGTATCGATACATATGCCAGTAACCGCAATCCACAGCCTGAGCCATACTATTGATGCTTCGTCCCATACCTTCCTTGAGACCGTGGTTGATACATGGTGCATAACAAATAATCAAAGATGGACCATGATATGCTTCTGCTTCTAAGAATGCCTTTAATACCTGATTCTTATCAGCACCCATTGCAACTTGTGCAACATAAACATTCCCATAAGTCATAGCCATACGTCCAAGGTCTTTCTTACCAGAACGTTTACCGGAAGCAGCGAATTTTGCAACTGCTGCAGCTGGAGTAGATTTGGATGCCTGACCACCGGTATTGGAATAGATTTCTGTATCAAATACCAGTACATTAACATCTTCACCTGATGCAAGAACCTGATCGAGTCCACCGTATCCAATATCGTATGCCCAGCCGTCTCCACCGAGAATCCACTGAGAACGTTTTACAAGATAATCTTTGTATTCTTTAATCGTTTCGATACATTTTTCTTCATCAACAGATGGAGAGTAACTAGAAACAGCCTCTAACAGTGCTTTGCTGGCTACTTTTGATGCTTTGCCGTCATCTTTTGTTTCCAGCCACTGCTTCATTGCCTGTTTTACGTTTTCATCCGATACCAGATCGACTACCTGGCTGATTTCACAGGCAATATTTTCACGAAGTTTCGTAACACCAAGATACATACCATATCCAAACTCTGCATTGTCCTCAAATAAAGAGTTTGCCCAGCTTGGTCCTTTTCCCTCATGATTGCAGGTATAAGGAATAGATGGTGCAGAACCGCCCCATATAGAGGAACATCCAGTTGCATTGGCAATCATCATCCGTTCACCAAATAACTGGGTAACCAGCTTGATATATGGTGTTTCACCGCATCCGGCACATGCCCCGGAAAATTCGATTAATGGTGTCTTGAACTGGCTGTCCTTGACATTCTTTCCTTCCGTTACATCACCCTTATAGGAAACTTCTTTAACTGCATATTCCCAGTTTGGCACCTCTGTATCCACCTGAGAAGCCAGTTTCTTCATGACAAGAGCCTTTGGTTTTGCAGGGCAGATATCGGCACAGTTTCCACATCCAGTACAATCCATAGGACTTAACTGCATACGATACTCATATTCCGAAAGTCCTTTTCCAACTGCTTTCTTGGTCTGGAACGTTTCCGGTGCATTGCTTGCTTCTTCTTTCGTTAACAAGAATGGACGAATACAGGAATGTGGACAAATGTAAGCACACTGATTACATTGAATACAGTTTTCAAGAATCCAATCAGGTACATTGACGCCAATACCACGTTTTTCAAATGCTGTGGTACCCAATGGGAATGTACCATCTTCCATACCATTAAATGCACTGACAGGAAGGCTGTTTCCTTCTTCACGCTCCATTGGACGCATAATATTTTTAACAAAATCTGGTTCTTCTGTATGAGGTGCCTGTTCATGTTCTGCATTTGCCCAGTCAGCTGGAATTTCTACCTGCTCTGCTTTTAAAAATCCCTGTTCCAGAGCCTGACAGTTCATGTCGATAATTTTCTGTCCTTTTTTACGGAACATTTTTTCAACCGACTTTTTCAGAAGTTCTTTCGCTTTTTCTTCTGAAAGAATACCGTTCAAATGGAAAAATACCCCCTGCATTACCATACTGATACGGTTTCCAAGACCAATTTCTTCTGCGATGGAAATGGCATCAATAATATAAAGCTTCGCTTGTCTCTCGGCCAGAGAACGTTTTAAGGATGCCGGGAATTTTTGATTTAATTCTTCTTTTGTCCAACGACAGTTCATAACGAAAGTTCCGCCTTTTTTCAATCCTTTTGCCAGGTCATAATTATGGACATAGGACTGGTTATGGCAGGCAATATAATCCGCATCTTCAATCAGATATGTGGATTTAATCTCATGATCACCAAAGCGCAGATAAGACTGAGTCAGCCCACCGGATTTCTTCGAATCATATTGGAAATATGCCTGTACATATTTATCAGTATTATCACCAATAATTTTAATCGCCTGTTTATTGGCACCAACAGTACCGTCGGAACCAAGTCCCCAGAATTTACAGCGTACTGTATCAGATGGTTCTGAAACAAAGTTATTGGAAGAATCCAGTGAACTGTTCATGACATCATCAATAATACCAAGTGTAAAGTGGTTCTTTGGAGCGGCAGCTTCCAAATTGTCATAAACCGCTTTGATGTCTCCAGGTGTAACGTCTTTGGAACCAAGTCCATAACGTCCGCCCACAATCTGTGGATACATTTCCCTTTCATAAAGTGCAGTAATAACATCCTGATACAAAGGTTCTCCAAGGGCGCCTGGCTCTTTCGTGCGATCCAGAACGCCAATTCTCTTTACAGAAACCGGAATACAGTCTACGAAATGTTTAATAGAAAACGGACGGAACAAATGCACTTTAACAACACCATATTTTTTGCCCTGACTGTTTAATGCATCAATAGTTTCTTCAATGGTTTCACAGACAGAACCCATTGCAACAATAACATATTCTGCTTCTGGGTCACCATAGTAGTCAAATAGTCCGTATTTTCTTCCGGTCAGTTTAGCGACCTGTTCCATATACTCTTCTACAATTGGAACTACATTTTCATAAAACGGACTGCTTGCTTCTCTAGTCTGGAAATAAATATCCGGATTCTGGGCAGTACCTCGTAACACGGGATGATTTGGAGAAAGTGCACGGTCACGGAATTCTTTTAATGCTTTCCTATCCACAAGACTGGCCAAATCATCATACTCTAATGCTTCTACCTTTTGAATTTCATGGGAAGTACGGAATCCATCGAAAAAATGAATAAATGGAAGACGTCCTTTCAGTGCAGCAAGATGTGCAACTGGTGCAATATCCATTACTTCCTGTACCGAGTTAGATACTAGCATAACGCATCCTGTCTGCCTTGCGGCCATAACGTCCTGATGATCACCAAAAATACTTAACGCCTGTGCAGCAAGAGCACGGGCACTGACATGAAACACACCTGGGAGAAGTTCACCAGATACTTTATACATATTTGGTATCATCAAAAGAAGTCCCTGTGATGCCGTAAATGTCGTGGTCAAAGCACCTGCCTGCAAAGAACCATGAAATGCTCCTGCTGCTCCTGCTTCTGACTGCATTTCTACTACCTTTACCGTGTGGCCGAAAATATTTTTTCTGCCTCCTGCTGCCCATTCATCTACAACTTCTGCCATGGTAGAAGATGGAGTAATTGGGTAAATTGCAGCTACATCTGTGTAGGCATAAGCTACATAAGCAGCTGCTGTATTACCATCTACTGTCAATTTCACTTTTCCCATTATGCTCTCCTCTCTACAGCCTGCTGCCGTTGTCAACCCATTCTTTTGCATTTCCTACGTCGTATTCACTTGGAATGGTTACCTTGGACTCTGGCATTGTCTTTTCTATATTGGCAAAAGGAGCTGTTTCGGCGCTGTAATGTTGTTTCTTACTGTCTAATCTTGCATTATTATTAACTTTTTCTTCTGAAGAAATATGCTTCATTTTTAACCTCCTAATGTAGAGAAATATTCTTACTTAGTATGGAAAAAATGAAAGATTTTATGTATGAAAAGAAAAAAATCTCGACAAAAATTTAAATGTATCCATCGACTAAGGATTGACTTTATCAATTGTTAGAATTATAATAATTAGGTTTCTAACTATAAATATACGGAGGAATCACTATGAAACAGTCCTTTCATTATCTTTTGATGGCAAATCAAGCTATCATACACAAAAAACTATTAAACGCATTATCTGACACGGAACTTACGTTAGGTCATCCTAAAGTGCTAGATTATTTGAAAGACCATAACGGTGCCAATCAAAAAGAGATTGCCAAGTCATGTCACATTGAACCAGCCTCTCTGACTGCCGTTCTAAAAGGAATGGAATCCAAGCATTTAATCGAGCGGAAAATGCTGGATGGAAACCGTCGTTCCCTTCATGTTTTTCTAACCAGCAAAGGGAAAAAAATGGTGGAACGGGTAGAAACAGAATTTATCACACTGGAAGACATGGCATTTGACGGTCTTTCCCCAGAACAAATAAAACACTTCCTTGATACATTTCAACAGATATACGTTAATTTATCAAAAGAAATTCAATAAAAGAAGGAGATTCTTAACATGGAAAAACTTAAACGATACCTTATCTTTTTACTTGGGCTTTTTATCAGTTCCCTTGGCGTCAGCTTCGTAACTAGAGCCAATCTAGGCACTTCCCCTATTTCGTCGATTCCATATGTCCTAAGTCTTCGGTTTTCCTGGACACTTGGCAATTTCACCATCGCATTCAGCATCCTGTTAATCTTACTACAGCTGCTGATTTTACGGAAAAACTTCAAATTAGAACACCTTTTACAGGTTCCTGTTTCCATTGTATTTGGCTATTTTATTGACTTTACAATGCTTATGTTAAAAGAATTTCATCCAGAAGCATACTGGAGCAAACTATTTGGTCTGCTCATAGGATGTGTCATCCTTGCGTTTGGTGTATATTTGGAAGTTCTTGCAGACGTTGTAATGCTGCCTGGCGAATCCTTTGTACGTGCCATCGTCCTGACATGGAATACAAATTTCGGAAATACAAAAGTCGTATTTGATGCATCTATGAGTATCTGTGCAGGAATCATTTCCTTGATTTTCTTTCATCATCTGGAAGGTGTTCGGGAAGGAACGATTATATGCGCCTTTTTAGTTGGTTTTATCGCCCGGCTTTTTGGACGGATTCTATCCTTTGTAGAATCAATGCTCTTTCCGTCTGTAACTAACGAGACAGGAGCTGATTCTGAAGATTCCGGTTACATAATTTCTATTTCCAATGAACTGGAAGAACAAGATGCCATCTATAAAGCGGAAGGTAAATCCGAAATTTAAATAAAAAAAGCATGGTATTGGAAAATAGCTTCCCTTGATACCATGCTTTTATTTATCGTGTTAACTTTCCTTCCAGACACTTTCTAAAATCCATATTTACGCCAGAGAATTTTCTCAAAAACTCCGTAAACTTCCGAAGAAATTCAAATCCCTCTTCTTTAATTGCCCACTGATGAGACAATACACCGATTTCAATTTCCCGTTCTGCTACATCCATATCTTCTTTGAGTGCAGAAAACAGCTGTCCAAAGAAATATTCTTCCCCGGCATAGGCGTGTTTCACATCCCAGTTCACCATATCTACCCTTGTATTTAACTCATAAATATGATGAGAATTAAACTTGTCCACTCCTCCATTGGAAATAAAATCAAATCCACAGCGGGAAATAGCTTCTTCCAGCGTTGGATTCAGTACGTTCCAAGGTGCAATAAAAGAGTTATTAAACTGTTTTCCAAAATTCTGCTGCAGTTTTGTCTTATACTCCATAATTTTCTCTACCATGGTATCTACATCCCATAATGCATCATCAAATTCTGTAACCAGGCCTTCTGTAATAGAATTATCCTGATGAAACAGTCCGTGCTGGCCAACCCATGCTGTTTTACTACCCCGAATCCAGTCTGCCGTCTGTTCTTCCATTGCACCTGGTATAACGGATAACAATACTGGAATTTCCAGTTCATCAAATAAATCCAGCACTCCCTTTGCTTCTGGAATACAGGCTCCCATATCATCATCCCGAAACCAGATGTTTACCAGACGTTTTTCTTCTTCTAACTTACACAGCAATTCACCAAATTCACTCCACAAAATTACCGTCTCCTATCTCTATTTTTCTTTAGTGTATCATATTACAACGATTGTTTCCAGTGGAAGGAAATTTCTTACGCTGTTTTTTTCTGTCGCCTTAAAAATAAAATATAGCAGATAGAAAAGAATACAATCCCATAAACCGATGCCAGCGGTACGGCAATCCCGATATCCACCAGTGTAGCACCTTTTTTCAGACTAAACAGATAAGATAACGGCACTCTTACCAGAAAGGATGCAGAAATTCCCTGTATCATAACTGGCATGGTCTTTCCATGTCCATTAAAAAATCCAATATAACTGAATACAATACAGGTAAGTACTGCTTCCGGGCTGAATCCCCGCAGATATTCTGCAGATTTTTCAATAAATAAGTCATTAGACGTAAATAAAGCAGACGGTATATCACCTCGGAAGAAAGCTAATAAAGCAATCAAAATACCAATCATAGCACCAAACAGCATGCCGGTATGCATGGCTTTCTTGGCACGGTCTTCTTTTCCACCTCCAACATTCTGGGCAACAAAGGCCGACATAGACTGCATCAGCGAAGATGGCACCAGCATAACAAATGCAATGACTTTCTGTGCAATTCCGTAACCAGAGGATGCCTCCAGGCTGATTTTATTAATAATGGCACATAAAATCAAAAAAGAAATATTGGTCAGCAAATCCTGAAAGGCAATCGGTGCTCCCAGCTTCAGGAAAATACCGATTTCCTTATGAAATCCGATATCTTTTTTTGTAAACGTAAATGGCAGATCCTGTTTTCGTATAATCGACAGGGAAATCACAACACTGACTGCCTGTGCCAGAATCGTAGCCAATGCCGCACCTGCCACATTTAAATGAAATACTGCAATAAATAAAAGGTCACCGACAATATTTACCGCACAGGCAACCGCCACAAAAATCAATGGCAGCTTTGAATTTCCCAAGCCACGGAAAATACCACTGATTACGTTATAGGCAACCACAAAGACAATGCCTGCTCCGCAGATTCGTATGTAGGTAACTGTTAAGTCAAATGCCTCCTTAGGTGTATTTAACAGTTTTGTAAAAACCGGTGCTCCTACTAAAAGGAATGCCATAAGAACGACTGCAAGTACTGCAAAAAAGCTTACGGCTCCTCCAATTATCTTTCCAATCCTTTTTACCTGTTTTTCTCCCAGATATCTTCCAATCAGCACCGTGACTCCCATTGTCAACCCTGTAATCACAAACGTTACAAGATTTACAATATTACTTCCGGTGGCAACGGCTGAAATTCCCGCCTTGGTGCCAAATTGACCGACTACTAGAAGATCCACCGCACCATACATAGCCTGTAATACCAGCGCACCTAGTATAGGAATCATAAAACGGATTAACTTTCCGGCGATACTCCCTTGGGTAAAATCATCCGATAATGTATTTGCTTTCGACATAATATTCTCCTTTCTTGCTTTACCCCATCCTTTCTATTATAGAAGGAAAATGCCCGAAAGAAAAGACCCTTGATGTATTTTCTATCATAAAGGGTCTTTTTAAATACTATTTCCCTTCCTTTAAATCCAAGGAAGCAATCATTTTTCCGTCTAGATTTTTAATAGTAAAAACTTCGTCTTCATATACCATGTAACTGTGTTCATTTCCGTTCTTTGGAATGGAAACAGAACCCGGATTCAGGTAATAATAATCACCGCAGTCCTCCAATGCCTGCACATGAGTATGTCCATGCAGCAGAATGTCACCTTTCTTGAGCGGCGGAAGACATTCTTTATGAAAATGATGCCCATGGGTCGCAAAAATCATATGACCGTCCAAATAAAACATGGCGTAATCTGCCATAACAGGAAACTTTAATACCATCTGGTCTACTTCTGCCTCACAGTTGCCACGAACACATAACAGACTTTCCTTCTTGGCATTTAACAGTTCAATCACGGCCTTTGGCGCATATTCTTCCGGTAAATCATTTCTTGGTCCGTGATACAGTAAATCGCCTAATAAAAGAAGGCGTTCAGCCTGCTCCGCTTCAAAACGTGCCAGCATTTTCTCACAGTAATATTTGGAACCATGGATATCTGATGCAATCATTAATTTCATGTTAGTTTCTCCTTGTATGTTAAAATTCGTGTTCTTATTTTAACACACACTATCAAAATATATCAACTTCGCTTTAGATCTCTGTTTTAAAAGTGTAAGAGTCCCATAAGAAGGTGTCTACCATCCACTTCTCGTTTATACTATAATCACTGTAAAATCAATTCAATTAG
>CAKSBP010000077.1 GCA_934438135.1 uncultured Clostridium sp. | reverse complement strand
ATTCATGCTTTACACGAATTCTTCCTTTTTTAGCTCTAGATTACAAACAGGCTTTGTGAGTTTCGCAATTACCTAATTTATTATATAATATTGTCTTCAAAGAGAGTTTTCCTGCACTATAATAGGTATCTGGTTCATATCCCCGCACCTCCATTGTAATCGACATTTTCTCCTGATTTAGTGGATGCTCCAATTTAATCTCTTTTAACCATTGGCCTGGCTTAATAATACCGCTTTTCGCTATCTGTTCTCCATTCTGATTTAAAATTCTTAACTGCAGCCAGACTGTATTTTCTGGAAGATTTACAAAACAAACCATTACCTTCCCATCCTTTTCCTCTGGCTCACCACAGATACCAACCTGATATCCATCCCCAGCATTCAACACATTGTATTTCTTTTCTTTTATCTCTTCCTCGCTAAAATTCTCGGCTTTTTTTTCAAACTTGGGTGGTATAAACGTATGCTCCTTCTGTCTAGTCTTTTGCACCAGCAGAAACAATGCTGCAAAGAATATCAAAACAATACATACTCCTGTGATTAAAAACTGCCTCTTTCTTTTTATTACAGTAGTACATTTTATTTCTGGTACTTTCGTTTCTATCCTCATCCAATACAGCTCCATTTCCTAAATTTATTTTTTTACAACCAAAGTAACTGGTGTCTGTGAATGAATCATTGCTTTCTCGTTTGTTTTGATATCGTATAATTCCAGATAAGCAACCGCATGGTATGTACCTGCTTTCAGTTGTGTTCCATCATCAAGAGCACTTAATTTTATATTTTCCAGTTCATATCCAGAAGGAATGGAACCGCTCTTTGCTACCGTAACTCTGCTTGTTTTCTTATTGTAAGTTTTTTCTGCTTCCAGTTTCATCTGATCTTCTTTATCACGTCCCGTCTTTCCCAGTTTCTTTATCATTTCCTCGTCTGTAATCTGAATGGATACTACAATGTTATGATTTGACTTCCCAGGATTCTTAAAATGAACTGCTGCTTCTCCATTCTTACAAATAATCTTTGTATTCATTTGATATGAAACACTATTTCCGCCAGTTGCAGGTTTATCATTGTCTCCTTTAATCTGAATTGCTTCGGCACTTACCGGAATTGCCGGATAAATTGGACCGTTAGCAGACTTTCCGTGTAAGTAAATCGCTACGCCGATTCCAACTGCTGCAAGAGCTATCCCCCCTGCCGACGACACTGCTGCTGCATGAAATGTTTTTTTCACCTGCCCAACAGCAAGGCAGCTGTCAACTGCTCCACTGTTTTTTCCTAGAAGACCGCCGAAACAATACTGCCCGCTTCCTCTAACTGCTGTGGTACAGCCTAATACTTTTCCATTTTCATTTACTCCAGCAAGTCCACCGGCATATTTTCCTCCATAAATGATTCCATCTACATTTAAATTTTCAATTATAGCATCCTGTAAATAACCAAAGAGACCAGAAACCTCTTCTTTCTTTCCCTTTACTACAAAGTTCCGAACTGTAAATCCATTTCCATTAAAAACTCCACAAAATGGACTTAATTCTCCCTTTCCGATTGGTATCCATCTCTTTCCTTTTAAATCTATGTCATTTTGTAACTCGTATTTTCCATATGTATAATCATCCTCTGCCTGATTTATCTTGGCGGCCATTTCATATAAATCTGCTTCCGTACTAATTTTAATAACCTTATCCTGTTCCTCAATTCCTTCTGTAAAATGCATGTTAGTAAAATCCGGAATTTTCCCGTCCACTTTTTCTTTTGCTGCTGCATATTTCTTATCTAAAATACTTTCCATTTGTAAACCATCTTTTAAAAAGAAACAATCCTCAATCCCTTTTGTATTTCTACAAAATCCTACAATATTTTTTTTTGCTGAAAAATGGCACTCACTATAAGAGTTTTTTATATTTCCTGAGTTTACCCCACAGAAGCCACTCTGCCCTTTTTTGATTTTTAATTCCATTTTGGATAAACAATGTTCAATACTTCCTGTATTCATTCCAACAAAACCGCTGGCAATGATGTCTTTTTCTTTTGCCATATTTTCTACTCCTTACTATGATAAATGCGTTACCTCTGATTCTATGAAGGAAGGCTATAACAAGCCTATTGTCTGCTATAGCCTTCCTAATATATTATTCTGCTGATGATGTTTCTGTCTCAGCCGGTGCCTGACTCGTTTCTGGTGTTTCTGTCTTATCTGGTACCTGACTGACTGCTGGTTCTTCACTAGCGGCAGGTGTAGGAATTACCGTTACTGCTGGTTCTTCTGTCACCGATGGTTTTTCCGTTACTTCTACTGTCGGCTCCTCACTTGCTACGGGTTCAGTCTTTGGTATATATTTAGAAATAGTAACTACAACGGTTCCGATTACTTCTGGTGTGGTTACTTTCTTCTGCTCTGCTGGAATACCATTTATTTTTAGGAACACATCCTGAGATGCTTCGATATCTCCCTCTTTACTTCTCACAATAACCGGTCCAGAAATAGCCGTATCTGCATCTTTCTGACGGAATTCTCCAATCAGATTTGCATAATTTCCAGAACCTTCTGTTGAAGCAAGGAAGGTATAATTTGCCTGAATGTCTGTCTCGGAGTGGTTGGTAAGAGAAATCTTATCTGTTACGCCTTCTTCTTTTGGCGACCATGCTCCTTCTGCATAAGTTTTGGTTTCTTTATCATATTTTCCTGCTTTGTATACATATTCCAGGGAACCCCATTGTAAACCGACGCTGATGGTTGGAACGTCTGGCTGGTCTGGTGTTTCTGTGGATGGAGTTTCTGTTCCTGTCGGCTCTGTAGCCTCTGGGTAGATTACGGTTCCGTATACTTTCATGTCACTAGTGTCTTCTGTCTCTCCTAATTCGATTTCTTTAGAGCCACCGTTTATGGTTACTAATGCTGATTTATTTCCTGATAAGTATGGAAAACCGTTGTTGACGTTTTCGGAAATTTCCCATGAATTATAGCTGTCGGAATTTTGATAAACGTATTCGTTTAGGTCATCCGCGAATTCCTGAGATTTCATATAGGATGCGTAGGCTCCGACTACGGTACGTGACTCTGCATAAGCAACACCTAGTTTTGCTGCTAATGTTCTGGAAGTTCCATTAATGATTTGATCGGCAGTTTGATTCCAGTAACATTTTTTAAAAACAATAGTAGAAAATGCATACTGTCTGACTCCAAAAAAGCCTCCAATTACACTACCGCTTCCAGATTTGATACTTCCACTAGAGTAACAATTTTCAATATTCATGCTGCACTTATAAGTCTTTTCACTTAATTCATAATCTGGATCATATCTATAATATCGTTCAATCCAATGATTGTATGCATAACCAATAAATCCACCTATATTACTATTATTTTCCGATTCTATATTTCCTAATGCATAACTATTATAGACACTATTCTTTCGGATAGCACCAATAAAAACTCCGATATTGCCTGAAGCAGCTTTTATATTTCCCATAGAAAAACATTCTGTCTGCTTTCCAACTTCAATATTTCCACCAAATCCTCCTACATTACATGCACTTCCAGCCTGAATATTTCCTTTTGAATAACATTTTGTAAAAGTTCCATTATTACAATAGCCAACAAAACCTCCTATACTACTAGAATTCACTGTACTCGCTTCGATTGAAATGTTAGTATAACTATTATTTATACTAATATCATTATTTACATGATACCCAACAAATCCTCCTACATTAGCAGAAGATGCAATCTGATACATCTGTCCTTCCACCGAACAATTAGCAATATTTCCACCTAACCACCGGCCAACAAATCCTCCTGCATAAACACTATTCGAATATATCACTGCATTCTCTATAGAAATATCCTTCACATCCGCATAAACCGCACCAAACAATCCGACATTTCCACATGTCTCATATTTACTTTCTTTACCTATGTACATATTCTCAATGACTGCTCCATTGCCATTTACAACACCCTTAAAGTTCTGCACTGTACCAATTGGATACCAGTAATGTGCCGATAAATCAATTTTATTAGCAAGAATCGTAATGTATTTTCCCCCAAAATCTGTTGTAGCACTATCACTTGATGCAATATTAGAATAATAAGAAAGTCCTGCTAAATCCTTAGCTGATTTTATTTCATAAGGATCTTCCTCTGTTCCCTCATTACCATAAATATCAAGACCGGTTACACTATCATACCATCCTCTTGTATAATTCCCTGGATCCACCCAGGAATCTTTTGTTTCATTTTGTTTCGCTGCATTTACTTTTGTTACAGGTATTCCAAAATTACAGGAAAGTGCCATTACAAATGTAAGCAGTATAGCCAACAGTTTTCTACTACATTTCATTTTTTACTCCTCCTACTGATTAATTACATATTGTTGCAACAATGTATTTAACATATTAAATGAGATGTAATCTTTTGTAAATCCAAAAACGTATATTTTTAGTATTTTTCATACAATAATAGAAAATATTCTGTATGTTTTTCATATTTTAATGTAATTTAGAATAAAACAAATGTACTTTTGCTATATTCATCTGTTATTTTCCAAATTAAAAAAAGATATGAAAGCGATTCGCCATCATACCTTTTATTAAGCACTTCCAGCATCCTATCTCTAGGCCTGTCCTCTCCTCCTTTTTCTATAGCAACAAATGAATCCCATATAAAAGTAACAGATGTGCCGGATAAAAAATATAAAATACATATTTCATCTTCAAGCCACGCTGCCCATTGTACTGATTAATCGGAAATAGTGACAGTGGTGCTGTAAGTTCATAAAACATCATTACCGTCACAATGATATTTCTCTGTCTTTTATCCTGACGAAACCAGTAGAAAACGAGAATCAGTACGATCCGAACTCCAACTCAGCCTCTAAAAGTTCCTGTAGTAAGTCTTTGAAGCTGTCTTTGAGCAAGGTATACACATCTCCTGTACTTTTTAAGTCGTTTTCTCTTATAATCTGTCGTAATTGTTCCTTTGCTATTGCCATAATAAAAGGCTCCTTCCTGATAAGTTGTTATATCTTTTCTATATCAAAAGATACAAAATCATAAAATCCCGCTCCTGTAAGTATTGAGAATTGAATATATATCTTTCCATGCTTCAAATAAAATGCTTCCTCGGTTTGGTGAAGCTGTTCTTCTATTTCATTGACAGGGCACACTTCAAATCCTTCAAAAGACTCCGCTTCCCATTGTTCTTTCATAGCACTATGTACTTTTTTTAATATATTTTCATCATTTTGAATTATATCATATAAATAGATTGGCACATCATATTCCAAATCAAAATTAATAGTAAACGAAATATTGATAGGATGCGCTGCCCTCTGACCATAAGATGAACCAGAAAATAAAATGGAAATGATACCATCATTTGCAGTTTCTATTTCATAATGCAATTCATCATTTCTTACTGTTTCGTCCGCTCCGTAGCCTTCCGTTTCTACTATCTTTGCCAATATAATACTGTTAATTACTTCATACTTCTTCTCATCTCCACTAAAATAAGGATAATGTATATCGAACTTTCCTTTATGTCCACGTTGTGTATACATCCTATCCTCAATGGTAAAACTTTTATCTTTTTTATAGTATGAATTAAAGAATCTCTTATTCAATTTAAGTGTATTGTTTTTATCAAAACCAATATTTTCAAATAGCTCTATTTTTTCCTCGTTACTTGCTTCAACCGAACTTACTGTTTCTAACGGTAAGTCCGTTGGCATAAAGGAAGTAGAGAAATCTGGCACTTTCTTGCTGCATCCTGTGACTCCCAAACATACTAGTAAGCATAACATACTTCGCAATTTTTTCATAATACTCCTTACAATAATTTTTTAATTTTTTTATATGCAGCTCTACGTTCAGCCCCTTTAGCATTTTTGTTAAGCACTGCTACACTGCTGGCATTGGTAACCTTTAACGATATATCATCCACCGATGCACCATTATCAACTAATTTATTAATACTATTATGCATCCACCACCAACCAGATGCTTGCCAAGCATAATTTTCCACAACATAATCAGCACCTTGACTATACACATTAGTGTCTCCAACATAATTGCCAAAAGCCTTATAATTAGCACTTCCAGTTATATGAATATATCCACTGCCTCTATACTTATATGAATATGATTTATCTGCAAAATAATCTTCATCACCAAGCTCAGTTCTATAACGTCCCCATAAAGATTCAACTGCACACTGTGCCAAAAAATGACATCTTCTTTCAAAAGAGCGAATAGAAAACTCATGTGTTGCAGAAAGATATCCAATTGCTCGACTACTAGTGATATTCTCAAATCCCAATGCTTGCAAAGACTTCTTTGCTGTACTCACCAATGCATTGTAATCTTTTGAGTCCTGTGCAGAATTAATTATAGGCGTACCTCCATTCCATGCCAAATGACCATTCTCATCAATAAAGTTTACTGGGTTATTATTACAGTATTTGAAGAGATTATTATCGCAACATAGATACCATAAATTATCTGCATTAATAAACCTGCAAGTTCCTGGATCATAATATCTGCTTCGTAAATAATACAGTTCCGTTTCTTTATCATAATAGTAACCTCTGTAACGAATTGGGTTTACTGTGCCTACTGTGTCTGCTGTGTCTGCTAGTTCTCCAGTAATTGACTCAACCTTTCCCCAAGGGTCATATGTATATTCCACAACTACATTACCTGATGCATCCAATATTTTCACAATATCATTTTGAATATTTTTTTCATAAAAATAATCTGTACCATTTATATTGACACCAATAATATTAAAGTCATCATCATATTTAAAAATAAGTTTATCGACACCATCATCTTGCTCCACTATATTTCTATCAATATACTTATAAGAAGTCCTTGTCCCGTTGTCCGTCTTGCTTACTCTTAAGCCAAAATCATCATAATCAAATATCAGGTTATGCTGATCATTTACTGCTGTTTTCAGTTGATTTCCAACTTCCCAGCGAAACGACCAACCTTTATAAGATAACGGATTTCCTATTTCATCTGTTGGTATTTTCTCCCCATTATAAGCTATTAAAGAATCTTTCCAATCCGAATCATAAGTGTAATTATCTTTCTGAATTACGTCTGTTGGTACGCCTTCCGTATATGCGTACTCTTGTCTATCTGTAATATTTCCACGGCCGTCATAAGAATACAAAAATGTTCTATCCAATTTTTTATCATTTACACGTATAAGCTGGTTATCCTCATCATAAATATAAGATGTATCATTTTCTTCTTTATCAGTGACATTTTCGATCGAATTATTTTCTGTCAGCTCATACGTCAAGGTATCATCTTCCTCCGCAATATCATTGTTGATAGTATTATCATAATAGATGGTGTCTCCATCTTTCTTTTCACTGCTTTTAACAATGTTGTTGGACACATATTCTTCTAGAGCGGATTCACTTTGTCTGTCGCTGTCTTCAAAATTTTCCTTAAGATAATTTATACTTGTACCATTGGCATACTGTTCACTTTCCAGACAAGTTGTAAAACTATCTTTATAATGATAGGTTACTAAATTACGTGCTCCAATATCAATTTTTGTAATATTACTAAATATATCATAGCTGTATGTATAAATATCATGAATCTCTGAGTAGGTGTCGGATTCTGTTCCTAAAAAATCTGCCATTTCCTGATTCTTATTTGCCGTAATGTTTTCTGCATTAGTATTTATTTCCTTGGCAATTAGAATTGCATTTAAATTCACATTTTTTCCAGTAATATTAATTGTTCCAGCAGGTGCATAAATGAGTCCTTTATAATTTACATCCGTAGAAGAAATGTTTATATTCCCATTTTCACTGTATAGAACACTATCTGTATTAATAACATCCTGGTCAACATTTATATCCTGAATACATCCCATATTAGAATTTTCTAATTTTTTTAATATAATTGTTTCATCTGAATATCCATTTTCAGAATTTATATTGCTCAAAATAAAGTTTTTTACGACAGAACGCTGCTTATCAAGCATTGTTTCTGTAGGGTTATCTGTATATTTTCCGTTTATTGATACATGGCTGGAATTTAACTCAATCTTATCAGCAAACATAACATACTTATATGAGCCGTCTCCCTCATTTGACACAGCATATACATTATCGACCGATAATGATGTAACTGACAGTGCCACCGCTATTAATGCTGTCAAAATTTTTTTAATTTTTTGCATAATTGCCTCCTTGTTTTATGTATATACGTTATAATATGACGTGAATTGTAAAACGAGAATCCCATTGCAATCAATTTCAATGTACTTCCCGTAACTGCTCCATTTTCTCTCATTCACTAATTTCCTTTCTATTTAGCCTTCCTTTATCCATCTCATATACCGTATCACATAAGTAACGAATATCATCTGATGAATGAGAACAGATTACTATTGTTGTTCCTTCTTCTTTTAATTTCAGAAAATACTCTCTCATCTGATCGACCCCTTCTTTATCCAATCCATTAAACGGTTCATCCAAAATTAATATAGCTGGTTTTTCCATAATGGCTTGTGCAATACCCAGCCGCTGCCGCATACCCAGACTATATTTCTTTACACTTCTTTTCAACCTATAATCCAGTCCAACTGCTGTCATTGCATCAGCAATCTCTTTCTTGCCAATTTTATTTCTTAGCCCTGCAAGTAAGTACAAATTTTTGAAACCACTATAATAAGGTATAAATCCTGGTGTTTCAATAATAAATCCAATCTCCTGCGGAAAATCAACCTCTTTCCCAACTATTTTTCCATTCACTCTTATTTCACCACTAGTAACTTTCATAAAACCACAAATACATTTCATAAGCATTGTTTTGCCTGAACCATTTCTTCCGATTAAGCCATGAATTTTTCCCTTTTCAAATGCAACATTTATATCATTCAAAATCGTATCATTTTTAATGACTAATGAACTATGATTCACTGTAATTATATTTTCCATTTTCTTATTTCTCCCTTGGTTTTAGTCGATTTCCTGTATACTATCGAAATTACATTTTTTAATATTTCTTAAAATCAGAATAAATAAAATTAATAATACCACAGCAAAATATACATAAGATTCCCAAAGTGGTACAATTGGTTTTCGATAATATTTTGTGAAATGATTCCATATAGATACATGTGCCATCGGTAACAGCCACATACCACTCATCTTAACCAAAGTGAACGTTCCACCAAAAGCAATTACACAGGCGGCACATAACATGCCATATATCTTTTTATCTAAACATTGAAACAGCAGCATAATAAATGCAATCACAAACAAATAAAGAATCATCAGCAAATACCCTTGAAATGCTGCATTCCATGGTGAAACCTGATTATAAACATTTTTTTTGATAAGTAAACAGGCAAAACTTTGGGATTTATCTGGATAAAGACTAGCATATTTTGATACAACATTTGACCATCCATCTGCCCAAAATGAACTGCCTGCTACTGGTAATGTAGAACCCAGAAATAACACCGTAACATAAGTAAGGATTCCATAAAGTGTAAACAGAATTTGTCCCATTACCCAATTAAACTTACCTATTCTATGCACAAAAAATAATGTACTTCCATCCATTTTGGGGAAATCAGAAAAAAGTGCCATAAATATTGCTGGCACAATAATAACAAGTATTTCTGAATTTACAGTAGCAATAAACGGTTCTAATACATTCAAAGGCTGACCCATTTCCTGTGCATGTTGTTGTAATGGTTGTATAATAAACTGATTTATAAAAACAACTATTACTGCCAGCAACAGCATTCTCGGATTATTTATCCACTTTATATATTCTGTCTTTGCACACAATAGAATCCTTTTAGAACTTATATCATTCACCCAAATCCCTCCTTTTGTTCATATAATCTCTCGGAATCTCTAAGCCAATAAATTCAAGGCTTT
Organism: uncultured Clostridium sp.; assembly: GCA_934438135.1. Classification (GTDB taxonomy): domain Bacteria; phylum Bacillota; class Clostridia; order Lachnospirales; family Lachnospiraceae; genus Clostridium_AI. The sequence goes on along the minus strand of CAKSBP010000077.1, from coordinate 34 downwards.
CAGATTCCTTTTCTATTAAAATCCCCCACTTTTT
>CAKSBP010000076.1 GCA_934438135.1 uncultured Clostridium sp. | reverse complement strand
AATTATAAAACACCAGTAGAGTGTAGAACTTTTAAGACCGAATAATTTTTGTCTTAAAAAGGGTTGACAATCCAGTTCTTATTAAACGACTTGAAGCCCTGAAAATAGACCTGCAAAGCATAGTGTTTCCATACATCTCATGTTCTTATTAAACAGTGGAAAGTACAAAAGTTTAACCCAACTGGATTGCGTTTCCATACATCTCATGTTCTTATTAAACTATTCGCAGTCGTGTTAGATTTAGAAACAACGCAGTTTCCATACATCTCATGTTCTTATTAAACTTGTTCCACATAAACCTGGATGGGGATTATGGGATTTGTTTCCATACATCTCATGTTCTTATTAAACGATGAAAGTATGCAGGAAGAATTGTCACATTTCATGTTTCCATACATCTCATGTTCTTATTAAACCAATTCTTCCTCTAAGGTAGCCCTTCTGTCTTTCATGTTTCCATACATCTCATGTTCTTATTAAACCCATTCGCTCTGCTGCATCCTGGTCTTTCTTCTCTTGTTTCCATACATCTCATGTTCTTATTAAACCCATAGTACAGGAACTCCGTCCACACAAAATTCCGGGTTTCCATACATCTCATGTTCTTATTAAACCCAACATCAGTTATTGGAAGTAAATTCGGTAAAATGTTTCCATACATCTCATGTTCTTATTAAACACCCTCTCTGTATTTCGTACATGGAACGGTATTTACGTTTCCATACATCTCATGTTCTTATTAAACGATAATTTGCGCCAAAGCATAAAGGAACTATGGGAGTTTCCATACATCTCATGTTCTTATTAAACTAACACTTTTTTAAATTTACTTATTCTATATTTAAGGTTTCCATACATCTCATGTTCTTATTAAACGGTAAATGCGGCCGTATTATCCGAACAGGGAGTAAGTTTCCATACATCTCATGTTCTTATTAAACTTGTCTGCATCTATTCTAGCCTGTGTGCCAGACTGTTTCCATACATCTCATGTTCTTATTAAACTTTAGTATGCCGTCTCCCAGCTGTTGTACACTCGTGTTGTTTCCATACATCTCATGTTCTTATTAAACGCCCAGGCCCAGTTAAATAGAATGGACCGTGAACGTTTCCATACATCTCATGTTCTTATTAAACAACGCTGTGCTTTGACCCGGCTAATGCAGCAAAGCGTTTCCATACATCTCATGTTCTTATTAAACTACAGCACCTAGTACATAAGAAAGGAGCTATGTTTAGTTTCCATACATCTCATGTTCTTATTAAACTTCCTCATCGTCCCATATCTGGCACCCATTATCAAGTTTCCATACATCTCATGTTCTTATTAAACCAACAAGAATACGCCATTTCCACTTTTCTATCATACCATATTTCCCAGTAAATACAAGCATTTTCGATTTTTTTACCAGCCGTCAGGCTGTTCTCTTCCATCTTTCATGAAAAAGTTCTCAATTCCATGCATATATAGCCTTTCCAAGGATTTTCTTTCATAATGCGGCTGGTAAAATTTAAATTAATACAGTTAAATAAACAAATCATTCTCTGGATTCAGCTCTATATTTCCAATAATGTCTTCACCAAATACATTTTCATTGAACAGCTTAATAATGCAAACAAAATCCTCATCTTCATTCACTACTTTTTTCAGTTCTCCCTTAAGTAAAATTAATTTAGACGGTGTCATTTCTCCACGGAATACTGATTTCTGAAAATGATTCAAATACTTTTTGCAGACTTTAAAAACCTTCTGCACCCTTTTTTCACCAACATCATAAAACACAAATGCATAATTATAATTCAGCCTGGAATTCGATTTTGACTTCACCTATTTTCCCTCCTTTAAAGAAAATGGGATGAACTCCTTATCTTCCATAATGTATTTTATCAATTTATAACAATCCAGCTTGAGAGCAGTTCGATACGTCACTTTTCGATTCAGCTTATTATTCAAAAAAACAGACTCCATCCGTCCCTCAAATGCTTCTACAAATATTTTTCGACCAACATCATTGAGCAGACAATAGTTCACTTTCTTTTCAAAATGCTTTTCTACCTGAATTTTTCGATTGTTGACCAAGTCAAAAATAGTACGAAATACTATTACCGGTTTAAATACCTCGCTTAAATCCAGACTCAGAGAAAAACGTTTTTCCGCTGGTTCATGCAGATAACTAATACGCTGATCCAGATGTGTACGGTAAATCGCTGAAATTGTCTTTGAATAAAGCAATGTATTTCCAAAAGATACCATTGCATTCATTGGATTATCTGGCGGACGTTTCACTCTCTTGTTCATCAGAAAATCCTCTGGAAGAAAATATTGAAAATCCGAATAAAAGCGTTCCCATACTTCTCCTTCTGCTCTCATAAGCTGTGGAACATTGTCTGCCTCATCCACTGCATTTTGAAAATCCGTCCTTATCCAATCAATAGTAGCCTTGACTTCTTTTTTATCATGCTTATAATAATGATACAGTACCTCATCAATATTTGCACCAATGCCCCGAACAATTGCCTTTGCAATATCAAGTCTGTTTGTCTGAAATTTTTCCACCTGTTTCACTAAAAGCTTTCCACTCTGATACTGATCTCTCGGATAAAAAGTTCCACTATAGCCACCATAATAATTAAAAAAGTGAACGATAATGTGATTCTTAGAAAAAAAATCCAAAAGTTTTGAATTCAAACTTATTTCATTTAGACAATAAATTTCTTTCGTATTTTCTATTGGTATGTAGACATTTTTATTTCCACGGCGAAAGCAGAGTGAATTATCCTTCCGACTCAGTTCTCCCATAGATGATATATACTTTGTTGTTCCCATAAAATTCTCCTTATATATAACAGTATTCATAGTAAGCACATTTTTTACATCCCGCCTTATTTATCGGTTCCGGCACGTTTTCCTGTTGTAAAAGTTCTTCAATTTCATTGACATAAATAAGAAGTTCTTCTTCCAACTGTTCATCTAATTCGAAAACAACGGTCTTTTTCGGCGTTTTATTTTTCTCAACAAACTCCAGCTTTCCTTTTCGAACGATTCCTTTTTGCTTCAATATATATAAATAATAAATCAGCTGCCATTTTGCTGCCTCCACATCAGCATCGGATTTTTTCACCTCTGTCAAATACTCTTTCGTCAACTTATCAAGCTTAATATGGTCAATCGAAATTTCCGTATTATCCGATTCTGCTGCCTTTAATTCATGAATAGCTTTTCCAATCTGTACCTTCTCACTGTTATCTTCCAGGTTCAGGCGATTTCCATGTAAGTAACATTGACGCTTACAGTGAAAGTAATAGTTCATTAACGTTCCATTTACCATATCAAAAGCCTCCTTTTATAAATCAATAAAATCAATACTGTCTCCTTCCAGCTTTTCCTTTAAAAGTCTTCCATTTTCAAAATATTTTTCTCCATTCTCCAAATAATAAATATCTCCTTCAATATCGTTATAATTTATAGGATTCTTTTTAACACGGTATATAAAATAATTCATTTTACACCGCACTTCCGATAATTCTATCTGTTTTCGTGCATAATCTGAATTATCCTGCTTCAGCAGTGTCTTGTACTGTTTCCAAATAGCCCGGCCATCGAATTCTTCGCCTTCTTTATTTGTCACAACATGAGCAAGATAAACAGACATGCTCCAGTCATCCTCATCAATCAGTTTCATTCGCTCTGCAATAGAAGGGAAATAAAGCTTTCCAACGCATTCCGAGAAGAATGTATCTAAATTGTTGTCATTGGCTTCTTCTCCACGCTGCCGGACTAATTCCAACACTCCCTCATAAAATGCATGAAAATCTTTCTTCAGAAGAATTTCACGCATCCGTTCTTCCTTCAGGGAAAACTCATCATTTCCACGATAATCATTTCCATAAATCTGTTTCATACGGTCATGCATAAAAAAGAATACCTCACCTTTCTTCCGACAGGAACGATTAATTCTTCCCATAAACTGTTCTTCACTATCTACCTTTGAAATATCCTTATAACCTATGTCCATATCAATATCTACACCAGCTTCCACAACCTGGGTTGCAACCAAAATAAAGCCACACTGTTCCTTCTGAAAACAATCAATACGTTCTAATATTTCTTCCCGCTCCAGTCCATTGTTATCCCCCGTCATAAGAGCTGTCTCTGATTCAATCTCTCCACATAATACTCCATTACACAGCATTTCATAGAATTCATACGCTGTTTTCTTAGATATAAATTCCATTAAAATCAGTTTTTTGTCTTTTTCTTTTTTCATAACATGTTGATAAAGCTGTTCCAATTCCATTTTTTCAGAAAGCAAATCATAATGTACTTTTACCCTATTACGGAAAAGAGGATTTTCAAAATATTTCTTTCGATCTGAAACTAGTGAAACCGTCCTCTCTTTGATTTTACTGACACTTGATAAATCAGGAAGTGTTGCAGACATGATGATAAATTTAATATTCAGTAGTTTTGCATATGCCGTAAAAAATGTAATAATTTCAGACCAGATTAAACTTTTGTAATTCTGTATTTCATCCAACACAATAATGCTATTACACAACTGATGAAATGCCAAGAGATTTTCCTGCTTCTCTCCAAAAAGAACCTGAAACAAACTCACACTTGTCGTCATTACAATAGGGAAATTCAAGAATTCCCGGTCTAACAGCCCTTGCTCATACTTTTCATCTTCAACCTTAATCGGTGTCAGAGAATTAATCACACCAATTTCATGAATAATATGCCCTTCTTTTCCAAATGTCTTCTGCAGTGTTTTATAATTTTGTTCTACCAATGTATTAAATGGATACACATAATAAATCTTCTTTAATTCTGAATTTTCCGAAGCTAACTGAAAACTTAAATTAAATGCTGTATTGCTTTTACCGCTTCCAGTCGGGGCTTCCAGATAAAAAATCGGTGCATCCAGATTTCTTTTTAGTACTTCTTGTGTATCCAGAAACAATTCCGATCGGAGTACATTAATATCCTCTACTGCATCTGACTTTTGCTGATACCTTTCCTTCTCATATTTCCTGATGGACTGGTTCACTTCCGTTTGTTCAAATTGATTTTGAATTGTTTTAATATTCTGTACGCATCCGAAAGACTCCATTTTTATTTTATTCATAAACTCAGTGGTAGCATAATAATCACAAGCTACCAGCAGCGAATACAAAAACCTGATATATGCATAGTAGAGTACTGCATTCTCTTTTCCAATCCGTTTTAAATATCTTTCTTCTTTATAAGCTGTTTTCCGTAGAAGCTCAGAATCAAACTCTATACAAAATCCTGTATTGGATGCTTCGGATAATTCACAGACTAATTTCCAAATTGGTTCATCCTCCTGGAATTTTTGCATAAATTCTTCATAGTTACTCAAATCTGAATGATGCCTGGAAATCAGGTATGCATTCATAAATAGAAAGTGTCTTAATACCTTCTGTTCATCTCTATTTTCTATTTCTTCAATCCCATTGATAAAACAAGATACATAGCATAAAGAGGATAACAGGGAATGTTTTGAAGCAATGCTTCCATAAGGATTTATATTGAGGTTTAATTTATTATCCATTTTCTGTGCCTGAAAGAATGGATTCACCTTTCCAATATCATGAAGATTGATTACATTGATAAGCATTTTCCAAAATAATTCTTTCCCTTTATTAGAACATTCTTTTGGGCAGAGTAATTCAACAGCACGAGTAAAAATTTGTTCCATTCCCTTTTGTTCAAATATTTTTCTGCAATATTCAATGCACAAATCGGTATGCTCTTGCAAAAGTTCTTTTCTTCCATCACCTTTTCTTATATGCGCATAGTAAACATACTCTGATTGTATCAGGTCATTTAAATTAATACATAATTTCTTCCACTCCATAGCAGACTCCTTTTCCTTATTATATAAAGAAAAGGCGGTTGTCTTCTTCCGCCTTTCCTATTAAAAAAATACGATATTTTTCTCTCCGATTTGATAGGCTACTCCGGTAAAGTCCACAATCGGTATGTTTGTATAAATCAGATTTTCCATACTATATCGAAAATCTATAGGTTCCAGTCCTACTGGAAGAGTTTCTTCATATTTATAATAGGAGAATGGTTCCTCTTCCAAAAGCTCCATATCCAATCTTCCTAATCTCTTAGGAAACAAACTATGAATCTGCTCTGGGTTATCAATTTTCTTTTCTTCCATAACTTCCACATCCGAAATAGAAGCCATATGATCATTCTTTCCAAGATACGGCACAAACACGCACGTATGATTTACTAGAGCATTTCTGACAGCCTCTCCCTCTTCCTCATCTATCCTCACATAAATATCCCATGCCGGATGTTCCAGCCACTGCTCTGATACAATCAGATTTCCGCCATTTTCCTTCGATGCATATCCTACACTATTATTGAAACGCTGTATTTTTTTTGAAAATACTCCATTGGAGGTGCATGGCACCACTGCTGTTTCTAAAATTTTCAGCCTTTCATAGAACTCCGGCAGCTGCATCTGCCGTGTGCTTTTTATCTTCGCTGTGCATTCTGTATATCCACTATAACCAAGAATTGCTCCAAACATACCAAGTAATGCTACCTTGTGTATCTGTCCATACGTAAAATACACATAGGTATTTACATCCGGTTTCCGAAAACAAGCCGTATCGCCACTCAAGTGAAATTTTACGACGGTCATCTCTACACCTCTTTTTGTGTAAAAATGTTATACATCCTTACATTTTCTAAGTCTGTTTCAATATTGGTTGTCAACGGATTGTAGTAGATTTCAATCATCTTTATTTTTTCAGATAAAGGATTTACAATTTCACCTGGCATCACTTTGATTGTATTTTTCTCCTCCCCTTTTTCAAATGTCACATACTGAGCCAGATTCGGCAGATATAAATCGCTCTCAGTTTCAATAAATAAACCAAATTCATTGTCACATCCCGCTTTCGCATTGGTAGAATAAGAAGTTGCACTGACTAGAGAAGTTTTCTTAAATAAGGCATAATCCTCTTCTGTGTATCCATCGGTCACACCTAATTCAACATATCCATTATACGCAGCCGGTGTAATGGAAAATGGATAAAAATAATGTGCTTCATTACTCACGATTTTGGTTCCAAGGGTTGAATTTTTTGCTTCCTCCGCTTCTTCTGCATTCTTACTCTTAGCAGCTTTTGCTTTTGCATCACGGAATGGAGATAAAATCTGCTGCTCCTCGGCATCCGAATCCTCATATTTATTCAATCCCTGACCAAACTGTACGGCACCGGTAATGGAAATATTATTTCCCTCTTCTGCAAAGGTTGCACCAAAGTTTTTGACATCTACTGCCTGGAATAAGTTTTTCAATACTTCACTGCTGTCTTTACAGTCCTTTAGATTTTCTACTCCAAAGACCTGCTCATATCTTTCTTTCAGGCTTCTAGGTGTCAACGTAACCTTACCTTTTTCTTCTGCCAACTTCATTGATTTTATGTAAATAACTTTTCGTCCTTCATTTTCCCACATTTTCTTCATAGGATATTTAAATGCTTTGTCACTGCCAAATACGGTTCCATCTGAAATAGTTTTCGGATATCCTGTAAAATCAGCATTCCAGTTTGCCATAATTGATACAATTCCCAACACTCCATATACTCTTTTTTCCATTACTTATTTTCCTCCTTCTTCTCATAAAGCAGACTGCTGCTTAAGTATCCTGCAAGAATCATATCCTGGTTTACTTTTCCAGATGTTTCAAAAGAAACAATCATTTCATATAAGTTATTAAATCGTAAACTGCTGCTTTCTATCATATAGTTGTATTTTTTAAAAAACTGCATTAATTTCTGTTTTATTATTTCATTACTTTTTGCATTCAAAAATGGATTTGCTAATGAATGCATTTTCTTTTTTGATTTATTTAAAGAAATAAAATAACTGACCAGCTGACCCACAGCAAAATAATATTCCTCATCGCTATCCATATACAATGTTTCTTTACTGTTCACTTTCTGACGCAGATTTTCTTTTATATTCTTAATCCTCTCTCCCATTCCCGTTTCTCCTTCCTTACTAAAATACTGCTGCAACGAGCATCTTAGATTAAACTGATGAATTGCTTTTAAAATAAATCCTTCTTCAATATTTCCTTTTATAATAATCATCGTTGCCTGGTCTAAAACCTTTTTTACCGTCCGCTCATCGCCAAGATACAGCCAGCGGAATAGACTGTTTCTGGCATATAAAAGGCTTTGTTTTAGTCCAGTTCTTTTTATTTTAATGTCACCAGCATCCGTAAAATAATTACTGCTTAAATACTTTGAAAAAAGAACGCTATCGATAATTGCTGCTAGCTCCGAAGTTTTAAGAATTCTTCCGTCATAGTTTGGAACGTCCTGTTTTAAATTCAGCAAGTCCACTTCCAGAAAATTTGTATAAGCAAAATTTCTAGGCAGTTTTGTCCGGTAACATGCATTATTTTCACATTCTACAATCTCCGCCTCGTTTTTTCCTTTTCGAATGCGAAGATAAATTCCGTTAATATCTCTCGATGGCATTTTACTATATGCCTCAATTTTCATTTCATCCAAATCCACAAATACATTATATTTACCCATACTAGAAAAACCGTAAAGATATTCAAAAAACTGGTTCTGTAAAAATACTTCTTCGCTGTCAATCAGATATGGTGCCGGCTCTGGCCTGGTTTTATGCTCCAAATACGGTTTTTTGGAATTCAACCCCATGTTATTGTTTGGAACTCCATATGTAATGCCATTTGTTTCTCTAATATTCTTATCACTATTATAAATATTAGGAATTTGATATCGTTTGCATTCCCGCTGATAGTCTTCCATTGGTGCATCAAAGAAAATCTTAATATATTCTTTTTTTGATAAATCCACATCCCACTGTTCCAGCTCAAAAACATGCTTCTCAATCCATTCTTTACATTGTTCTGCCTTAGATTTATCAGGCACTCCCAATTCTTCTTCTACTTTCGTATAAAGGGCATCTGCCTTTGGCTTTTTCTCATATTTTCTGTGAGGGTTCATTAAAACTTCATAATAGCTGTTTATTCTTTCCGAATCCAGCTTGCCTCCTGGCAGCAGATTTTCTTTTTTTAGAGAAAAGGATAAATAATTATTGCTGTGTATTACTTTCTTATCATCAATTGGCTTATTCATTTCCAACAACGTGCTATAATAATCCATTTTTCGTATTTTTCCCAAAATACTACTTCCCTCACATTCAAATTTTTCATTTTTCTTATCATATTTCATTTCAACTATTTCCGGTTCTTCCGGCCGCTCCAGATGAACCAGCAGATAGGTACCATCCGCAGGAATATGGCTATCCTCTACTATAGATGTTCCCTCTGTATCCAGCAGATGACGGAATACCTTCAGACAATCCTTCAGCATATGCATTTCCTCCTATAGCCATTGATAATTCATAAAACCATATCCTCTGGCATTTGTCTCCAAAATTCCAGTTCCTAGTGCCATATACACTAGTTCCTGTGCCTCCTTAGAATCTCCAGGATATAGTTCCAGCTTATCTCCTAAAAGATGAATATTTTTATACGCACAAGAAACAGGCCCTTTATTCTTAAAATTCAGTGCTGTATACAACTGAAAATCTTCGTTCATTTTTTCTCCTGTAATGGCATTGTACTTTTTAATCAAATTTTCTTTTAATCTTCTTTCAAAGAGTTCAATATCCCCTGATTTGCGCCAATATCCAGTTTCATTTTTCATAATACATGGGGTAATCGAATAGATTTTTTCTATGAAGTGTTTTGGTATTATTTTTATCTGTGTTGTTAAGATGGTAAGTGCTTTATTTCCTCTCTGTACAATACAGCCGGAAAATATGCCTGCTAGTTCAGAATCTATCGTTCGTACTTGAAATGTATAACTTTTTCCTTTTTGATATACTTTAGAGTTTTCTATCGGATAAAAGGAATTAAAACAATAATTCTTATACTGATTCTCTTCGTGCAGCTTTTCAAAACCGGACTTGCAAAGTAACGTATCTAAAAGCGTTCCAATCTCTTCTAATGCATAATCGCTATGTATCTCCTGTTTCAGTTTGACCCGAATTGATATCTCAAAAACCTGCAAAGTAGTCACCTCCGATGTTTGTTTATTCAAATAGCGTAATAGTCTGGAACCAAATAGCATATATATGAATTATACAGCTTTCTGTTATTATTAATTACCTTTAGACAATTACCCTATTATTTCCAGACAACATTTGTTTTACATTAAATAAACTTGTATATGTCTGACAGAAACAGTTAAATTATACAGTATGTACCATTTAGTGTCAATATCATAAATTGTCCTTTTAAATGATCTCTCGGAATCTTGAGTGATCATGCCGGCAAAACACTGGCATTGCACATTGAAAAGTAAATATTATTCT
>CAKSBP010000075.1 GCA_934438135.1 uncultured Clostridium sp. | reverse complement strand
GTGGAATGGTTTGTTAATATGGTGGAAGAACGGAAGAATCAGCATGACAGTACAAAAGAAAAGAAGAATTGGTAAGGAATCAGAAAGGATGGCAAATGAAAGTAAAAAAATTAGTCTGTATACTTGCAATTTTTATAATGGCAGTAGGGCTGCTTGCAGGATGCGGTTCAAATACCACTGATAACAGCAAAAATAATAGTACGAAGAAGGAAACAGTTGATGCAGCAGAAGGTGTGGCAGAAACAAAGGAAACATTAGAAGCTGATGCGAATGGAAAAATATTGATTGTATATTATTCTGCTAGTGGAATGACAGAGGCTGTAGCAAAGACTATTGCAGAGACACTGGATGCAGATTTGTTTGAGATTACCCCGCTTGAATCATATTCAAATGATGACTTGGATTGGACAAATAATAATAGTCGTGTATCAAAGGAACATGATGATGAAAGTCTTAGAAATGTTGAACTTACAAGTGTTGTTCCGGAAAATTGGGATTCTTATGATACAGTGTTTATTGGTTATCCTATCTGGTGGGGAATTGCAGCATGGCCTGTTGATAACTTTGTAAAAGGAAATGACTTCTCGGGAAAGACAGTTATACCATTCTGTACTTCTGCATCATCAGATCTTGGCAACAGTGGAAATCTTTTGGAAGAGATGGCGGGTACTGGAGAATGGCAGAAAGGGCAGAGATTTCGTTCGGGAGTTTCAGATTCTGACATACAGCAATGGGTGGAATCCTTAAATTTGAATAAATAGAACAATTAAAATCGGAAAGGAAATGCAAATGAAAGTATTATTGGTAAATGGTAGCCCACATAAAGAAGGCTGTACCTATACTGCCTTATGTGAAGTGTCAAAAGCACTAAATGAGAATGGAATAGATACAGATATTTTCTGGATTGGGAATAAGGGACTTTCAGGCTGCATAGCATGTAAGAAGTGCAAAGATAATAATAAATGCATATTAGATGATGCGGTGAATGAGTTTCTTGATATTGCAGGAGCTTATGAAGGATTCGTATTCGGCACCCCAGTACATTTCAGCGGTGCATCGGGAGCCGTTACTTCTTTTATGGATAGAGCGTTTTATGCTGATCTTAATGGAAATGGAAAAAGATTTTATTTAAAACCCGCAGCGGTAGTAATGTCTGCCAGAAGATCTGGAACGACAGCAACATGGGATCAGGTTAATAAATATTTCGGACTGATGCAGATGCCAATTATTACTTCAAAATATTGGAATATGGTGCATGGAACTAATCCGGATGAGGTAAAGCAAGATCTGGAAGGATTGCAGACAATGCGGATTTTAGGAAATAATATGGCATTTTTCATTCATTGCAAGAATATGGCAATGAAAATGGGAATTAAAATGCCAAATGTAGAAGAAAACATTTTTACAAATTTTATAAGATAGTTGAGCAGATGGCTTCCGTTAATTGGAAGCCACTTTACTATTTTTCAGATATATACAATAGCTTGTATATGGCTGATATGACCGAAGGTACAAACGTGCATACTTTTTCAATCAATTCACCATGTCATTGTTATTTTATGTTATACTGTGTTATGAGATTTTCTTTTCCTCATTTTATACCTTATCAGGGTTTGTGAGGAATTTATATTAAAAAATAAAGCGGAGGCGGTGCGGATGAGCATATTTTAATATGACGAAGAAGAAATGAAAAGTATAATGATATAATCGTATTAGTGAAAAGAGCATTCGGATTACAGCTTGTTTACGAAAGGATAGAGGTGGAAACAATGACAGAGGAAAAGTTAAGAGAATTACTCAACAGTATGTCGCTGGAAGAAAAAGTCGGACAGATGCTTCAGCTTGCGGGAAATTTTTATGAAGATGGAAAAAATCTGCTGACGGGACCACTGGTAGAATTAGGGATTACAGAAGAAGATGTTTGGAAGGCAGGTTCTGTTCTTAGTTTAACGGGAGCAGATACATTGAAGAAACTTCAGAAGGAATATATGGAGAAGCAGCCACACCATATTCCACTATTATTTATGGCTGACATTATTAATGGATACAAAACAGTTTTTCCAATTCCACTTGCACAGGGATGTTCGTTTAATCCTGGTATGGTAGAAAAGGGAGCGGAGATTGCTGCCAGGGAAAGTGCAGCAGCAGGAATACATATTACATTCTCACCGATGGCGGATTTGGTAAGGGATGCCCGTTGGGGACGTGTAATGGAATCGACAGGAGAAGATACATATTTAAATAGTTTAATGGCCGAAGCAATGGTAAAAGGATACCAGGGGGATGATGTGAAGAAAAAAGGAAGAATCGGAGCCTGTGTGAAACATTTTGCCGGCTATGGTGCCCCAAATGCAGGAAGGGATTACAATACAGTTGAATTATCTGACAGTAGTTTTTTCAATGACTATCTTCCCGCATACGAAGCGGCTGTCCATGCAGGTGCACTTTTAGTGATGACATCTTTTAACACACTGGATGGTATTCCATCTACTGCAAATCAGAAACTTCTGGAAGATATTTTAAGAAAACAGATGGGATTTGATGGAGTTATTATTTCTGATTGGTGTGCAGTAGAAGAATTGTTAAATCATGGAATTGCTTCATCTAAAAAAGAAGCAGCAGAACTTGCTGTTCGTGCTGGAGTAGATATTGAAATGATGTCGGGCTGTTATCTGAAGGAACTTGCCAGTCTTTTAGAAGAATATCCAGAAATAAAAGAGGCAGTGGATAGGGCTGTTTATCGTATTCTTGTTCTTAAAAATAAACTTGGACTATTTGAAAATCCATATAAAGATGCAGATGTTTTGGAAGAGGAACGTATTATCCGCTGCCTGGAATTTCGAAAAACAGCGAGAAAGGCAGCAGCAGAAACATTTGTTTTATTAAAAAATGAAGATTCTATGCTTCCGTTAAATCTTGCGGATGAGCAGATTGCATTTATTGGACCATATGTAGATGCCAAGAGCGTTACTGGTGCATGGTCAATTTTTTCTGATGAGGATATTAACGTAACGATACGTGAGGGCATTTTAAATGCTATGGGAAAAAGCTATACAGCATTTGCAAAGGGATGTACGATGCTGGATCCAGAGACCGTAATTCCAGAAGCGGAAGATAAAAATCTAGCGTTGGAAAAAGGAGAGAATAACGAAGAACTTTTAAAGGATGCCATAGAACTTGCAAAACATGCATCCAAGGTTGTGCTGACTTTAGGGGAACATAAGGAGCAGTCCGGCGAAGGTGGAAGCCGTGGAAAACTGATTCTTCCAGACGTGCAGATGAATCTGCTTCGTGAAGTGTGCAAAGTAAATGACAATGTAACAGTAGTTGTATTTTGTGGACGTCCTTTGGAACTGAAAGAGGTTGTGAAACTTGCAAAAGCTGTTATGGTTGTCTGGTTCCCAGGAACAGAGAGTGGAAATGCCATTGCAGATGTATTGTATGGAAAGAGTGAGCCAGGCGGAAGACTGAGTATGAGCCTGCCAGAATGTGTAGGACAGCTTCCAATGACCTACAAAGAATTCTTCACTGGAAGACCATATGGAAAAGAAAATAAGATGCTTAAGAGAGTTTCCAGATATTTAGATGTTCCGAATCAGCCACTGTTCCCATTTGGCTATGGTCTTACTTATACAAGCTTTTCTTATTCAGATTTACAGTTGTTGATACAGCCGGACAATACTATATGTGCTTCCATAGCAGTTACGAACACAGGAAGCAGAACCGGCACCGAAACAGTTCAGCTTTATGTAAGAGATGTTACAGGAAGCATTGTAAGACCGGTAAAAGAATTAAAGGGGTTTGAAAAAGTAACACTGGAACCAGAACAGTCTAAGATAATAAGATTTGTCATCAATAAAAAAATGCTCGAATTCTATACCAGACAAAAGAAATGGGAAAGCGAAGACGGAGAATTTCATATCTTTATCGGTAAAGACAGCAGCATAGAAGAATATCAGAAAATCTGGTTAAAAGACGGAAAATTCATATTAGAGTAGAGCAAAATGAATTATATAAAAGAGCACTAACTATCAACAGCAGCTTATAGGAACTTCGCAGATAGAAAAAGCAGACCAGCCTGCTTTCCTATCCTCGAAGTTCCGGATACATGTCAAGAAACGCATGCTTGTCACCGTTATACTGATATCCAATGACAGTATTTAAATTGACGTTATGCGCACTCTGGAAAATATTTTTATCAATGCCAGGACTTTTTTTGCGAAATTCATTGATTAATTCTTTCATTTCCTTACGCTTAGACTCAACAGTTCCACCTTCTAATTCCAATGCTTCGGTAAAACGGCAGGCACACTGTAAAAACTTTAGGTTATTATAGCGGCACCATGCAATAATATCTGCTTCCTTTACCAGATAGAGCGGACGAATCAGCTCCATGCCTTCAAAGTTTGAACTATGAAGCTTTGGCATCATGGTCTTAAACTGACCGCTGTAAAGAATGCTCATCAGAGTTGTTTCAATAACATCATCAAAGTGATGGCCAAGAGCAATTTTATTGCAGCCTAAATCCTGTGCATTTTTGTATAGATAACCACGTCTCATTCTAGCACACAGATAGCATGGGGAATCCTTTACGTCAGTTACAATGCTGAAAATTTCAGTATCAAAAATATGAATTGGAATGTTCATAATTTTTGCATTGTCGATGATTTTCTGACGGTTTTCTGGATTGTATCCTGGATCCATAACGATAAATTCCAAATCAAAATGCAGTTTTCCGTGACGCTGTACTTCCTGCATACATTTTGCAAGAAGCATAGAATCCTTTCCACCGGAAATACAAACTGCAATCTTGTCCCCCTCCTGAATCATATCATAATCATTGATTCCAGAAATAAATTTTCTCCAGATTTCCTTTCGAAAACGTTTGATAATACTTCGTTCAATTTCCTGATAACGTTCCATAATATCCTCCTGTTTTTTCTGAGCATTTTATCGTAAACTTAAATCTTTAATTACTTCGCTGGCAATAATCAGTCCGGACACGGACGGAATAAAAGCAATGCTTCCCGGAGCAACTTTGCGTTCCATTGGTGTTTCCTCATACCGTGGTTTTAATGGCTGTTCTTTGGAATAGACAACCTTTAACTTTGGAATACCGCGTTTTTTCAGCTCCCGACGCATGACCTTTGCAAGAGGACATACGGAAGTTTTGTTGATGTCTGCAACTTCAAAGGCAGTCGGATCTAATTTATTTCCCGCACCCATAGCACTGATAATTGGTGTACCGGCTTTATAAGCCTGTTCTACCAAAGTCAGTTTTGCAGTTACCGTATCTACTGCATCAATAATGTAATCATACTGGGTAAAATCATAATCTTCTGCATTTTCCGGCAGATAAAAAACGGGATAGGTATGCACAACTGCGTTTCTATTTATGCTTAAAATACGATCTTTCATAACGTCTACTTTATTTTTGCCAATAGTGTCATATGTGGCAATAATCTGACGGTTCAGATTACTAATAGAAACCGTATCTTTATCAAACAAATCAAGGATTCCAACACCGCTTCTGGCAAGGGCTTCTGCGGCAAATCCGCCAACACCGCCGACACCAAAGATGGCTACCCGTTTATGATGTAATGTTTCTACGGCATCCTTTCCGATTAAAAGTTCTGTTCGGCTAAATTCACTTTCCATAGTATGTTCCTTTCCTTTTGCAGTCTGTAAAAAATCAGACTGTTTGTTTACACGCCATACTATTATACAACATCTAGAGTAGCTTTGGTAGGGAGGAATAGAGGAAAATCTACATTGGGATGCTTGTGTAAGCGGAAGAATTTGTTTATAATTATAATAATAGAAGGATGAATAATCTGAAAGGAGGCAGTCACATGAATCAATTACTGGAAAATCAGCTTCGGAAAATTGAAGAAAGGGAAGCTAGAAGTTGTCAGACAAAAAAGAAAGAAGAGAACCCACTTCAGAAAAAAATTGCAGAGAAAATTCCAGAAGGGTTGGAAGAAAAGCTGGAGAAGGCATTTACTGTTGGATTTAAGATTGTATTTAAAAAAGGTGATGCTGTAATTGAGAAGACATACGATAAAGAAAAACGGCAGCAGGATTATGATATTCGTGATTTTACTTTAGAACGAAGAAAGAATAAGAAAGCTTTGTGGAACCTGAATCTGGAGTCGGACAGACGGAAATGGGGAAACCTTGGTCTGACTGCTCTAGAAGGCAGTGCTCTTGGACTGTTTGGAATTGGTCTTCCGGATATTCCTGTTTTTATTGGAATGCTTTTAAAATCTGTATATGAGGCTGCCATGAGTTATGGATTTGACTATAAAAGCGAAGAAGAGCGCTATTACATTTTAAAAGTGATGGAAGCAGCACTTCTTAGTGGAAAAGAGCGGAAAGAAAAATTGAAAGAAGCCGATGAAACAGCCGGAAAACTTGCTAAAAATATTGTACTAGATAGTAGCTTGGACGAACAGATTCAAAAAACTGCTAAGGCACTGGCAGAAGAGATGCTTTATATGAAAGTTCTTCAGGGCATTCCCATTGCAGGTGTACTTGGCGGCATCGCCAATGTAAAATGCATGAATAAAATTGCAGAAACCGCAAGGTTAAAATATCAAAAGAGGTATCTGCTCAAAAAGATACAGCCGGAATAAACAAAAAAATTCCCCTGACCAAACGATGATATTGAAAGGAATGGTCTAGGGGATTTTTTATTTCATATGATATTCCAGTACATGCTTTTTCACTGCTTCAAAGCTTTCTTTGCTGATGACATGCTCCATACGGCAGGCATCTTCAGCAGCAGTTTCTTTCGAAACACCAAGGCTTTCCAGCCATTTAGATAAAATTGCATGACGTTCATAAATCATTTCCGCAATTTCCAGCCCAGATGGATTCAATGTAATATAACCAGCATCGCTGACAGAAATATAGCCGTTTTCTCTCAGGTTTTTCATAGCAACGCTGACACTGGATTTCTTAAAGTTCAGTTCAGTAGCAATATCAACTGCACGGACAACAGGTAATTTGTTACTTAAGGTTAAAATCGTTTCTAAATAATTTTCTCCGGATTCTTTTATCTGCATAATCTTCCCTCTTTCTATGTCTTCGTTTTAGAACTATTTCGACTAGTATAGCATAATTGAACTTAGATAGCAACGGGCGGAGAAAAAACAAGTAAATGATAATATTTCTCATTTAATGTATTGACACTATTGGAAAGTTAGGTTATACTAACCTCATAGAAAATGATAATCAGTATCAATAAAAAAAGAAAGAAGATGAAAAGATGCCTTTGACAATGGTCGAAACAGGAAAGGCTTTTGAGATAAAAAAAGTCGGTGGAAAACAGGAAACAAGAAGATTTTTAGAGAGCCTTGGTTTTGTAGCAGGCGGATTCGTTACTGTGATTTCTGAAATAGGCGGTAATATGATTGTAAATATAAAAGAATCCAGAGTAGCAATTGGAAAAGACATTGCAGCTAAGATTCTGGTATAAGGAGAGGTAATGGTATGAGAACTTTGCAGGAAGTAAAAATCGGTGAAACGGTTACAGTAAAAAAACTGTCCGGTGCTGGTCCGGTAAAACGTAGAATTATGGATATGGGTATTACAAAAGGAACCGAAATCTATGTGCGGAAAGTTGCACCTTTAGGTGATCCAATCGAAGTTAAAGTAAGAGGATATGAACTTTCTCTTCGGAAAGCCGATGCGGGTATGATTGAAGTAGAATAATTGTGCGATATGGTTAGATTAAACTAACATAAATAAGTAATAACAAACCAAATAATATAATAGTTAGAGGAAGTGCCAACGGCACGGAAATGGAGTTTGAGTATGGCGATTAAAATTGCTCTTGCAGGAAATCCAAACTGCGGGAAAACAACCTTATTTAATGCCCTGACGGGTTCCAACCAGTTTGTAGGAAACTGGCCTGGCGTAACGGTGGAAAAAAAAGAAGGAAAATTAAAGAAACATGACGATGTTGTGGTCGTTGATTTACCTGGTATTTATTCTTTATCACCATATACACTGGAAGAAGTCGTTGCCAGAAATTTTTTATTAAGTGAAAGACCAGATGTTATTTTAAATATCGTAGATGGAACCAATCTGGAACGTAATCTATATTTAACAACACAGCTGATAGAACTTGGAATTCCAGTGGTGATGGCTGTTAATATGATGGACTTAGTTGAGAAAAACGGTGACCGTTTAAGTACAGCAAAATTAAGTAAGAACCTTGGCTGCAAGGTAACAGAAATTTCTGCTTTAAAGGGGACTGGTATTGAAAAGGCTGCACAAATGGCAGTAGCGGCAGCAACCCAGCATAGTTCTTGTCCAGTACATAAATTTGCGGACGAAGTAGAGAGCATTCTGGATAGAATTGAAGGGAAACTAGGAAATGACGTATTGGAAGAACAGAAACGTTTCTTTGCAATTAAGTTATTAGAACGTGACGATAAGATTTCATCTCAGCTAAAGAGTGTACCAGATGTCAGTGCAGAAATTGATGAAATTGAAACAAAGCTGGATGATGATACAGAAAGTATTATTACTAACGAACGTTATGTATATCTGACGTCAATTATCTCAGAATGTTATAAAAAGAACAAAAAAGAGCATTTAAGTACTTCTGATAAAATTGACAGGGTAGTTACCAACAGATGGCTTGCCCTTCCGATTTTTGCAGCAGTTATGTTTCTTGTTTATTATGTATCGGTTACCACAGTAGGTGGAATTGCAACAGACTGGGCAAATGACGGCGTATTTGGTGAAGGCTGGAGCCTGTTTGGACTTCATGTTCCTGGTGTACCACAGGTATTTGACAGCCTGTTAAGCAGCATTGGCTGTGCCGAGTGGCTGAAAGGTCTTATCATTGACGGTATTGTAGCTGGTGTTGGTGCAGTGCTTGGTTTCGTACCTCAGATGTTAATTTTATTTGCATTTCTTGCATTCTTAGAAGCATGTGGATACATGGCTCGTGTTGCATTTATCATGGATCGTATTTTCCGTAAATTTGGTCTTTCCGGAAAATCTTTTATTCCAATGTTAATTGGAAGCGGATGTGGGGTTCCTGGAATTATGGCTTCCCGTACCATTGAAAATGACCGTGACCGTAAAATGACGATTATGACAACCACGTTTATTCCTTGTGGAGCAAAACTTCCGATTATTGCCTTGATTGCAGGTGCACTATTCGATGGCGCATGGTGGGTTGCACCAAGTGCTTATTTTGTAGGAATTGCAGCAATTATTTTTTCTGGAATCTTATTAAAGAAAACAAAAATGTTTGCTGGTGAGCCGGCAACGTTTGTAATGGAACTTCCTGCTTATCATATGCCGACTTTATTAAATGTGCTTCGCAGCATGTGGGAACGTGGCTGGTCATTTATCAAAAAAGCAGGTACTGTTATTTTACTTTCTACTTTGCTTGTATGGTTTACGACATATTTTGGATGGGTAGATGGAAAATTTATGATGTTAGACGATATGCAGATTGAGAACAGCATTCTTTCTATGATTGGACGTGGCATCAGCTGGCTATTCATTCCACTTGGATGGGGTAACTGGAAAGCTGCTGTTGCCGCCATTACTGGATTAATTGCAAAAGAAAATGTAGTTGGAACATTTGGTATTTTATTTGGATTTGGTGAAGTGGCTGAAAATGGTTCTGAGGTGTGGGGCTCTCTTGCATCCAGTATGACAGCACTTGCTGCATATTCTTTCTTAATCTTTAACCTGTTATGTGCACCTTGCTTCGCAGCAATGGGTGCAATCCGCCGGGAGATGAACAATGCAAAATGGTTCTGGTTCGCAATTGGCTATCAGACAGGTCTTGCCTATGCAGCATCTCTTGCAATCTATCAAATTGGTATGCTGGTAACAACAGGAAGGTTTGGCATTGGAACTGTAGCAGCAGTTTTTGTAATCCTTGGATTTTTCTACATGGTATTTCGTCCAGCAAAGAAAGAACGTGCAGAAAGAGCGATGGCATAGCGATAAAAAACTATTCACCTAAGATAGATATTGTATTTGTCGAAAGGAAGGTTTTAAAATGGGAACATTTGTAACAGCAGTGGTTTTAGTTCTGATAGTAGGTTTGATTGTCCGAAAGATAGTAAAAGACAAACAAAGTGGAAAATCTCATTGCGGATGTGACTGCGGTCACTGCGGTGGACATTGTTCTGAAACAACAGAGTAAAACCCAATAAATAGATAAGGATAGTACCAGAAAAATGGTGCTGTCCTTGTTTTTTGTGAGTAGAAACCACTTGGCTGCCTGCTTCTTTTTTTACTGAGAATTAAGAATTGAAAGTTGGAGAACTGTAAACTTAATTTTGAAAAGTTATTTGAAAACAAACTTGATTTTCTTAATTTTTTATATTATAATCCCGTCTTTGACAGTTCTAAAAACAAAAAATCGCTGTATCCATTGTATTTGCTGGATTGCAGCGATTTTTGTTAT
>CAKSBP010000074.1 GCA_934438135.1 uncultured Clostridium sp. | reverse complement strand
GTTCTGAGAATAATATTTACTTTTCAATGTGCAATGCCAGTGTTTTGCAGGCATGATCACTCAAGATTCCGAGAGATTATTTTCATGGTAGTTAAGTATATAGGAAAATGATTATGTCTAATGAATGATTATATAACAATTCACCAGAAATTCCTAGATCAAATTTCTTTGTGATTCAAGTGAAGTAGAACCTTTTTAAGGAAAACAGAATAAATTCCATGATTTACGTTTACCCTAATTCATAGAAAAGGATTAGGGTGATTTTGTATGAAACAGCTGTTTTCAATATACTGGAAAGACATTAAATCAATTATGACGAATTATGCGGCACTGATTGTTGTGCTGGCATTGTGCATTTTACCATCATTGTATGCGTGGTTTAACATAAAGGCATCTTGGGATCCGTATGGTCAGGAATCCACCAGCGGAATCAAAGTTGCTGTAGTAAATCAGGATGCAGGAGCCACGCTAAAAGAAAAAAACGTATGTATTGGAGACGAAGTGGTAGAAGAATTGAAGAAAAACCGACAGTTGGGCTGGCAGTTTCTTACGAGAGAAGAGGCAATGACCGCATTAAAGAAAGAAAAAATTTATGCAGTTATTACGATTCCAAAAGATTTTTCTAGATCACTGGTGTCTATTGTTTCAGATAATATTACAAAAGGTGAAATTATTTATACTGTTAATGAGAAAATGAATGCTATTGCTCCCAAGTTAACAGACAAGGGGGTCACCAGTTTACAGAATATGATCAGTCAGTCTGTTGTGGAGACAGTTAGCAATGTTATTTTTGAAACGGCGAATGAAATTGGTGTGAATTTGGAAAAGCAGATTCCAAATCTGACGAAAGCCTATGATGAACTTCAAACTATTCAATCTAAGTTTCCTGATATAAATCGTACAATTGAACAGTCAGATACTGGAGTTGCTAAGCTGAAAACACTTTTAAAAGAAGTGAATCAGAATTTGCCACAGGTAACGACTACGATAAAAGACTGCAAAGAGCTTGTCTATGAAATCACGGAATTTGTGAATACGTCACAGAATACGGTGAATCAGGTAGCGCCGGTAATCATTCAGGACATGCAGGTTTTATCCAGTGTGGCGAAGGAAACCAATGTTTCATTAAAAGCATTGAAAACTGCAATCGAAGGAAATATTGAGGCAGCACCGGAAATACTGGTGCAGATGCAGTCCAAAGTAGAAACCATGAAAACCATGACAAATGGAATGCTCTCTCTTTTGGAAAAACTGAACAGCTTATCGAAGCAGAAGCCATTACAGACGTATATCAGCCGGCTGGCTAAAGTGGCAGAGTATCTGGAGGCATCGGAGCAGGTACTAGCTTTGATACAGTCACAGATTCAGACGGATGATGGAGTATCTTTGGATAAATTAGACCAGCTGATTAAAACCAGTGAATCCGTTTCTACTATATTAAATACACTTCAGACGGAATTGGGTAATACAATGGTTCCTTCTCTGAATGCAATTTTTGATGATGCTAATAAGACAGCAGAGGAAGTCATTGGTGTTTTGAATTCTGCCCAGGCAAAACTGCCAGAAGTGAAAGAGATTCTGCATATTGCTACGAATAGTATAGATAAAGGAAAAAAAGGGATTGCCTATGCCAAAAAGGTATTGCCGAAGGCAGAGAAACTGATCAATGGATTTGTAACGAAATTAGAAATTGTGAATAACGAAGGCGGACTCAAGGAAATTGTTTCGTTGCTTAAAGCAGATGTTACTGCAAGGAGTGATTTCCTTTCGAATCCAGTAACTATTACAGAGGAAAAACTTTACCCAATGGGCAATTACGGAACCAGCATGACACCATTTTATACCGTATTATCTCTTTGGGTGGGAATTCTGCTTCTTGTATCTATGTTATCGGTAGATTCCTATGGTGATTACAAGACTTATCAGGTGTATTTTGCTAAGTTTCTATTGTTCGGTACGATAACGCTGATACAAGCGTTAATTGTATCATTGGGAGATTTGTATCTCTTGAAAATTTACTGTAAAAACGAAGCGTTGTTTTTAGCTGGAAATCTATTTACCAGCCTAGTATTTATGGCAATTGTTTATTCTTTCGTATCTGTTTTTGGAAATGTAGGAAAAGTAATTGGAATTATTCTTCTTGTACTACAGGTAGCAGGTTCTGGCGGTACGTTTCCAATTCAGCTGACACCAAAGTTTTTCCAGATTTTAAATCCGTATCTTCCGTTTACCTATTGTATTTCCTTTAACCGAGAAGCAATTGGAGGAGTGGTGGAAGAAGTGATTTGGAAAGATTGTCTGGTGATGCTGGGGCTGATAGGAGGCTCAATTTTAATGGCATTGCTCCTGAAGAAGCCGATTAATCAATTGCTAAAGAAATTTAAGGTGAAGTTTCATGAGAGTGGGATTGGGGAGCATTAAGAAATTTAAAGAGCTGTGTAAGAGCACGGGTGGCTTTTATACAGCTTTTTATGATAGAATTTATAATGATGTTAAAGCATAGAAAGTGAGTAGGAGGTAATTCGATGTTTTTTAAAGAAGATACAACATTTCAAAGATTAAGAGAAGATTCTATGATGCAGTGGCTGAATGATTTGGCGAAAAGTGATGATTTTGTTAATCAGAGCGGTGCAAACCTAACTATTGAGTATATAGAATATTTAAAAGAAAAAATAAAAGAATTGGAAAGAAAAAGTGCCCTGAAGGATGAATTCTTAAAGAAGCTGAAAGCGAAAAACAGCCAGAATGTATAGAACCCTTCGGGGTTTCTGCATTCTGGTATATTCATATCTGCTAATTTATGATATAATACCACTTGAAAAGAGAAAATTTGTAGAAATGATGGAGGAAACGTTATGGAGAGAAAATCAGCATGGGAAAAATACGACACAGATACCATGACAGATGTATTTGCATTGTCAGAGCGTTACAAACAGTTCTTATCAGACTGTAAAACCGAACGGGAATGTGTGAAAGGAACAATCAGCCTGGCGGAAAAAGCAGGATATCAGGACTTAGATAAAGTCATTGAAGAAGGAAAAACCCTATCTCCCGGAGATAAAGTTTACGCAGTTAATATGAATAAAAATATAGTTCTGTTTTGTATTGGGAAAGAGCCATTAGAAAAGGGAATGAACATTTTAGGTGCACACATTGATTCACCGCGGCTGGATTTAAAACAGAATCCTCTTTATGAAGAAACGGATTTAGCATTACTGGATACCCACTACTATGGTGGAATTAAAAAGTATCAGTGGACGGCGCAGCCAATGGCAGTTCATGGTGTGATTGCTTTAAAAGACGGCAGTGTAAAAGAAGTGTCTATCGGAGAAAAGGAAGATGACCCAGTTGTTGGAATTTCTGATTTGCTAATTCACCTGGCAGCAGATCAGATGGATAAAAAGGGAAGCAAAGTAGTAGAAGGTGAAGATCTGAATGTCCTGGTTGGAAGTATTCCATTAAAGGGTGCAGAAAAAGATAAAGTGAAAGCAAACATTTTAGCCCTGTTAAAAGATACATATGGTATCGAAGAAGAAGATTTCCTTTCCGCAGAACTGGAGGTTGTTCCAGCTGGAAAGGCAAGAGATTATGGTATCGATCGAAGCATGATTATCGGTTATGGACATGATGACAGAGTATGTGCTTATACGTCTTTGGAAGCTATACTTAAGGTGGAACATCCACAGAAGACCAGTGTATGTATTTTGGTCGATAAAGAGGAAATCGGAAGTGTTGGTGCAACTGGAATGCATTCGAGATTCTTTGAAAATACGGTAGCAGAATTACTGGCCTGCACAGGTGAGTATCAGGAGATTAAAGTAAGACGTGCACTGAAGAATTCTAAGATGTTATCTTCCGATGTCAGTGCGGCATATGATCCAAACTATAAATCCGTAAATGAAAAGAAAAACACAGCTTATTTCGGAAAAGGATTTGTATTTAACAAGTATACCGGTGCCAGAGGAAAATCCGGCAGTAATGATGCAAATGCAGAATATATGGCTGAAATCCGAAGAATTATGGACGATAATAATGTGTCATTTCAGACCGCAGAACTTGGAAAAGTAGATCAGGGCGGTGGTGGAACCATCGCTTATATCATGGCAAACTATAACATGAATGTTATTGATGCCGGAATTGCGGTTCAGAATATGCATGCACCATGGGAAGTAGTAAGCAAAGCTGATTTATATGAAGCAGTAAAAGGGTATTATGCATTTTTAATGGAAGCATAAAAGTAACGGTATAAGAAAATAGCAGTATAAAAGCAAAGTAAAAAGAAGGACTGTTGCAGAGCGGAAATCCGCAGGCATACAGTTCTTTTTTTGTGTGGAAGGAAACCACTGCCTTTTAATATTCCATTTCCTGGTTTTACAACTTTGTGACATCTAAAAGACAAGTATGTAATTTTCTGCTGCTATGATAGGGGAAGATTTTAAGGGAAGGGCAGTAGAGTATGAGGAATTTAAGAAAAAAGTATAAGAGAATGCGTAGAAAGCAAATAATAGCAGTAATGGTTTTATTTCTATTTGGGACCATAATATTAGGAGCAGCTGTACAGAAATTTCATGATGTAATTCTAGCAGAGGTGAAAAAACAGGAAGTTTTGAAAGAAGAGGCAGAAGAGACGAAAAAACCAGCTGCATTAGAGAAACCAATTGTATCAGAAGAGCCAGCTGAGTCAGAAAAACCAGAAGAAATAGAGCAATGGATTGGTGTCGGTCCAGCAGGAATAGGGGATACCTATGATGCATCCATTATATCAGATAAGCTTGGTGGAAAAGATTCTATTCAGGATGACGAAAAAAGAGTATTCCTCACATTTGATGATGGAACCTCAACGACAGTAACACCTGAAATTTTAAAAGTATTAGACGATTATCAGGTAAAAGCAACCTTTTTTATTACTGGAGCTAATGTAAAAAAGGGTGGAGAGAAAGCAGAAGAATTAATCCGGCAGGAAGTAGAGAGTGGACATGCCATTGCAAATCATTCTTACAGCCATGATTATAATGTTTTATATCCGGGACGTAGTTTGAATTTAAAGAAATTTTTAAAAGATTATGAAAAAAATGAACAGTTATTAAAAGATATTATTGGAGAACAGTTTTCTACCAGAGTATGGCGCTGTCCAGGAGGATTTTTTTCCTGGAATAATATGAGCATATTAAAAGACTATATGAAAGAAAATGATAAATACTCGATTGATTGGAATTCTCTAAGCAGAGATGCAGAAGGAGGAAAGAAAACAGCTTCTCAGCTGGTACAGAACGTAAAGGAAACTGCAAATGGAAAACAGACAATTGTTGTATTAATGCATGACACGTATGGAAAAGAGGAAACAGCAAAGGCACTTCCTCAGATAATTGAATATTTTAAAGCAAATGGATATCAGTTTAAGACATTATCCTAGGTAAAAAGGAGATAAGGAATGTACACATGAAATTTTGGAAAAAAATTTTTTTGTATTCTGTCACATTATTTTTATTTTTATTGATGATTGCAGGAGCAATCTTAATTGAAAAAAAATATGTTGATACATTGAAAGAAGCGGTGAAAATAACGGTAAGTAAATGTATCGATGTGGAAAATAATTTATATTTAAATGCTGACTATTTGATTGATGTGGATGTCACCGATGTGGAAAATATAAAAAAATGGATGGATATTATTGTACGTGGCTATACACTCAATCAAAGTAATGAAGTATTTAATCTGGAATTTTATACAGAAGATAATCAGTTGATTTATACAGATTATCGAAAAAGCAGCCAGATAAGAACAGAACGTCCGGAGATACAGAAGGCAGAAGATAATAATAAAATTTTTATTATCCGAGAGAATCATGGCAGGCGGTATGTATTTGTCAGTTCTAAAATTAATCTGAAAAATACTGATTTTAAAATAGTGCTTTCCAAAGATATTGAACTTGTATATCAACAGAGAATAGAAGATTATGAATATTTTGCACTTGTTATATTAGGAATTTCCCTGCTTCTTGCAATTGGTATGTTTCTTATATCAAGAGGGCTGACACGTCCTATTGTATTGTTAAGCAGTATTTCCAAAGAAATTGCAGAAGGTGATTACAGTAAACGTGTTTCAGAAAGTGGTAATAAGGATGAAATTGGAATTTTAGAAAAAAATTTTAATAGGATGGTTGATGTGATTGAAAATAATATTGTAGAACTCAGAGAGCATAATGAGGCAAAACAGCGTTTTATAGACAGTCTGAATCATGAAATTAAGACCCCTATTACGTCTATAATCGGTTACTCAGAACTATTGTTAAAGAGCAAAGTGAATGAAGAGATTAGGCAGCAGGCATTGATGTATATTAACTCAGAAGCAAGAAGAATTGCACTGCTTAACAGTACTCTGCTGAAATTAACATTGATACGGGAAGAGGAGATTATACGACGAAAAGTCTGTGTGAAAGATTGTGTAGACAAGGCAGTAAACAGTCTCAAATTTAAAGCAGAGAGCCGTGATATTGCCATAAAAACAGAAGTTGATCCGGCGTTTGTATATGGAGACGAGAATCAACTGGAAGTTCTGTTTGTTAATATATTAGATAATGCATGTAAAGCCTCTTCAAAGGGGATGCAGATAGAAGTTCAGGGAATATATGAAACACAGAAGAAAACGTATCAAATAAGAATTAAGGATTATGGAGTTGGAATTGCAAAAGAAGATTTAAAAAAAATTACAGAGCCATTTTATATGGCGGATAAGGCGAGAACAAGAAAAGACAATGGAATCGGCCTTGGCCTTGCCATTTGTAATGAAATCTGTGAAAAGAATCATATTACATTATCCTTTTTCAGCAAGGAGGGAGAAGGAACAGAAGTCGTAATTGGATTTTCTGAAGAGAATATAGTCTATGAAAAATAAATTGTTTATACTATTATGTATTGGACTCCTTTTCGGAGCCGGCATGTTTGGAATTTACAAATACCAAATAAAGGAAAATGTGATTTATAGTCAGAGTATACTAGATACCAAAACTGCAGAACAAAAGGCAAGTGACACTTATATTACTAGAGTGGAAGCAATTCAGGAGGCATATCAGGTGTTTGAGGAAGGAATCGGTATTTCGGTGAAATCCTCTGATTTAGTTATGTATATTAATCTCTATAAGGAATCGGATAATTATGTATGGATTATGAGCTGGTATGGAGAATCAACCGCTGAATCTTATAGTTGTACTATTGCTGCAGATACAGGTGAAATCCGTAATCTCTATGTGGTAGAGCCAGAAAATCATTCGGAAACAAATAAATCCCATGGTCTAAGCCAGGAAGAAGTAATTGCTCTGGTAAAACCACTGCTTAAAGTAATGGAAATTGATTGGAATGATTATAATATTGAAATGCAGGGAACGTTAAATAAGGATGATGCCTGTCTGCAATATAGCAGATGTAGATTTGTAAATAAAGAAAATAGTAAGGACACTTTTTCGATAGAGCTGGATGGAAAAAGAAAATGTATTGTTTCTTATGAAAAAAAGTAGTATAAGTATACAAAATCTTATCAGGAGGCGGACATGAAGATTTTAGTAGTAGAAGATGAAGAGGCGATCCGTAATCTGATTGGAATTCAGCTTGAAATGGCTGGATACGAAGTGATAAAATGCGGGAATGGTCTGGAAGTAAAAGATATTCTGGACAAGCAGGGAATTGATTTAGTTCTTCTGGATGTTATGATTCCGGGAATAGATGGATTTTCTTTGATTAAGGAAATAAATGTGGAACAGATTCCGGTTATTTTTCTGACAGCAAGGGAATCCGTTGTTGACCGGGTTCAGGGACTTCGTCTGGGAGCAGATGATTATATTGTAAAGCCATTTGAACCAATTGAACTGGTTGCAAGGATTGAGACTGCCCTTAGGCGTTATAAGAAACAGCAGAATATATTTCGATTTAAAGATATCGAACTATATCCGGAGCAGAGAATAGTGAAGAAGAATGGTAATTATATTAATTTGACAGTAAAAGAATACGATCTTCTTGAATTATTTATTCGAAATAAGAACATTGCCATGTCGAGAGAACAGATTTTAGATAAAGTCTGGGGATTCGATTATTTTGGAATGACCAGAACAGTTGATACACATGTACAGCGGATTCGGGAAAAACTCGATTTGAAAGATAATATAAAGACGGTATTTAAAGTTGGATATCGCCTGGAGGAGTAAATGTTATAAAATATGAAAAACATTATATCCTTCAGATGCAAATGGCAATAAAAAAACAGTTCGAGGTAAATAAGTCAGACATGATGCAGAGAATCCGCAGTATTTGATAAAATCTCTCATATGCCCTGAAATAGTTGACATACAAGCAGTTTCTATATATTATAGCTTACAGTTAGCCGGCACTAACAATTGTAAGCTATTTATAACGTACATTCAGGAGGAACAATGAGAAAAAGATTTGGAAAATACATGGCTGTTTCTATGGCTGCATTTTTATTATCCGCAGGAACGCTGTCCTATCTGCCTGCATCGGCAGTATACGCAGCAGAAACAGTAGAAAGAACACAAAGCAGTATTCAGACCGGAGTTTATGTAGTTCCGGTTAGGTTAATGCAGGCAACGGATTTGCATAAGCCATCCATGGCAGCGGACTGTATAGCAGACTATGCCGTTTTGAAGGTAAAAGAAGACGGTTCCATGAGTATGGAAGTTACTTTAAAGACATTGCAGATGTATAATCTTTATGGAAATGCGACTGATGTGAAATTATATTCTTCTTATAATAGTTACGCATCCAGTAAAAAAATAAATGCATCTGTATTAAGTACCAGAAAAGCAGAAACAGGTCCTGTCGCTGCCTTAAAAGAAGTTACTGTACCAGAACGTGTAAGCTTTTCTTTGCCTTATACAGATAAAGAAGGCATATTTCTTACCATGTCAGTTGATGCAATGGGCGGTATTTATACGGATGCCTTTTTAAGCATTGATTTTGGAAAAGCAGTTCCGGCAGGTGATTTAGCAGAACTGATTCAAAAAGCAGAAGGTGTTGATAAAGAAAAGTTTGCAAGTAGTTCATATGCAGCCTTAGAAAGTGCATGTAATGCAGCGAGAAAGGTAATGACAGCTTCTGATGTGACAGAAGAAACCTTAAAAGCTGCAAAGCAGAGACTGCAAAGTGCATTAAATGCATTAGTATTAAAAGATGGGACTTATAAAGTACCAGTAACTATTTATAAGTCCAATGCGGATGAAGCTTCTATTATGGCAGCTGGAATTAATCCAATAGCCGATGTTGTTGTAAAGAACGGAAAAGTACAGATGGATCTTAAGTTTGGTCCGGTTTCTCATTTTGGTGTAGGAGGCTATATTTCGAAAGTAAGCACTCTTGTAGATATTGTATTTAATGAGAACAATATTCCATCTAAATTTTCGAAAGTGGATGCAGCTGTGTTATCCACCTATGATGTAGTTGATGAGTATAATAAACAAGACAGTGTTTTAACAGAAACTGCTGGTGTGAAATATCCAGAAAAAGTACAGATTAAAACAGATGCTTCTAAATTTACATGGCTAAACCTTTATGTTCCAGCAATGGCTGGATTTGGTCGTGGTGACCAAATGGTAAGATTGTGTACAGATTATCTGAATGCAGAAAAAGTGGAAGCAGAAGCTGTAAAACCTACGATTAAGCTGAATGTAACCAAAGCAACGATAACAGCAGGTAAGACAGCTGCATTAAAAGCAACGGTATCAGGTACAAATGTAAGTAATGTGGTTACTTTTACAAGCAGTGATACCAAAACGGCCAAGGTTGGGAAAACAACGGGAGTTGTAACTGGTGTAAAAGCTGGAACAGCAGTAATTACAGCTACAGCGAATGGTGTTTCTGCGAAATGTACCATTACGGTAAAAGCGGCACCAGCTATTTCTCTCAATAAGAAAACAGCTGTGATTTATACAAAAGGAAATAAAACCTTTCAGTTAAAAGCAATGGTAACTGGAAGCTCCAAAGCGGTAACCTATACAAGCAGCAATAAAAAAGCTGCAATTGTAGACAAAAACGGGAAAGTAAAAGCCGTAGGCGTGGGTAAAACAACTATTACAGCAAAAGCAAATGGTGTAACAGCAGCTTGTGTGGTAACAGTGAAAAAACCTTCTCTTACAGTAAAGAAATCAAGATTAATGGTAAAGAAGAACAAAACAGTCACCATTAAAGCAGTAGCTGCACCATCTGGGAAAATCACTTACACATCTTTAGACAAAAGTATTGCTACTGTAACATCCAAAGGTATGGTAAAAGGTAGAAGAGCTGGAGTAGTAAAAATTAAAGTGAAATGTAACGGAGTAACAAAAAATGTTACGGTAACAGTAAAATAAAATAAAAAGGGCTGTCGCACTAAGTAATTAGTGCGCAGCTCCTTTTTTGTGCAAAAAACCAACTGCCAAACCTCGAAAGAAGTCCGGCAGTTGGTGTAAAATATAAGTATGCGAAAATCTATATTTTTACATAAGAATTATACTTTGAACGAGGAAGGATATCAAC
>CAKSBP010000073.1 GCA_934438135.1 uncultured Clostridium sp. | reverse complement strand
GACTATAATGGTGCGATCCTGATGATTTCCCATGACTTCTATTCTATTGCGAACTGCATGGATTATGTTTTATTTATTGAAGATAAGGGAATCCGACGTATGAGCATCCGTAAATTCCGTAAAATGATTTATGATAAACATTTTGAAAAGGATTATCTGCTTTTAGAGCAGGAGAAAAAGGAAGTAGAACTAAAAATTACTGCCGCTTTAAAGAAAACAGATTTTGAGCAGGCAAAGCTTCTTACAGAACAGTTGGAAACTATCATTCGGAAACTTTAAATGTATTTTTATTGTGCATATTTACCAAAAATTTTGAGTAATATTTAATTCTTTCCTTAGTCTTGTACATGAAAACGTTTCCAGTTATGATAGTTATGGAAACGTTTTCAGAAATCTCAAGAAATATGGTAATTAAATTAAGGAGGTATTTTATGTACAAGAAGTGTAGTACAAATCATGTACTGAGACGAATGCTGTCTGTTATTCTGACATTAGCTATGATTATCAGTACATTCTGCAGCTTTGACTGTTCTGTGTCCGCTGCGGTTTCATCTAAATTCTCTTCTACTTATTACAAAACAAATCCAAATGGTGCTGGAAAAAATGCCAGCATCACAATCGATGGAAAATTCGATGACTGGAACTCTTCCATGCTGATTGCACAGGGTGTGGCAAACGATGATGCCAGAGCTTTCCGTGGCACTCATGAGGGACCTGTATACGACACCTATGCATTATATGCTGCATGGGATAATGACAATGTATATTTCATGTGGGAATTCACGAATGTCACTGATGTAGTAGACCCTGCACAGAGCTATCCAATCAGTGATAATGGAAAACCATCCAACGGCGACATTCCACAGGTACTTGCTCTTGATGTAAATCCAAACCGTAGTGGTAATGGAATGATCGGAACAAAAGGAATCTGGGGTATAGGATTAAATTATGAAAACGGTGTTGATACGGTTCTTAGTTTTTCCAGTAAACCTGGCGTTGGTACTCCTGCTATCTTCACACTGAATGATAACGATGAATTTTCTTATACAGCAGACTGCTGTACAGCCTTTAAAACAGCTGGCATAAAATATGCTTATGGAGATGGTCATATTTCCGATAAGATTTACGGAATTAAAGCAAACTGCTACGAAGGATATACTCCTGCAGATCTTGCTTCTGATTCTTCTAATTGGGTTGACATGATGGAGAATGGTCATGATGCAAAGCAGGATACGATGTATGAAATGTCTATCCCATTTTCTGCACTTGGCATTGATAAAAATTATTTAGAAACAAACGGAATCGGTGCAATGCACATTTCTACATTTGGACAGTCTGGTATTACAAGTATTCCAGCTGATGACAGCATGATCGACAATGCTGCTGAACCATACAGCTGTGATGAATCTACCTCTGCAGAAAAAGAAGATACTGATATTATTACATGTGAACTTGCAAGAGTAGGTTCAGGTTCTATACCAACTATTGCTCCAACTACAAGTGCTACGACTGCTCCTTCCATCCAGCCAACTACAACTGCTACAATAGTTCCTACGGTTACTCCGACCACAACCGCTACAGTAGCCCCTTCTCCTACTTATGTAATGCCTCCTATGGATCCGGTAGCAGATGAGGTCACTGCAACCAGCGTTACATTAAAGGCTGTAAGTGGTGTTGTTTACAAAATGAATGATGGAAACTGGCAGTCTAGTCCAGTATTTACCGGCCTAAAACCAGAAACTACATATTATTTCTATGAAAAATATCCGGCTACAAGCACAACTCAGGAATCACCAGTATCTTCTGCTCTGGCGGTCACAACACTTGCAAAACCAGATTCTAACACAGCCACAATTTATTACAAAACAAGCGACACTGCATACATGCACTATCGTATTGGAAGCAGTGAATGGACAGTTGCTCCTGGAAAATTAATGGAGAGTTCCGATTATGCAGGATATAAAGTCCTGACCGTCAATTTAGGAACAGATACTGCTTTAACAGCATGCTTTAATAATGGAAATGGTAATTGGGATAACAATGGAAATCAGAACTACTCCTTTGGAACAGGTACATATACCGTTTCAAACGGTAAAATCACAAACAGCACTCCTGTTGTTTCCAATAACAAAGTAACTCTTTATTATAAGACAAACTGG
The DNA here is from genome assembly GCA_934438135.1 of uncultured Clostridium sp. Taxonomy (GTDB): domain Bacteria; phylum Bacillota; class Clostridia; order Lachnospirales; family Lachnospiraceae; genus Clostridium_AI. The sequence continues at coordinate 8,942 of CAKSBP010000073.1, read as the reverse complement.
TCAAATGCATACGTGCATTACAAAGCAGGTTCTGGAAGCTGGACAGTTGCTCCTGGCAGATTAATGAGCGACTCCGAAGTTTCTGGATACAAAAAAATTACGATTGACTTAGATGATGAAACAACAATGACTGCATGTTTCAATAATGGAAATGGTAATTGGGATAGTAACGGAAGTTCCAACTACTATATCATGGCTCCAGGTACATATACCGTTGCTAATGGTACTGTTACAAGTGGTGCTCCAACTATGAGCGGTGATAACAGTTTAACGATTTATTACTATGCAGCAAACTGGTCTGACGCATACTGTCACTATAAAGTAGGAACTGGTGCATGGACAGCTGTACCAGGTGTTAAAATGGAAAAAGAGGGTTCTTCTTTTGTAATTACCATCAACTTAGGCACTGAAACCAATGCGACTGTATGTTTTAATAATGGAAATGGTTCTTGGGACAGCAATAACAGTGCAAACTACTACTTCAGTTATTCAGGCACTTATGTTGTGGAAAATGGAAATATTAGTGAACTGCTTTATGAAAAGGCTGCATAATCTGTTTATTAAAACAAGCTCCCTGTTTCCTCTTTGAGGATTCAGAGAGCTTGTTTTATCTAAAATTTTTCTAATATGTATGAAATTTCAAATTTTCCAATTGTTTCTTCCCCATTTTCAATAATGTTTCAAAATCTACTTTTCCCACACCAGAATTTTTCGGAATCTTTTCTACAAAAGTTACCTGATCCGGCAGCATATAATAGGGAAGCGTCTTTTTACACTGTTGTTTAATTTCCTTTAGAGAAACCTGACTGTTCTTATCTTTTACGACAAATGCCCAAATCATTTCTCCATATAATGGATGTGGTATGCCAACTACACCGGAATCAGAAATACCTGGGGTCTTATTGATTTCTCTTTGTACTACAATCGGAGAAATCGATTTTCCACCACGCTTAATGAAGTATTTTCGCCTTCCTAAAAGAGTAAACTTCGTATCACTTTCTTTTCTGGCAATATCACCAGTATGAAACCATCCATTCTGGAATTCTTCTCCCAATTCTCCAGAAATACTCATGTATCCATGTACTACATTTGGACCTTTGACATATAATTCGCCAGATTCACCGATAGAAACTTCCTTTCCTTCGTCATCACAGATTTTCATAATATTTTCAGCCTGTTCTACCATTTCCAATGTTGCAGTACTTTCAAAGGCATCACTGGTAAGATCATAGCTTGCATCACTGAAAATATTGCAGGTTTCTACCAAGCCATATCCATTAGTAAATTCTCGAACATTTGGAAACATTTTTTTAAGACGTTTCATACGCTCTACTGGGAAGAAATCCATTCCTGCACCAAACTTTACGACAGAAGACAAATCAAAGTTTGTTTTATCTTTTAATAAAAGCAGTGATTCATAATAAGCTGGCGGACAGGAGAGATTTGTCGCTTTATACTTTGCTACGATTCGAAGGAAATTCATCGGTGTCAAATCATCCGATATAATTAATGTTCTTCCATGAAGCAAAGAACCACATAAAATCAGAATAACCGATGTGGAAAGCGGAAATGCCATACCACAGATGTCTTGTTCCATAGGATAGATATTATTATCCAGCATATGAAAAACGCAGAGCATTTCACTTCCAATATTCTCCTGAGTCATGCAGACCATTTTCGGTACGCCAGTTGTTCCGGAACTTGTGCCAATCATCAAAGGAAGTTCATTTTCTTTTCCTGCTATGTAATATTGAGATAAATTAACCTTTTCTTTTGGTTCACCATAAATACTTGTATGATTGCTCTCTTTTTCCACTACAGCAAATTTGACATCATAATCCAGCTTTTTCGCATTTTCTTTTAATTCATCTATCATGGTTTCATTCGTAATAACCAAAGAAGCCTTTGTTTTTTGAAATAGCTGCATCCGCCCCATTGCAGGGATTCCTGGAAAACGTGGAATCGCATAAGCACCTAGTTCTGCAATGGCAAAAAACAATGGAATAACATCCATTCCATTATTTAACGTATAACCAACACCGTCTCCCTGTCTGACACCAAGAAGAATCAGATGCTTTTTGATTTGTTCGGTTCGTTCGATAAATTGTTTTTTCGTAAGCGTTTCCTCATTAAAATACATGACAACATAATCATCACTGAATTTATCTTTGTACTTTTTATACATTTGATTAAATGTTCTAATCATAATGTTCACTCCTGTATTTATTTAATTTTTTCTATTGTACGACACCCAATTTTTCCGCGAACCAGTCGGCAACCTGGATTTTAATCCAATGCATCTGCTCTCCAACCGGCATTGCATGCATAACACTTTCTTCCGTTGCATATACAGGTGCATCATCAATAATAACTTCATTTATATTTCCAGTTGATTTATCTACAATCTGATTTGTTTTTTCCAATGGCATCCAGTTATCGTAGCTGCTATGTACTATCATGTAATCTCCATGAAAAGAACCATCTGCTATGATTTTCATTCCTTCGATAAATTCTTGAGAACTAGCATTTTCCTTCTGAAAATCCGGCCATTCTCCATTTCGCATCCACCTTGGGATTGTTTTATCTCCAAGCATAGAAATAAATAACGGAAAAAGTCCTGCACAGCAGGTGATTTTGGGAAATTCTGCCGCAACACGATATGCGTAGCCGCCACCCATACAAAGACCATAAGTCCCCAAACGGCTGTTATCAATAAAATCCAGTGTTTCCAAAAACTGAATTGTTTTTTGAAATCCATGTTCCAGCATACTGCCACCAAGTTTTAAGTTATTGTCAAACAAAGCAGACCCCGTTCCTGGCTGATCAAGAGTTAATGCTGCAATTCCCCGTTCTATTAACGGTTTTGCCATTGTTTCTAGTTCTTCCTTGCAGCTTCCATATCCAGCAAATAAAATTACACAAGGATACGGTCCTTCAAATTGTCTCTCGTCCGGAAGATGAAGATAACCAGGCATTCCTTTCTCTCCTTTCAGCGGAATAAATATTGTTTCAAACCGCCTTTTAGAACAATGTAGTTGACAAAGATAATAATGCTCCAGTTCTTTGTATGCCTCTCTCTTTTTATCAATGTGTTCCGAATTCAACAGATAAGCAGCGTAACAGCATTGTGCTGACAGTGTGTAATACTGGCCTGCTGAGAGCCAGTTTTTCTTTTTCTCAGCCTGTTCGGCAAGTACTGCAAAATGCCTGGTTTTTCTCCCCCATTCTTCTCTCCATGTATTCTGTAGCACTTTTCCATTGACCAACGGCTTTTTTTCCATTTGCTGAAGTACAAACTCCATGTCAATTGGATTGACACCAAAAATTAAACTTCTTACGATAACAGGATTTAGTAAACCTCTGATTGACCAATCCATATTTTTTTCCTCCATCCTCATGTTGTATGTTTCTGTATATATTCATTATATCATTTTGTACAGGAAAATAACAGAAATATTAGCTAAACATGTACCGTTTCGCTACATATGTGGTAATTTAAATATTTTTTCATTTCTTACTGCATAAACTATAAAAAAAGAAACAGCAGGTGAATTATGCTCTATCCAAAACCTATCCAAAAAGGCGATACGATTGGCTTGATTGCCCCATCTTCTCCTGTCTCAAATGAACGGCTAAAACTATGTATGAATGCAGTCTCTGCCCTTGGCTATCGTCCCGTTCCCGGAAAGAGCTGTTTAGAGTCTCTTCACGGCTATCTGTCCGGTTCTGATAAACTCCGAGCAGATGATATAAACAATATGTTTGAAAATCCAAACATAAAAGCAGTTTTCTGCCTGCGAGGCGGTTATGGAAGTACCCGTATTCTGCCGCTTCTAGACTACTCTCTAATTCGTCAGAATAAGAAAATATTTATGGGATACAGCGATATTACTTCCTTTCATCTCGCCTTCTACTCTTGCTGTCATATGATAACTTTTCATGGGCCAATGGTTTCCTCCAACATGATAGATAATTTTGATGATTATACAAAAGAAAGTTTCGAACACGCTGTTCGATTGATGCCTGACTCCCTCTTTTTTAATCCTAAGGATATTCCGCTTCAAACAATTGTACCCGGATACGCAAGGGGGAGAATTCTTGGAGGATGCCTTTCTCTTCTTACTTCTGCTATTGGTACTTTCTATCAGCCGGATTTTCAAAACACGATTTTATTTCTAGAGGAAATCGGAGAAACTATACCTCGTTGTGATAGAATGATGCAGCATCTAAAAAATGCCTGTATTCTGGAACAGATAAACGGCGTTATTTTGGGAAATTTCAAAGACTGTACGAATCCAAATGACCCGGATTTTACGATTTATGACTTCTTTCAGGAGTTTTTTAAAGATTATAGAAAGCCGGTTATCTGGGGATTTCAGTCTGGACATGATAAACCGATGGCAACTGTGCCATTTGGAACGGTCTGCACTATGTATACAGAAAAAAAATTAATCCGGTTTGAGTTTCGATAAGCAAAGAGGGGTCACATTTCTGCGATCCCTCTTTATCTTCAAAGAATTGTCCGCTAGGCTGTCTACCTTTCCATAATGCTTTGTACAATACTCAATTGTTCATCAAAAACCTCATCATCCCTTTATTTGTAAGTTGTTTTATTTGTCTTACTCCAATCATACGTAATATGCAGCTTTTGAATCAATCAGATATACAAAAAAACGAGGATAAAATCTAACTTTTTCTATCCTCGTTTTTCTATGTACTTACATGTTTTCTAACACTTTACAGATTTTTCATTCCTGTATAGGAATAAGTTACGCCATTCATCGTATAAACAACTTTATAACTGATAGAAGAAATAGAACCATTTCCACCAAATCCAAAGGATGTAGAACCACCGGCTGAGATTACTTTGTTGTAATCCATTGGTGTCAGTATAATATCGGAACCGGAAACTTCTTTATTTGCACACCATAAGCCGCCCATATCAACTTCAGATGTATTCAGATAAATCTTCCAGTCCGTAATCTGATCGGACGCAGTATTCTTTAACGTAAAGTTTGCATTGTAGGCACCGGTCCAACTGTTTACATTGATGTCTAATCCAAGATCTTTACGTTCAGGACCAGCTGTTTCTGTTGGTTTCACACTTGGCACTGTACTTTCAGATGGTTCAATACTTGGCTCCACACTCTCGCTTGGTGCTGCACTTTCAGATGGTTCAATGCTAGGCTCTACGCTCTGACTTGGTTCTACACTTTCTGTTGGTTCCACACTAGGTTCTGTTGTAATTGTAGCATCGGTTGTATTCATTAAAGTATAAATCTTTTTAAATGAATTCTTCATATTTAAGTTCTCATCAAACAAACCACAGTAGGTACCGTTCATTTTGTAGCTGTAATCAGATGTAGAAAGACTTGGATTATCGCAGAGTCCCCAGATAGAAACACTGGTAAGAGGTTTATCATTTCCAGAATTTAAATCAATAAATGCAGAGAATAAATCCTCATAGAACTGTGCATGTTTTGCCATAGTCGCTTCATCGTTCTGATAGTTTCTGACTGCCATTTCGGTTACATGCACTTCGACTCCCTGTGCATGAAATTTTTTTACTGCTGTTTTAATTAGAGAAATGTCTCCTGCATTCATGCAGCCACTCTGCTGTCCATATCCGCCGATGTAACTCTGCATTCCTACACCATCACATAACTTACGATAATTTCCATTGGCATCTTTATCATAAGAGTTAATGCTGTTTATCAGACGGCAGATTGCATCACGTTTTTCATTATAGAACGTAGAAAAATCATTATAAAACAGTTTAATATCTGTTTTTGGATTTTTAGCTTGCAGTTTTTCAACAGTATCTTTTGCATACTTAAAAGAAAGTTCTACATAATCCTCACCAATAATCTGGGAAAAAATGTTGTTTTCAATACATCTGGAATCACCAGATACCAATACATTATTTGTATCAACTGCTTCATTTACAACATCCCAGCAGTAAATAACGCCTGGAAATTTCTCTTCGAAATGGGTCATGACTGCATCAATGTAATACTGTAAACGTGCTTTTGCAGTTGCAGCATCTACATATGCTTTGTTTGTATCATAGTCTTCACGGAAGAACCAGTCGCACATATAAGCATCCCAGACAAGATTATGTCCACGGACTGCAATGCCATTGTCCTGTGCAAACTGCATCATGGCATCTGCCTGACTGTAATTCATGGCAGGCATTCCATTTGCATCTGCTTTAGAAGCAGACTGGCTTAATAAGGAGTATGCTTTCATTTCATTGGATGCGGTAATACTATTAAAGTTCTTCTTTACCAAGGTTTTGTAATCTCCATCAGATAAAGTGGAATAACTGATGTTTGTACCCATTTTGAATCCAAATTTAGCAGCTAAAGAAGCCAATGACTTATCATAATTTGCATCATCTGGATTCGCAGCCACCTTGTAATCAAACCGAATAGAATTAATCATAAGAGACTGTTTAGAAAGTGACATAATTTGAATCTGAGATAAGGTATTTTCAGATGCATCAAAACGATATGTATAATTTGCAGTGGTAGTGCCTGACAGATTATATCCTGGATAATCCGTTGAAAATGCTTCTCCATCTGTACCACACAATTTAATACAGAATTGTGAATCTGCTGTAATGTTCAGTGTTACCGATTTCATCATGCTCTGATCAAGAGAAGAATCCATGTTGTAAATGGCTGTTTTGTATTTGTCAGAATAATCAACTGTACAGGTGCCATCTGCGTTATGAGTAATTTGGGCACCACTCCATCCGATAATAGAATCAAGCGATACACCATTATCAGAATCACCTGTGCCTGCATCTGCAAATGTAAAATCAATAGAATGAATCGTTACACACTGCTCAGATAGAGACATAATCTGAATCTGGCTTAAGGTATTTTCGGATGCGTCTACCTTATAGGTATAATTATCAGTGGCTGATTCTGTTAATCCGTATGCTGGATAATCGGTAGAAAATGCCTCTCCGCTGGCATCACATAATTTCACACAGAACTGCGAATCTGCTGTTGCATTAATCGTAACAGATTTAATTGTACTGGCATTAATAGAAGATGGCAGATTATAAACTGCGGTTTTATACTTGTCAGAATAATTAATGGTACAGGAACCATCGGAATTATTCGTAACATTTGCCCCGCTCCATCCTGTCATAGATAAAGATGCTGCCGCATGAATACTTGTAACTGGTGAATATGGCATTACTGGCGAAACTGCCATTGCCATACTTAATAATACTGCTGTTGCCCCATAAAGAAAATTTTTTCTCATTGTTAAACCCCTTTCGTCATCAAATCATTGGAAAGGTAAATATACCTTTCTTTTATTATACTATAAATTAGCTGAATCGGGGGGACAGGTTATGTTATGAAAAGATACATTTCAAAAAAGGCTTTTCCACTCAATTGAAGGGAAAAGCCTTTTCTTGTTTTCATCTATTTTGACTTACAGTTATTTTAATTTATCCTGTCCACCCATGTATGGACGTAATACTTCAGGAATGCTTACGCTTCCATCTGCCTGTAAGTTATTCTCTAAGAATGCGATTAACATTCTAGGTGGTGCAACAACTGTGTTATTTAATGTGTGGGCAAAATATTTGTTTCCATCTTTTCCACGAACACGGATTTTTAATCTTCTTGCCTGTGCATCGCCTAATGTAGAGCAGCTTCCAACTTCGAAATATTTTTTCTGTCTTGGAGACCATGCTTCTACGTCACAGGATTTTACTTTCAGGTCAGCAAGATCTCCAGAACAGCACTCTAACGTACGTACTGGGATATCCAGACTTCTAAATAAATCAACTGTGTTCTGCCATAATTTATCATACCATTTCATAGAATCTTCTGGTTTGCAGACAACGATCATTTCCTGTTTTTCGAATTGGTGGATACGGTAAACACCACGTTCTTCAATACCGTGAGCACCTTTTTCTTTACGGAAACATGGAGAGTAGCTTGTTAATGTGTAAGGAAGTTTTTCTTCATCATTGATTGTGTCAATAAATTTACCAATCATGGAATGTTCCGATGTTCCGATTAGGTATAAATCTTCCCCCTCAATCTTGTACATCATGGAATCCATTTCATCAAAACTCATAACGCCAGATACAACGTTGCTTCTAATCATGTAAGGAGGAATACAATATGTGAAACCTCTGTTAATCATAAAGTCTCTTGCATAGGAAATTACTGCGGAGTGAAGTCTTGCAATATCACCCATTAAATAATAGAAACCATTTCCTGCAACTTTAGTCGCACTGTCTAAATCAATACCATTGAATTTTTCCATGATTTCTGTGTGGTATGGAACTTCAAAATCAGGCACTACTGGTTCACCGTATTTCTGGATTTCTACGTTACAGCTGTCATCTTTACCAATTGGTACACTAGGATCGATAATGTTAGGAATTGTCATCATAATCTTAGTTACTTTTTCGTTTAATTCTCTTTCCTTGTTTTCTAATTCAGCAAGACGGTCAGCATTTGCTGTTACCTGAGCTTTTACTGCTTCAGCTTCGTCTTTCTTGCCCTGCGCCATTAATCCACCAATCTGTTTAGAAAGCTGTTTACGGCTGGCTCTTAAATTATCCGCCTCCTGCTGAGTCTTTCTTGCTTCTTCATCCAGCGCAATTACTTCGTCAACTAATGGAAGTTTGTGATCCTGGAATTTTTTCTTAATGTTTTCCTTTACGACATCTGGATTTTCTCTTAAAAACTTAATATCAAGCATGTTTTCTGCCTCCTGTGTTTTATTCTTCAAAAATACGACTGATGTAATACTGTGATGCGATTGCTGTCTGGCCTGCGTATCTATAATATTTTTTAGTACTGTAAATCTGTCTGCTTATGAAAAAATAAGAAAGTGTCTGTGACACATCAACTCCCCTGCCCCTCAATCTTGAGGGAGAAGAGACTTTCCTGCGCCGCACGGGT
>CAKSBP010000072.1 GCA_934438135.1 uncultured Clostridium sp. | reverse complement strand
TCAACCATTAATGTTTCGATTGAATGATAAGGAACTCCTTCTTTACTAAAGTATTTGGAGTTATCTCCTTTTACAATGTTATATAACTCTGCAAATCTCTGAGCATATACATCTGTAGTATCTTTTAACTGAGAAGCTGCAATAGCTGTTCCCTTGTAGCTTGTTGCGGTACGATCATTTTTAACCCCTGCAAATGCTGGTACAGCAGTTGCAACCTGAGCTGCGATTAACATGGTTGAACTTGCTGCACAAATAGCCCTCTTTAATTTTGTATTAAACATTTGTCTCCTCCTTGAATTTTTAATAATTTATGCTCTTTAGCATAAGTATTAATATTTTTAGAAAAAAACTCTTCTGATTGTGATTTTTTATCACTCTCAGGAACCCCATAAGTTTTAATCTGTAATTATTGTACCATTGATTTACATATAATTCAATATTTATTGTATCTTTTCTACAATTCTATTAAATATGTACAAACTCTTTGTGTAATTTCCCCACAATCTGCTTTCTGATAGCTGAATTGTTTAAACATGACTGAACTACTTTTTAGTTTAGAGATAACATAAAAGAAAATAGTACAAAAGCAGGACTCTAGTCTGTCCTGCTTTTGTATCACACATGTTTTATTGGGAGTCTGCTTCCGCTCCTCCACACTCATATAAAAGATATAAAGAATAAAAGAAAGATATTATGATTTGGGCTGCACTCCCAAACAAGATTGTTTTTGGGAGTACTGACAAATGTTTGTATATGAAAAAGGCTTTGTCATACCGCAGTTCTTATTTTACTTCCAACCCCCTGCCTTAGTAAACAAATCAGACAGAAAAGCATTGTTATCCTGTAAAAAATACACTTCATGTTAATTACCCTTACAATTTTGTGATGAAACAGCATTTTTTTAGGATGAATGCATTTTATCTACCTTTTTTACTCAGCATCCTCTTCTAACGTAAAAAAATACGCAGGCATCTCCAATTTTGAAATACCAAGCAGTTCACAGGACTTTAAGATTTCATTCTGAGAAAACTCCAGCTTGTTATTCAGTCTCTGACTGACAGAAACTCTTCCAATCCCCAGTGCCTGTGCATACCTTTCCTGTGTATGAAATACTTCTTTTATTTTTCCAAGTAATTTATTATAGTTAAAATTATAATTTTTGTCAGATTTTCTATTCATTTTTCTAGACCTCCTGTACTCTTATATATACTTATTATACAGCGAATCTTTCCAGTACGGTGCCTGCCGATATAAAATGACGTTTTTTCGGGATAAATGATTGGAAAAGTTCAGATTATTAAATATGTATGCACGAAATGAAGAATCATCCTACAGAAACAAAATTTTATGTAAAGTTACATTTATTTCAAAATAATATTCTGCTTGCTTTCAAGAAATGCATGGTATTCTTCCATTACCTTTTTATATTTACGATCTGGGATATGAAAAAACTCACCGATGGATAAATATACCCGATGCTCTGCAATTCCTTCTATATAATATGCATTCACCAGAATTCCTCGTTCAATCTGGATAAAATAGGAAGGAAGCTGTTCTTTGACTGCATACATGGCAGATAGAACTTCCAGCATTTTTTTATGGGTATGTATCAGTACTTTATTTTTCTGCTTTTCCAAATAAACAATTCTAGCAGCGTCATAGTACTGTCTGCCAAGAAGAATCATTTTACTGGTCTGGCTGAGTGCCATTACTCCAAGGTATTGAATCCATGCTTTATTCATTACTTTAAAAAACTGCTCTTGAGAATACGGTTTGGGAAGAAATCCAATGGCCAGAACCTGAAATGCATTCAATGCATATTCTAAATGGCTGGTAATAAAAATAATCACGGTGTTTGCATTGTACTGCTGGATTTTTTCAGCCACCATAATTCCATCTATTTTTTCTGTTTTCATATCAATATCCAAAATCGCAATATCGATCTGGCAGTTTCTAATTTTCTCATCCAGGATACGGTTATAACTGGTAAAAGAAGAAATAACTGCTTTCTCTATTTTTTTCTCCTGCAAAAATGCTTTCATATATACTTTATTAATTTCTAGACTGAGGGTCTCGTCATCAAACAAAATGATTCTCATACTATCAGCTCCTTATTATTCTGTCAGTTATCAGACTATTATCAATAAATATACCGCATTCGAGTTTATTTAGCAAGCACTGACAATCTAGCATAAAAATTTACCATTATTTAGTCATCGTAAGAAATAATAGGGCCCTGCAAAAAAGGTACGCGCTGTCCGTTTTCAAACAACACATACCTTTCTCTTTCATTAGCATTAAAGACAACCATTAAAACAAAAGTTACAATTAGAACAATGCTGCATATGACATAAAAAGAACCTAGTATCTGTAAAGAATGTATATTTTTCTAAACAGTGTGAAATTCCATTGCTTTATACTTCTGTATTTTCTCCTTTACTAAGGCCATATTTTCCGGTGTATAGAAACCTCCCTGGGTTTCTGCGATTTCATCCAAGTGAAGAGCACGTCCTGAAACGGTAGTGCGATCTTTTAGATAACCATTCTCCTGAATCACAAATTTCCATTTTCCTTCTTCGGTCTGTTGCAGATTACCACCGCAGCCACATACCTGACATTCTACTGGATAATAAATACCGTCCCACTGCATTTCACCTAATACAAGTGCATTGGAATGACAGTTTGGACACCAGCCCATATCTTCCTCACCAAGCCATTTTCTCTCTTCTTCCGGTGTCTGAACTGCTTCCATTATATGTTCTCCAAGCAGACGTGCACGGTTAAGCATTTCATCGTCTAAAAGACATTGTGCCTTTCCAGGAACTCTTGTAGCAAGATACATATCAATTACCTGAATATCCATTGTAAACATTCCAGCCTGAAGGCTTTCTAATGCCATAGACTGCCATGCTCTTGTAGAACCACCAACAGAAATCAAAGCTCCAGCTCTTGCCTTATGCTCCATCACACCGATTGTTTCTCGGAAAGAAGTCTCATAACTCAAGCTTCGCTGTAAGAATCGTGCCATTAAAGAACAGACCTGTAAATCATATGTTGGTGCAGAAAAAATCAGTCCATCCTGCTCCAGCATGAAATCGGTCAAACGCTTTTTATCATCCTTCTTATCTAAAATACATCCAATATATTTTCCCTGTGACATTGCCTTCGTACAGCTGGTACATCCCGTACAGTCTTCAATATTATAATCATGAAGATTTACAAATGTTACTTCCGCTCCTGCCTCTTTACAGTACCATAATGCTTCCTTTAATAAAATTTCACTGTTACTGTCCTTTCTTCCTGCTGTAATTCCCATAATTTTATATGTCATACGATAATCTCCTTTTCTTCTTTTTACACTATATTATAAAAATAGAAAATACAGCTGTCCAATGAAGAAAAAGCTTCTTATCTATTCCATTTTGTTATAGATAATAGTATAATCTGTTTTGGGAGGAACACGATTTATGTATAAAATTACATTTGAAGATATATTAATTTTTTTAACGCTTGGAGAATGTCTGAATTTTTCGGAAGCGTCCAGACAGCTTTATATCACACAGCCTGCTGTTACGAAACGGATTCATCATCTGGAAAAAGAACTTGGATTTTCATTATTCCATCGGAACAGCCGAACTGTGACATTAACTCAGGAGGGCAGCCTGCTGCTTACAAAATGGAAGCCGCTACATACCGAATTTCTCCGTTCTATCGAGGAAATAAAGCTACAATCCCAAAAACAGACGAAGACGATTCATATTGGCATTTTATACGGAATGCGATTTGAAACTCTCGTGTTTCAAATCGCAGATGCATTTCAAAAGAAACACCCTGATATGAATATTACCATACAGATTTATAACTTCAAGGAAATGAATGAAAAAGCAGAAGAATTGGATATTTTGTTTACCGATGCTTTGGAAGCGGAACATCTAACTGATATAGAAACTGCTGTAATGAGTGAGCCGGACATGCTTGTTGCTTTGTCTGTCGATCATCCTCTTGCGAAAAAATCTTCCCTGCATTTAAAAGACTGCAGTAAAGAATCCTTTTTTGTATTTTCCCGGGAAACTACACCGGCTGCGATTACTTATATTACGAATGCATGTGAGGCAATTGGATTTACTCCAAATATTATTCCTGTAGATAATATTCCAAGTCAGCATATGCGCATAAAAATGAATCAGGGCATTGGAATCGTTCCAGAGCATTCTACCATCGAATCAGATTCTTCTATTGTATTAAAAAAATGTAAGGATTTAAACTTAACGCTAAAGAAAGTGTGCTGTTGGAAAACAAATTGTAAACATCCACTTATTTCTGAATTTGTTCAAAGCATTCTTTCCAACCAAAAAGAAAGTTCTAAAAATAAACTGCCTTACTAAGTAATTTGTCTGACATTTTATTTTCATAAAAGCGATCAAAAAACTGATATGTTTTTTAGAAGTTTTATATTTAATTACCATACAAGCCACGATATGATATAAATATGTTACACAAAGGCTACATAATGTTATAGGGGCGGCCATCATGTGTGCAAATTTTAAAACAAGTGGCATTACTGCCACCAGGAAAGTGAGGTCAAAAAGGTGCATTTTAAAAAATCCAAAAAATGTTTATCTAGAGTTTTAGCATCTTTACTTGTTACCGCTACTGCATTTGGTATGCAGCCAGCAGCTGTAGGAAGCTTAACTCAAACATCATCAGTCTCTGCTGTAAAAGCAGCGTCTGCTGCTTCCACAAAGAATGCAGATACATTCTCATGGGATAATGCAAATGTTTACTTTTTACTAACCGATCGTTTTGAAAACGGTAACAAGTCCAATGATAATTCTTATGGTAGAGGCATGGACCAAAATGAAAACGTTGTCAGTTATTCTGATACCAGTGCAACATTCCACGGCGGCGATTTTGCTGGTATTACAAACAAAATCAAAGAAGGTTATTTTAACAAACTTGGTGTTAACGCATTATGGATCAGTGCTCCATATGAACAGATTCATGGCTACGTAGTTGGTGGTGATGGAAACGAAAGCTTCGCACACTATGCTTATCATGGATACTATGTATTAGACTACACAGACACAGATGCAAACTTTGGTACTAAAGAAGAATTTCAGACATTAGTAGATACTGCTCATGAGCATGGTCTTCGTGTTGTTATGGATATCGTTATGAACCATGCTGGATATAATTCTATCAAAGATATGAATGAATATAACTTTGGTACTTTATTGGATGGATGGCAGGATGCTTACTACAGAACATCCGGAATTAACAATGCAACTTATCACGGTGTTATCGATTATACAAACTCTGCTGCTGACTGGGCAAGATGGTGGGGCCCTGACTGGATTAGATGTGGAGTTGCCGGATATACGGAAGGCGGCGGTTCCAATCAGACAATGTGTCTTTCTGGACTTCCAGATTACAAGACAGAAACTACTTCTACAGTTGGTATTCCTGCTGTTTTAAAAACAAAATGGACAAAGGAAGGAAGATACAACGAAGAAGTATCTAAATTACAGTCCTATTTATCTTCTCACAACATGAACATGACACCAACGAACTGCATTACATATTGGCTACAGAACTGGGTAAGAACATATGGTGTTGATGGTTTTCGTTGTGACACTGCAAAACATGTTGATTTACCTTCCTGGAAGACATTAAAAACAGCATGTGTAGAAGCATTAAAAGACTGGAAATCCAAGCATCCAAGCAAAGCTTTGGACGACAACGACTTCTGGATGACCGGTGAAGTCTGGGATCACGGTGTTTACAAAGATGGTTACTATACAGAAGGCGGTTTCGATTCTCTGATTAATTTTAGCACACAAGGTGCTGGTATCTTAAGCAAAAACAACGTTGCTGCTACTTACCAGGGATTTGCAGACAGCATTAACTCCGACCCTGACTTTAACGTATTATCCTACATTTCTTCACATGATAGTGTATTATGCAGAGGAAATTCCATTTATAATGGTTCTGCATTCCTGTTATGTCCTGGTGCTGTTCAGATATTCTATGGTGATGAAACAGACCGCCCAGTTGATTCCAGTGCACAGTCTAATGGTCAGCATAACCTTCGTTGTGATATGAACTGGGACAGCATGAATGAAACAACGTTAGCACATTGGCAGAAAGTTGGAACATTCCGTAATAACCATATCTCTGTTGGTGCTGGACAGAACACTTCTCTTAGTGCCTCAAACGGTGTAGCATTCTCCAGAACTTACTCTGATTCCTCCAAAGACATTTCTGATAAAATTGCAGCATGTATTGGCTGTGATGCAAATAAAAATGTAACAATCGATGTTTCTTCTTTATGGGCAGACGGTCAGTATTTACAAAATGCTTATGATTACTCCAGTGCTGTTGTAACAGAGGGAAAAGTTACATTTAACAGTGGTGCTAACGGCACTATCTTAATTGAAGAGCCAGACGGAAAACCTTTAGCAAGTGTCACTGGCGAATCCAAATTTCTTGGAACTCAGCAGGTAACCTTGCACTTACAAAACGCTGATTCTGCAAAAGTTTCTGTCGATGGTGCTCACAAATTCATTGCTCATGATGGTGACACATTTACAATTGGTGAAACAGCTTATGATGATGATACTGTAAAAGTACAGGTAGAAGCTACAAACGAAAATGGTACAAGAAAAGCCTCTTTCTCCTTCCAGAAAGTTTCTCAGGCTACTTTAGATGAAGAAAAGAAGAGAGAAGAAGAAGAAGCAGCTAAAAAAGAAGATATTATCTACGTTAAATCTGATTTCACACCTTACGTTTACGCTTGGAAAGGTGAGAGCACTGCTCTTGCTGGTACTTGGCCTGGTACAAAAATGACAGAAAAAACAGATGATGGCTATTATGTATTAGATTTAAAATCTACTGATGAATACAACGTTGTATTAAACAGTGGTTCTGGAAAACAGACAAAAGATATTACTGGTTTACATGGTGCTGCTTTTATTACTTTAAATAATGATTATTCTTACACAGTAACAAAGAACGAAGCAGAATCCGGTAGTTCTGGAAGCGGCTCAGGCTCTACTACTCCAACAAAGAAAAATACATTTACATTTAATGTATCCAGCTGCACTGGTGCTGCTCCTTGTCTTTATATTTGGGACAATGATAAAAACACATATAATGGTGGATTTCCTGGAAACAAACTGACAGAAAAGTCTGGTGATTATTACACAATTACCGTAAATTCTGATGCGGATTCCTTAAACTGCATCGTTAACTATGGAAACAGTTCTTCACAGTCTGGCGATATCACAGGCATTACCGGTTCTGTTACGCTTGATATCAAAACAGCTGACTGTAAAACAGTTACTGTTACAAAATCTGCTGTTGCTGAATCTCATTTTGCACAGTTAAAAACAGCTGCAAGAGCAATTAAAAACATGTCCGCTGAAGACTTTACAGCATCTACATTTACTGATTTAAAAGCTCTCATTGCTCCTGCAGATGCAATTATCGCTCAGGGCGAAGACAATGCCGATGCATCTGCAATTGATGATATGATTGCTAAGATTGCTGCTGCAAAAGCTGATTTACAGGTTGCTGTACCACTTGTTAACGCTTTAACATCTGGAAGTAAAACAATTTCTGGTACTGCTGCTTACGAAAGCAGAATTATAGTAACAGTAAATGGTACTTCTTATGAAACTACAGCTGACGATGTAACAGGTGAATGGTCTGTTGATGTAAGTTCTTTAAAATCCGGATCATCTGTCAAAATAACTTCTGTACTGGATTCTTACAAATCAAACACAGTTACAAAAACAATTGGTTAAAAAATTTATTGATAAAAACAATTAAGGGCGTACTGCAGAATAAACTTTTTGTTTATTCTGCAGAGACGCCCTTTTTAGAATTCTTTTACTATTCGATTGTCTGAACGAGCTGTCCATCATAATATACGTCAACGCTTCCGCTTACAAAGTTTGTATATGCGGACCAGTCAGCGTTATTAAACCGAATTTGAAGAGATAATGAACCCTCGCTCAAATCATATGATTTATCAAATGTCATAGTTAATCCATTTTCACCAAAGATACCTTTTACATTGGATGCATAAGATACATAATATGGGGAAACAGGCATTTGAAGTCCGGCACTGTCACACCAGAAGGACTGTTCTGAGGAACCATCTTTCGTGTAATTGTAAACAATCTTGATTTTGGAAATATCAATAGCACCTGTTCCACCTTTTGTAATAGTGTATGACTGACTCAGATTACTTCCAATAGATGTTTTTACAGATACAACTGGATAAGCATCGGAAGGTGCTGCTGAAGTTACAGGTGTTTCTGTTGTTACTGCTGGTGCACTTGTTGTAGCTGGTGCTTCGCTTGTTACTGCTGGTGCACTTGTTGTAGCTGGTGCTTCGCTTGTTACTGCTGGTGCACTTGTTGTGGCTGGTGCTTCACTTGTCGCAGGTGTTTCAGTTGGTAATTTCGTATCACCGATTACACCATAAAATGCAGGTTTCGCATTAAAATCAGCATCAAAAATTAATGGATACTGGGAAGCTCTCCAGCTTGTTGCATCACTGACACCCCAGATAGTAATGGAGTCAATGTCAATGCCTTCATCCATTAAAGCTTTCATCTTATCAAAGAACTGTCTGTATTTTTTTCCCTGTGTTTCCATTCCATTTGCAGAAGAATCATATGTTGTCATATCAAATTCTGTAATCTGAACTTTTACACCTAACGAAGCGTATTTACGTACTGCTGTTTCGAACATGGAAACAGATGGATATGATACGCTGTGATGTTCCTGCATACCAATGGCATCCAGTAATCCCTTGTCAACAAGGTCTTTACATAAGTTATAGATGATTGGCATTTTGTTGGAATCGCATTCATTGTAATCATTGTATGCTAATACAGTTCCTTCTGGAGCATATTTTCTTGCATATTCGAATGCTTTTTCAATGAAATCGCTTCCGATTGTCTGCATCCAAAGAGAAGTAGACTGGTTTGCCTGTGTTCCAGGAGCTCTTAAACCGTTAGACTGGTTAGGATCAACTGCTTCATTTACAACATCCCATGTATAAAATTCTACGTCTGGGTACTGCTCTTCACAAATCTGGAATACTGCTTTGATGTAGTTTTCCATTCTCTGTAACATAACTTCTTTGGATACAAGGGGTGCACTCTGTTCCTGAGAAAAGTTTTCTGCGAAGAACCATCTTGGAGTCTGGCTGTGCCATACAAGACAATGTCCACGAACTGCCAGGTGATTCTGTTGGGCAAATTTCAATAATGGAGCTGCTTTGGAAAGAGTAACAACTGGTGTCGTCTGGTCTCCTGTCTCTTCCATAAGCGCTACTGTCTTATTATAGTCAAGCATGCTGTCTGGTTTCATTTCATTACCAACTGTTAAGGTATTGAAATGCTTCTTAATGATAGCTTTTTCAGTTGCACTTAATTCGTTTGCAGTTGCAGCTGTACCAAATTTACAATAATTTGCATATGTATCTTTAATGGACTGTAAGTCCTGGATTTCAGGATCTTTTTCTACGCTAACAAGAACATCATCCACATAGAAATCCTGTGTGCCGCCTTCTACATAAAGCTTAACTGCTTCTGCAGAATCTGCATTGTAAACAAAGCTTCCTTTTAATAAAGTCCATTCCCCTTTGTTTACTGTTTTAGATGCTAAGTTTGTATAAGAATCGGTTCCGTCTAATGTTGTCTGTACGGATAAATCCATATCCTGTGTATCTTCTGCATCTTCTCCGTTATACATAACGTACATTTTGAAGGTATAAGATTTTCCATCTGTTAATAAAGATATGATATCTTTCTGAAGTCCATTCCAGGATGCTGTTCTGTCAGAAATTTTTGCTGACTGGCTTCCTGCATGGCTTGCTTCAGTAGAAAGTGCTACGGTTTCAGAACCTCTTGCACCCCATCCGCCAAGTCCTTCTTCGAAGTTCTGGCTTAATACAGTTTCAGATGTTGCCATTGTTTCAATGCTGCAGTCATCTGCATAGAAGTCGAACGTACCGCCTTCCATGTATACTTTTACTGTATCTACTGCGCTGCTGTATGTATACGTTCCTTCAAACAAAGTCCAGTTACCACAGGTAACATTCTTTTTTGTTAAATTGGTATAAGATTCTGTACCATCTGTTGTTGTTGCAACGGATAACATCATCTGTTGAGTTCCACCATAGTTGCTGTTTGTGTACTTAACCCAGATTTTGAAAGTATAGTTTTTACCATCTTCCATATAATCGGTTACGTCACAGGATACACCGTGCCAAGTTTTTGTTCTGTCTGAAATTAATACAGACTGGCTTCCTGTATGTGCTTCGTCTGTTGTAACAGCTGCACTTTCTGTTCCACGAGGTCCCCATCCCATTGTGTCATTTCCTTCGAAATCGAAAGAAGCAATGGTTTCCATCTGTTTTGTAGAAGTAGTTTCTGCTTTTACTGTTTTAACTGGTCCTGATTGAAAACAGGTCATAACAGTTAATACTGCTGCCATTACAAAACTTAAATGCTTATGAAGTTTTTTCATGATAATCCTCCTTGTTTTTTCTTTTATTATAACGTCCATATAAACAATTTACTATTTTAAATGTGCAACATGTAGGAAAACCTGTCGCAAGATATGCATATTCTGTATAGAAAAATTGGATAAACATAGTACAAGCCAATAAGAAACAATTTAAGCTGGATGCAGTCCAGTACTATTGGAATAATCCAGCTATATATACTGATTGAAATGCTTCATAATTTTGTAAATGATTATTGACTGAACGACAAGGAGATATGATACGATTATAACATTTCATCCTCTCCGAATTATGTTTCTGATAAATATCATCTATTAGTAATTATAGTTCCATCTCCGGATGATTTACATCTACAATACCGACAACAGTTTCACATTTAAAAATCTTTTTAACCAGTGAGTTGAGTTCATCTCTGGCTGCAATCACCTGATTTCGATTAAAATCTGTAAATCCATCAATAGGGAAGAAAATGTCTGAAGAATCTGATGTAATCTTGCCATTTTCACTTTGTCTCCATGTCCAGCGTCTGGTACGTACCTGATGTCCAACTGCATAGATA
>CAKSBP010000071.1 GCA_934438135.1 uncultured Clostridium sp. | reverse complement strand
AATTGTTCGAATTGTTCCAACTGTCGGTTCTTTTCGTTCAACTCGCTGCTGACTTGCTCTAGTATATCAGCATCTCAAATCTTTGTCAACAACTTTTTACAGCTTTTTTATTTATACTAAAGAAAAGAACCATCTGCTATCGCAGATGGTTCTTTTCTACTCTTCATTTTCCTGATGCTCTTCTTTAAAAAATTCAAGTGTATCTTCAATATATTCATAGATTTCATCACGACCATCTTTACTTAATGCAGAGAATGGAATCACAGGCGTACCTTCTACAACATTTAATCCTTTTTTAATCATAGAAACGTGTTTCTGTTTCTGCTGCCTACTAACCTTATCTGATTTCGTAGCTATAATAATTGGATTAAATCCATAATTCACAGCCCAGTCATACATATTCTTATCATTCTGGGATGGCTCATGTCTGATATCTACAAGAAGAAAGATAAGACGAAGTACTTCTGATTTTTTCAGGTAGTTATCAATCATCTTTCCCCATTTTTTCTTTGTCTCCTTAGATACTTTTGCATATCCGTAACCAGGTAAATCTACGAAATATAAATCATCATTGATATTATAAAAGTTAATTGTCTGGGTTTTACCTGGCTGCTGTGATGTTCTTGCATAAGATTTCCGCTTCATCAGTGCATTTATAAGAGATGATTTTCCTACATTCGATTTTCCTGCAAAGGCAATTTCAACCTTATCATTCTTCGGCAATGTGCTTGTAATTCCGATTACTGTTTCCAGGTTAATGCTTTTTATATGCAATTTGTAATACCTCCTTACTGTCTACACAATTGCCTCATTAATTACCTGTTCCATAGATTCCATGTACTTAATAGTTAGGTTATCCAAAATCTCTTTATCCAATTCCAAAATATCCTTTTCATTTTTCTTCGGAACAAGAACCGTATGAATACCTGCTGCCTTCGCCGCCAGCAGTTTTTCTTTTAATCCGCCAATTGGAAGTACTTTTCCACGTAATGTAATCTCTCCAGTCATAGCCAAATCTGCTTTCGCCTTTTTATCTGTTACTGCAGAGAAAATTGCAGTTGCCATGGTTACACCTGCCGATGGACCGTCTTTTGGAACAGCACCTTCTGGTACATGAAGATGGATATCATGCTTTTCAAAAAACTCTGGCTTGCCATCATATCTGCCTACAATAGAACGTACATAGGTTAATGCTATTTTGGCAGATTCCTTCATAACATCACCTAACTTTCCTGTCAATTCCAGTTTTCCTTTTCCAGGCATAATATTAACTTCGATCTGCAGGGTATCTCCACCAACACTCGTCCATGCAAGACCACGTACAATGCCGACTTCATCCTGCTCATTTGCCATATTCACGTCAAATTTCACTTTTCCAAGGTAGCTGCTTAGATTCTTTTCTGTAATACGAATCTGCTTCTTCTTACCTTCTAAAATTTCGCGAACAGATTTTCTGCAAATTTCACCAATTTGTCTTTCTAACCCTCGCACTCCAGCTTCTCTTGTATAGCCTAAAATAATCTTATTCAGTGCATTTTGAGAAATAGTCATTTCCTTTTCTTTTAATCCGTTCTTCTGCATCTGCTTTGGAATCAAAAATTCTTCGGCAATATGCATTTTTTCATTTTCTGTATAGCTGGATACCTCAATTAACTCCATACGATCTAATAACGGACGTGGTATGGTTGATATAGAGTTTGCAGTGGCAACAAATAATACCTGAGATAAATCAACAGGCATATCAATATAATGATCTACAAACTTATTATTTTGTTCAGAATCTAGCACTTCCAGTAAAGCAGAAGAAGTGTCACCTTTATAGTCAGAACTCACCTTATCAATTTCATCTAACAGCATCAAAGGGTTTTTTACTCCTGCATTCTTTAAGCCATCGATAATTCTTCCTGGCATGGCTCCGATATACGTTCTACGATGTCCGCGAATTTCTGCTTCATCACGCACACCACCTAAACAAATACGTACATATTCTTTATTTAATGACTTCGCAATAGAACGTGCAATAGATGTTTTACCAGTTCCAGGAGGACCTACAAGACATATAATTGGGCTCTCGCTCTTATCTGCCACACTACGTACAGCAAGATAATCCAAAATACGTTCTTTTACTTTCTTCAGACCATAATGCTCACTCTCAAGCACGCTTTTTGCCTTTGTAAAGTCCTTTTCATCCTTACTTTCTTTGTCCCATGGCAAGGACAATAAAGTTTCAATATAACCACGAATAACGCCGCTCTCAGCTGAGTTAACAGAAGTCTGCTTATATCTTTTGATTTCTTTTTTAATTCTTTCTTTTACTTCTTTCGAAGCCTTTAACTTCTTTAAGTCTTTTAAGAATTGTTCGGAATCATCTTCTGAATCTTCTTCTCCCAGTTCTTCACGAATAACACGCAGCTGCTCTCTCAAAACATACTCTTTCTGATTCTTATCAATACGAGTCTTAATTTTCTTTTCTAGCTCTTTACGATATTTCATCATCTGAAGATGTTCAGAAATAATCAGACATAATAGTTCATAACGGTCAGCCAGGTTTACCTGATCCAGAAGTTTCTGCTGCTCTTTCGTTGAAAGCAGCACATTAATAGACACCTCTGTAACCAGTCTGTCCATATTTTCCATATTCTGAATCTTCTCAAGCACTTTGGCATTACCTTTATTCATCTCCATGCAATACAGTTCGAATAGCTTTTTCAGCTGATCCATCATTGCTTTTTTCTCTAAATCATTTAACATATCCATGCTGTGATCGGTTCCTGCTTCCACTTCACCAGCCAGATATGGTTCTTTAGATTCAAGATAAATTAATTCTCCACGTTCAACCCCTACAACCATGACGCGAAGAACTTCCTCACTTAATTTAATTACCTGCTTTACCAAGGAAATAGTTCCGAATGCTTCTAAATCGTCTTCTCCCGGTCGTTCTACTTCGGCATCTTTCTGGCTTACAATAAATACCATCTGGTCCCCAAGCATAGCATTTTCCACGGCTTTAATTGTTATCTCCCTATTCACATCAAAATGAATCATCATTCCCGGTAAAACTGTTAAATTGCGCAATGCAATTATTGGCAAGGTCTTACTGTACTCTTCCATTTTGTTTCCTCTTTTCTACTTTCCCTTTTTGTCCCCTGATAAACAAAAACCCTCGCCAGCCACTGTATCAATACAATGGCCTATGGACGAGGGACATTATTTAAGCTTATTATGCTATTTCATTATCACTACGGCGCTTCTGAGACTTTTTAGTAATAGGCTTTTTCACAGGTTCATCATCAGACATGATTAACTGAGGTTCTTCACTACCTTCTACTGATTCTTTCGTAATTATACATTTCTCTACATTCCGTTCAGAAGGAATTTTGAACATAGAATCCATCATAACAGATTCCATAATTGCACGTAATCCTCTGGCACCAGTCTTTCGCTCAAATGATTGTTTTGCAATTGCTTTAATTGCATCATCATCAAACTCAAGATTTACGCCATCCAGTTCAAACAGCTTCTTGTATTGTTTTACAATTGCATTCTTTGGTTCTGTCAGAATTCTGTATAATGCCTTTTCATCTAATAAATCTAATCCTACGCTTACTGGTACACGACCAACAAATTCAGGAATCAGACCAAACTTCACGAAATCTTCTGGTAATACCTGCTTAAACATTTCACCAATGTTTTCTTTATGCATATTACCAAGTTCAGCGTTAAATCCAATCGATTTCTGACCAATTCTGCTTTCAATAATTTTCTCTAATCCGTCAAAAGCTCCTCCGCAGATAAATAAAATATTCGTTGTATCGATTTGTATGAATTCCTGATGTGGATGCTTTCTTCCACCTTGTGGAGGAACGTTGGCAACCGTCCCTTCTAGAATCTTTAAAAGTGCCTGCTGTACGCCTTCGCCAGATACATCTCGTGTTATTGAAGTATTTTCAGATTTTCTCGTTATCTTATCAATTTCATCAATATAGATAATACCATTTTCTGCACGTTCAATATCATAATCTGCTGCCTGAATAATCTTTAGAAGAATATTCTCAACATCTTCACCAACATATCCAGCTTCTGTCAATGCAGTTGCATCAGCAATAGCGAATGGAACATTTAGAAGTTTGGCCATTGTCTGGGCCAGATATGTCTTACCAGAACCGGTAGGACCTACCATAATAATATTACTCTTCTGCAGCTCAACATCCATATTTTTACCTGCCAAAACACGCTTGTAGTGGTTGTAAACAGATACTGCCAGAACTTTTTTGGCTTCATCCTGACCAATTACATACTGATCCAGAAAATCTTTAATTTCCTGCGGCTTCAATAAATTAATCTCACTATCGCTTACAGGATTATCAAATTCTTCTTCGATAATCTCTGAGCACAGTTCGATACACTCATCACAAATGTATACATTAGGACCAGCAATAAGCTTCCTAACCTGATCTTGCGTCTTATTACAGAAAGAACATCTTAACTGCTTTCTGTCGTCTGCTCTATTCGCCATGAATATAACTCCTTTACAAATTAGCTACGATTGGTAATAATGCTATCAATAAGACCATATTCCTTTGCTTCATTTGCTGTCATATAATTGTCTCTTTCCGTATCCACTTCAATCACTTCAAGTGGTTTTCCTGTATTAGCAGCTAAAATTTCATTCAGTTTCTTCTTCGTTTTCAAAATATTATCAGCGACAATCTTGATATCAGTAGCTTGCCCCTTAGCACCGCCTGAAGGCTGATGAATCATAATTTCTGCATTCGGAAGAGCAAACCTTTTGCCTTTTGCACCACCAGAAAGCAGGAATGCTCCCATACTTGCTGCCATACCAATACAAATAGTAGATACATCGCATTTAATGTAGTTCATAGTATCATAAATAGCCATTCCAGCAGTAACAGAACCACCAGGACTGTTAATATATAATGAAATATCTTTTCCCGGATCTTCTGATTCAAGGAATAACAACTGTGCTACAATTACACTAGCTGATACATCTGTAACCTCTTCATTTAAAAAGATAATTCTATCCTTTAAAAGACGGGAATATATATCGTAAGAACGCTCTCCTCTGCTTGTTTGCTCAATTACATAAGGGACTAAACTCATCTAAATACCTCCTCGCTTATTAACTATTTTTCAACAGCTGCTTCTGTAATAAAATCAACTGCTTTCTGAACAGCAATGTCTAAAATCATGGCTTTCTTTTCATTCTCACCCATGAGCTCTTTAATTTTATCTAATTCCATCTTATAAGCTGCTGCCATGCCTTCTAATTCTTTTTCCATTTCTTCATCAGATACTTCTATGTTTTCAGCTTTTACAATTGCTTCCAAAACAAGTCTGGACTGGATACGTTTTAAAGCCTGTGGTTTAATCTGATCTAAGAATTTCTTAGGATCCATACCTGTAAACTGGAAGTACTGTTCCATACTTAAGCCCTGAGACTGAATTCTTCTTGCGAAATCTTCCGCCATCTGTCTAACCTGAGTATCGATCATTGGATCTGGAATTTCCATTGTTGCATTTTCAATAACTTTATCAACAACAGCTTCTTCTCTTGCGGACATAGCTGCAGTATGTTTTCTGTCGTATAAATTTTTCTTAATATCTTCTTTGTAGTCAGCCAAAGTTTCAAATTCAGAAACGTCCTGAGCAAATTCATCATTTAACTCTGGTAGTTCTTTTACTTTAACTTCTTTAACTGTAACTTTGAATAAAGCTGGCTTTCCAGCTAATTCTTTTGCCTGATATTCTTCTGGGAATGTAACGTTAACTTCTACGTCCTCACCAGCTTTTTTACCAATCAGCTGTTCTTCAAATGTATCGATGAAAGAATGAGAACCGATTACTAAAGAATAATCTGTGCCTTTTCCACCTTCAAAAGCTTCTCCATCAACAAATCCTTCAAAATCAATTACAGCAATATCATTGTTTTCGATAGCTCTGTCTTCTACTGTACTTGTTCTTGAATTCTGTTCTCTAACACGATCAAGCTCAGTATTGATGTCTTCTTCTGTAACTTCAATTTCTGCTTTGTCTACTTCAATACCTTTGTATTCACCTAAAGTAACTTCAGGTTTTACAGCAACAGTTGCTGTAAAGATAAAAGGTTTTCCTTTTTCGATCTGAACAACATCTATTTCAGGCTGAGAAACAATTTCTAAATCACTTTCTTTTGCTGCTTTTTCGTAAGCATCAGGAATGATAATATTTGCTGCATCCTCAAAAAAAATGTTAGCTCCATACATTTTTTCGATAATTGTACGAGGTGCTTTTCCTTTTCTAAATCCCTGTACTGAGATTTTACCTCTGTTTTTCTGATATGCTTTTTCAACGGCTGCATTGAATTCTTCTGTGCTTGCCTCAATTGTAAGCTTCACCATGTTCTTTTCTAACTTTTCCACTTGTAGACTCATTGATTTTCCTCCTTAATATAGCATGAAAACAGACACTAACCCATTCTCAATCTAAGCACTAGTATAGTATAACAAAAGATTTTTGTAAATACCTATCTTGGCAGTTTGCGCTCATAAAAAGCCATAGACACGGCACTATTCGCACTCATGTCCTTGCTCTTTTAATGCTTTCACAACTACATCAACATATTTTTTACATAACTCATCTGTCTTTGCTTCGACCATTACGCGAATTAATGGTTCCGTACCACTCTCACGAAGTAAAAGTCTTCCCTCATCACCAAGCTCTGATTCTACCTGTGCCGCTGCTTTTTTTACAACTTCATCTTCCCTTGCAGCTTTTTTATCCTTTACACGGACATTCACAAGTAACTGTGGGTATATTACAATATCCTGTAATAACTCTGACAAACATGCTTTTTTTTCTAACATTACTTCCATAATCATAAGAGATGTTAAGATTCCATCCCCCGTAGAAGCATATTTGCTGAAAATAATATGACCTGACTGTTCTCCGCCTAGAACATGCCTATTATTTGACATGCACTCATATACATATTTATCTCCAACAGCAGTCTTTTCATAAGAAATACCTTTCTCATCAAAAGCTTTATACAGCCCCATATTGGACATAATTGTTGTAACTACTGTGTTATTTTCTAATTCCCCATGTTCATGCAGGTACGAGCCGCAAAGGTATAATATTAAGTCTCCATCAATAATATTTCCCTTTTCATCCACAGCTAAACATCTGTCTGCATCCCCATCGTACGCAAATCCCACATCCAAGCCGTTTTCAACAACAAACTTCTGCATTTGTTCAATATGTGTGGAGCCACAATTATTATTTATATTGACACCATTTGGTTCATTGTTCATTGCAAATGTTTTCGCACCTAATGCATCAAAAACAGGTTTTGCAATAGTTGAGGCAGAACCATTGGCACAGTCAAGTCCAACCTTAACTCCTTTAAATGATCTCTTTGCCAGGGAAATCAGGTATCCCATATAACGATGTCTTCCCATCGCATAATCAGTTGTCTTACCTATATTATCTCTGACAGCCAGCGGGATAGTATCTTCCTCGCTGTCAATGTATTCTTCAATCAGCACTTCAATATCTGCTGATAATTTCTGTCCTTCACCGTTAATTACTTTAATTCCATTATCATAATAGGGATTATGACTGGCCGAAATCATAATTCCACAGTCAAAGCCCTCACTACGGACAACATATGATACACTAGGAGTAGTCGTTACATGCAATAAATAAACATCTGCTCCGCTTGCAGTAAGACCTGCAGAAAGAGCGTCTTCAAACATATAGCTTGATCTTCTGGTATCTTTTCCAATTACAATTCTGGCCTTATGGTCTTTTCCAAAATAGCTGCCTAAAAATCTTCCGACTTTATAAGCGTGTATTACATTCAAACCTACATTGGCTTCTCCACGGAAACCATCCGTTCCAAAATACTTACCCATAGCATACTCCTTTTAAAAATGTCGTTTAATTACATATATTCTACAGAATAATTTTTCATGTACGCAATTGTATATATTAGCATAATCTACGTATTTATGCAATGGATGAAATGTAACAAAAAAGACATCATCCTTTGTTACAGAAAGAATATAAAATCCTTATCTGTAATGCGGATGATGTCCCCGATTATTCGTGTTTACTCTGGTGTGAACAATTCTTATTTAGACTGGGAAGCATGTTCCTGTTCATACTGTCTAACCATCTGTCGAACCATTTCACCGCCAACAGAACCATTTTGTGCACTCGTCAGATTTCCGTTATAACCTTGTTTTAAAGGTACACCTAATTCAGATGCAACCTCCATTTTGAAACGATCCATAGCCTCTTTTGCTTCTGGTACCTCCATTCTGTTAGTACCGCTGTTGTTTGAACTTGCCATAATATTCGCCTCCATAAGATTTTATTTGCATGCCCGCAATGACACATGCTGTCAGTAATGCATACCATCATCTGACTTCTGCAAATTTGATAAGCAATTACTATACATCACATATCGAGATGATACAATTTGTTTTTGTATCATCAGTGCAGCTACAGCTTACATCCGGATTGCATTTCCTGTATAGTGATGTTTTTCATCACTTATCTTGTTATTATTGTGGCTCATAATCAGCATATTATTATGGTAATTTCACCCTATATATTTTGTTCTTAATTTATATTTTTGAATATATAATACAATAAAGAAATTCTAAGGTAGAAACGTTTATGATATATTTAAAATCCATTAATAGTTTTCTATGGACCTATCCTATGCTGTATCTTCTGCTGGGACTGCACATTTTTTTCACCATAAGACTCCATTTTCCTCAAAAAAAAATACTTGGTGCGATTCATCTTTCTGTCCAGAAAGATGAAGATAGTGAAAAAGGGCTTTCTGGATTTGCTGCATTAGCAACAACGCTTGCTGCTACACTTGGCACCGGAAATATTGTCGGCGTTTCTACTGCAATTGCTTTAGGCGGTCCAGGTGCCGTGTTCTGGTGCTGGATTACCGGAATCCTTGGCATGGCCACTTCTTATGCTGAATGCTATTTAAGTCTTATTTATCGAAAAAAGAGAATCGATGGTTCTTATACCGGTGGGCCAATGTACGTACTCCGTGATATACTAAAAAAACCATTTCTAGCCTCTATGTATGCAGTCTGTACCATTCTGGCCTCTTGCTGTATTGGCTGCACTACTCAGGTAAACGCCATTACAGAAACGACCTCTGCATTATGGCACCTCTCTCCCTATGTAGTTGGCATTATTATTGCCCTTACCTGTGGTTTTGTTATTATCGGTGGTGTAACTCTTATCGGAAAGGTATGCGAAAAACTGGTCCCTGTTATGGGTGCCTTCTATATTATATGTTGTCTTGCATTACTTTTTATTAATAGAAGATATCTTTTAGATACATTATCTTTAATTTTTCATTGTGCCTTTCATGCAAAAACCGCAGCCTGCGGTTTTGCTGCAAGTACAATTCAGACTGCCGCAAGATACGGAATTGCCAGAGGCCTATTCACCAACGAAGCTGGTCTTGGCTCTTCTGCCATTGCTGCTTCTAATGCTGCAACAAAAAATCCCAAAAAGCAGGCTCTCATACAAATGACAGCTACTTTTTGGGATACTGTTGTAATGTGTGCAATCACCGGAATTGTTATTGTAAGTGGTATTCTGCGAAATCCTGATTCTTTTCAGGGATGTTCCTATGGAAATTATACTTCCGTAGCTTTTCAGACGCTTCCTTTTGGAAGCACACTCCTAGCATTTGCTCTCATCGCATTCGCTGTCGCTACCTTGATTGGATGGTCCTTTTTCGGAGAACGCGCCTTAGAATTTCTATCTGGAAACCATTACAAAAAGACGTACCAGACTGTATATATCGTAATGATTTTTCTTGGAGCAATCCTGTCTCTGGATCTCGTCTGGGAAATGACGGATTTTATTAATGCACTCCTGATTATTCCGAATGTATTTGCCCTGTTACTGCTTCGAAAAAAGATTAAACTTTAGTTTTTATAAAGCACACTTTCCTGCACTTCCTTCGCTTTTTCTTCTCCCATGAAATGTTCAATAATTTTTAAAGCGAAGTCATTGGCAACTCCCATTCCTCGTGCTGTAATAACATTTCCATCTTTTACAACAGAGTCTTGTTTTACATTCGCCCCGAGAAGTTTTTCCTCAAATCCTGGATAACATACTGCATCTTTGCCGTTTAAAACTCCATAAGCACCTAAAACAGATGGTGCTGCACAGATTGCAGCAAGCATCTTGCCTTCCTCATGAAATTTCTTTACCTTCTCTACAAGAGTCATATTATGGAGAAGGTGGATGGTTCCAGGCATACCGCCTGGAAGCACCAGCATATCCACACTGTCTAAATCGACATCCTGAATCAAATGATCCGCCTTAATAGTTATATTATGACTTCCCGTGACATATATGCTATCTTCAATGGATATCATCTCTATCCCTATCTCAGCTCGTCTCAATAAATCTACTACCGTTAGTCCTTCAATTTCCTCAAAACCATTTGCTAAAAAAAGATATACTTTTGTCACAATCAATCACTCCTAATCTACTATTTAATCAATATATTTAATTTCCCCATAATGTTCTGGTGAAAACTGTTCATTATACTTAATATCATCAAATACCGGTGACATCTGTTTTTTAAATTCTAGTAATAATGGAATCGTCACCTGCTGCATCTGCGGATGTGCAGAAGAATCACATCTTAACTGGAAGAAATGCCTCCACTCTCTCAGATTATAAGTAACCGCAATCTCCGTCTTTAATGAATTTGGTAAAATTGCTCTGGCTTCCTGTGGTGTACTTACTTTTAAAAGGTTAATATATGCTTCTTCAATACTTTCACAGCATTCTTTCCACATATCATACTTTCCATCTTCATTACCTTCATAATAAAAAGGTTCAATAACTGTAATTTCATTACCAAACTTATCACCACTGTAATTACAGTATCTTGTAGATTCCTGGCTGTAACTTCCCACTCTGTGTCTAACGATTTCATGAGTAAGACCTCTGTCTACTACGAAATAAACAGTTACTTTTTCATGCTCTAAAACAGATTCATGCTGTCTTGTAATGATATTATTTAAAAATTTATCATTTGGCTCATCTGTCATTCTGCCTTCTGACTTATAACATAATCTTGCCGCATATTCTACATTTAAAAGTTTTTTTCTATTTAATTCAGCTTTACGCAGATAAACATATGGTTTAATAATTCTCATTTTATGTCCTCATTTCTTTTCTTTCTATCGTACCCTATTGTAACAATATTTTCTTTATTCGTCGAGAGAATTTTGATTCCATATTTTATGAAAATTATATACAAAAAAAGCCTTGTATTCACAAGACTTCCAAAGTCGGGGTGACAGGATTCGAACCTGCGACCTCTTGATCCCAAATCAAGCGCTCTAGCCAAGCTGAGCCACACC
>CAKSBP010000070.1 GCA_934438135.1 uncultured Clostridium sp. | reverse complement strand
AGAGGTGGAAGTGCAGCAATGCATGGAGCTGACTGTTACTAATAGGTCGAGGGCTTAATCAAAGGGAAACGGATGAAAGCATTCAGTGTGTGGTTTTGAAGATATGGAGAAACAGGAAGCAGCCGAAAGGCTGTTTTTTTGTGTATAAGAAAATTCTGCGTTTAAAGTTCCATTAATTTCCTATTGATTTTCAATTTATATTTCGTTACTCTAAATTTACAATTATATTTTGGAGGAAGATACTTCTGGAAGTTTGGCACAGGTAGCAACTGTTATTCAGGAGTTGAAGAAGGAAAATGAAAATACATTAGTATTAGATTGTGGTGATTCTATTCAGGATAATTCAGCTGATTTATTTTTAGAAGATGAGATACATCCAATGATTAAAGGAATGAATTTAATTGGATATGATACTTGGACATTAGGAAATCATGAATTTAACTATGGTATGGATACCTTAGAAAGGGTAATGAAACAGTCAAAAGCAAAAGTACTTTGTGGAAATGTTTATGGAGAAACTGGAAGTGCAATTGCGGATAAGTATGAAATTATTGAAAAAGATGGTGTAAAGGTTGGAATCATTGGCATGGTTACACCGAACATTACAAAATGGGATTCTGAAAACTTAAAAAATAGTAAAGTTACAGATCCAGTAGAAGAAACAAAAGCAGTGATTACAGAAATTAAAGATAAAGTTGATGTTATTATTGCAGTGGAGCATATGGGGGAAAATAACGAGTATGGCGTTGCAAACTCTGGTGTAATTGATTTGGCAGAAAGCTGTCCAGAAATTGATTTAATTGTAGCTGCTCATGAGCATAAAGCGGTTGAGGGAGAAGTTTACAACAACGTGCTTATCGTAGAAAATAAAAATGGCGGACAGACGCTTGCTAAAGTTGATATTTCTTTAGAAAAAGACAGTGATGGAAATTATACGGTTACAAATAAAGAATCAAAGCTAATTGAAACAGCTGAATATGAAGCAGACAAAGAAATTGTAGAGACACTTTCTGAATATGATGAGAGAGCAAAGGCAGAAGCAAATGTTGTAATTGGAAAGCTTGAGGGTGGAAGTTTAGTTCCTGATGCAGAAATTCCTGGAATCCCACAGGCGCAGATTGAAGAAACTGCTATGATTAATTTAATCAACGAAGTTCAGATGTATTATACAGGTGCTCAGGTATCTGGTGCAGCGTTATTTAATATAGATGCAAATATGTCCGTCGGTGATATTAAGAAATGCGATACTGCTTTAATTTATAAATATGCAAATACACTTTATAAATTAGAAATGACAGGGGAACAGTTAAAAAAATATATGGAATGGTTCGCTTCCTATTATAATACTTATAAGGATGGCGATTTAACGATTTCATTTGATCCAGAAGTTCGTGCCTATAATTATGATATGTTCTCTGGTGTAAATTATGAGGTAAATATTGCAAAAGAAGACATTTAGTAAAAAATAGTTAGATTTCAATTCCTGGGGGCAACGGGATGAGAATGAAAGAGAATGTGTCAGAGTAAAAAGGGTATACACAATCCGTAGATTGATTGTGTATACCTTTTTCCGTTGATAATTGTCAAAACGAAAGAGAGGTACTTATGCTCAGGAAATGACAGAAACTAATTAATTCTTTTCGGATAGCCGAAATACATAATGGCAGGGTATTACAGCCAGAAAATGAGTAAAGGAGGAATTTCGTATGGCATCCTTTTATGGATTAAATGCAAATACGGCTTTGTCGTTCTTTAACAGTTTTAACAATTCTTCAAGCAGTACATCAGGCACAAGTCTTTATAGTTCACTTGGAGATTATAGCTTGATTAAGGGAGGTACTTATTTTAAGCTTTGTAAGTCTTACTATGCGAAAGAGAATAGTGAGACTTCGAAAAGTACAAGTACTAATACTGCGGACACGGAGAAGAACAATAAGAATGTTGCAGATAGTGCAGTATCGTTAAAAGAATCTGCAAAGAAACTAAACGATACTAATTTTACAGAAGATAATCGCTCGAAGCTGATAAGTAATATCAAATCATTTGTAGATGATTATAATAAAATGATTACTTCTTCTGCAAAATCAGAGGCCAAATCTGTAGCAAGCAGTTCTTCAAATCTAACTAAGTATACAAAAGCGAATGAGAATCTGCTAAATCAGGCAGGTATCACAATTGGAAGTGACAATACTCTTTCTGTTAATGAGACAAAGCTCAAGGAAAGCAGTATTTCCAGCTTAAAGACACTGTTTCAGGGTTCTGGTTCATTTAGCAGCCAGGTAAGTTCCTATGCAACGTCTATGTATACCAGTGCGATGATGAATTCAGGTTCCTATAATAGCAGCGGAAGTATCAGCAGATTAAATATGTCATCCTTATATAATAGCTATATATAGGAAAGAAGGCAGTTCTTTCAGAATTTTAAATTTTGAAAGAACTGTTTTTTCTTTTTGTAAAAAGTATTGCAATTGCCTAAACTTTGCCATAAAATTATCATTAGTTTGCCAAATGAAAGAGGTAAAATGAAAGACAAAATGGTTTTAGTTCAGCCATAAATAATTTTAGAAAAGGGTGATGTGTTTGAGGCAGTTGAGAAAATGCTTGTTTGTGCTGCTTGTATTAATCGTGATGATACAATCCGGAAGAAGTATGGTAATGGCACAGGAGAAGGGAAAGGATGACCCAGGACAGGAACGTTTGTCAGGACAGGCATCTGAGGATTTTTATTCTGATGCACTACCAGAAAAGAATCGTGCCAGTCTATTTAGTCTGACAACACCGTCGAATCCTTATACAGGCAGCAGCTATACCCACGCAGATACATTTGATAATTGTGATATTGTATATGGAATTGATGTTTCGAAATATCAGGGAAACATTGACTGGACAAGCGTAAAAGAGGATGGAATTGATTTTACATTTGTTCGTGCCGGTTATCGTGGATATGGTACGGCAGGAACCCTTACGAAAGATACGTATTTTGAGAAAAATATGCAAGGAGCCATTGCAGCAGGAATTAAGACGGGAGCGTATATTTTTTCACAGGCAACTAATGAGACGGAAGCAGAAGAAGAAGCAGAATACATAGTAAATTTAGTTTCTGGTTACCAGGTAACCATGCCGATTGTTTTTGATTTTGAATATGCGTCTGTAAATGGAGGTGCAGGTGGAAGACTTTATAATGCAAGACTTTCCAAGGCGGAAGCAACCGCAGTCTGTGCTGCATTCTGTGCAAAGGTGGAAAGTCTGGGATACACTCCGTTAATTTATATGAATAAGACCATGCTTGAAAATGATGTTTATGCAGATGAATTAAGTGCACAGTATAAAATCTGGCTTGCTAATTATACGACTCAGTCAACGTATTTTGGAGATTATGATTTCTGGCAGTATTCCAGTTCTGGTATTATTAGCGGGATTTCTGGAAAGGTAGACTGCAATTTTTGGTATGTTCCAAAGAACGGGGATACTCCAAATCAGGGTGATGATGCTTCAGAGGACGATGGTTCGGGTGAAGAGCCAACCGTAACGGAAGAGATTGTGACGGGA
Organism: uncultured Clostridium sp.; assembly: GCA_934438135.1. Lineage (GTDB taxonomy): Bacteria > Bacillota > Clostridia > Lachnospirales > Lachnospiraceae > Clostridium_AI. The sequence continues at coordinate 7,954 of CAKSBP010000070.1, read as the reverse complement.
CTCAAAAAAAGTGCATCTACTACCAGTTCGATTACGCTTTCCTGGGAGCCAGTAGAAGATGCCGATGGATATGAAATTTATCGTTCTGTGGCATTGGATGGAACCTATTCGAAAGTGAAAACAATTACGGACGGAAGTACGACATGGAAACATACAAAACTGTCTGCTGCAAAAGAATACTATTATACCGTGTGTGCATACCAGACAATTGGAAGTGATACATATTATAGTGAGGAATCAGAAGTGCTTACGGCATATACAAAGGCAGCTTTTACAAGAAAAGCAGTAACCAAGGCTTCCATAAAAATGAAAAGCACAACTCAGGCAGAGGCAGAAGATGTGATTACAGTTCCAAAATCCACGACACTTTCTGTATACTGTTATACAAAGGATGCGGATGGAGCAACTTGGTATCGGATAAAGTATACGAAAAACGGTAAATCCTATAATGGTTATATCAAAGGAAGTAATCTAACTATATTAAGGTATGGAAAGACAACTGCCAGTTTGAATATGAGAAAAAATGCCGGAGTATCTTATGGAGTTGTAAAAAAGCTTCCAAAAGCAGTAGGTGTGACGATATTATCCAGTAAAACGGCTTCTAATGGTGTTACTTGGTATCGTGTAAAATGCAGAATAGGGAAAATCAGTTTTACCGGATATGTCAGCAGTAGTTATATCACGTTCATATAGAAGATACTAGTTACCATAAAATTCTATAAAAAACTTGACAGACAAGATGAAATTGAATACCATAGTAATAAGATTCAATCGATCCAAAGAAGGACAATTTTTAATTGTCCTTCTTTTTGTTTAGAATGGAATAAATTGGGGGTATTGAATAGGAGAGGACAGGAGAGAGAGGTAGATTCGTATGAGTTTTTCTAAGTTTATTAGTACCGTTGATTCTTTTGTATGGGGACCAGTGATGCTTGTTTTATTGGTGGGAACGGGAATTTTCCTGACAATACGTACAAGATTTTTATCTTGGCGGAACCTTGGCTATGCATTAAAGAGTACCTTAAGTAAGGAAGCGAGACAGAAAAAAAGAGGAAGTGGAGATATTTCACCGTTTTCTGCATTGACGACTGCGTTAGCAGCAACCATTGGAACTGGTAATATTGTTGGTGTTGCGACAGCGATGGTATCTGGAGGTCCTGGGGCATTAGTATGGATGTGGCTGTCTGCCTGCTTTGGAATGACATCAAAATTTAGCGAATGCATGCTATCTATTAAATATCGTGAAGTCAATGAAAAAGGGGAAATGATTGGCGGGCCGATGTTTGTTATGAAAAAAGCATTCACGCATAAAAAGATTGGTGCTGTGTTGGGATGGCTGTTTGCATTTTTTGCTGCCATTGCTGCATTTGGTATTGGAAATTTAACACAGGCAAACTCCATTGCCACTTCTCTGAATGAAACATTTAAGGTACCATTTAGGATAACAGGGGTGATAATTACTATATTAGCACTTTGTATTATCGTTGGCGGAATTAAATCTATTTCTAAGGTATCACAGCTTGTTGTACCATTTATGGCTATTTTTTATGTAATTGCGGGTGTAATTGTTATTATTGGAAACATTCAGAATGTACCATCTGGTGTTATGATGATTTTAAGATATGCATTTAGCGTAGAAGCAGTATCTGGTGGAGTGCTAGGTACGATTACAGTATCTATGATGCGTGCCATGCGTTATGGTATTGCCCGTGGTGTATTTTCTAATGAGGCAGGTATGGGGTCTGCAGCCATTACAGCGGCAGCAGCAACAACAGATAATCCGGTACGTCAGGGATATATTAATATGACAGGAACATTCTGGGATACCATTGTAGTATGTACCATTACCGGATTATGTATTGCAAGTTCTGGTGTACTTGGAAGTACGGATGCAGCAGGTGAATTGATAACAGGTTCGGCTCTTACCATTGCAGCTTTCAAGACAGTGCTTGGACCGGTAGGCGGTTATCTTGTCTGTATAGGGATTGCTTTATTTGCCTTTTCCACGATTCTTGGCTGGGAATATCATGGAGAAAAGGCATTTGAATACATAGTAGGAACTCATAAATTTAATATTGTTTATCGTGTTGTATTTTCTATGATTGCATATATTGGAGCAACCACAACACTGGAACTGGTATGGAACATATCGGATATTGCTAATGCATTGATGGCAATTCCAAATCTTATCTGTCTTCTTGCTATGAGTGGTGAGATTGCAAACGATATGAAGGAATTTGAGAAAATACGAAAAAAAGAACAGTAAGAAATGATGCATATATTCTTTGTCTCAGTGGAATTTCTTGTAAAAACAGAAAAGATAAAGTAAAATATAATATAACGGGGAAGAATAGAGTGACAGGAGTAGCATTATGTTAGAAGAGTTAGCAAAATGCAGTCTGTTTACAGGACTGGATTTTGAAGAATTGAAAAAATGTCTGGTTTGCAGTGGGGCAAGACATCAGTTTTACAAAGCAGGTCAGATTGTATTTGAAGAAAATGATATGCCAAAATATATTTATGTACTGGTAAAGGGGAAAATTGCTCTTTGTAAGGACAGTTTCGGTGGAAGGAGAAATCTGGCTACGACCTTTGAAGTACCTGGAGAAATGTTTGGTGAAGCGTATGCATTTCTGGATCATCATACGTATGACTATTATACCGTAGCGGTGGAAGATAGTGAGTTATATGAGATTCCAAAGATATTTTTAAGCCATACCTGTACAAAAAGCTGTGGTTACCATGAACGTGTGATTTACAACATGATTCATATTCTAGCGGAAAAAAATTTTAACCTGAATCGGAAACTGCAGGTACTTGCAGCCAACGGGCTTCGTCAGAAAATTGCAATGATGCTGCTGCGGATGTATACGGGAGAAGAGGAGATGCAGCTAGGTATGAACAGGGAGGAACTGGCGGATTATCTAGGAACAGCCAGACCATCTCTTTCACGAGAATTAATGAAAATGAAAGAAGAAGGTCTTATCGATATAAAAGGAAAGAAAATCAGGATTTTAAATAAAGAAGGATTGGAAAACTGTTTATAAAGGATAAGCAGAAAACCTTATTGATGTTTATACAATGCAATTATTTTAAACATCAATGAGGTTTTTTAGGTATACTTGAATTATTATGAATTTTTGCAATTATATTGTATAATAGTTAGGGGATTTATATAAATCCAAGCCACTAACTAATTCTACCATATCCAGTAGAGGGGGAGAAAATTTGATACCAGTGAAGAACAAAAATTTTTATGAGGGAATTGCTTATAATGCAGAAAAATCACCAGAAAAAGTTCTTTTGACCGTAGCGGAAGAGCAAATCACATATGATGAATTTATGATACATACGAAAGAAATTGCAAAAGCATTAAGAAAGTCTGGAGTATCGTGTAATGACAAAGTAGGCATGGTTATTTCCAATAGTACGCAGTGGTATGAGATATTCTGGGCAGCAGTCCGTATTGGTGCACAGCCGGTACCAATGGATCCACAAAGCGGAAAACTGGAATTAGAGCGCCTGCTTCAGTATGCAGATATCAGAATTTGTTTTTTCACTGAATTATATCGGGGGAATCATATCGCAGAGCATATGAAAGAACTGCGTATCCAGAATTCACAGATAACACGGTTTATTTTTATTGATGGGGGAAAAAAGGGGGATGGCTATGGTTTTCAGTCATTCCAGGATTTTATTGAGGAAGGAAGAAAGGAAAAAGAGGAAGCATCCTATCAGCCGGAGTCTGGCCATGTTATGTCATTGGCCTGTACATCTGGAAGTACTGGTAATCCGAAAATACTATCAGTTCCATATGAAGGATTTTATGATGCAATTTTAGATATGTCAGATTATCTTGGTTTCACGGGACAGGATTTGATGATGATCGGAATGCCGTTGTATCATCAAGGAGGATTTGGTATGGGGCTTCAAACCGTAATAAAAGGTGGAAGTGTTATTTATCAGCCACAGTTTGAACCAGAATCTTTTTTGAAGACCATACAGGAACGGAAAGTAACCATTATCCAACTGACGTCAACGCTGGCAAAGATTTTATTATCTCATCCGGACTTTTACCAGTATGATTTATCTTCCGTAAAAGTATGTTATTTTGCAGGAGAAGTTCTGCCAAAAGAAATTGCCGCTGTATTTGTAGAAAAATTTCATATTCGTGTCATTAATGTAATCGGCTCTTCGGAGACGGCTACTATGGTTGTGTGGGATTCAGATAAGGATTACGATGTGGATCCGAGTGATTTTAAGCCGCTTCCATTTACGGAGGTTTGTGTAATTGATGAAGATGGAAATGAAACGGAATTAGGAGAGTTGGAAGTCTATACAACTGCTGTGATTTATAATTATTATGGAAATGAAGAAGAAACAAAGAGCAGGGTTGTAACAAAAAATGGAAAACGATGTTTTCGTACTGGAGATTTGGTAAAGCGTCTGCCGGATGGAAGGATTCGTTTTGTAGGGAGAAAGAAACGTATTATTAAAAGGGGGGCCAATCTGGTTCATGCGGAGGAAGTAGAGGGATTTCTGCTGATGCATCCTAGAATTGAAGCAGTTGCGGTAACCGCACAGGATCATGAGGTAATCGGTCAGGAAATTGTGGCATATGTGCAGACAAGTGATAACCGCCCAATAACCAGAATAGAAATTGCAAAATATTTTAAAGGAAAACTATCTGCTTATAAGATACCAGATCGAATCGTGATGACGGATGATTTACCGCATGATATTGGAAAAATTCAGTTTAAATATATTAGAGAGCAGCAGAGAAAGGAGCATTAAAAATGAACAAAATTGATTTTTCGGAGTTTGCAAAGAATGTTGCCGATTATGTTGGCATGGAGCAAGAAGAAGTTTCTAAAGAAATGAATCTATATGAGGATCTTATGATGGATTCTCTTGGATTATTCAGTTTGGGAATGTATCTGACGGGAATTTATAAACTACAGGTTCCGTTATCCAGTGTAGCAGTAATTAATACAGTTGGAGATATGTATCAGCTGTTGGTAGAAAAAGGGGAACCAGAAAAATGAGCAGAATAAAGCTGTATTTTCTTCCTCATGCTGGAGGCTCTGCGATGGGATATATGTGTATTAAGCATTTTCTGGATTTAGATCGTATTGAGCCAGTACCGTTAGAGTTAGCAGGGAGAGGAAGACGAATTGCTGAACCATGTTTTCATGAAATGGAGGCATGTGTTAAAGATCTGTTTGAACAGGTAAAAGATGATATTGAGAAATCCAGGTATGCCTTTTTTGGGCATAGCATGGGAACGCTTGTTACATTTGAGCTGACTCATTACATAAAAGAACAGGGACTTAGGCTTCCTGAACATCTTTTTCTTTCTGGAAGAAATGCACCTTCTGAAAAATTTCCAGGTATTTTAGGATTTCCAGATGAAGAATTTTTAAAGTATTTCCGAAAGCTTCATGGAATGCCGGATGAAGTAGTCAAAAATCAGGAACTAATAAAGATGATTCTTCCGATTCTACGCACAGATGTGGAATTAACAGAAAAGTATAATTATCGGGAATATGAAAAATTAGAGTGTGGATTCTCCATTCTGTATGGAAAAGAAGATGATTTGGTTACAAAAGAAGGAATGGAGAAGTGGAAGGGGTTCACCAAGGGTGAATGCAGCTTTGTTCCCTTCGATGGAAAACATTTTTACTATTCTAATCACAGGAAGGAGATTGCAGAGATTATAAATCAGACGTTAAAGTAGAGCAGGAAAGGATATGGACGAACTAATTGGAAAAGTACTGGTAACTGCTTCAAGTCAAGGTAAAAAAATTAAAAAATTTTTAAAATCCGTAACATATGTTACGGATTTTTTGCTGATTCTCCTGTATCATAGCATCATCGGCAACAGCAAATCGCTAAGCCACTTAAAAAGATTCATAAATTTATTTTATTATAGATTAAAGGAGAATTGATATGAGCAGAGATATGTTTTGTATGCAATGCCAGGAAACAGCAGGAAATAAAGGATGTACAAAGACAGGGGTATGTGGTAAAAGCCAGGACCTTGCTAATATGCAGGATTTATTAGTTTATGTTACAAAGGGATTATCTGAAGTAACAACAAGATTACGTAGTGAAGGAAAAACAGTAAGCAAAGAAATCAACCATTACGTAACAGTGAACTTATTTACAACAATCACAAATGCAAACTTTGATGATGAAATTTTCTATGTAAGAGTAAAAGAAACATTACGTTTAAAAAATGAACTGATGGCTCAGTTATCAAATAAAGATGGTTTATCTGAAGCTGCATTATGGGATGTAGCATCTAACGTAAAACAGTCTGGGCTGTTAGGAAGCGTAAAGAATCTGTTAACAGGCGGAAAAGATGCCAAAGCAGTAAACGAACTGTTAAAAGAAAAAGCAGATTCCAAAGAAGTTGGCGTTCTTGCAACGGAAAATGAAGATGTTCGTTCTTTAAGAGAATTAATTATGTACGGATTAAAAGGACTTTCCGCTTATTCCAAACATGCAAATGCATTAGGATATGATAATGAAGAAATCGATGCATTTATGCAGGAAACATTAATGAAATTAATGGATGATTCTTTAACAGCAGATCAGCTGGTTGCTTTGACATTAGAAACAGGTAGAGTAGGTGTTGATGGAATGGCATTATTAGATAAAGCCAACACATCCACATATGGAAATCCTGAAATTACAAAAGTTAATATCGGCGTTGGCAAAAACCCTGGTATTTTAGTATCTGGTCATGATCTTGCAGATATTGAACAGTTATTAATTCAGACAGAAGGAACAGGTGTTGATGTTTATACTCATTCCGAAATGTTACCAGCACACTACTATCCACAGTTAAAGAAATACAAACACTTAGCAGGCAACTATGGTAATGCATGGTGGAAACAGAAAGAAGAATTTGAAAGCTTCAATGGACCAATCTTAATGACAACAAACTGTATTGTACCTCCAAAAGCTTCTTACAAAGATAGAATGTTCACAACAGGTGCAGCAGGCTATGTAGGATGCAGACACATCGAAGGGGAAGCAGGAAGCCAGAAAGATTTCTCTGAAATCATTGAATTAGCAAAGAAATGCAAAGCTCCAACAGAAATTGAAACAGGTGAAATCATCGGTGGATTCGCTCATGAACAGGTATTTGCGTTAGCAGATGCAGTTGTGGATGCAGTAAAATCCGGTGCAATTAAGAAATTCGTTGTTATGGCTGGATGTGATGGACGTGCAAAATCCAGAAATTACTACACAGATTTCGCAAAAGCACTTCCAAAAGATACGGTTATTTTAACAGCAGGATGTGCAAAATATAAATATAACAAACTTGATTTAGGGGATATCGGAGGTATCCCAAGAGTATTAGATGCAGGACAGTGTAACGATTCTTATTCCTTAGCATTAATCGCTCTAAAATTAAAAGAAATTTTTGGTTTAGCAGATATCAATGAATTACCGATCATTTACAATATTGCATGGTATGAGCAGAAAGCGGTTATCGTATTGCTTTCCTTATTATATCTTGGTGTGAAAGAAATCCACTTAGGACCAACACTTCCAGCATTTTTATCCCCAAATGTTGCAAAAGTATTAGTGGAGAACTTTGGTATTGCTGGAATTACAACAGTAGAAGATGATATGGAAGCATTCTTCGGTGAAGATGTAAAAATTAAAGCAGCAGATGGGAAAGTTTCTAAAGATATGATTATCGGTGAAATTTTAAAATCTAATCCAGAAAATCAAAGAGTATTAATGGAAGCTGGAATGCACTGCTTAGGATGTCCATCCAGCCAGGCAGAAACATTAGAAGAAGCCTGCATGGTACACGGTCTGAATGTAGAAGATGTATTAGCAAAATTAAAATAAATTTGGATAAAGGAGACCAGCTATGAAAAGTCAAGCCTAAATTCGTAAAATATTTAAATATTTCTAACAGATAAAAAAGTGT
>CAKSBP010000069.1 GCA_934438135.1 uncultured Clostridium sp. | reverse complement strand
TCAGATTTGTCTTGTCTTTTCATATAATACTATAAGAAAATGCCCATTACTAGAGGAAAAATCGTGCGTTTACCGTGTTCTGCCGCACTTTATCATATCAGAAAACGCTACTTTAAAAATCCGTCGACAATTTTTGCTTCGGCTTCTTGTTCAGTTAAGCCTAATGTCATTAATTTCATCAGCTGTTCACCGGCAATCTTACCAATAGCAGCTTCGTGAATCAGACTAGCATCAATATTGTTAGCAGAAAGTTCTGGAATTGCATCCACTCTGGCCTGATCCATAATAATGGCATCACATTCTGTATGGCCGGCACACTGAGTATTTCCAATCATTTTGGAACGATATACCTGAGTAGAATTTTCTTTTGCAACGGAACGTGAAATTACGTTGGCACTAGCATCGGTTCCATTTAAATTTACTAAAACATTTGTTTCTGCATGCTGTTTTCCGTGAGTTAACAGACGTTCTCTTACAATTAAAGCTGCCTTGTCCCTTAAAGTTGCCTGAGTATCACGCTTGGTGGAATCGATTCCTTTAATCTGGGCAAGATCCATTTCCACGTACCCACCTTCATCAATTTCTACAATGGTAGTAGGATTCATAATACGCTCGCCGTTTCCGTCACCTTCACCGTAATGCTTTTCCACATATTTTACTTTTGCGTTCTTTCCAACAAAGAAACGATGTACGCCGTCATGTTGGGAGGCCTGGGCACCGCCATTGTGAATACCACATCCGGCTACAATTGTAACGTCTGCGTCTTCTCCAATATAAAAATCATTGTATACCATATCATTAAGTCCTGTCTGTGTCAACAAAACAGGGATGTGTACACTTTCATTCTTGGTACCAGGCTTGATATGTATGTCGATACCAGGTTTGTCTTGTTTTGTAACAATCTCGATGTTTTCTGTGGAAGCTCTTCCGATCCCTTCGCCGTTCGCACGGATATTATAAGCTCCCTGTGGTATTTCATGAAGTCCCGCAATCTGTTCCAGTAAAGTTTTCTGAATCTCATCCATGTTACTTTGCTCCTTTCTTTAAATCGCAGCAGCTTTCTGCTGCTAACATTTCAGGAAGAATCTCTTCTTTCTTTCCAAACTTGGAAACTTCTCCATCTGCTAACACAAGAATCTTATCTGCAATATTAAGAATTCTTTCCTGATGGGAAATGATAATAATCGTTCCCTGTGTCTTCTCATACATTTTCTCAAACACATCAATCAGGTTATTAAAACTCCATAAGTCAATGCCGGCTTCTGGTTCGTCAAAAAGCGAAAGCTTCGTGCTTCGTGCCAGAATTGTGGCAATCTCAATTCGCTTTAGCTCGCCACCGGAAAGGCTTGCATTTACTTCGCGATTTACATATTCCTTGGCACATAGACCGACCTCAGATAAATATTTACACGTTTCATCTATGTTAAGCTGCTGTCCGGCTGCAATGGTAATTAAATCACGTACCGTAATCCCTTTAAAACGAACCGGCTGCTGAAATGCAAAACTAATACCAAGTTTCGCACGGTCGGTAATACTCATTTCAGTAATATCCGTTCCATCCCAGAGAATTCTTCCACTGGTAGGTATAATCAGACCAGCAATGATTTTTGCTAGAGTAGACTTACCGCCGCCATTTGGTCCTGTAATTGCAACAAACCGATCATTTATTTTTAAATTAATGTTTTTTAAAATATTTTTTGTAACGCCATTGATGTCAACATCATAACAAATATTCTTCAATTCCAACATAGGCTTCCTCCGTTTTTGTACATTCTCTATAACTATAAATAGTATAGTCATTCTAAACGTGAAATGCAAGGGGGGTGGATCTGTTTCTTTCCTATGCTTTAACAGGCGAGAAAGATATACTGCCCATTTCTATGAGTCATATATCACTCTCGCCTGTTACCTTACTGCATAGCAGAAAAAAAACATTTGCATTATTAACAGAAGCTTTGTTCCTCCCAGTCAATTTTGTTCAAATATTCTTCTACAAGTCTACATCCCATATCTGGATGAATGGTTTCTTCGTGTGTAATCGTAATTACAGACATTGCAATTGCATACTTTAACATATCACGAATATTAAAATGTTTCATGTAACCATAACCAAGTCCGGCGATACAGGAATCTCCAGCACCTGTTACATTAATAACTTCTACATCTTTTGCCTTGATAATTCCTTCGTCTGTTCCATTGTTATAATAAATTCCATCGCAGTCCAGGCTGATAAATACATCCTGAATTCCAAGTCCACGAAAATAACGTCCTGCTCTCTTCACGTCATCAAGCGTCTTAATCATAATTCCGCTTAACACCTCAGCCTCATGGCGGTTTGGTTTAATTGTATGGAATTTGCTTATTAAATGTCTTATATTCTGCGCTTTTGCTGCAGATACCGGATCCAGAATAAAGCGGGTAGCTCCTTCATACTTTGTCAAAATATATTCTACGATTTCTGGATTATCTACATCCATTACCATATATTCGGCATTTCGAATTAAGTCTGCTTTGGAATCAACAAATTCCGGCGTCAGCCTTTCCGTAATATTCATATCTACAATTGCAGATTCCATTTCCCCTGTTTCATTTAAAATAGCCATGTACGTTGGAGTAGATTCGCCTTTCACAATTAAGGAATCTTCCATGTCCAGCTGTATTTCTCTGGCATATTTAAGAATGCTTTTTCCTTTTTCATCGTCTCCAATAATGGAGATAAATTTTGTGTTAATTCCCAATCTTGCCATGTTTTCTGCAATATTTCTACAGACACCTCCAAAAGAAACACGGACTCTTCCTGGATTAGAGTCTCTAGCTCTGTAATTATCATAAGTAAAACCAAAAATATCATATACAGAGACTCCAAAAACTAGTATATACGGATTTTCGTTGCCATTCATACTTATCAAGTTCTCCCTATCTTTTTCTCTTAAAGTCTTAACTATACAATATTATCAAGAATATTTCAATAGGACTTTCCTGTAAAATTCAAGAAATTTCTTATTTTCTCAAATCATTTGCTTGGTGATACAGATTGTTTTTGTCATAACACTGTCCATTTCATATGAATCCAGTACTACATTCAAGTATTCCTTTTTCCCACCACGTTCCAAAACTATCGTAATCTCCTCTCCTGGAAGATACTGCTTCATTTCTTCATAAAAATCAATAGGATTACAGGTCAACAGTGTTTCTCCTATCTGATAAATCATATCGCCTTCCCGAATACCTGCACGTTCTGCAGCAGAATCTTTCATAACTTCCAACACAAGTGCTCCCTTTTCTGTTCCTGGACTCCTTTGGTCATTTTCCAGAATCATGGCACCAAGAAACGGTCTTCTAACCCGTCCAAACCGGTAGAATTGTTCCAATACATAAATAACCGTATCTGCAGGAATCGCAAAATTCAATACTTCCACACCTTTGGTCGCTCCCAGCCCAAAGGTATTGAGCCCAACCACCTCTCCTTTTAAATTCACCAGAGGCCCTCCACTGTTTCCATGATTGATAACTGCATCCGTCTGAATCAAATGATATGGATACAAACCATCTAACCCTCTGTCAAGACCACTGATAATCCCAAGCGTGACCGATTCCCGGAATAACTCAGGGGAACCGATTGCCAGCACAACTTTTCCTTTTACAATACTCTCTTTTTCTGCAAAACGGCACGCTGTCAGTCCATTGGCTTCTATTTTAAGCAGTGCCAAATCCGAAAAAGTATCCAAACACTTTAAATGTGCTGTATATACGGTTCCATCCCATAATTCCACCTGATTTCGGCTGTTACTGGATACTACATGGGCATTGGTTAAAATATCACCGTCTTCAGTCAAAATAATGCCGCTGCCCGCCGATACATTTCCAACAATATAAACCACCGAAGGTTTTACCGACTCTATGATAAAAGGAAGTTCTTCATCCATACTGTTAAGATTTGCTGCCAGTGACTGTGCCTCCACTTCCTCCATCATCTGGTGAAGTTCCTTCAAGGATGCCTTTTTCTTCTGAAATATTGGATGTTCTCTCTCCATGATTCCATATGACACTCCTATCAACTCTTATGTTATAAATATGCAGAATGGGAAAGTATGTCACTTTAGAGCAGACGAGAAATCAGATTTCTTTTACTATGCTTAATAAAAAGGCTAAACGAAAAATAAAAACACGCTACAGGGAATTTCGTTTTACGCCCTGCAGCGTGCTTTCTTTCATCGCAAAACCAACTAATAACCTCTGATTTTATCCGTTCCATCATCAACTGTGTTTTTAATGGATTTAATTACCACATAATAGCCAAAATTATCCCTGACTTTAATGTAAATCCGGTCATTTACTTTATGTCCTAAGATAGCTTTTCCTAAGGGAGATTCAATGCTAATAAGGCCGCTTAAAGAGTTGGTACGAACGGTGGTTACTAGTTTATAGGTTTCCGTTTCGTCGTCCTCTTCAAAATATAGCTCTACCGTATTATTAAGTCCTACTTCATCTTCTTTCGAATCCTCATCCAAAACCTGTGCCGTCTTAATCATCCTTTCCAGGTAGCGGATTCTGCTTTCATTTTTATTCTTATCTTTCTTTGCAGCATGATATTCAAAATTTTCACTCAAATCGCCCTGTGCTCTGGCCTCTTTTACTGCCTCCAGTGCCTCTTTCCGGACAACCAGCTTTCTGTACTCGATTTCATCCTGCATCTGTTTGATATCTTTCTTCGTCAGTTTATCGTACATAATAACCCTCCTGTTTTCATCTTCCTGAAAATTCCGGAAAATCGTGTCCGTTGATTATTATAGCACACTGGAAAACTTTTTCAATCCACCGGAAAAGATTCGAAACAGTCTTATAATGGAACATCACCATCATCTATTTAATACTTACTTTTCATAGTTATGTACAACATCTAATAACTTCTCAAATAAAGAAATTTCCTCCTCATATACTTTAACAGCCAGTTCGGAAAGTTTTCCTATATATTCGACCTCATCTCCCTTTCTTTCTGTAAAATTATAAAGCATTCTTGTCATATTTCTCCATTGCTTAGAAATTTCAACAAACTGTTCGCCAAGTAATTTAAATTCTGGAATGCTAAACTTCTGGGCAAAATAAATCAGACTCTCGCCAAATTCCTGACGGTAACATAAATTACTGCCTGACATTAAAAACTGGCGCATAATATTAAATGCCATTGCAAGAAGCCTTTCTCTGACTTTACTGTCTAAAACAGCCTCTGCTTTCTGAAAAAATATTTTATATTCCTCCAATAATTTTATAAAATCCTGCAAGGCATCATATCCAATATTTGTACTTATCATTTCTGGAACATCTACATGTTCAAAAAGATTATATCCTCCTGATAACATAGTTTCACATGTATGAGCCAATGCACATAAAATACTGATTCGATATTCCTTCTGAATCCGTTCTTTATCAGACGGTAAAATGGTTGTTTCCATATATCTTCTTCCTGCTGTCAAGGGAAAAGTATTACTGTTTATAGCACGTTTTAATGCCTGCTTCGAAACAGTAATTCCTCCTACATTTTTTTCTTCCTTTAAATCCAGATAATAGGTATGATTCTCCTTATCATATCCACAGATCAGCATAGAAGAAAGACAATGAATATCAAATTTTGTTTTGCTTGTTGGAAGCAGTTCCTTGGTAATCTGACGAATATCAATTACTGCAATTACCGGTTCACTATTATCAATTTTTTTCTGTATTTCTTCCTCCCAGTTCTCTTCGGAAAATACTTTTTCCCGATAAGGAAGTCCTAAATTATGAAACATACTTTTTTCCGGTTCAAATGTTCCTGCAACAAAAATCTGCATGGGAATCGGCACTTTTTGGCTAACCTGAAATCTTATACTATAACATGAAATCGTTTCTCCTAGAATAAACGCATCATAAGAGTTAAATGGAATTCCATAATACCGGAAATAATCCCGTAATGCTGAAGTGCGGCAATCAATAAATCTTCTTGGCTCTGTGGTTTCAAAAAATGGTATCACTTTCATCCTATTGCCTCCATAAAATGATTTTCTATTTCCATTCTCATTATCTGTTGGAATGAATCAGCTGAATAAACCTTCTGATAAACAGGAATTCAATCGCTCCAACCACAAGTAATGGAAACATTGCTGCCACATAACAGAGAATATCTGAAGGTATATACTGTCTGGATTTTTCCAAAAGTTCAGCAGATACCTTTACTGCCCAGAATATTGTAATTGCAAAACTGTAGAAAATCATTCCAATGGAAATCAAACTGTATACCAGATTAAACGGTTTCATCTGTCCTTTCTTTCTATTTTTGAAATTCATCATCTGGAACATCTGTCTTCTTAAATTGCTTGTCTTAAACAGCTGGCTTATGACATAATATCCATCCGAAATGGAAAACGGAGTGATACATGCAATAATCATAAATATGTTTGTTACCATAAACTTACTAAACAACTGTGTTTGAATGTCACTTAATGGGCACCAGATTCCAATTAACAAAGACAGGCTCAACAATGCTAAATTCGCAATGACACCTGCCAGCATAATTAAGATTCTGTACTTCCGCTGTACCGTATACATTCCTTTTATTTTTACCAGCCATTCAAATTGATAGCCACCGTATAAAATCATGGCAAACTCACTTGGCTGCAGTCCAAATTTTACTGAACTGACTGCGTGTGCATATTCATGACATATAATATTCACAATGGAAATGAAACAGGAAATGACCGCTCCATAAAGGTAAGAGTCTTTGAATCGAAAACTTTGATTATAATAGGTTTTACATTCCCCTGGTTTCAGAAAAAGCGTAATAAGTGCAGACACTACCAGCACAAGAATAAGAAGCACCATCACATCCCATAAATAGGATAGTTTTTTTTTCTTTGCCAATGAAAATGTTTTAAACTTATAACTGAATAATTTTTTCGAAAAAACATCCAGCTCATTTCTTCTCTCTGCATCCGTCCCTTCCAACAGTCCAGCCCGCATCAGCTTTTTTACTAAATCATCTATTGGAACAATTGTATGATAGGTTTCTTTTGCATAGGACTCAAGTTCTTCTATACTTTTAGTACCATCCATATGTAAGATTAAATCATGGAGCATCTCTACACCATTTTCCGGTGCCATAAAATATTTATCAATCTCTTTGTTTCCAATCACATAAATATTCCGTCCGCCTTTATTCCAGTAGAACCATTTGCCAATATCTGAAACTGCTTTTGGGTAAATTTCCTTGTGCTCTGCTTCACTGCTCATTCGCAACACTCCTAAATTTCAACAACTCTCTTTTGTCTACTTATTGTATAAATACTGTTTATTAAAATCATAAAGGTTCGTAATAAATTTATGATAAGATTCTTTGTCTTTGCTTAAGCGAAGGAGATTCCAGATAATTCTGCGAAATGCGACCTCATAAATCCAGCACCGGCTTTCGCAGACCTGATTAATACCTCCTTTTGTATTATATCCAAATCCCTTGCATAGAACGGAACATTCATTTTCAAGCCAACACTCTTTGCAGGCATCTGGTTTATATTTTTCATTATCCATAAACATATTTGTTATCTTTCTATATTTTTCTTTATCTTCATGATAAATATTTCCCATATTAAAATCTTCATCTTGATAAAACTGATAGCACGGACTGATATCTCCATTCGGGGTTATCGTCAATGAATGATATCCGGCGCCACATGGTAACGCTGTTGTTTTCATTGCCATCTGACGAATCATTCCAACAATTTCTACTGATAAAAATTTTTTCCCCTGCACAAAACGTTCAAAGAAATAATCAATAGACTCTCTTTGAATCTGGAAAAAAATATCTTTATCTTCTGGAGTCAGTGCACATTCTTCATTATCCGTTTCTGCACATCCAACAATCGCATATTCAAATCCTAACTTTTCAATCTCATCCAGCCAGGTACGAACGATTCCTTTTTTATAATGCCTAACATGATTTTTATTTATAGTAAGTTCGCAGCCTATATTAAAATTTCTTTCCTTATTCAAAGTTTGGAAATTACTTCTAATTATATCATATACACTCTCATAGGCAGGTGAAACTCTGGTTAAATCATTCAATTCTTTATTTCCATCAACACTAACTACAAAGTTAATTTTATATTTGTTGCAGACAGCAAATATATGCGGATTCATTATAGTTCCATTGGTTACTACTGAAAAAACAGGCGGTACAATGCTATTCTCTCTACAGTATTCCAGACACCATGGAACAAATTTTTCTATACTATCAAATGCCAGCATAGGCTCTCCGCCAAAAAAGTGAACCAGATCAATACCTTTTGGAAACTTTCTAAGGAAAAACAAAAAGGCATCTTTCATTACTTCAAATGACATTTTTACTTCTTTTTTTACTCCATATGTGCCACTATGTGCAAAACAATACTTACATCTTAGATTACATCCTTGTGTTGTAAGCAGCGTAAGCCGCCCCATTCTTTCCTGTTTTCCAGCTTTTGATTTTTCTTTTGCTTCAAAATAACTGAATTTTTTACTTATATTCTGAAATACCGCTTCTTCTAAAATATGCTGTTTATGCTCTTTTCCAATTTCCATAAACTTTCCAGTCGTTTTCTGAAATGCAATATCCATATCCTCTTCTGAAAAAACAGTAATATTATTTTTGCATTTTATAACATCGTTCATCTAAATCCTCCTGTTCCTGGTTTTCTTTTACATATCAGTACAGAAATAATCTTATTTATTGCAGGACATGCCCACATTTTCTCTGCCCGTTAAATGTGGAGTATTAGACTGCTTCTATAAACCAGGGTCTGCTGCTATTTCTCTTTTACCGCTTGTTATTTCGCTTTACAGCAAGATATTGAACCACCAGAACCAAGACATACCATATCTTCAAGTTCTTCCATTTCATTCATATTAAATACTTCTAATTCATGATTCATAGCATCTTCCTTTTAAACCAAACTTCTGATTAACTGATATGCTGTCTTAGAATTTCCCATTAAGGAGCTACTTCTTTGAATGTCTCTAATGCTGCTGTGCCTTTTAATGTCTCTAATGCTGATGCGTCTTTGCCTACTTCCAGATCTCCAGTTCCATTTCCACCATTACAGCAGAATGCACTTCCGCCAGAACCTAAACAAACCATATCCTCTAATTCTTCTAATTCATCCATTTTAAATACATCTAATTCTTCCTTACGTTCCATAATACATTCTCCTCTCAGAATAAATATAGTTATCTTATGTAAGTCTTTCATGTCCTGCAATATTAGCCTATCACATTTTTTTAATTTGCTCAATAATTTTGTCCACTAACTAAATTTTATGTTTATTTGAACAAATTTTGCTGTGCAGAATATATAAAAATGTCGAATTGCTCGCGTTTTTAGTAGATTCTTGACAAAAATTTTTTCTCTAGAAGAGGCAGCTGTGTCTATGTTCTGATTTCCGTAGTCATATAAATCTTAACATTTCATATGACTCTTTTTTACCTGTTTCCATGCCCATTCAAAGCAGATAATATGAACTGATACGGTCAGAATCCAGGAAATGGGATAAGAAATATAAATACAGGATACGGTATGGAACTGTTTTACCTGGAAAATGGTTGCAAGCCAGACAAGGCGCAGCCCGCAGGCACCAATCAACGACACAATCATCGGCATAACGGAATATCCGATTCCTCGAAGTGCTCCCACCATAACATCCATCATCCCACAAAGTGCATAAGTTCTAGACACGATTTTCAAACGATGCATTCCTTCCAGAATTACTTTTGGATTCTGGGAATAAATCCGCAACAGCTTGTCTCCAAACAACACAACTCCGTTTCCAAGAACAAGTCCTACTATCGTAACGCACATTTCACCAGTAATTACAATTCGCCGGATACGCTTCATTTCTCCTGCACCTAGGTTTTGACTGGTAAACGAAATTGTCGCTTGGTAAAACGCATTCATTGCAAAATAAACAAAACCTTCAATATTAGAAGCCGCAGAGTTGCCTGCAACTACGATATTTCCAAAAGAATTAATGGATGACTGAATCACTACGTTGGAGAGAGCAAAAATAATTCCCTGAAATCCTGCCGGAAGTCCAATCCGTAAAATATGTACAAATTTTTCTCTATCCAGACAAAGCTTGGATGGTACCAGTTTCATTCCACCTTCTTCTTTCATCATGCACCGCACAATCAAAAAGGCTGAAATACATTGGGAAATCGCCGTAGCTGCGGCAACTCCGGCAACATCCATTTGAAAGATGATAACAAACAGAAGATTTAACACTACATTTACAATTCCTGCACCAAACAGATAGTATAGCGGTCGCTTGGTATCACCGGCAGCACGAAGCACAGCACTTCCAAAATTGTAAATCATCATCGGCGTCATTCCAATAAAATAAATCCTCAGATATAAAATAGCTAGTTCCAGTACTTCCGGCGGAGTCTGCATCCAGGTTAAAATCTGCTTCGCTCCAATTTCTCCAATCAAGGTTAAAAGGACACCACTAATCAAGCTTAAACACATGGCAGTATGTAAAGTTTTGCCAACCTCCTGCTCCTGCTTTGCTCCATAAAAACGGGCAACAAGAACATTTGCACCAATGGAAAGTCCAATAAACAGGTTGGTAAGCAGACTAATCAATGATGTATTAGAACCGACTGCTGCAAGAGAGTTATCACCGGCAAATCTTCCAACCACGACAATATCAGCCGCATTGAATAACAGCTGAAGAATACTGGAACACATAAGTGGCAGCGTAAACATCAGCATTTTCTTCAAAATGGAGCCGGTACACATATTCATTTCATAATTTTTTGAATTTTGGGATTTGAATTCTTTCATTTTCGTTTTCCTCTTTTTCATTTTATTCAAATAAACTTAGTATAGCACTTTTGAGGAATTTCGTAAACGGGGGAAAGTTATATGGATTTAAGAATACTATCCTTTCTTTTAAAGAAATTTTGTTTACCTGATAACCGTAGGCCAATAGTTGTTTGTCAAAGGTTTACAGGCTTTAAAATCAGATTTATTTTTGCATGAAAACGTTTTTTACTCTTTCATATCAGCACTGCCTGCTTTAAAATCGTGTTCTGTTTTATTGTAATATTATGTTATTTTTTGTATTATGGCAGACCAAATGCAATTTGTCTAATACATTATAACTGAGCCAATGTTTAACCGTGCTAATGTGATTAAATATATATCCAAATACAAATTTCAATACATCCTATGTTAATATTCAACCGATCGACATACGAACTCCTATAGAAAATTATATTTCATTTCAATACATCCTATGTTAATATTCAACTAACCAGCACGTTAGAATTATTTTTGCGATTTTAGTATTTCAATACATCCTATGTTAATATTCAACTGGAACATAATTTTTCTGTGCCAGCAACCCTATTGGATATTTCAATACATCCTATGTTAATATTCAACTTTGAAAATAAAATTAAAAAACTTTCTAAAATCGCTATTTCAATACATCCTATGTTAATATTCAACTATTTGTATCAATAACGGTTCTGCTATGCAGCAGGAATTTCAATACATCCTATGTTAATATTCAACTTTTGAATAAACTCATAGGTAATTGCGAAACTCACAAAGCCTGTTTGTAATCTAGAGCTAAAAAAGGAAGAATTCGTGTAAAGCATGAATG
>CAKSBP010000068.1 GCA_934438135.1 uncultured Clostridium sp. | reverse complement strand
AGGAAACTGCTATAACCCTTATGCAGCAAGGGGTATAGCAGTTTCTTGCTTTTTTAACTGTCAAAGACGGGATTATAGACGGATACCTTTGTTCTGTCAATGTATTCTCCATCTATCATCATAGCACATCCATCTTTTCCTGCAAACAACCAAAAGCTGTTACACCCCCTCATTTGTATAACAGCTTCTTATTCTTTTCTCTTTATTCGTTATAAGCGGTCATTTACTGCTTTACAACATCACTTAATTCCTGTGACATAGTATTAATATTTGTTACAATTTGTTTCAATTCATTTACAGATTTCTTTTCCCTCTCAACCGCATACATAACATCTTCCAGCGTCGCCTGATTACCATGACAGACTTTCTCTATCATAGTTACCATATCTACAATAATAGAAGTACTTCGATTCACATTTTCAGTCATTTCCGCAATAGCATTCATCTTTTGAGACATTTCATTGGCTGCTGCCTGTACTGAAAAAGAAGATTCTTTTGCTTTCTCAATTACCTGAATCTGATTTGTAGTTACTTTATTGTTTTCTTCTATGGAGTGAGATGCGATTTGATTCTGTTCCAATACTTCGAAAAGAATTTTCCTAATTCCGGTAATGGCACTTTGAGTCTGCTGAGACAGCTTACGGATTTCTTCTGCTACTACAGCAAATCCTTTTCCGTGTTCGCCGGCCCTTGCCGATTCAATTGCTGCATTTAACGCTAATAAATCCGTTTCTTCCGAAATATTGGTAATCATTTCAATAATATTTTCAATACTTTTTGTCTTTTCTTCCAGCAATAGCATTGCTTTATAGCAAACAGCGGTTGTATTTTGAATCTCTGCAATTCCAGTAGATGCACTTTCCATACAGCTTTTATTTTCATCAGACATAGTTTCTACCTGCTGAAACAATGCAAGAATACTCTGGCTCTCTGCTGCCAGATTTCCAATGCTATCTGAAATAACACCCGAATTCTCTTTTGCAGTACCAAGCTGTCGTAAAGAATCTTCCAGTCCATCTGCTACAGCATCCGTACTTTTTGCAATATTTACATTGGCATTGTGTGTATCTTCTGTTACATTAACCAGAATAGAAACACTTTCTGTCAAGCCTTGAGAAACAAAAAGTGCCTTATCCGAAAGTTTTTTCATATGTTCATACAGCTTTTTCTGTTCTTCTGCATCCATCAACGAACTCATCAGCTGATTCGCATGTTTTCCAACAGTAATAAACAGGTATCCAAGGCCAATTAAAATCAAGCTGTGTGGAATAATACCAAATAAAACCAGACGTTTTATATTGTATAGATTTCGTTCATTGGTCAGTTGAAGCACAAAACCAAGATACTGTCCTAAAATAGTAGCTGCAAGTGTCATAACTAAGCTGACTTGATTTAAAACTGGATTAAAATAGATGCACGCAAGTGCGATTGGAAATACATACAAGATTACTACATGGTATGAAAATGTAATAATAGAAATCATGATGAAAATGCAGGCACATAAAATGCAAACATATTTTACCCATACTTCTTTCTTCTTCAATACATTTACAAGTACTGACGGTATTAAAAGACATATGATTCCTAATATATAAGCTGCCATCATATAAACCTGCTCAACATCAAAAATCCCTACAAAGTTCAACACAAGCATAACTGTATAAATAATGGCAGTTACACTCATGATACGGGCAACATAATAATTGGCAATCTGCTCGCGTTCTCGTTTCAGATCGGTCTTACCCATTGTTATTCTCCTATTCTTTACTCCCAATCCCCCCTTCTTTTATTTTAGCTGGAATCAGAAGTAAAGTCTAATGGTATTGTTTTCCAGAATATTTTTCTTT
This sequence comes from uncultured Clostridium sp., assembly GCA_934438135.1. Lineage (GTDB taxonomy): Bacteria > Bacillota > Clostridia > Lachnospirales > Lachnospiraceae > Clostridium_AI. Next base: position 10,037 of record CAKSBP010000068.1, on the reverse strand, counting down.
TAAAATCAATTGTCTCTTATTTATTCCAACACATATTTCTTCCATTTCCCACTTGCATAGAAGAATATCGACATAGAAGTAGAAATCAGCCAGCCAATCGGCCATGCTTCCCAAATACCAATAACACCGAACTGTGCAGACAAAATCTCTGCAAGAACAACACGAAGAATCAAATCTGTAAAGGTTGCCGCCATAAACATTTTCATCGCTCCAGCACCACGAAGAATGCCATCCGCAATTAATTTAGTTGAAACAATAAAATAAAATGGAGAAACAATCCTAAGGAACTGAATTCCGGTATCAATGGCGTTTCCTGTGCTGCTGTCCATAAACAGATAGACCATGGAACGGCCTGCCAAAATATATAGAAGAATAATTGGCACGCAGAAAGCATATACCATTATAAGTCCACCACGATATCCTTGTTTAACACGTTCCAGCTTATGAGCACCAATATTCTGTGCTGCAAAATTGGACATTCCATTTCCAAGAGTTGTAAAGGATGTAATAACCAGATTATTTAATTTGATTGCCGCTGCATATCCCGCCATGACACTGGCACCATAGCTGTTGATAACACTTTGAATAATAATATTCCCAACAGAAATAAAACTCTGCTGCAGAATACTTGGAATGGCAATCATAGAAATTTTCTTAAAAACAGGCACTGAAAACAGTTCTACTTTTCCCGTAGTATGTATCGTTGCCAGACGCTTAAAAACGGTTATTACAGCAAGGATACAGCTGACACCCTGGCAGATAAAAGTTGCCCATGCCACGCCAGCCACACCCATCTTAAAATTTCGTACAAATAAAATATCTACCAGCACATTTGCCGTAGAAGATACTGCCAGAAAATAAAATGGAGTTTTAGAATCTCCCATTGCAGAAAAAATTCCGGTTGCTATATTATAGAAAAACAAGAATAATAATCCCCCAGTATAAATCCTTAAATATAGAAGAGAATCATTAAATACCTTATCCGGGGTTTTAATCAGATGCAGCAGATTTCCACCAAGAACAAATCCTGCCAGCATCAAAACCAGACATAGAATTCCACTTGCAATCATTGTTGTATTTACCGCTGTTTTTAGTTCATTCCATTTTTTAGCACCAAACAGCTGGGATACAATAACCGAACATCCAATGTTACATCCAAATGCAAATGCCAGATAAATCAATGTAATCTCATAAGAGTTTCCTACTGCTGCAAGAGCATTTTGTCCGACGAATTTTCCAGCAACCAGGCTGTCCGCAATATTATACATCTGCTGGAATACAATACTTCCAAAAAGGGGAAGGCAGAATTTCCACAAAACGGTCTCCGGCTTCCCCACTGTTAAATCCTTATTCATTTAAGAATACCACCTTTAATTTTTTTCCATCTTATGCACTATTGTTTAGTATAAAGGGTATTTGGTATATTGTAAAATGATAATCTGATATAGCAAATATGATTTCAATTCATATCAGAACCTTTTTTATTTTTATGCTATAATGAAAATACAGTATTTATACAAAGGAGCGTTCCCAATGATAAGCTACGATTACTATCGAGTATTTTACTATGTCTGCAAATATAAAAACTTTACAAAAGCAGCAAAAGTCCTTCTGACCAGCCAGTCTTCCATCAGCCACACTATTCAGAATTTAGAACATCAGCTTGGATGCCGGCTGTTTATCCGAAATAACCGTGGCATTGAACTGACCCGTGAAGGGAAACAGCTGTATGATTATGTCGCCATTGGCTGCGAACAGTTTCTAAAAGGAGAATACGAACTAATCAACTCAGTCAGTCTGCACAACGGTATCATTTATCTTGGTACAACAGAAACTGCATTACACTGTTACCTGTTTCATGCCTTGGATCCGTTTCATTTGAATTATCCAGGTGTAAAATTTAAAATTAACAACTATTCTACATCAGAGGCAATCCATGCATTAAAAAACGGCATTGTGGATCTTTCCGTCACCGCAACACCGATTGAAATTTCCGGTCGTATGAAAGCGACTGACCTAAAGACCATACAGGATATTCTGATTGCCGGTCCTCAATACAGCCATTTGAAAGGCCGCCAGATGCATCTTTCTGAGTTAATTGATTATCCTATAGTCAGCTTTCCAACTGGAACGAAAGCAAGAGACTTCATGGAAGATATTTATCGAAGTTACAACCTATCCTTTGCTCCAACCATCGAACTGGCAACCTCAGACTTAATTCTCCCTATGGTAAAGCACAACCTTGGACTTGGATTTGTCCCAAAAGATATGGCAGAAGAAGCACTACATAAAGGCGAAGTATTCCAGATACATTTAGTGGAAACTATTCCACCCCGTGCAATTACAGTTATTTACGATACCCAGCATCCACACAGCCTTGCCTCAAAAAAATTTCTGAACTTCCTGATAGAAAATGCTAAGCTATAGATTTTCTTTCATTCCCCGATACATGACTGTCTGGCAGAGTCCGCAAAGAGTGTAATAATCTTCCCATAAAACACAGCTCCCTCACAAACATAAAATATCCCTGGCAAAATAAATTCCTTCAGGCCTTACTGAAAATCAGCGATTTTAGCTGTTTTCCAGTACCCTGGCTGGATTTATGGATTTTGTCAGGGATGTGTCTTCATTTTCTATCTATGAAGTGTTTTTCTACCAGCCCATAACCATCTTCATATAATCTGTTAAGTCGCCGGCTGCTCTTTCATGTGTCTTTTCTGTTGGATGCCAGTCTACTGCAAGACCATCGTCCGTACTCTGTACATCAAATTCCATAGATGTGATATTAGAATCACCAGTTGCTGTTGTATATTTTTCTACCGCTTGCTCAATCTGTGGATATAATTCCTGTCCCATAATACCTAATGTACAAAAAATTGTGGCATTTGCATTCTTTTCTCTGATTTGTTTTAAAAACTCTACATAAGAATCTACAAATGCTTCTTCCTTTGCGTTATCTGTTCCACAGTAAGAATGGTCATTGGTTCCAAGATTAATAACAACTGCATCTGGCTGGAATGCATCAAAATCCCAGCTTATATCATTAGACACTGTTCCATCTGCAAATGGATACCAGGAAAAACCTAAGCTGTTATAATATTGTGGAATTGTCTGTGTTGTATTTAATGTTCCAGATGTATATCCAGAAAGAACACCAAAACCACTGGCTGCAATCATACTGTAATCAGCACCTAATGCTTCTGCTGTTTTATATGCATATGTTTTAGAACCATTTTCTGTTGCTGTCTTAAATCCACCATTTACATTTTCATCATCTACACCATAACCACAGGTAATGGAGTCACCAATAAATTCAATTTTATGTGCTTTTGCTGCTGCAGGTGCAATTTCATCCGTAGAAGTTACGGTAATACCGCTGATTGCAAGTGGAGCAAATGGAGATTCGGATAATTTGATAATACGAACAGTTACGGCCTCTTTACTGTCGCTTTCAAAGAAATCGATGGTCTTTTCTGCTTCATCCATCATAACATCTTTTACTAGTTTACCATTCACAAAAATGCCAAGTCTGGCCGCATTGTTTCCTGCATCAGGATCACTTGTTTTTACGATAACAGATGCTTTCGTTCCTGTAAAGGTAAACTCCGCACCAGAATCTGTATTTGTAAACCAACGGTCACCAGATGCATCTACATAGGTTCTTCCCATAACTTTTACATGAGATTCGTCTGCCTGGCAGGTTCTTTCTGCTAATTCCCCCTCTACAAAAGGCGGCTCAATGCTCGGGATTGGGTCTTTTGCATTTGCGGCATCAACAGCTGCCTGTGCACCACTTGTTACGTAATCAATGGATGTGATTGTAATAGGACCTGTTGTAGTTAATACATGAATTCCATCCAGACAGTCAAATTTTGTGCCATAAATGGCTGCAATTGTATCATAGTCAAATACTGCTGTATAATTTTTATAAGAATTTTTCTTTACAGCGGTTGGAGCTGCCGTGCACCATGCACCGCCACCGGACCAGCTCTGGAAAATTAATCTTAAGCTGCTTCCAGTCTGCGTATAGTTTACTTTAAAATATCCATCCTCGTTCATAACAGAAGTATCGAATATTCCACCATTTTTCTTCGTTTTAATATTATATCCCTGTGTGTTAGCAGGAATATCCAGTGAACCACTGTATAAACTGATTATATTCGCCTCAGAAGGTGTTGTGGATGGCGTTGGAGCTGCACTTGGTTCTTTGCTTGGCTCTACACTTGGTTCTTTGCTTGGTGTCACACTTGGTTTCTCGCTTGGTGCTGTAGATTCACTTGGAACTTCACTGGGTTCTTTGCTTGGCTGTGTCGTCTGGCTTTCTGTGGTGACTGGAGCTTCTGTAGCCACCTCCTCATCTGCTATGTAATCAAAAGATGTTAATGTAATTGTGCCCGTTGTTGTATTAAAATATAAACGGTCTAACGTTGAAAAATCAGAACCATAGATTTTTACAATATCGTCATAATTAAATTTAGCAATGTAGCTTCCATCACTGTTCCTGGTTACTTTAGATGGTGTTACAATCGCCCATCCAGCTCCGCCTGTCCAGCTCTGGAAAATCATCTGAAGACCATCTTTGTCTCCCGTATAAGTGGCCTGAAAATATCCACCCTCTGTAATTACAGATGGATTGAACGTTCCGTTATTCTTTACCGCATCCCATGTAATCACCTGTGTCCAGGCAGATGCTGTTTTAGAACCACTGAATAAATTTACATCTGCATCTTTTTCGGCGGCAAACACTGCTGTCTTTCCGGTTATCACTGCACATGGACTTTGCGGCATAAAAGATACTGCCATAACCATTGCCATGCTGACAGCCCAGAACTTCTTAAACTTTCTCATAATACTACCTCCATTTTTTATTAACCTTACCACCCCATAACTTTCTTCATATAAGAAGTCAGTTTTGTGGCCGCTTTTACATTTGTTGCCTCAGATGGATGCCAGTCTACGCAGATTCCATCGCTCATCTGCTGTACATCAAACTGCATACAGTAAATGTTAGAATCACCTGTTTTCTCCGTATACTGTGCTGCAGCCTCCTGAATCTGTGGATATAAATCAGCTCCCATAATTCCAAGTGTACAGAAAATCGTTGCATTTGGATTCTTTTCACGAATCTGTTTCAGAAAATCTACATATCCTTTTATAAATTCTGTTTTCTTTGCGTTATCCCCGCTTACATAAGAATTATCATTAGTGCCTAAATTAATCACTACCGCATCCGGCTGATTCTTCTCAAAATCCCATGGAACTGTCTGAGGGCTTACACCGTCCCCTAAATTTCCCCAAGAAAATGCTACTTTATCATATACTGGTGGAATTAAAGAATCTGTATTTGCTGTTCCATTTCCTGTATATCCTGAAATAACACCCCATCCACTGATAGAAAACATGCTGTAATCAGCATCTAACGCTTCTGCCGTTTTATAGGCATATGTTTTCAATGCATTTTCTGTGGAGTTTTTAAATCCGCCATTGATATTTTCATCATCAATTCCGTAGCCACAGGTAATGGAATCTCCAATAAATTCAATTTTATGTGCTTTGGCAGCCGTTGGCTGAATATCACTAGCTGCTGTTACGGTAATATTTTTAATACCAAAGGAAGAAGATGCACATTCTGATAATTTCACAATGCGAACCGTTACTTCTTTGGAAGAAGTGCTGTTAAATACATCTACTGTTTTTTCCGATGCGTCTAACATAGAATCCTCAACTAATTCGCCATTTACATAAACGGCATATCTGGCACGGTTGCTGTCGGAACCTGTCTCTGCTGCTGCATCTCCTAATAACGTAACTGCTGCTTTTGTTCCTGTGAACTTAAATTCAATTCCAGATGCAGACTGAGAAATCCAACGTTCTCCGTCTTCGTCAAAATAAGTTCTTCCGATTACTTTTACATGAGAGTCATCTGCCACGCAGGTTCTCTCTGCTGATTCATCGTCTGGAACTGTTGTCTGAGTAGGTTCTGTGCTTGGTGTCTGACTTACTGTTTCGGATGGTGCTGGTGTTTCTGAACTTTCTGTTTTGTTTTTAGAGCAGTATGAAACAGATTTTAAAACAATACTTCCTTCTTTTACTTGAATGTAAACTTTGTCCAATAAAGAATAGCTTGTTCCATAAACTCCGCTGATAGTATCATAATCAAATACTGCGGTATAACTTCCATCATTGTTAGTCCTTATTTTGCTTGGTGCTGCAACACACCAGTTTCCGCCACCCGACCAGCTCTGGAAAATCATCTGGATGCAGTTTCTTGTTCCTGTATAAGTAACCGCAAAATATCCGTCTTTCGTAATATCACTTGGGTCAAAATCTCCATTGTCTTTTACCGTTGTTAATTCCAATGCATTTGACCAGGAACCAACTTCTTTGGAACCTTCAAAATAAACAGAACCATTCTTATCATCTGGTACAGTTGTTTCCGTAGGTACAACACTTTCCTCTGGTGCAGCAGACTGAGATGGTGCAATACTTTCTTCTGGTTCTGTAGACTGAGTTGGCATTACACTTTCACCGGCATCCCTTCCAGTTACATAGTCCATGGATTTCACTGTAATAGAACCATTTCCTGCACTGACATAAACTCTATCTAAACCTGAAAAGTCGGTACCATAAGCAGCGGTAATATCGCTGTATGTAAATTTAGATGTATAAGTTCCCTCTGCATTTTCAGAAGTTTCGTTTGGATTTACCTGAGCCCATCCTGCTCCGCCCGACCAGCTCTGGAAAACTAACTGAACGGCACCTTTTTCTCCTGTATAAGTAACGGTAAAATACCCATCTTTGGAAATCATAGAAGGGTCAAATGTTCCACTATTTTTTACCGTATCCAGAGTAACTGCCTGACTCCAGTTTCCTGCCTCTTTGGAACCAGAGAATAAAGAAATAGTTCCTGTTGGTATCTGAGTCGTTACAGCTGCTTCCGTAGTTGCTGGTGCTTCACTTGTCACAGCTGGCTGTGTAATCTCTGGTGTTACTGTGGCATTCTGCGTAGTTTCCACCGGTTTTACTGTGGCACTGCTGTCAAATACCGAACAGGTCTTTGCAGTTGCTTTCAGACCATATGTACCATTTACAACTTCATCGCCCCAGTCAGATAAACTGTTTCCTGCCCAGTCATTGGAAAGGTCTAAGAATTCAACTCCACCGCCATTTCCTTTCCAGGACCAAGCCATATAGCCAATTCCTTTTTCCTGGCAGTAACTCATAATGGTTTCTTCTGCAACATCTCCATCGGTATGTTTCCAGCCAAACTCACCTATTACCTGGCAGAGTCCAGTTTTTGCAACAGAATCAATGTTGTTCTTAACCATTGTTTCACTGCCGCCTGCATATTCATACATATGTGTGGAGAACATGGTATTTCCAAGTTCATCCGCAGCGAATACTTCTTTTCCACCTTGTGCAATCGATGCTGGATACTGTCCCCATCCTGCCGCATCAATCATAATGGTATTTTTAATTCCTGCATTACGAAGTTCTTTAATTGCCTGAATGTTACCGGATTTCCAGGTTTCTACTGCCCAGTCTCCATACCATTCATTTGCAATGTTGACAATAACATATGCTTCATTTCCAATTAAAGCATTTTTCATTTCTACAAAATAATCAGCTGCTGCGAGTAGATCTGAAACATTGTTGCTTCCTGTTGCATCATGTACTTCCAATACAGCAATCATTTTTAATTCTTTACATTGAGCGATTAAGCTTTTTACAGTGCTTAAATCGTCTTTTGACCACCTTTTTCCATTGGATAATACGATTCTAACCGTATTGCATCCGTCAGCAGCCAGTGCTTTTAATGTGGTTGTGGACTGGTCTTTAAACCAGGTATGTGCATGATTAATACCACGCATAATGAACTGGTTTCCATTGGCATCTAATAATTTAGAACCACTTACATGAAAACCGTAAGTTTCATCCGATGTAGTGGATGACGCAGCCTTTACAAAAGCAGTTTCTGGTACAAATGTAAATACCATGGCAACTGCTAATAAAAGCACCAGTACCCTCTTTAAGTGTTTCATCAAAATACCTCCTTAGAATTTTGTGTGTAATTATTGCTTCCCCCTTTTTAGTGACTTGATATCCATTTTATTATAACAGATTTCAAAGGAAGGTATTTTGATTTTGCGTGATATGTTTGGTTCGAGGTAGTAAGTTGTGAGCAGCAGCTATTTCTTTACTTTTTGTCTTGCATTGCTGATTTTAAATGAATTCGTAGGAGTCTTAACTTCAGGTTTTCTGCCTCATCATACAATTTCATCATATCTTCTTTAAATACAGCATAATTCTTCTTACATTCATCCATATCACAACGCATATAAAGCGGTTCAAAATACTCTGCCATACGATCAGCAAGATTCACTTTCAGTGCTTCCATTTCTTCACCGGTCTTTCCTAAATCACCAACCGTAGATTTCATTCGATAAAATAGATGAATTGTATCCCAGAAATCCAAATCCTTTACGGTCAAATCTTTCTTTTCGTGGAAATATTCCCTGGTAAAATCAAATACTGTTTTTACATAAGGATCTTCGAATTTATAATCATAGTATTCTTTATAATCCATGGAATCCTCCAATAATCCTTCTTCCATCAGCTGATGGAAAATCGGAGTATTATAAAAAATACGCAAGGCATTGATATAGTCATCCAAATGAAAATCTTTGTATCTTACAAGGAACTCAAAATTCTTTTTCATTCGTTCGGCGTTAGAATGGGGGTTCATCATAATAAATCCGTAAATTGGATCAATTCCACATTTTCGGAACAGACGAATCGCTTCTTCATTATTTTCCGTCCTGGCACGTTTGTTATAATAAATCAAATCATCATCATTTCCTGCCTCAATTCCAATCAGAATAACACGGAATCCTGCCTCATAAAGCAGTTTGATGATTTCAATATCTTCTGGTGTATCGTGGAAGGACTCTGCCCGGATATAACCACGGAATCCAAAACGTACTGGATATTCTAAAAGAGAAAGACACAGCTGTTTCAGCCGTTCTTTTCCAATTTCTCCCGGATCCTCCATACTGCAGTCTTTGAGAGCAAAAAACTTAATTCCTGTCGTTTCATAAATATGAATAATTTCATTTGCAATATCCTGAGGACTTCTTCCAGACCATTTCATGTTATGGTTGGAAATACGGCAGAAACTGCAGTTTCCCATACATCCCTGAGAGCCACACAAATACGCTGTCATTCCGTGCTCATATTTCAGATAACTTCTGTCTGCCCATGGAAACAGATTAATATCGGTGTTACAGAATATTTTGTTTTCCCGATACTTCTGAGTTTTCACTGTTTCATTTTCTGCACCGATTTCTTCAATGGTTTTTCCTTTTTCCAAACCTTTAATAACATCTAAAAATGGATACTCTGGATATCCCATCAAAATAAAGTCCATCTCTTTACAATCATTTAAAATTGGGTCACCTGCTTCTGTAGCAAACCGGCCGCTCATTCCAATCACACCTTCTGGTTTTACTTCTTTTAGTTTTTCTGCCAGAACATAAGCCGCTTCACGACAGGTATTGTCACCATACAGCAAAATGACACCTGCATCTAAATCCACTTTATCAAATTCCTCTTTGGGTGCCTGACAGTTTATATATTCTAACTGAACAGGAACCCTATTTCGCTTGATAAATGCATAAACCCTTCCAATATCATTATTGTCCAGATTTTCATAGTCATTATCAAAATCCTTTTTATCTTTTACCTTTGCATAATACAAATTAATAATTTGTACTCTCATCCCATCACTCCAATTTTATGTTTTTCAATATTTCACTCAATGTCTTTCTCTTATGAACTAAATCGCTTACCCAGGCTGCCTGCTTTTCCGGGTGCCTGCTTTGAAAAATATTTCTTCCTGCTGAAACACCAGATGCCCCTGCATGTAAAGCAGCATCCACATACGTTAAAAATGAAGATTCATCCATTTTTATATCCATTCCTTTCGCTTCACTCAAGGCACAAAACGCCATGAAAAAAGTTGGCTGTCCTGAGTTTCT
>CAKSBP010000067.1 GCA_934438135.1 uncultured Clostridium sp. | reverse complement strand
CATTCATGCTTTACACGAATTCTTCCTTTTTTAGCTCTAGATTACAAACAGGCTTTGTGAGTTTCGCAATTACCTATCGGTATAATATTGCGGCTTTTCTCAAATTAAATCTTTTCTATTATAGCATATATAAGATAAATTTTCTGTATTTTCATTCTCAAATAGACAGCAAAAACCGTCAGAAAGCTTTTTTCTTCTATATTCTAAGGAGATTTACGCTTTCTGACAGTTCCCTTTCCCTATTATATCTATCTAAAATATTACACTTCTTCGTCCATGCTGCTCGGTATCGAAATAATCATACCTTCTTTTAAAAATAACCGTTCCATCCGGTTATATAGGAAGAATTCCTGAAGCGTCATAGAAAAATAGCCTAATACATCACTTAAAGTATCGCCATTCCTAACAACATAGGAAATCGTTGCATCCTTTGACAAATCCGGTTTTGTCATATTTCCACTATTGTTCATAGGCACATTATTGGTCGCACCATTTATTTCCATCCCCTGAACTCCATCCATTGCTGCTTCCTCTTCTAAGGTATTCTGTGCTTTTTTGGATGTCCAGAGTGTTTTGCCTGTTTTTAAAGTCGTCTTTCCACCGGTATTTCTTGGTACTTGATTTCTGGCTGGAGTAAACAAGGTAATCGGTTCTATCTGGCTGTCAGCAGTCATCATACGAACCTTTTCTGCCATCTCCGAATAAGTAAATGCCCTTCCTGTTACCGGACACTTCGGCACATACTGCTGCGGCGGATTCGGTCTTACTGGTCCTGGCCCCATTTCCGGTCTATCCATATCCGGCATTACTGGTCCTGGCCCCATTTCTGGTCTATCCATATCCGGCATCACCGGTCCTGGACCCATTTCTGGTTTTACCGGATTTTCTATATCTCCATTTTCCATGCCATTTTCCCCCGAAACTGAAGGTGCTTTAGTAACAGGCGCCATATGTTGCTGTGGAACACAGATTTCATCGCCGACTTTCAAATTATATACATCAGCATATGGATTTGCTCTTAAAATCATAGCCAGTGGTACGTTATATTTACGACTGATACTGTAAAGAGTGTCACCCTTTTTAATCACATAAATTGTACCATTACAATAATCATAATTCATATACAAACCTTCCACTTTTGACGTTTTCATTGTTATATTATATTCTTCCTCACCCGAATTGTTCTTCCTATTTTTTAAAAATGGATATAATTACCTTTGCCTATTTATTTAGGTTTTTTATTGAACTTACTAAAAATATGTCATATAATAAAGCCATATGTTTTTCTATAAATGGGAAACTTCTGTTTTCTATTTATGGTTTACTTGATTTTATAAGGAGGTACAGCATAAGCTGATACATATGAATGAATTAAGTTATAGATTAGGAATTGATATTGGCTCAACAACAGTAAAAATTGCAGTTTTAGATGACAACAATAAAATACTTTTCTCGGATTACCAAAGGCATTTTGCCAATATTCAAGAGACTTTAGCTGCTATATTAACAAAAGCACAGGCACAATTCGGTGACATCCAGATTCATCCTGTTATTACAGGCTCTGGCGGTCTTTCTTTATCCCAGCTGTTAAACATTCCATTTGTACAGGAAGTTGTATGTGTTGCCACTGCCCTAAAGGACTTTGCACCTCAGACTGATGTTGCAATCGAACTTGGCGGTGAAGATGCAAAAATTATTTATTTTACTGGCGGAATTGACCAGAGAATGAATGGAATCTGTGCAGGAGGCACCGGTTCATTCATCGACCAGATGGCAACTCTGTTAAAAACAGATGCTTCCGGTCTGAACGAATATGCAAAAAATTATAAGGCAGTTTATCCAATTGCTGCCCGCTGTGGTGTGTTTGCAAAAACTGACATTCAGCCTCTGATAAATGATGGTGCCACAAAAGAAGATCTTTCCGCAAGTATTTTCCAGGCGGTTGTCAACCAGACCATCAGTGGTCTTGCATGTGGCAAGCCTATCCGTGGAAATATCGCATTTTTAGGAGGTCCTCTTCACTTTTTAACTGAATTAAAACAGGCATTTATCCGAACACTTAATTTAAAAGATGATGCCGTAATTGCTCCAGAACATTCACATTTATTTGCGGCAGCCGGTGCTGCTATGAATTCCAAGCATGAAACAGCCACCTCTATCAAAGATCTGACTGCCCTTCTGGAAAAGCATGTAGATATTGCATTTGAAATTTCCCGTCTGGAACCATTATTTCAAAATCAGGAAGATTATAATACGTTCCTTAAACATCATAGTGAAAACACAGTAAAGAAAGGGGATCTTTCTACTTACGAAGGAGACTGTTTTCTTGGAATCGATGCGGGTTCTACTACCACCAAAACAGCCCTGGTCGGAAGTGACGGAAGTCTTTTATATTCCTTTTACAGCAGTAATAACGGAAGTCCATTAAAGACCGCAATTAAATCAATCAAAGAAATTTACGAACTGCTTCCTGACAGTGCCAGAATTGTCCGCTCCTGTTCCACAGGATATGGCGAAGCTCTGATGAAATCTGCCCTGCTTTTAGATGAAGGAGAAGTTGAAACTGTTTCCCACTATTACGCTGCTGCATTTTTTGAGCCAGAAGTCGACTGTATTCTGGATATCGGCGGTCAGGATATGAAATGCATTAAAATAAAAAATCATACCGTAGACAGCGTCCAGTTAAATGAAGCCTGCTCTTCCGGCTGTGGTTCCTTTATTGAAACCTTTGCAAAATCCTTAAACTATGAAGTGAAAGATTTCGCCAAAGCTGCATTGTTTGCAGAGCATCCAATTGACTTAGGATCCCGCTGTACGGTATTTATGAATTCCAAAGTTAAACAGGCTCAGAAAGAAGGTGCAACTGTAGAAGATATTTCTGCCGGACTTGCCTACTCTGTTATTAAAAATGCCCTGTTAAAAGTAATTAAGCTGACTGATCCAAGAGATTTGGGTGAAAAAGTTGTTGTTCAAGGTGGTACTTTCTATAATGATGCCGTACTTCGTAGTTTTGAACGAATTTCGGGCTGTAAAGCAGTACGTCCGGACATTGCCGGAATTATGGGAGCCTTTGGTGCTGCTCTTGTCGCAAGAGATCACTACGAAGAAGGTATGGAAACAACCACGCTTTCCATTGAGCAGATTAATGATTTAAAATTTGAAACGAAAATGGCACACTGTAAAGGGTGTACTAACAGCTGTCTACTAACCATTAACCGTTTCTCCGGCGGACGCCAGTTTATTTCCGGAAACCGCTGTGAACGTGGACTTGGCAAAGAAAAAAATAAGAAAAACATTCCAAATTTATTTGAATGGAAACGCAACCGTCTGTTCTCCTATGAATCTCTTTCTGAAGAACAGGCCTCCCGTGGTATTGTTGGAATTCCAAGAGTACTTAACATGTACGAGAATTATCCATTCTGGCACACATTCTTTACCAAACTTGGATATCGGGTTATTACCACACCATATTCCAATCGTAATATTTATGAACTAGGTATTGAATCCATTCCAAGTGAATCCGAATGTTACCCGGCAAAAATGGTTCATGGACATATTTCCTGGCTGATTAAACACCAGATCCCTTATATCTTCTATCCATGTGTACCATATGAAAAAAATGAAATCCCAGGTGCCCAGAACCACTACAACTGCCCAATTGTAACCTCTTATGGTGAAAATATTAAAAATAATGTAGATGAATTAAGAGACTCAAAAATTATTTATCAGAATCCTTTCATTTCATTTGAAAACAAAGAAATTCTGGATAAGTGCCTGGTTAAATTCTTCACAAAAGAGAACAATATTTCCGAAAGCGAAATTCATGCTGCTGTAGATGCTGGATGGAACGAACAAGTGAACTTCCGTAATGATATCCAGAAGGAAGGTGAAAAAGTCCTTGCCTGGATTGAACGTACCAACGGAAAAGGTATTGTGCTTGCAGGCCGTCCTTATCATCTTGACCCAGAAATCAATCATGGTATTCCAGAACTGATTACGTCTTATGACATTGCGGTACTGACAGAAGACAGTATCTGCCACCTTGGAAAAGTAGATCGTCCGACTATCGTAATGGATCAGTGGATGTATCACTCCAGACTTTATAAAGCGGCTTCTTATGTCCGCATGAATTCTGCCTTGGAAATTATTCAGTTAAATTCCTTTGGCTGTGGTTTGGATGCTGTAACAACGGATCAGGTACACGACATTATGACAAAGGCAAATAAGATTTACACCGTATTGAAGATTGATGAAGTAAACAACCTCGGTGCAGCAAGAATCCGTATCCGTTCTTTGATTTCTGCGGTAAAAGTACGTGATAAAAAAGGTGTCATTCCAGTTGTAACAGATGCCTCCCATCACAGAGTTCTCTTCACTAAGGAAATGCGTAAAAACTATACGATTCTGGCTCCGCAGATGTCACCGATTCATTTCGATTTGTTAATGCCCGCAATGTCCTCCTGCGGTTACAATTTTGTAATTCCAGAAGGTGACAAATCCGTCGTGGATTATGGTTTGAAATATGTTAATAACGATGCCTGCTATCCATCTCTGATTGTAGTCGGTCAGTTTATGAAAGCATTGCTCTCTGGCAAATATGATTTGAACCGTACAGCAATTATTATTACCCAGACTGGCGGTGGCTGTCGTGCCAGCAACTATATTGGATTTATCCGACGTGCCCTGGAAAATGCAGGGATGAGTCAAATTCCAGTTATTTCTTTAAGTGCTGGAATTGAAAAGAACCCAGGATTTAAGATTTCCCATAAATTGATTGTACGTTCGGTACAGGCTCTCGTTTATGGTGACTTATTCATGCGTGTTCTATATAAAGTCAGGCCTTATGAAAAGACTCCTGGCAGTGCCAATGCATTATACGATAAGTGGCGTGAAATTATTAAGAACGATCTTGCAAATGGCCGTACAAAAAAATTCAAACAGAATATTGCAGCTATTATCCATGACTTTGATACCCTTCCAATTCTTGATATCCAGAAACCAAAGGTCGGAATCGTTGGAGAAATTCTGGTTAAATTCCATCCTCTGGCAAACAACCATCTGGTTGAACTGTTAGAGCAGGAAGGTGCCGAAGCTGTATGCCCAGACCTTTTAGATTTCTTCCTTTACTGCCTCTATAACAGTAACTTTAAAGCAGAAGAACTCGGCAAGAGTGCAAAAACTGCAAAAATCTGTAATTTTATCATATGGTATCTGGAACGTTACCGGAAAGAAATGAAACGTCTGCTGACCGAAAGCAAGCGTTTTGACCCACCAACTGCAATTCAGACGTTAAGTGAAGGTTCTGCTTCTGTTGTTTCCTGCGGAAATCAGACTGGTGAAGGCTGGTTTCTGACCGCAGAAATGATTGAACTGATTCACTCCGGCGTAAGAAATATTGTATGTACCCAGCCATTTGGATGCCTTCCAAACCATGTTGTTGGAAAAGGTGTTATCAAAGAGCTGAAACGCCAATATGCTAATACAAATATTGTAGCAATTGACTACGATCCTGGTGCCAGTGAAGTAAACCAGCTGAACCGTATTAAACTGATGCTGGCAACAGCGAATGATAATTTAGGAAAATAAAAATAGACCGGGCAATCTTGATTTTGACGATTGTCCGGTTTGTTTTATTTATAAATTTAGACGTCTTCTATCTGCCAATCAATCGGTTCTTCTCCATGTGCCACTAAAAATTCATTAGCCTGGCTAAATGGCTTACTACCGAAAAATCCACGGTAAGCAGACAACGGGCTTGGATGTGGTGCCTCTAGGATAAGGTGCTTTGGATTGGTCAGCATCTTTTTCTTCTGCTGAGCTGGCCTTCCCCATAAGAAATAAACAATCGGTCTATCCTGCTGGTTCACCGCCTGAATCACGGCATCGGTAAACTGTTCCCAGCCATGTCCCTGATGGGAATTTGCCTGATGAGCACGAACCGTCAGAACTGTATTCAATAATAATACACCTTGATCTGCCCATTTTTTTAAATATCCATTATTGGGTATTTTACAGCCTAAATCATCATTTAATTCCTTATAAATATTCTGAAGTGATGGCGGAATATCCTTCTGCTGTGGTAAGACAGAAAAGCTTAAACCATGTGCCTGATTTACATTATGATAAGGATCCTGTCCCAAAAGAAGTACCTTTACCTTGCTTAACGGGGTAAAATGAAACGCATTAAAAATATCATCTGCCGGCGGATAAATTACTTTCGTGTTGTATTCATTTTTTACGAAATAAAACAAATCTTTATAATAAGGCTTTTTAAACTCTTTATTGAGAGCTTCCAGCCAGTCATTCTGTATCATACTCATTTTTATATCAGACTCCTTTTTTACTTGTATACTAAAACTGTCCATTATTATACCATAGATTACAGAATTCGGCACCTGTATTCTAAAAATTTTGCTTTCAAAGAAAAAAAGTATTTACCTTTTTTCACAAAAAAGCAGAGCCACCACTGGTATAGATCCAGTCATGATTCTGCTTCTTTTCTTTCATTATGTCCAATCAACCTACATTCTTACGCTGATTCCCTGTTCTCTTAAGTACTTTTTCACTTCCATGATTTCTAACTCTTTGTAGTGGAACAACGAAGCTGCTAATACAGCATCTGCTTTTCCATCAACCAAGGCATCTTTAAAATGCTCTAATTTACCAGCACCACCAGAAGCAATGACAGGAACCGAAACATTTTCTGAAACTGTTCTTGTCAGTTCCAGGTCATATCCATCTTTTGTTCCATCGCAGTCCATACTGGTTAACAAAATTTCCCCTGCACCTAATTTATCTGCTTTCATGGCCCACTCTACAGCATCAATACCCATATCGACTCTGCCGCCATTTTTATAAATGTTCCATCCACTTCCATCTACTCTGCGTTTTGCATCAATTGCCACAACGACACACTGGCTCCCAAATTTATCTGCTGCTTCAGAAATCAGGTTTGGATTTAAAATTGCTGCAGAATTCACGGCAATCTTATCTGCACCTTCTCTTAGAATCATTTTAAAGTCTTCTACAGTACGAATGCCACCGCCTACTGTAAACGGAATAAATACCGTCTCCGCAACTTTTCGCACCATATCAAGTTTTATATCTCTTGCATCAGAGGAAGCTGTAATATCCAGAAATACTAATTCATCTGCACCAGCTTTATCGTAAGCCGCACCAACTGCAACTGGATCACCGGCATCTCGTAAATTAACAAAATTAACACCTTTTACTACTCGTCCATTATTTACATCCAGACATGGAATTACTCTCTTCGTAAACATTTATTGTGCCTCCTTTCCCAGTCCGGCAAAATTCTTCAGAATCTGAAGTCCAACCTTTCCACTCTTCTCCGGATGGAATTGACAGCCAAAAATATTCTTCTTCTCAACGGAAGCATGAATACAAGTACTGTAATGAGTGGTTGCTGCAACTTCTGCTTCATTCTCTGCCTTTAAGTAATAGGAATGTACAAAATAAACATACGAGTGATTCGAAATTCCTTTAAACAGGCTTGCGTCCTTTTTGATAGAAATAGAATTCCAACCCATATGAGGAATCTTTAAGCCCTCCTGAGCTGGAATTTTTAAAATCTTTCCTTTTAACAGAGAAAGTCCTTCCATGCCAGGTGTTTCATCACTGCTTTCATAAAGCAGCTGCATGCCAAGACAGATTCCTAAAAACGGAGTACCACGTTCGGTCAGTTCCATAATCGGTTTTATCATGTCATACTTCTTAAGTTTCCTCATGGCATCCCCAAAAGAACCTACTCCAGGCAGAATGACTTTATCCGCCTGAAGCAGTTCATGGTAATCCCTTGTAACAATTGGTTTTTCACCTAAATAAATCAAAGCCTTTTCGACACTTTTCAGATTTCCAGCGTCATAATCGATAATAGCAATCATGTTAACACGTCCTTCTCGTCCGTTATCAAAAATTCCTTACTTCTTTTCTGATAACCTGTAAATTTGTTCGCTGTATTTCTCCTGAGACTCTGTCGTCACTAA
Organism: uncultured Clostridium sp.; assembly: GCA_934438135.1. GTDB lineage: Bacteria > Bacillota > Clostridia > Lachnospirales > Lachnospiraceae > Clostridium_AI. Next base: position 3,956 of record CAKSBP010000067.1, on the reverse strand, counting down.
ATCCGATACATCAGATTCCGATAATCCATACGATTTTTTCAGTGCACTCACAATTTCCTTTTTAATACTATTTAAATCAGAATCCACATTTAACTTTTTCGCAGTTTTGATATTTCCATTGTATCGCTTCAATCCTTTAATCAGAGAATCGAGCGCCTCAGGATACATTTTCATCTTATAATAATTCTGATAAGAATTCAATTGCTTTTCTACGATCATGACTGTATTTATTTTTTCATAGGTAGTTTTATCCTTGGATTTGACATCAACTCCTGATAACGCATTGTAAGCCTGCTCATATTTCTGCATGTCAAAATAATCTTTGGCACTATTTACACTATGGGCGTATGTAAACGTATTGGTACCTATTATAATGAATACTGCAATGGTTCCAAAGAAAAGAAATACAATAGCTGCACCAGCCTTATTAATTCTCCCATGGTCAACTGGTAGATTTTTCTCCGCCTCTTCTCTTAGACGTTTCTTTTCTTTCCGTTTGGCTTCTTTCTCTTTTTTCTTGGCTTCTGCAGCTTTTTTCTTGGCTTCTTTTGCTTCTTTTTTCTGTTTATCTCTTTCTTGTTTTTTAGCTTTCTTTTCTTCTTCTAGTTTCTTTAACTCTTCCTCCAAAGGCTGCGGGTCTTCCTCATCTGTTTCTACATTAGCAAACAGTTTTTTAAACAGACCCTTTTTTTCTTTCGGTTCTTTTTTATCCGCTTTCTGGCTTTTTGAATCCTTAGAAAGGATTTCATTCTCCTTATCCAGATCTCCTGTATCATTTAAAACACCCAATGCATCGGATATAATATCACTGACATCGCTTGTCTTATCCCCGGATGATAAACCATTCGTTAAAGTATCATCCAATGAAATAATATCATCCATGCCTCCAAGTATATCTGAACCTCCATCATCTAATGCCATTATCGGTTCTTCTTCATTATTGTCATCTAATGGCATTACGGGCTCTTTTGTACTTTTTTCTTCTACCCCAGCAGCAGCTTCTATTGCAGAAGGATAAGTCTCCATTTCATTTTCATTCAAAAATTCTGGGTCTATATTTAAATCATCCAAAAATTCAAGTTCATTATGAGGAGATTCACTCTCCTGTATTTCCGATATACCAGCATCCATGCCCAAATCGCTTAATAAAAGGCAGGATTCACAGTACTCTTCACCGTCCTCGATTTCTGCACCGCACTTCTTACATTTTCCCATGTAATCCCTCCTTTTTCATTACCAGAATCTCCTTATTGTGGTGATGCACTGCTTCCATATTTCTTCGCAATAATCTCATCCATTGTTTCAATTAGAGAACCAATTTCCGGTTTGGTAAGCTGGGCATCTGCACCCAGTGCCTCACCTTTTTTTCTCATTTCATCTGTAATCAGAGATGAGAATATAATAACTGGAATCTCCTGCAGTTCTTCATCATCTTTTACCAATTTGGTAAGTCTGTGACCATCCATCTGCGGCATCTCAATATCTGTAATAATACAGGAAACCTTGTCCAGAATATTGGTACTTCCTTTGTACTCTTTTAGTTTCTCCCATGCTTCTTTTCCATTCGCTGTAACATAAACGTTTGTATATCCTGCTTTATGTAAGCAGTCTGTAATCAGGGTACTAAGCAGAGGAGAATCCTCACTAATAAGAATTGGTAATTCTGTTTTCCTTCTTCCTTTTAGGTGGTCAATATCTGAGACTTTCAATCCTGTTTCCGGACTGATATCAGAGACGATTTTTTCAAAATCAAGAATAATAATCAGCTGTTGTTCGAGTTTGACAATACCGGTGGCAACACCCTTTCCGGCAACATTAATGGTCTTGTCTGGTTTCACAATTTCTTCCCAGGAAACACGATGAATTCCTACAACTTTGTCGACATGAAAAGCAACGCTTAATTTGTTGAAGTTTGTCAGAATATACATTCCATTATCGTCTCTTGTTGTATTCTTCATATTCAGACAGGCAGTCAAATCAATAATTGTAATAATCTGATCTCTTGGCATAAATAAGCCTTCTACTGCAGGATGTGCATTAGGCACTGGAGTCGGCTCTTTATATGGTAGAATCTCCTTTACCTTGGCAACATTTATTCCATAGTGATTACCGCCAATGGTAAACTCTAAGATTTCCAACTCGTTTGTTCCGCTTTCTAATAATATTTCTGTTGACATTTATTTTCCTCCAATTTTGTTAAAGATTTTTAACAATAACAGTACATTTCAGTAATGAAATTCTGAGCCATTGAAAGCAAAAGCCATCCCCAAATTCTTACTATGAGAACAGCTTCTAGTTTATACAAAGTATAACAGATTGTGGGATATAAATCAATGACTGGATGAATAATTCCTTTTTTTCTTCCATTTGTAAATTTTTTCTGGTCCGTAAACTGCTCTTCGCATTACCTGCAAGTTTCCTTCTTCATCTGCCTGGACACGCCACTGGACAAGGCTGATTTTGTTATTCTCCAATTCAATTGTTGTAATACCCTTTGTGTGCACACAGCATCCAATATTAAAATAAGGAACATCAGCCTTTTTGGGAAACCGGATCCGATGAGTGTGTCCACAAATCAAAATCACATCGTTATACTTCAGCCATTTTTGATACTTCCGCTCTATTTTGCGAGAAGTAAACTGATTTTTTGCAGGACTGGCTGGATTCCTAAAACCACCAAGATGCATAAAGCGCCAGAAAAAACGCACGGCTATCATAGAAACAATCCAAAATTGATCATTAAAAAAATCTCCTTGATGCCCATGAACCACGAAAATATTCTGTCCTGTTTTTTCTTCTACCAGACGAAGTGCTTCGATTGGTTTTAAGTTATAGAATAATTTTTCAAATTGCTCTTTGTATTCATCATAGTAATAAAAGTAATTATGCTGTACAAACCATTTGTTTTTTAAAGCAAGGTTATGATTTCCATAAAGCATAATCAATCTATCTCTCACATAAAACTCTTTGAGCATCGTAAAAATGTCAGAATGAGCGGTACGAATATATTTAAAATTATTATGCTCCCATAATTCATCTCCGTCCCCAGCTTCTACATAAGTAAAACCATTTTTATAATAATAAGAAAGTGCTCCCAGAGTCAACGCCTGATTTCTGGCAAATTCATCTGAAATGCTGTCGTCACCACGATGACAGTCACTGAAAAATACATATTTAGAATTTTCATTAAACGTCTCCACTCTGGCATGAGCAAATGCCTGGTTTAACCTTTGTTCTGTATTCATAATTTCACATCCTTTTGAAAAATCCATATAGATTTTATTATGATGTAAAATATAAAAATTCATGCACCAGCTTTCTTGTAAAAAAAATTCTGATTTTTTATTATTTTGTAAGAATAATGGATGCTGTAAATGAAGTGAAACAAGATACTTCAGAGATTCCAAGGCACAATGTCATTTGTATTTTTAGCCAAATGACATCAGATAATTTCTAAGCCTTTTTCTATTTTTAGAATGACTCTAAGGGGATTTGAACCCCTGTTAACGCCGTGAAAGGGCGCTGTCTTAACCGCTTGACCATAGAGCCATATTGATATAACAATATAAAATTATTAAACGACCTATGAGGGACTCGAACCCTCGACCTCCGCCGTGACAGGGCGGCGCTCTAACCAACTGAGCCAATAGGCCTCTTTCTTTCCTTATTATAATTATAAGGAGATGACTCCAAGGGGATTTGAACCCCTGTTAACGCCGTGAAAGGGCGCTGTCTTAACCACTTGACCATGGAGCCATAAGCTCCCCAAGCTGGGCTCGAACCAGCAACACCACGGTTAACAGCCGTGTGCTCTACCATTGAGCTATTGAGGAATACTGCCTGAAAGTATCTCCATACCTTCAAAACCACACACTGAAAGCTTCATCCGTTTCCCTTTGATTAAGCCCTCGACCTATTAGTAACAGTCAGCTCCATGCATTGCTGCACTTCCACCT
>CAKSBP010000066.1 GCA_934438135.1 uncultured Clostridium sp. | reverse complement strand
GGCCTGGAATTCCTGAATGCGGGCAGACCAGAGTTTTGCTTTTTCTTCTTTATTCATAATGATATAAAGTACCTCCTGAGTTTTAAGGAGATTGTATCAGAATAAAAATCGAAAAAACAGATACGGATGATTACCTACTTACCTATAACTAGTTATAACTTATAAGAATTATACTTTATCCTGTTTTAATGTTTTTCTCTCACTACATAACAAAAACTGCCCGGCTTCCATCTCTCAGGAAACCGGACAGTTCTTATTTTACTCAACTTTTTAATTTTTATTTATAAGCCAGTCCAATGTAGTAAAGATTCATAACATCCTTTTTTGTAATGGTGTGGCTTCCTGCTGCTAAATCTACAGTTACAACTCCGTTGGAAGCTGCATAAGCAGTTCCATCAATATTAACAGAACCAGTAGCTCCTGTATTAAATACAAGTGTTAAGGATGCTTCTTTTTTAGCTGTAAATGCGACATTAGTAGAAGATTCCATCTTTAAGCACTGAGTTAATGTCAAACCATTGTAGCTGACGCTTCCTTTGGATGTGGAAAGACTTCCTGTAATGTTAAAGAAACTGCTTGTCTTTCCATCTGTTGTGAAGTTGTGTGCCTGGACTGCAGTTTCTGCCGGTGCCGTACTTAGAGAAGGAGATACACTTGGTGCTGTGCTTGGCTGTGTGCCAGGAGTTATACTTGCCTGTCCTCCTTCTACCGTAACTTCAGTTTTGCTTCCTGTAGAAGATAATCTTGCTCCAATTACTCCACCATCGGTTGAGAAGTCTGCATATGCACTGGAAGAAGAAATCATACCAACACCATTTGTATTGATTGTTCCATCTGCATTTCTCCATAAAGTGTTAAAGTCTGTTCCTACTGCTGCTACATTTGCATTAATAAAATCAGAAGCTTTAATTCCTGTAGAAATCACTTCTCCTCTGCTTGCAGATGAGCCAGTATCCATAACCTGTTTGTCCGTTACTTTATACCATTTGCTACTGTTTGTAAGAACTAAATATTCACCACTTAAGTTTACATATTTATCAGATGCATTATTTGTTGTATAGGAAACACAGTTTGCAGCATAAGCATCTTTACAGCGGTATAAACTGAAATTGTTCTTTCCGCCGCCTTTGTTATTATCAAATGCAGTACAGTTTGTAATCTGTAATGCACTTGGGTTATTATTATCTGTAAATCCATGATGTAAGTTTTCAATTGCGATACAGTTTGTTACAATGTGTGGAGTTCCAACACCGGAACCACCTAATTTAAATCCATTGCCATCACAGCTGGACTGTGTTGTTCCGTCTTCTGTCATACCATTTCTCATAGCAATACAGTTACGGATTGTGACAACACCAATTGGGCCGGTTGCTGTCTTGGCGAATAAATCCCATCCATCATCAGAGTTATTATAGGACATACATCCATCAAATACATTTCCATCACCACAAGTTAATTTTGCTGCGAAACCATCTGCATTTTCATAAGTTGCAGGGTCACAGTTGTTTTTTGAAGTACAGTTAATGATTGTGTTGTAGCTTGGCCATTCATTGTAATCTGTTACAGATGAAGCTCTTCTGGAAATCTGTAAACCAGTATCACGGTTACTGTCAAATACACACTGTTCAATGATATTGTGGCTTCCAGACAACATCATACCATTATCAGCTGCACCTTTAATCGTAAGTCCCTGAAAATACCAGTAATTACCATTCATCTGAATACCTCTTGCATTTACAGATGTATCACTTGTGTTATAAGATTCTCCTGAGAAATCTAATACTACTTCTGCACCTTTGCATGCTTTCATTACTTTGTATGCATTGGCTTTTCCGTTATTGTCTGTTCCAATGGTAATGACATCACTGAATTTATAAGTACCTGCTTTTAGTAAAATACTTCCGCTTTCAGAAGATGCTAATTTGGTAACTGCTGTTGCAAGATCATATGGGCTTGATGCTGTTCCGTTTCCATTGCTGTTTCCATTTGGAGCTGCATAAATTGCATTTGCAAAATAGGAATCATCTTTATTATAAAGATTTGTATACATTCCAGTTGAAGTTAAGCTTCCAACATTTACACTTTCTGTAGGAGCCACGCTAGGTGCTGTACTGGCTGTTACTGCTGGTGCCGTAGATGTACTTGGCTTCACAGATGCGGCTGGTACTGTTGTTGTGGTAGCTGGTACATTAGTTGTTGGTGTAGAAACAGAATTTCCACCTACAGAAACAAGACTGCTCTTATAGTCAATCAGTTTCTGTTTTAATGCTGCATTCACTGTGTAAGATTCATCATCAACTGAATCATCAAAATCCCATTTGAAATCTCCACCATTGACACGACCTGCATAAGTTGTCACATTGCTTTCTACATTGGATGTATCTGTTGGATTATAGCTGTACATTACGCTGGAGTCAGTATCAAAGTTGTTGTAAGTAGTTCCACCACTAACCGTCTTATAAGAAGATGAAACCTTTTCATCTCTGGAAGAAGCTTCATATGCATCAAAATCTACTGCATTTTCCTGTGCATATACAAGACGTTTTGCTCCACTAATCTGATTATTGTAAGCTTTAATCATTCCACCTGGTTCTCCAGAGAAAGTACCTTGATTATCTCCATAAACATCTGTACCCTGCATAGAGCTTAACATAGGATATTTACAATTTCTAAATACATTGGCTTCTACAAACGCAGAAGAACCTTTTGTAACACCAACACCGTATTTTGCATTTCCATCAAAATAGTTGTTATAAATATGTATGGTACCGACACGGATACGAGGATGACGGGAATCTGAATGATCAAACCAGTTATGATGATATGTTACGTAGAAATTTTTTGTATCACTCATACCACAGAGAGAACATTTTCCAGAATCATAATAATGATTATAAGATATTGTTACATTTGTGGAATACGCTTTTACGTCAGTTGAACCATCACCTTTTACCTGATCGGAATCGCTTCCTGGTTTTCCATAGAAAATGTCGTTGTTATGTATCCAGATATTTTCGTTGTCTGTATCCAGAGAAATACCATCGTCTGGAAACATCATAACACCAAGATTACGGATTTCCACATTACGTGCAGCACGGATTAACATTCCCCATCCGTAAACGACTGCATCTTCGCCAACACCTTCGATAGTTGTATTGTAGCAGCCTTTTACCTGAAGATATCCTGCACTGTTAAGACCAGAAATATCTGTATTCTTAATGGTTCCAATCAAACGAATGATTAAAGGTGTCTTATCATAACCTTTCTGTCTCTTCGCCATAATATCAGTAAGACCGGTACAGGTTGTTGTACTTCCTTTGCTGTTCGTAATAACATCTAATGTAACGGTATTTACGTTGTCTTTCGTTAAATAAAGAATCTGTGCATTTGCAGGAACTGTTCCATCATCATTATAACCACCTGAACCAGTACCCATGGTAGAATTCTTAGAAAAAGCAAATCCTTCTCTTGCGTTTGCTTTTACCGTTAAAGAGGAAGTCTGTGCTGTTTCCTTGGATTCTGCTCCATTTACTATGGGAACAACTTTCATAACATAACTTCCAGCTGCCAGTCCCAGTGCATCTGCTCTCATATATGTTCCGTAAGAACGAATCAACATAGAATCCAGCTGTTTATAAGATGCGTCTCCTTGATTTGCTGCTTTATAGTATACATTGTAGCCTTGTGCACCAGAGACCGGACTCCATTCTACATAGGAAGACTCCAGCCATCCACTGCTTTCGGTAATCTTTAAATCTGATAAACTTGTTACGCTTGCATATCTGCCTGCCTCTGCTGCATTAATAGAATAACTATTTGGTAACATCATTGAAGCACTAAGTGTTAAAACGAGTAATTTCTTTGCTGCATGACTAAACTTATCCATAAAAATGCCTCCCTTAAATTAAATACTAACAGGTTATGATAGTGCTTTCTCTTCCCCATGAGTTAAATGCAGTTTTTTCAATTCTTCTATCTGTCTGCAATCTTACTCTACATATAAATGTTTCAATTTTATATCCATATTTCATTAGAAAGTACTTACATAACTAACTGTGTATAATATATTGTACTCCCATTTATATAATTTTGCAATAAATCGCATTGAAATTGTACTTTTTTTGTATCAAGATGCACTACTTTATTGTATTTTGCACAATATCATTTAGCATTATTGCATATTTCAATATGCATTTCAATTCTAGATTTTATTTTTCTTTCTTCCGTTTTCTGTTTTTTCATTCATTTTTCATGTAAGCACTTACGTAAATTTTGATTAATTAGATTTGGCTGACTATATATAATCTTTTTCTTATAAGTTTTATAAAATTTTGATATTTTACATATGATTTTTTCTGGGTTATTGTATAGATACTTACAGAAAAGGAGAACGTAATTATGAAAAAAAATGAAAATCCAAAACAAATGCTCTGGCAGCTTTTCAAAACAACCTTTATACTTAGTGCATTTACCTTTGGCGGTGGCTTTGTCATCGTGTCCCTGATGAAAAAGAAATTTGTAGAAGAACTGAAATGGTTTGAAGAAGATGAAATGCTGGATATCACAGCAATCGCCCAGTCTTCCCCAGGCCCGATTCCAATCAATGCCTCCGTTATCCTAGGCTACCGTATGTACGGAATTCTAGGCTCTCTGGTTGCTGTTTTAGGAACTTCCATCCCGCCAATGGTTATCATTTCAGTGATTTCTGTATTCTATAAACAGTTCCGTGAAAATACTATTATCGCAGTCGCTCTTCAGGTTATGCGTGCTGGGGTTGCTGCTGTTATCTTTGACGTAGTCATCAACCTCTGTAAAAACATATGTGCCACAAAACGTTTTTTATATATCATTTTAATGATTACAGTATTTATATTAATTTGGTTTTGTAATGTCAGTGCCATAATTATTATCCTCTGCTGCCTGTTTATAGGCTTTACAGACCTTATTTTCCAGCAGATAAAACTCAGAAAAGGAGCGAACAGCTAATGAATTTATTATTTACTTTATTTTTAAGCTTCATCAAAATTGGATTATTCAGCGTAGGAGGCGGATATGCCGCAATCCCGCTGATTCAAAATCAAATTGTAGATACGCATCATCTGATGACGTTAAATGAATTTACAGACCTGATTACCATTGCAGAAATGACCCCTGGACCAATCTCCATTAATTCTGCAACTTTTGTCGGCATGCGTCTTGGCGGAATTCCAGGTGTACTGTTGTGCACTTTAGGTGTTGTCCTTCCAGCCTTTATCATCTGCCTGACCTTAGCTTATTTCTATTATAAATACCGCAGCTTTATAGGTGTACAGACCGTTCTTTCTGCCTTAAGACCAGCTGTCGTTGCCCTTATTGCATCCGCCGGGCTCTCCATCCTGTTACTTGCCTTATTTAATGCTGACAAATCTTCTTTGGCTGTATCCGATTTCCGTATTATTGAATTTATATTATTCACTACTTCCCTGTTTGCATTACGAAAATACAAAATCAATGCGATTACGGTTATCTTTAGTTCAGGCGTCATCGGAAGCATTTTTTATTTTATCTTTTAAACCGCCTGCATATCTCAATAAATTCCTCTAAACTCCGGGAAATGAACTTGTTTTTATGATAGATCAGGTTAATTTCCCTTTTTACCTGTACATCCTTTACCGGCACGATAGAAAGTTCTCCGTTTCTTACTTCTTTCTCCACCAGCATCCTGGATAAAATCGCAATATCTTTCCCTTGCATCACAATATTTTTAATTGCTTCCGTATTAGTACTGTTCCATTTTTGATACAGCCCAATTCCCTTTTCTGCCAGCAGTCTTTCATACTGGTTTCTGGTCTGGCTGCCATCCTCTCTGGATGCCTCGCTCTGCCCATTCAACTCCTCAATAGCGATTTCCTTACGTGTATAAAACGGATGCTCCTTCCCTGCAATAATGACCAGTTCATCTTCATAAAGAGGTATCTGAATCAAATCAGGACTTTCCACCATTCCTTCCACGATTCCTATATCTAGGGCACTGTTTAACACCATATGCTCAATTGTAGTAGTATTATCAATCACTGCATTGATTTTAATATCTATAGTCTTCTCCACTGTGTCAACCAAACCTTCCAGAAAACACGTTCCAACCGTAATACTAGCTCCAATCCGGATAACTGGCTGCTCTCCAGCGTGTTGCAACATCTCTTCTGCCTTGTTATACGAGTCTACAATGTGATAAGCATAGGGCAGTAGTTCTTTCCCCACATCGGTAATGTAAAGACGCTGAGAAAGCCTCTCAAACAGTTTTACGCCATAGTACTTCTCCAGTTCCTGGATAGTCTGACTGACAGATGGCTGGGAGATGTAGAGTTTCTTGGCTGCTAGGTTCATTTTTCCGCATTCTGCAACGGTGATAAAGATTTTTAAATCTCGAATGGTCATGTAGGTTCCTCTATTCTATATAGTTTTTAATCTAAAAAATGAAATTAATTGTAAAAACTGCACTGTTCTTCCGCCTCTTCTTTTGTTTGAAATCTATCATCATAACACAGCACTCCTTTTTAATTGCACAATTTTTCAAAGATATATGATTACAACAGCCAATACAATAATAATAATGCCAATGGCAATATAATAGTCTTTCTGCTTTTCCTTAGATGTATGGGATACAACTTGCTTTTCTTTTGCTATATAATATATATTTTGATTTTGAGTTGTACGCTTCTTACTCTGTTGTACAGGTTTGTTGATTAATGTTTAGTACTGTGAAAGAGGATCCATCTGATTCAATATTCTTTGATAAAATTCAGCAAGCCAACGGCAGTCATTAATATTGCATAATGAACTTTCACTCGCCGAGTTTTCGTGTACAATCTGATTTCTAAAGTGATTCCAACACTGCTTCCTAACAAATCTTTGCAGAGATTATCTAAACGTTTATATGTATCATATTAAAGCAAATAAAAAACAGTTCAAAATCCGAACTGTTTTTCTATTAAGCTACTAACGGGAATCGAACCCGTGACCTCCACATTACCAATGTGACGCTCTACCGACTGAGCTATAGCAGCATTCCTTATTTTATTTCATTTAGAAGACTTGATAACTTCGACTTAATACGCTGTAAAGCATTATCCACTGATTTCGCACCGCGTCCAATCTCTTCCGCAATCTCTCGATAATTCTTTCCATCAAGATAAAAACGAAGTACTTTTTGTTCCATTGGACTAAGCCGCCTTCCGAGTTCATATTCTAGCACACTTACACTCTCTTTGTCAATAACTAATTCTTCTGGATTGCAGTTTTTTTTAAAAAAAATGTCGAGTAACGGAATATGTGTATCTAATTTCCCTGCTTCCGCAAAAGCAGGGGTGTACAAAGATACATAATTATTGAGCGGAATGTTCTTCTTTCGGTTCGATAATTTAATTGCTGTATACATTTGTCTGGAAACACATAAATCTGCAAAAGACTTAAATGTAGTTTCCATTTCCGGTTCAAAGTCACGAATCGCTTTATAAAGACCGATCATGCCTTCCTGAATGAGGTCGTCCTTATCACCGCCAATCAGGAACAACTTATTCGCCCTGTTCCGTACCAGATGCTTATACTTTTCCATCAGAAAATCAATTGCATTGCTGTCATCCTCTCGAATCAAAGCAATAATTTCTTTATCTTCCAGGTCTTTGTATTTTACAGCCTGCATACCTGCCCTCCCAAATTAAATTCCTTTCTTACTCCGACGTTAGCTCTCTTTCATATCTGCCTATTTCATTCTCTGTCTTACAATTTCATAAGCAAGAACACCCATAGCTACGGATGCATTTAAAGAGTCAATATCGCCCTTCATTGGAATCTTTGCGATAAAGTCACAGTTTTCTTTTACAAGACGTCCTACACCTTCTCCCTCGTTTCCAATTACAAGACCAATAGAACCAGTCAGGTTTAAGTCATACATCACTTCTCCGTCCATATCAGCACAGACAAACCACATCCCCTTATCTTTTAACTCTTCCATTGTCTTGACAAGGTTTGTTACCTTAACAACTGGTGTATAGTTAATTGCTCCAGCAGATGCCTTTACAACGGTAGCTGTCAGACCAACGGCACGACGTTTTGGAATAATAACACCATGTGCACCGCAAAGATTTGCTGTACGAATGATAGCTCCTAAGTTATGGGGATCTTCAATATTGTCAAGAATCACAACAAATGGTGCTTCGCCTTTTTCTTCTGCCAGTTTAAAAACATCTTCCATTTCACTGTACTCGTAAGCAGCTGCCTGCGCAATCACACCCTGGTGCTTTCCAGTAGTAGACATCTGGTTTAATCTCTCTTTTTCCACAAAATTAATAATTGTGTCATGTTTTCTGGCTTCTCTCACGATAGATTGTACCGGGCCATCCTTACATCCATCTAAAATGAAAAGGCGGTCAATTGTCTTACCGGAACGGAATGCTTCCAAAACTGCATTTCTTCCTTCTATTGTAAATTCTTCGTATTTCACATTAACTCCTATCTGCCGACTTTATGGCATCTGTTCTTTCTCTTTTTTCAGTCTCTTCTTTACTCTGTGCATCAAAACGTTCCATCGCCATATGCAGAAGCTCTAAAGCACGGTCAAAGCGATTATCTAAATAAAGATATCCAATCAATGCTTCGAACCCGGTTGCAATACGATATTCCGTAATTGACGCATTTTTTGCGGATGTGTAAGATTTGGCATTTCTTCCTCGCTTGAAAACCTGTATTTCTTCTCCCGTCAGTTCTTCTTCAATCAGATGAAACATTTTCATCTGGCTTGGTGCCTTTACATATCCAGATACTCTTCTGTGAAGTTTATTAACTGGTGCATTTCCATGCTCCACGGTAACGGTGCGGATAATTAAATCAAAGATACAGTCTCCGATATATGCTAATGCAAGCGGTGAAAACTGTCCAGGCTTTAAACTCTTACAGGAAAATTCCTCTGCAATCTGTTCTGCCAGACTGGTATCCACACAGGTATTTAAGCTCTTTTCCATCTTACTCCTTCTCTGGTATCTTCTAATATAATACCTTTTTCCAACAATAGATTACGCACTTCATCAGCTCTCTTATAATCTTTATTCTTTCTTGCTGTCTGACGTTCTTCTATTAGTTTTTCAATTTCATCATCTAATAATTCTTCTTTCTGTTCCGTCACAATACCTAGTATATCACATAACTTTACAATTTCACCAGAAAGTTTTTCAATAAATGTTTTTGTATTCTCACTGGTTGCATTGGAATTTGCCAGTTTTACCAATTCAAAAATAGAAGAAATTGCATCTGCAGTATTAAAATCATCATCCATAGCAGCCTCAAATTTCTCTTTCAGGGCTTCTGCTTCTTTTAATACTGCCTGTTCTGTTTCTGTTACTTCTCCGTCTTTTCCGGATTCAACTAAATGCTCTAAGTTAAAGACACAGGTTTTAATACGTTCTAAACTGGTCCTAGTTGCTTCCATTAATTCACGGCTGAAGTTAATTGGATTTCTGTAATGTACGCTTAACATAAAAAAGCGTAATACTTCTAACGGAAATTTTGCTCCAATTTCTTTCACCGTAAAGAAGTTGCCTTCGGATTTAGACATTTTCTTATTATCAATATTTAAAAATCCATTATGAATCCAGTATTTTGAAAACTCTTTTCCATTTGCCGCTTCACTCTGTGCAATTTCATTTTCATGATGAGGGAAAATTAAATCTTCTCCACCGGCATGAATATCAATCTGCTCGCCTAAATATTTCTTGCTCATTTCGGAGCATTCAATATGCCAGCCTGGACGACCATCAGACCAAGGTGATGGCCAGGATGGTTCTCCTTCTTTTTTTGGTTTCCAAAGTACAAAATCCAATGGATCTTCTTTTTCTTCATTAACAGCAATTCTAGCACCAGACTCTAAATCATCGATGTTTTTCTTAGAAAGTTTTCCGTACCCTGGGAAACTTCTCGTTTTAAAGTAAACTGTTCCGTTTTTCGCATAAGCATGACCTTTGTCAATCAATGTCTGAATCATTTCTATCATACCACCGATTTCTTCTGTTGCCTTTGGATGAACTGTTGCAGGTTTTACATTCATCGCTTTCATATCTTCTTTTACAGAAGCAATATAGCGTTCTGTAATTTCCTGACAGGATACTCCTTCTTCATTTGCTTTTTTAATAATTTTATCATCAACATCTGTAAAATTGGATACATAGTTTACTTGATAACCTTTGTACTCAAAATATCTTCTAACTGTATCAAATACAATCATAGGACGTGCATTTCCGATATGGATGTCATTGTAAACAGTTGGTCCACAGACATACATACGCACTTTTCCTTCTTCTAATGGCACAAATTCTTCTTTTTTCTTTGATAATGTGTTATAAATTTTCATAGTAACCTCCAATTTTATTTTTTCTGGATATTTCTGCCCTGGCATTTTTCAAAATCTTTATAAAAATTCTCAACAACTGCACGAAGCTCTTCATTTTCCTTTTGTAGTCTTTCCAAATCCATCTGAATTGGGTCTGGCAAATCTACCTGATCAAGTTCTTCTGTTGGAATACGAAGATTTTCCCGTTTCACAACTCTTCCTGGCACACCGACTACGGTGGAGTTCGGCGGAACTTCTTTTAGGACAACACTTCCGGCTCCTATTTTAGAATTCTCTCCAACTTTAAAGGATCCTAGTATCTTTGCCCCAGTACTAACCATAACATTATCTCCAAGGGTAGGATGACGTTTCCCCTGTTCCTTACCAGTACCTCCAAGGGTTACCCCCTGATATAATGTTACATTATTTCCCAATTCTGCAGTCTCCCCAATAACTACGCCGTGTCCATGATCAATAAACAGCCCTTTGCCTATGGTTGCACCTGGATGAATCTCAATCCCTGTCTTTCTTGCCGCTCTCTGGGAAACCCATCTTGCCCAGAAATAGTGTTTCTTTAAGTATAGTTTATGTGCAATGCGGTATTGTAATACGGCTTTAAAGCTTGGATATAAGAACACTTCCATATTCGACTTAATCGCTGGGTCTCTGTCCCTTATAATACTTATTTCCTCTTTTACATAATTTACCAATCCCACAATTTCCACTCCTAACAGAAACCGAAAAATTAAAAAACGCCGCCTCTCATACAAGAGGCGACGTTACTCGCGGTTCCACTCTATTTTTATGCATGCATCACTTACATGAAACATTCCATACTCAGACTATAACGGCAGTTACCGGGCCAGACTACTTAGCATAAGCCGTTCCTCTAACCAGCTCCTGGAGGCACTTCATTCACGTTTCCATAAGGAATGCTTTCAGCCGACGGCACTCCATCTCTTTTATGTTCCTGCGAACTACTTTTCCATTCATCGCTTTTCTTTCTATACCATATTCTATGCAAGAAACCCCCTTTTGTCAAGTTTACTTTCTGCTGCAGCCTCCACAACCTCCACAGCCACTCTGGACAGGTTCCTGCATCGGATCAATATATTCATAATTTACTACTGTATTCAGAGAACAGATTGCCTGAGAGGAAATTCCCTCACCATTTCCAGTAAAGCCAAGTCCCTCTTCTGTCGTAGCTTTTACATTCACTCGTTCTTTTTCAATTTTAAGAGT
This sequence comes from uncultured Clostridium sp., assembly GCA_934438135.1. Classification (GTDB taxonomy): domain Bacteria; phylum Bacillota; class Clostridia; order Lachnospirales; family Lachnospiraceae; genus Clostridium_AI. The sequence goes on along the minus strand of CAKSBP010000066.1, from coordinate 643 downwards.
ATCTGCTATATTCTGAATCATTTCTTCTATATAAGGCGCCATCTTTGGTTTCTGAGCAATAATTGTGGCATCAATATTTTCAATGACATACATTTTATCATCTAATAATTTCTTTACTTCTGCCAAAAGTGCTAGACTCGAAATTCCTTTATACCGATTATCCGTATCCGGAAAATGCCTTCCAATATCACCAAGTGCTGCTGCACCTAATAGTGCATCCATCACCGCATGCAGAAGTACATCTGCATCCGAATGTCCAAGCAGGCCTTTTTCATAAGGAATTTTTACTCCACCTAAAATTAAATCCCTGTCTTCAGTCAGACGATGTACATCGTATCCCATTCCAACTCTCATGCTTCTACACCTTCTTTTCTATACTGATTAACTATCGATAATACTCTTTCTATCATAAGAAAAAAGATGTTGTAAAACTTTACAACATCCTGAAATAGCGGAAAAGGGATTTGAACCCATGACACCACGGGTATGAACCGTGTGCTCTAGCCAACTGAGCTATTCCGCCATATAAAATTATTATAACACATGTTCTGAAAATTAACCAAAACAAAATGGGACCTACAGGGCTCGAACCTGTGACCCTCTGCTTGTAAGGCAGATGCTCTCCCAGCTGAGCTAAGATCCC
>CAKSBP010000065.1 GCA_934438135.1 uncultured Clostridium sp. | reverse complement strand
TCAGCTGCGAGGTCGTGTTGGACGTGGAGGGGATCAGTCCTATTGCATTTTTATCAATGGTTCCAGAAGCAAGGAAAGCCAGAGACGTTTGGAAGTACTGAATAAGTCAAATGATGGATTTTATATTGCCAACGAAGATTTAAAACTCAGAGGTCCAGGAGATTTATTTGGAATCCGTCAAAGCGGAATGCTGGAATTTAAATTAGGAGATATCTACAAAGATGCAGAAGTCTTAATGGAAGCCAACGAAGCCGCCAAACGTTTTACCGATGATGAAGTAAAACTTATGTTGAAAAAATACGAAGGCATCCGAAAAAAGATCGAACTATACGCTCAGGATTTATTTCTCTAGGATTGTGTTTTTCAAAAAATCGTTTATTGACTATTGGAAAAACTCCGATATAATAGAGAATAACAGGAAATGGAAAGGAGAAGAATATGGTACAGCAGTCCTTATCAAATGATAAACTATTTGAACTTGCAAAGCGAAACTATGAGAAACTAGATGGTTTATGCCAAAAGCTTGATGAAAATGGTTATTGGGAGAAGCCGGGGCAGGTACTTAAGATGTCCATACAAATGATGCTGGATACGTATCTACAGGCCGTCCTTGTGCAGATTGCCAGGCAGGCAGAAAAATGTGGGGAAGAGGAACAAAGATTTATTCTTGCCCTGACAGAGACGAATCCTTATGCACTTCAGATGAAAACGGCAGTTTCTGATATGGTTTTGACTGCTACGCAGAAAATATTTTTATCTCCACCGATTCTGTTACAGCTTCTGGGTGTTTATGATTATGAGCAGAAGAAGAGAACTTCTACTCTTGCATTTGACTGTTTATTAAATATTATTCTTTCTATTATTTATTTAAACCATGGGAAGAATTCACAGTCATTAAAAGTAGTGGAAGAGTATTATAAGAGAACCAGCATTTTTTTGAATGCTCAGGATGTGAAATCCATTTTTAACCAGAGGTATTTATTTGTTAAGATGTCAAATGACAGGCTGGATGAAGGGTTTTATGAAGAAATTTTGGTTCAGAGCGGACTCAAGGATATGAAAAGAAAGCAGGAGGAACGTCTGGAAAAGAGCCGTTTGGATTTGGAGAAAAAACAGATGGAGCAGGAAGAACTAAAACAGGCGGCAGGGCAGGATGAACAGAAAGAAGCTCAGGGACGTTCCTTAAAGAAACAGCGTCTGGACGAGTATATAGAGGAACTGAATAGTCTAATTGGGTTAGATGAGGTAAAACGGGAAGTAAATTCTCTGATTAATCTGATTAAGGTAAAAAAGATGCGGGAGAAGTATGATATGCCAGTAACACCGATGTCTTATCATATGGTATTTACAGGTAATCCAGGGACAGGGAAAACTACCGTTGCCAGGCTGGTAGCAAAGATTTATAAGGAGCTTGGAATTTTATCGGAAGGAAATCTGGTAGAGACGGATCGTGCCGGACTGGTAGCAGGTTATGTGGGCCAAACTGCTTTAAAGGTCAAGGAAGTCGTAGAAAAGGCCATTGGAGGAATTTTATTTATCGATGAAGCATATTCTCTGTCAGGACAGGACGGGGCCAATGATTTTGGTGGAGAGGCAGTTGATACATTAGTCAAACTGATGGAAGATAACCGAGATGATTTGGTTGTCATTGTTGCAGGATATCAGGATGAAATGAAGAAGTTTCTGCATTCTAATCCAGGACTGATTTCCAGATTTAACCGCTTTATTGAATTCAAAGATTATACGATTAAAGAACTTATGGAGATTTTATGCTTTTTTGCCGAAAAGGATGGAATTGTTCTGACCGGAGAAGCAAAAGAGGAAATGAAGCAGCAGCTTTCTAATATGCCGGAAAAAAGAAGAAAGAATTTTGGAAATGCAAGGGGAATCCGAAACCTTTTTGAAAAAATTCTAGTGAGACAGGCAAATCGTATTGTGACCTTGGAAAATCCGGGAAAGGAAGAGCTTCAGGAAATTATGGCAGCAGATGTAGCTGGTGTATTGATGGAATAATTGTGACAGGAGAGAATTAAGATGTTTTTCTTTTTTTGGGTTGGACCAGGAAGAAAGAAACTGGATTTCTCGCAGCTCGTTGTTTGTGAATGCTGTGGAAAATACGGAAAAATAGAGGCATTTGAATCGTACACGTATGCAAGTTTCTTTTTCATTCCATTGTTTCGGTGGAATCGGAAATATTCCATACGGATGACGTGCTGTAAAGCGATCAGTGAGATTGACAAGGAGCTTGGGAAAGCGATTCAGCAGGGAAAGATAAAAGAGATTGATATAAAGAGACTTCAGTTTTACCGGTCGGGCAGAGAGATAAAACACTGTCGGAACTGTGGTTATACGACAGAAGAGAATTTTACCTACTGCCCGAAATGTGGGAAAGAATTCTAGAGGGTATGTTAGTAGATAGTACAAATATTTTATTGTTTTTGCTCCTGTAAAGGAGTACAATGAAATAAAATGGACAGCAGGAGGTTATTATGGGAAAGTTTCGGGTTGCAGCAGTATTCAGTGATAACATGGTACTGCAGAGAGAAAAAAACATAAAAATATTTGGCTGGGGAACAGATGGAGAAAAAGTAACCGTCAGGTTAAAGGAAAAGACAGTAGAGACGACCGTACATAATGGAAAATGGATGACAGAATTTCCACCAATGGAAGCTGGAACGGGATATACAATGGAACTTATCTGTGGGACAGATACAGTAAGATTTCAAAATATTGCAATTGGAGAAGTGTGGCTTGCCGGAGGGCAGTCTAATATGGAATTTGAACTTAGGAACTGTATTGGAGGAAAAGAAATTCTGGAACAGGAGCCAGATCCCAATATCCGTTTTTACTATACGCCGAAAAATGCATACAAAGATGAAAAATTTTATCAGGATGAAGAAGCATCTCATTGGGAAGAATTTGGACAGGAAGGTACAAAATACTGGTCTGCCGTTGGTTATTTTTTTGCTAGAAAGGTTGCACAGGAAATGAAAGTGCCAGTTGGTATTATTGGCTGCAACTGGGGAGGAACCAGTGCCAGTGTCTGGATGACCAGGGAAAGTCTTTCAGAAGATAAAGATACCAGTGAAATTTTAAAAGCATATGATATGGGTATCGCTGGCAAATCTGTGGAAGAACAGAAAAAGGAATTTAAGGATTATATGGATTATTATACAGTCTGGAGCGAAAAGTGTGGAAAGATGTATGAAGAAAACCCAGATACAGAATGGGATGATGTCATAAGAATCTGTGGCGAGAACCGTTATCCAGGACCGATGAACTGTTTCAACCAAATCCGTCCATGTGGACTTCATGAATGCATGCTTGAACGTGTTATGCCATATTCTCTTCGTGGATTTATTTATTATCAAGGGGAAGATGATGAAACACATCCAAAGATTTATTATAAACTGTTAACCAGATTAATCCGCCAATGGAGAGAAGAATGGGAAGATTTAAGCCTGCCATTTCTAATTGTGCAGCTTCCGATGTTTACTTATAAAGATACTAAAGATACCAAAAGCTGGTGCTATCTTAGGGAAGCTCAGATGAAGACATACCAGACTATTAAAAATACGGGAATTGCAGTTATTTTAGACTGTGGACAGTTCCATGAAATTCATCCGAAGAATAAGCAGCCGGTGGGAGAACGCCTTGCATTACAGGCTTTGTATCAGGTTTACCATAAAGTAGATAAAAAGGAAGCGTTTGGTCCAATATTTGCTTATTGTGAGTATGAAAAAAATGGTCTGCGGATCTGTTTGAATCATGCAGAGGATGGTCTTTTGGTCAAAGGAGAATTATGTGGATTTGAAATTGCTGGAGCAGATAAAACATATGTAACAGCAGAGGCCAGAATAGAAGGAAATACGATTTATCTGACTGCGGATTCTGTTTTAGAACCAAAATATGCAAGATACTGCTGGACAAACTTTGGACCAGTTTCTGTGTTTGGGACAAATGGACTTCCATTAGCACCATTTCGGACAAGTGAGCAGGATGATTAGGAGGCTTTGTGGTGATTGAAGATCGAAATATGCCACTGAATTATGTAAAGAAAGAAGATTTAACTGGAAGCTATCAGGGGATGCGTTATATCTTCCAGAAAGAAGGAGACGACCAGATGCGTGTAACCATCTGGCCGGAGCCTTACAGTTTTGTGAAAACGCCGGAAGAGGAGAAAAAAGCAAAAATATTTCCACTTACAGAAGAAGGAAAACAAGATGCTATCCGGTGGATGAATCAGGAATATAATCAAGATAGAAAACGTTGGACAAATGCACCAAATTATTGACAAAATATACATAATGTAAATATATATCAGATTATGTTTTAAGTATCGACTTTTTTGTAAAAATATGTTTTAATATAAGAGATAACATGAATATTTTATAAAAGAGGAGAAGTTATGGAAAAACATAATAGTAATTTTTTGATTGTAAACCGGGTTCTTATGAGCTTCATTACAATTGTAGATGCTTTTCTATTTAGCGGATATCTGGTAAATCTGCTGAGAGTAGGAGGGAAAAGCGTTAAAAGCTTAATCTGCCTTGCAGGAATTCTAGTAACCTGGCTTGTATATATGTTTTTATATACAAGAAATAAAGGAAGTGAAAATGGTAAAAAATATGTTGCACGTTCGTTTGGAGTTATGTATGCGATTACCATGTGGTATACCAATAATGATAATCTATATATAATGGCATTTCCTATAATGATAGTTTTCGTTCTGTATTTCGATTTAAAGTATGTTATTAAGGCAACTATCGGAATGTATCTGATTAATCTATACTTTGTATTTAAGTATTTCTTTTTTACACATACAATGCCATCTGGTCAGTCGGCAGATATACAGAATGTTGGCATGAGACTGATGGGTGTTACGCTGTTCTGTGTTGGTGTGTGTACAACAACTTATTATTCCAATAAACTAAGTAAAATGAAAATGGATCAGATTGAAGCTGAGAGAAAACGAAACGAAGAACTTCTTGCAGAAGTACTGCAAATTGCCGCAGTAGTAAAACAGAATTCGGTAGATGCTCAGCAGCTGATTCACCATATTGATGAATCAACCGAAACGGTAACTGGAGCATTAGGAGAAATTTCTGCAGGAAATCAGAACAATACAGAAAGCATCGAACAGCAGACGCAGATGACGGCAAATATTCAGGGAATGATTCAGGAAACCCGCACCAAAGCGGATGAAATGATGAGAGAATCCGTATCATCTATACAAGCAGTGGAAAATGGAAAAGAATCTATTGTTGCTCTACGTAAAAAAGCAAATCAGATTGAAGAATCCAATGAAATTGTAATTGCATCTATGGATACACTGATTCAGAATTCTATGGAAGTAGAAACTATTACAAAGGAAATTTTCAATATTTCCAGTCAGACCAATCTGCTTGCATTGAATGCTTCTATTGAAAGTGCCCGTGCGGGAGAAGCTGGTAAAGGCTTTGCAGTAGTGGCAGATGAAATTCGTGTACTTGCAGAACAGACTAGACAGATGACAGAAAATATCAGCAGAATTGTGACAGAACTTCATAACAATGCGGATCATGCCCAGTCTGTAGTAAAAAATGTAGTGGATGCAACGAATGAAGAACGTGGACTTATTAATGTGGCAGAAGATAACTTTACTGTGATTGCATCAAAGATGGATACGTTAAACCAAAATATGCAGGGAATCGACGATATGGTAAATGAGGTGCTGAATTCTAATAATATGATTGTTGACAGCATCACTCAGATTTCAGCAGTAAGCGAAGAAGTTACTGCTAATACAACAGAAGCCGTAGAAATCGGACAACAGAACCGCCAGAAAGTGACAGAAGCGAAACAACTGATTGGTGAACTGATGGATAAGGCAAGTGAGCTGGATCGGTATATGGAAGAATAAAATTTAATAATATAAACAGGCTATCATATCAAAGAGGATAGTCTGTTTTTTATTACACATTTTTAGCTTCATACCAATTTTTCCGATTTAGATGTTAAATCTGCCAATGTTATTGCCAAATGACAATAAGTAGTGTACAAAATAAGAAAGAGGTTAGTTATAACTAACTTACGATTTGAGGAGGACTCTTACGAACGAGATTGTTGTTGGATAGAATAGAAACATATCTGGTACGTAAAAAAGGAGGAAGTAGAAATGGAGTATCGATGCAGGCATATTAGGATACCAGATGTACTGAATTTTTGGGAAGAGTTTGAAGGACAGGAGCGTATGCTTTTTTATCATCCGATTAAAAAGAAGCTTATTATTGGTGCAGTGAAGTGGAAAACGGTTACAAAAGAAGAAGGATATGAAAATTATATAAATGTATTTTATCCAAAGACGTTTTTTTATGGAATTCAGAGTACAGAAAGGGAAAAGGATGAAGAAGGAATTGTGTTTCAGTACTACTTGATAGCAGGAGAAAAAGATACGGTATTATATTACCGAGGAGAACCAATTCAGATGAAAGAGAGGAAAGTATCCTGGAAGAAGAATTCCTATCATATATGTAATAATGATTACGAAGAATGGGAGCGGATGTTCCGAGGAATAAAACAGCATATTTTGAATCATGAGGTGAAAAAGGTTGTAATATCAAGACGTATGGAATTAGAGGGAAAAGAAGAGTACAACATACCATATCTGATAAAACGCCTTTATCAAAATAATAAGAACTGTTTCATTTTTGCGTATCATAAAGATGGAGAAACTTTTTTAGGAGCCAGTCCTGAAATTCTGGCAGAGAAAACAGGAAATCATATTTTAAGTTATGCATTAGCAGGGACGATTGCAAAGAATGGAAAAAATGATTTGGAGCGTGGCGAGTGGCTTCTGCATGATGAAAAGAATAATTATGAACATAGAATTGTGGTAGATGCCATTACCAATATTATGAAAGAGGTTACTAGTCAGATAACGATAGGAAAAACGAAGCTTATGGAACTTAAAAATCTATTTCATTTACATACGGTGATTACTGCTGATGCTGAAAATATGAGTTTGCTGGAATGGGTAAAAAAACTACATCCTACGCCTGCAATGGGCGGAGAACCTAGAGAAAAAGCGATTAATTTAATTAAGCAGTATGAACCATATGACCGTGGATGGTATGCAGCACCGATCGGCATTGTGGATCAGAACGGTGATGGAGTTTTTGTTGTAGGAATTCGTTCTGCCCTTATAAAAGAGAATAAAGTATATGCTTATGCAGGATGTGGAATTGTAGAACAATCAGACTGCAGGGAAGAATATGAAGAAACAAGCAATAAGTTTCGTACAATTATGGAGTGTCTATAGGAAAGAGGTGAAAGAATGAAACGATATATTGCGGCTGCAGTTGATGAATTGTACGAACTGGGAATACGGGAGGCAGTAGTGAGTCCTGGTTCGCGTTCTACACCATTATCTATGCTGTTTTGTGAACATAACTTTGAAGTATATATGGATATTGATGAACGGAGTGCCGGTTTTTTTGCACTTGGTATTGCGAAAGAAAAAAGGAGACCAGTTGTTTTAGTGTGTACGTCAGGTTCTGCATGTGCACATTATTATCCAGCTGTTACAGAGGCATGGCATTCTAGAATACCACTTATTATTTTAACAGCAGATCGGCCTCCAGAATTAAGAAATACAGCAACACCACAGACGATTAACCAGCAAAATGTATTTGGAAACTTTGTGATATATTATGAAGAACTGGCAGTTTGTCAGAAAAATTCTTATATTTATGCTAGAAATGTTATGCAGAAAGCATTTTTAGCATGCCAAGGGGATCGTAAAGGACCAGTGCAGATTAATGTGCCATTGCGGGAACCACTAGTACCGGATTTGAATCCGGAGAATTTCCAGCTGGGGAAAAAAAAGAATTCATTTGTTTTTGTAAGAGGTGAACGGAAAGCAGTATGGGATTCGTCTGTATTGAAAGAGAAAAATGGAATTATTGTGTGCGGAGGAGATGCGGATTCAAATTATCAGGAGGAGGCAGTAATGCTGGCCCATCGTTTGAAAGCACCGTTACTTGCTGATCCGATTTCCAATGTAAGAAGCAGAAAATCTTCCTATATTATTGACAGTTATGATGCATTTTTAAAATCAGAAGAAATCCGAAAAAGCCTAAGTCCGGAGTATATTATTATGTTAGGACAGCCACCTGTATCGAAACGTCTTCAGAAATTTCTTGCAGAACAGGAAGAAGCACTATGTATTCAGGTAGATAGTCAAACGGAGTATAGAAATCCTGGATTAACAACCAATATAGTGATTCAGGCATCGCCAGAAGAATTCTTAAAAACAGTAACAGTAGTAAATATAGGAGATGCTTATTTAAGACATTGGCAGGAAGAACAGAAAAAAATGCGTCAGCAGTTAAATAGTGTTGACAAAGAAGAAACACTGTTTGAAGGAAAAGTCGTACATATGCTTCAGAAACTTATGCCTGAGCATAGCCGTTTAGTATTAGCCAATAGTATGTCCATACGGGAATTGGATTATTTTTGGGAGGCAGAGGATAAGCAGATTAAAGTTTTGTGCAACAGAGGAACCAATGGAATCGATGGAACAATTTCGACAGCACTTGGTATTGCACAGTCTGGATATCCGACGGTTTTAGTAACTGGGGATTTGGCATTTTATCATGATCTAAATGGTTTATTAACAGGAAAAACGCATCACTTAAATCTGATTATTGTACTTTTTAATAACGATGGAGGTGGTATTTTTCAGTATCTTCCTCAGAAAGGAGAAAAGTACTTTGAATATTTGTTCTGCACACATCATGGAATGAATTTTAAAGGATTAAAGGATTTATATGGAATACATTATTATAAACCAGATAGCTATGAAAAATTTTTTGAGTATATAGCAGCGTCCTTGGGACAGAAGGGAATCAGCATAATAGAAATCTGTACGAATATGGAAGTAAGCAGAGAACTGCATAAAAAGTATACCACACCTGGAGGATGGCAATAGATGCAATGGAGAAAAAAGGGAATATTCTATTATATATGTCAAGAAGGTGATGGGAAACCATTGGTCTGCTTGCATGGATTTTCAGAGGATCATACAACATGGGAAGAAATAGAAATAGAAGGGTATTCTAAAATTTTAATTGATTTTGTAGGACATGGAAAGAGTGATAAACCCTTGGCAAAGAAAGCATATCATGTTTCCAGCATTATGAAACAGCTGAAATATATTTTGACAAAACAGCTGGGATTAAAAAAGTTTTCTTTGATGGGATATTCTATGGGGGCACGTATTGCATTATTATTTGCTATTACTTATCCGGAATGTGTAGAAAAACTGATTCTAGAAAGTGGTTCTTATGGAATTGGTGGATTTTACAGGCGTATGCAGCGTAGAAAAAAGGATATGCAATTAGCTGAGAATATTATGGAACAAGGAATTATTTGGTTTGAGAAGTACTGGAATGTACTCCCTATTTTTGAAAGTCAGAAAAAACTGCCGAATACAGTTCAAAGAAAGATAAAAAAGCGTCGTCTTTTAAATGAGCCTTATGCATTGGCGGCAACACTGAAAGGAAGCGGACAGGGAACGTTTCCTTATCTGAAAAGACGGATAAAGAAACTTACTATGCCTGTGCTGTATATATGTGGAAGTTTAGATAGAAAATACAGTAGAATTGGCCGTGTGTTTCAAAAGGAAAATCTAAATGTGACTTTATGTATCATTTCAGAATGTGGTCATAACGTACATATTGAAAAGCCAGTGATATATCAAAATAAAGTAATCGAATTTTTAAGAAAGGAGAATGAGTATGGAACAGATAAAATGGAATCGATTAGAGGGAAAGTATGAGGATATTTTTTATGAAAAATGGGATGGAATTGCTAAAATCACAATAAACAGGCCAGAGGTTCGAAATGCTTTTCGTCCAAAAACGGTTATGGAAATGCTGGATGCCTTTAGCAGAGCAAGAGATGACAGTGAAGTAGGTGTAATTGTGCTTACTGGTGCAAATCATGGAAAAGGGCTTGACAAGGAAGCATTTTGTTCTGGAGGAGATCAGAAAGTACGAGGAAATGGAGGTTATGTGGGAGATGATAATATCCCAAGATTAAATGTATTAGATTTACAGCATTTGATTCGTATTATTCCGAAGCCGGTAATTGCCATGGTAAATGGTTATGCAATTGGAGGCGGACATGTGCTGCATATTGTATGTGATTTAACGATCGCATCTGAAAATGCAAAATTTGGACAGACAGGTCCTCATGTGGGTTCCTTTGATGCCGGCTATGGAGCAGGTTATCTTGCAAGGATGGTAGGACATAAGAAAGCAAGAGAAATCTGGTATTTATGTAGACAGTATACGGCAAAGGAAGCATTGGAAATGGGAATGGTGAATGCAGTGGTACCATTTGAAAATTTAGAAGAAGAAACGGTAAAATGGGCAAAAGAGATTTTGAAACATTCACCTATGGCACTGCGTTTTCTGAAATCATCCTTTAATGCAGACACGGATGGACTTGCAGGGCTGCAGCAGTTTGCAGGAGATGCTACCTTACTCTATTATACGACTGATGAAGCAAAAGAAGGGCGGGATGCCTTTAAGGAAAAGAGAGAGCCGGATTTTAAGAAGTTTCCTAAATTCCCTTGATATGTAAGGAGAGTATGGAATGAAAAATAAAAAGCAGGTGAAAGAAATGGACTGGCTGAAAGAAGGATATAAAAATCATCCAGAGAAACTGTGTATGAATCGTCGTACTTATGAGGATGTTTACTATAAAACCCTTAGTCTGGCACGAAAACTCTGGGGGATACTAAAGGATGAGAAAAGAACAGCAATATATTCTTTTAATTCAGAAGAAATGGCACTTTATATATTAGCACTTTTTTATCTCAAGAAGGAAATTCTTCTTTTAAATGCACATTTAACGAAGGAAGAAGTAGAAAAGCAGGCAGAGGCATGTGATATACACGTTCTCTTCTCGGATAGAGCAGAAGAACTGGATTCTATCAAAGTAATTACATTTGAAGAGGGGGAACGGCTTGGTGAAAGCCCCATTTCTTTTTCCTCATGGAATGCAGCAGATGATGAAACAGCAGTTATTCTGAATACGAGTGCCACAACAGGAAAGTTTAAATCAGTGCCAATTAGGTGGCGTCAGATACGTGCACATGTAGAAGCATCAGCAGAAATTCTTGGAGTTAAAAGCCTGGATAACTGGCTGATTACACTTCCATTATTTCATGTAAGTGGATTAACAGTTCTGCTTCGAAGTCTTTATAATAAGACGGCAGTTACAATTCTTCCTAAATTCAATGAGGAAGAAGTGCTCACGTTAATCCGGGAAGGGAGAATCAATATGATTTCATTGGTTCCCACGATGCTTCAGAGAATTTACCAAAGAATAGGGAAAAACAGACTTCGGGTAATTCTTCTGGGTGGAGAGTTTATTCCAGACACTTTAGTAAAGAATTGTGTGGAGAAAAAACTTCCTATTTATAAGACATATGGGATGACAGAAACTTTGAGTCAAAGTACTACTTTTTCGGTACTTCAATACCCAGAAAAGATGAAATCAGTAGGAAAACCTCTTCCCGGAGTAACGATTGAAATTAAAAATAAAGTTTCGGATGGCGCGGGTGAAATCTGGATAAAAAGTCCTATGCTCATGGAGGGATATCTTGGAGAGAATAGAAGAATAGGAAGTTTTAATACGGATGATATTGGATATCTGGATGAAGATGGATTTTTGTATCTATTAAACCGTAGAACGGACATTATAATATCTGGCGGAGAAAATATTTATCCGAAAGAAATGGAAGACCTGCTTTATCAGCTTTCAGAAATCAAAGAATGTGCAGTGATAGGAGAATCCGATCCGAAATGGGGACAGAGACCGGTGCTGTATTTGGTGTCAGAGATGGCAGAAGAAAAAATACAATCGTATCTGTCAGCTCATTTAGCTGGTTATAAGATTCCACAAAAGATAATTTATCGAAAAGAACTACCGAAGAATGCATCTGGTAAGATAGAGAGAACGCTGTTGAGAGGAGAAAAGAAGGAGTGAGGATAAAAAAAGCAGAATTATTCCATCTAAGCCTTCCAATGAAGTTTGTCTTTCATACAGTAAAAACATCATTGCCAGAAAGAGAGACGCTGGTCTTAAAATTAAGCGGAGAAGATGGAAATGTAGGCTATGGAGAAATCGTTTCATTTAAGGAGCCGTTTTATACAGAAGAAACCTTAGAGTACTCTAAGAAAGTATTAGAAAAGGATTATATTCCGTATTTGTTAAAGAATGATATCAGCCATCCTTTTTCTTTTCACGAACACTGTATTCATAATGTGCCTATGGCAGAATGCGGGGTGGAAAATGCTTTATTAGATTTGTATGCTAGACAGCAGGGAGAAAATATAATATCAATGGTATTTAGAGAACAGAAAAATCCTACCATTGCATTAGGAATTGTTATTGGAGACCTGGAAACGAGTGCGGTATGCAGTCAGATCGAAAAGGGATATCGTTCTGGGTGTCGACGTTTTAAGGTAAAAATAAATCCGGATAATGGTGTTAAAAAACTGCAGGAAATCAGAAAAGAGTTTCCATATATTATACTTTTAGCGGATGCGAATCAAAGTTTTCCGCCATCAGAAAGTATGCAGCTAAAAGAACTTGATTCATTCAATCTTTTATGTCTGGAAGAACCATTTGCTGTAAATAGTATATTGGATTATAAAAAAATTCAGAAAGAATTTCAGACACCAATCTGTTTGGATGAAACCATACAGACGTTAGAAGACTTAAAAACAGGAATTCAAATGGCATGTTTTCAAGTATTGAATATAAAGGCAGGGCGTGTAGGAGGACTGTATTATGCTAGAGAAATGATTCATATATGTAGACAGCATGGAATCCGTTTTTGGATCGGCAGTATGGTAGAGACCGGAATTTCTAAAATACTGCATGTGCAGATGGCAGCACTAAAAGATGTTTATATACCAGGTGATTTATCTGATTCCACACGATATTTTGAAGAGGATGTTATTAAACCTCCTATCCAGTTTGAAGGAGGAAGGATGAAAGTTCCAGATGCTCCTGGCATTGGCGTAGAGATAAATGAAAATGTGCTTAGACGTATGCAGAAGGAATATCAGGTATGGGAGAGATAAGATGAATTTAATTGAAGCAATGCAGATAGAAACAATTGATGTAGAGAATGACAAATATACAGCTGTTATGAAATTAGGCGAATTCCATGCACAGCCATTTGGATATGTGAACGGTGGAATTATTCTAGCGTTTGCAGAAATAACAGCAGGATATGCATCGAATATGCTTGGAAATGGAAATTATCATGCAATGGGGCAGACAATCAGTGGAAATCATATGAAAGCAAAAAAATCAGATGGATTTTTACGGGCAAAAGGAGAATTGGTGCATCATGGGAGTAGAACCCATGTATGGAGTATCCGGATTTCGGATGAGACAGGAAAAATAATCTCTATGGTAACCGTCCTAAATGCCCTAATACAGCAGAACAAAAAAGAGGAAGCATAATTTTTTTACCTAAGAGTTAGTTTTAACTAATAAATGATCTCTCGGAATCTTGAGTGATTACTGCCAGCGTAGCTGGCATACGTACTTTGGTAAGTAAATATTATCT
>CAKSBP010000064.1 GCA_934438135.1 uncultured Clostridium sp. | reverse complement strand
TGTTACTAATAGGTCGAGGGCTTAATCAAAGGGAAATGGATGGAAGCATTCAGTGTGTGGTTTTGAAGGTATGGAGAAACAGGAGGCAGCCGAAAGGCTGTTTTTTTGTTATAGAAAATCTTTTATGATAAGAAAATTCTCCTTTAAGATATCTAGTGTTTTTAAAACATTACCTGGGATGTCGAGGGAATGATTTGCATTGTCAATTGTGATAAGTCGGATATTATTTATATTTCTTATTTTTTGAATAGATTCAAGAGTAATCCAAGGATCGGAAAGTCCTGTGAAAACTAATGAACTTTGGGGAATTCCAAGATTGACCGTTTTATTAATAGGACTGATAACAATATTTTTTATATTATGTAGACTGGATGAAAGCTGTTTATTCAGAAGTACTTGAATGCAGGTACCTATGCTTTTGGCAATAATGACATAGTTTTTATATGGTTTTTTGATTATATTTAAAATGGTAGAAATTGATTCAGAAGCAAGGATTTCGAATTGAGAAGAAATATCAAAAGAAGTTCTGGTAATCTGGAAACCATATTCCATCTCAAAGACATCCATTTTCATGGATAAAGCTAGTTTTTTTGAATAGTCCAGATAGGATCGATCTAGATGATAAGCAATGCCAGGGAGAATAATACATAATGTATCATTGCTATTATTATCAGTAAAGCGGCCGTTTAAAGGGACACCCCAGTAAGATAGTATTTCATTTTTCATGGTAATTCGTCCTTTCTTAATGAAGATTATAAGATTATAATAGTATAGTAATAAGATAATCAAAAAAATTCAACCAGTGAATGTAAAATAGTTATGTAAGGAGTAGGATATGACAGATGCACAACGAACAAGAAAACGGAAGAAATTATGGAAGAAAAGGAGACGGCGCAGGCGGTTATGGCAGTTTTGTAAAATAGCTATATTAATGGGAATTATTGTATATCTGATGAAATATGGAATACAAAAAATTGACATGCCATTTTCGGTATTTTCTTCTGGAAAGAACTATGTAGTAGGGATACCTGAGAAACGGACAAGCGAAGAAATTTATCAGAAGTTAGGGAAAATGGCACATTCGGATAAAGATATAAAGAGAATTTATATCAATAAAGAAGAGTATCCATTGGAGTTGCTTGCTGGAGTTGTAAATAATCCAGAAATGGTATCTTTTGCAAAAGGATATTTGACAGCTAGTGGAGAGAAGAACGATAGATTTACGAAAAAGGAAGGAAAAGGAGAACATCCATTATTGCTTCAGTGGGATAAGCGTTGGGGGTATTGTTCTTATGGTGGAAGTGTAATTGGGCTTTCAGGATGTGGGCCAACCTGCTTGTCTATGGTAATTTTAGATTTAACAGGAGATAAGACAGCAACGCCGAATGCAATTGCACAATTTAGTGAAGAGAATGGATATTATGTAGAAGGTACAGGAACGTCATGGGCATTAATGACAGATGTATCATCTGGGTATGGGGTTACGGCAAGAGAATTGTCTCTGTCTGAAAATGTAATGAAACAGGAATTGGATGCCGGACATCGGATTATTTGTGCGGTAGGACCCGGGGACTTTACAACTGCTGGACATTATATTGTAATTTATGGATACGACAGGGATGGGTTTCAGGTAAATGATCCTAACTGTATTGCTAGAAGTAAAAAATCCTGGAGTTATGACAGAATTTCTTCACAAATTAAGAATTTATGGTGTTATCAGGTATAAAAAATATGGTCACACATGAACGTGTGACTGTATTTTTTTGTATCCAATTACATGAAATAAGTTTTTATGTAGCACAATATACGCGGCAACAGGAAGTACTATAAGTAGAAGAAATTTTATAGTCTGTTCGTTAACAAGAATGGAAAGGCTGGCAGTAATACTGGAACCTAAGATAGCTGCGATGACAGAAGGAAGATAATTTATTTGTAGCAATTGCAGTATAAGAAATGTTTGAAAAGAACTATGTAGCTTGCTGTATTATGTGAAAGAAAATGGAACAAGTTACAAATCGAAAGCAAATTGTGATAAAATAGAAGGAGTGAGGAGGAAAAAATCATGATTGAGAAATAGTATGAAAAAATGTAATTTAAAAAGGTAAATGATTACATTGAAAATTTTAATAGAGTTCTCGGAAATGTTTTGATATAATCAGAATATGGATAACTATACCAGACAGGAGGATAAGACATGATTGCGATGATTGCAGCATATGCAAAGAACAGGGTAATTGGGAATAAAGGCAGGATTCCATGGGATATTCCTGGAGAACAAAGCCGTTTTCGTGAACTGACTTTAGGAAATGTTGTAATTATGGGAAGAAGAACTTATGAGGAAATCGGCCATCCTCTGCCAGGTCGCTATACCATTGTCATTTCCCGAACGAAGAGATTTGAAGCCGAGAACTGCACGACTATGAGAAGTCTAAAGGAAGCATTGGAGGCAGCGGGGGAAAGAGACATATTTATTTCCGGAGGAGAACGGTTATATCGGGAAGCAGTTGAGACTGCAGATGTACTCTATATTACGGAAGTGAATGCCGAGCCAGAAGGAGATACCTATTTTCCAGAGTTTCCGGAAGAAGTATTTGAGAAGAAAATAGAAAAGATAGTTAAGGGCAACATTGGGTATACTTATATAACGTATACCAGAAAATAAATTGTTGTAGGAGACGAGGCAGGTATATTGTCTGTTTAAAGATGAGGAGGAAAAGAATATGGAAAAGAAAACAGTAGATCTTAACAGAGCAGCGTGGAATGAAGCGATGGGATATCTTAAAAAGGCAAGAGGAGATTCTCTTGAGAAGGGATTTGCCGACAAAGATTTTACCGTGTTAAACAGAGAAGGTGAAAAGGTAATCCTTGATAAACTGAAATGGTATGATTTTCGTGGAAAATATATAGCACAGTTACAGTGTAATGATGGACGCGAACTGCTCTCTTTGATGAAACTGGGAGCTGACAAAGGTCTTGGATTTGATTTATCGGATGTAGCTATTGAGGAAGCAAAAAAATTAGCGGGTATTTCCGGATTGAATGCAAAATTTGTTACAACAAATATTTTGGACATCGGGGATGAGTATAATAAATTATTTGACTTAGTGTACATATCAGAAGGCTCTCTACAGTGGTTCCCAGACCTGAATGAATATTTTAAGGTAGTGAGCCGGATCTTAAAGAATGGTGGAAGAGTCTATATTCATGAAATACACCCTTTTGCTTATTTATTTGAGCAGATAGATGAGAAAAATGTAGATCCAAAAGTTTCAGAATTGGCTTCTTATTTTGAACATGGGCCATACAGCTATCCGAATGGAATGGATTATGTCAGTGGAGAAAAATATGAAGCGAAGGAATGTTCCTGGTACGTTCATAAGGTAAGTGATATTATCAATGCACTTCGTGAGAACGATATTAAGGTAAAGGATTTTCAGGAATATAGTGCAGAGGTAACCAATAATCCAGTTACAGGAAAAATGAAAAATCTTCCGCTTAGTTATTTAATTGCAGGAGAAAAATAGAAATTAAAACCCGCAGGGAGTAAATATTCTCTGCGGGATATTTATAATATAAAGCTTTTCTCGGAATGGCTTCTAGATAGCAAGGAAAATGTAAATAAAATACAAAGTTTTTTAAATAAAGTATTTTCATAATAAGTGCACATAATAGAACAAAAATTAATTGATAGTTTATGTGAATATTAGTCAAAAAGAATTCAGAAAGTTATACATACTTTATCAAAAGTATTGACTATACTGGAAAAAAAGCTTAAAATCTATATGTATTTCATTACTTGGTAATGGGTGTACTATGCATAAAATTCAAATGTAAGTATTTACACAAAATCCAAGGAAGAAGAAAAGCACGATAATATAGGAGGCAAGCATGGGGAAGGCAGAAAGACAAAGAGTGAAACGAATCGTGTCTTTATTACTGGCATTTGCGTTATGTATTCAGAATCTTATGATTACGCAGATACAGGTAAAGGCAGCAGAAAACAGAAAAATTGATGTGTGGGATATTGGTGGTATAGAGGAAGCAGATGATTCTCTTTATGAAAACCATATTTCCAAGACCGCATGGAATTCACTTGATAATGTGACAAACAGTGGATTATTTGTAACAGCAGCCAATGGACTGAGTGTAAATTTTGGCGATTTAACAATTAACTATAAAGGAAATGATAGATTATATTCTGAAGTAGAAGAATGTACGAAAAAGTATACTTCAGGAACGTATGCAAAGACATCATATGAGTTTTCAGATGGTTATACATCACACGCAATGTATTATTGTAACGGTACAGGTACGACAACAAGTCGTTACATACAAATTGATAATGTAAAGCAAGGCGATACAATTTCTGTTTACATGGGAACAACCAATAATGTTTCTGGAAATGTGTATTTTAAATATTTAGGTGAAGATGCAGAGCAGGAAGAAAAGGGAGCAATTGGACCAGATCCTGCAAAAGTAGATTTTGTGGCATTACATGACGGAAGCTACAAATTATATACAACTGCGTCTGACGGAAAAAACGCATATTACAGAGTAGTAAGAACTCCTGGGGTAAAAGTGACAGGAACGATTGATTTTGGTTCTGCTGAATTTTCTGATTTCAAAGTGAATTTCATAAATAATATAACGAAACAGGTAACGGAAGCAGTGGTAACTGGAAGTGAATTTTCCGTTGTATTAGGTACTGGCTATACGTATACGGCTGTATTGTCAGGTGTACCGGGATATGGATTCAGCAATGGAACAAGAATCTTGGCGACATCCCTGGAACAGATGATGACAGGAAGCACTGGAAACCGGTTAGTTGTGGAAGAAAAGGAACTTTATCAATATAGTGGTAAAGTAACAGGGTTTGATAGTTCTTATGACACTTCTCATTTAGATTTCTTACTCAAAGCATCCGTAGAATCCAATGCAGATGATGTGGATTTAACGGTGGATGGTAATATGAATTTTACTGCTTTGTTAGAACCAGGCGTGGAATATACACTTATTATGACAGGGGTAAACGATTATGAACTGACAAGTAGAGAAACGATTGCTGTTTTAGAAAATACAAAAGACAACATTGTAGTTGCATTAAAACCAACACATAAAGCATCAGGAGAATTAATTGGATTATCCGAAGAAACAGAAGTAAAAGGGATTCATTTTACAAATGTAGAGGATTCCTATACGTATACAGGAACGGTAACAGAAAATGGATATGAAGTTTCTCTTCGTGATGGTTCTTACAGTGTAAGAGCAGATGTTGATGGTTATCAGACAAAATCTCATATAGTAGTAAACGGCGGAGATGTAACAAAGAATTTATTATTTACATCGTCGCAGAAAGTAGAAGAAACAATGGACTGGGTAAGTGACATTTATGTTGGATGTCCAGAAAAAGAAATGAATTTTAATACGGTAAAAGATGCCGTTGCAGCAGCAAAAGCAATGAATCCAGATTCTGAAAAAAAGAGAATTAAAATTCATATTGCACCGGGTACTTATCGTGAACAGATTTTAGTAGAAACACCTTATATTTCATTTGTAAATGAAAATCCAGAGCAGGAAGTAAAATTAACCTGGTATTATGGAATTGGTTATAAATATTATAGTGCAAATGCAGCAGGATACTATGATGAAGAATCTGCATTTGATTGTTATGAGAAAAATATTGCAGCAAAATGGGGCGTATGTACTTATGTATTAGAGACAGCAACTGCGTTCCGTGCAGAAAACATTACATTTGAAGCATCTTTCAACCGCTATGTAACAGAAGAAGAAATTGCAGATGGTGTAGAACCAAGTTTATTAGAATCCATTCGTTTTGACCGTACACAAGAAGGTGCAGATGTTACATCGAAACCAGCAACAGAACGTGCGGCTGCATTATGCGTGGATGGAGATTTGGCAGAATTCTACAATTGTAGTTTTCTTGGAAGTCAGGATACATTGTACACTGGCAGCACAGCTACAAAGAGCTATTACAAAGACTGTAACATAGAAGGTAATACTGATTATATTTATGGTGATGGCGATGTTGTTTTTGAAAACTGTAATTTAAAATTCTTTGGATATACAACAGAAGGCGCAGTAGGTGGTTACATTACTGCGGCAAGACCAGCTTATGCACAAAAAGGTTATCTGATGTTAAATTGTCAGGTTACTGGAAACCAGACAGCTGGATTCTATGTTACACCAGGTCATCTGGGAAGACCTTGGGGGGCAGAGGCAAGAGTTGCATTTGTAAATACTGTATTTGAAAATGACCAGCTTATTTCTGAAGAAGGATGGACCAGCATGAGCGGAAACCTTCCGGAGAAGGCGAACTATTTAGAGTATAATTCTGTTTATACAGATGGTACCCCAGTAGATACTTCAAAACGTGTGGCTGGTGTTGTTACAGAAAATCCAGGCTATACAGCAGAGGATTACTTTGCAGATTGGACACCTCACTATTATGTGAAACCAGTGGAAGAAAAACATACTCTTTGGGTAATTGGTGACTCCACAGTGAGTGCATTTACAGATAATTATTATTATCCTCGTTATGGATGGGGAACACAGCTAGGTAAGTTCTTTAATGCAGATAAATTTGAAGTACAGAACCTTGCTTTATCTGGAAGAAGTTCAAAGAGTTATACACAGGATCCAGAATATCAGACTTTACTATCTGGTATGAAAGATGGAGATTATCTATTTATCGGATTTGGGCATAATGATGAAAAGACAGAAACAGAACGTTATACCAATCCAAATGGAGATTATCAGACAGCGGGTTCTTTTGCGAATTCTCTGTATGAAAATTATATCAAACCAGCACAGGCAAAAGGTACAACACCAGTATTGTGTACACCGATTGTAAGAAGAACAGATGATGGCGTATGGACAGACAGTGCACTTCATATTACGTCCGATTCTAGCGGTTTTAAAGGTGGAGACTATCCACAGGCCATCCGCGATTTAGGAAAAGATTTAAATCTTACCGTTGTTGATATGACAGCAATGACAAAAGCACTTTACGATGAGCTAAGTGCAGAAGAAACCATTAACCTTCATG
This sequence comes from uncultured Clostridium sp., assembly GCA_934438135.1. Classification (GTDB taxonomy): domain Bacteria; phylum Bacillota; class Clostridia; order Lachnospirales; family Lachnospiraceae; genus Clostridium_AI. The sequence continues at coordinate 7,299 of CAKSBP010000064.1, read as the reverse complement.
CATGGACTTCCAGCAGGTCAGGTTCCGTTGACAATACCCATACAAATATCTGGGGAGGTACGGTAAATGCATATTTTATTGCAAAAACAGTAAAAGAAGCAAATGTTTCTGGACTTTCTAAATATGTAATCGATGACATGGTAAAAGCTATGCCAGCGAAAGCAGATTATCTGGTAAGCAATCCTGCTTATGTGGAAGTGGAATATGTACCAGTTAAAGGAGAAAGTGTTCTCTGGAGTAACTATGGAATCTGGAAAGGTAGTGTATTTGGCGACATCGGAGGATTAGCTCCAACAACAGAAAACTTTAATCTTGCTACAGACAAAGATGGAAATATGAATATTGCAGTATTTAATAATAAAGGTAAGATTTCTGCCAAATCAGATGGTGTTGCAATGTACTATTATAAATTGCCTGCAAGCAGTACATTTACATTGACTGCAAATGCAAAAGTAAACAGTCTTACTTTAAACGATCAGGTTTCCTTTGGACTTATGGCAAGAGATGATATGTACCTGGATCAGTATTTAGGCAGCACATTAGGTGACTATGTAGCAGCAGCCCCTTTGAAATTGACAAAGACAGGTTCTGTATGGAATAGCTTTGCAAGAAAAAGTGGCGTTCTGACTCAGGGTGGAACCTGCGTAAATACAGTTAGTGAAGGGGATACTGTTTCCTTAAAATTAACAGGTACTTCCGATGGATATACTTGTACATTTGGAAATGAACAGCCAATTTCCGCAGGATTTGATTTTAAACTTACTGCAATTGATGAAAACTATGTTTATGTTGGAATGTTTGTTTCCAGAGCAGCAGATGTTACATTCAGCGATATTAAATTAATCGTGGATGGACAGGAAATAGTAGAAACTCCAGCAATAACAGAAACACCAGTAACCAGCGATGCACCAGTAGAAAGCCCAGAACCTACTACAAGTGTAGTGCCATCTGTGGAACCAACGGTTTCCGCTGAACCAAGTACAGAACCATCGGTACAGCCAACGGTTTCTGCATCACCAAGTGTGAAACCATCTGCCAGCACAGTGCCGGCAAAACCGGTTATTAACGGAAACCTTCCATCCGGAAGTGGAAATACAGTAAAAATGTATACTTACAAATACGGTGCGAAGATGAAAATGCTTAAGGTAACTGCAAAGGGAACGAACCTGAGTTACAGATGGTATGTAAGCAAAACAAATAGTTACTCCAAAGCAACACCGATTAAAGGAGCAACAAAAGCAAGCTATACACCATCCAGCAAAAAGGTTGGAAGCTATTATTATTTCTGTAAGGTTACAAGCACAAGTGGAAAACAGAAGGTATCTGTAAACTCTAGAAAAGTGAAGATTACAGTAACTCGTGGGGTTTCCAGTATTAAGGTAAACACAACTACTAAGAAAGTAAAAGCCGGAAATTCCGTGAGGTTAAATTATACGGTAGTTCCTTTCAATGCAACAAATAAACAGGTAATATTTAAATCCAGCAATACAAAATATGCGACAGTTACTTCAAAGGGTATTGTAAAAACGAAGAAAGCAGGAAAAGGAAAGACGGTAACAATTACGATTACTTCGAAGTCAAATAAGAAGGTAACGAAGAAAGTAAAAGTAAAAATTCAGTAATATATTATAGAAAGAAGACCGCATATCAGAGATGATGTACGGTCCTCTTTTTTGTGCGTAAAAGGTTAAAATAAAGCAGTTTACTTACAAAGATTTTACATAGAATTGATGGCAGGAAAATCTGTACGGCACTATAATTAAAAATGGAAAATTGAGCAAGGGGGAAAAGAATATGAAAAAGGCCCGTAGTCATTCCATTTTACAAATTGTACAGAAAACATTTCGAGAAAACAGAAGAATCTTTTTAGGAATTTCCTTTTTATTTTTATGCGTCAATGTAACACTTCTTTGGAATCTGAATCAGATGGAGCAGGAAAATACGACAATGAAAGAAATGGTTACTGATTTGGAGAAAGACAATTTAAATGAGCAGATTAGTGTATTTAAAATGTGTCTGGCAGCTACAGAAAAGGAAAAGAAAGAGTATGACCAGCTTAGTATCAGTTACGATATGGAGATACAGAAGAAAATTAAAACATTAAGGCAGATGATGCCGGAACAAAAACAGAAATTAAACAGTATTCAGGTAATATTGCAGCAGGCATTAAAAGTAAGGCACCTTGCCATTTTAAGCAGCTCGGCAAAGGCAGATTCAGAGAGGGCACTTCAGGTACTGGATACGGATTATGCACCTAAAATGGAGAAGATAGCAGATATTTGTAAGGAACTTTCTTTTCAGGTTACAAGAAGCTGTGAGAAGCGGATACAGCAGATTATATTTGTGTCTATCCTTTCCCTTATTGTTGTGATTGCCGCTACTATTTTTTCGATTTTAATTAGCAGGAAACGAGGAAAGAAGATGCAGGATCTAATCCGTGAACCAATAAGACAGATTGTGCAGGCAATGCAGGAAATGGAACAGGGAAATCTGGATTATATGATTAGCTATCAGGAACAGAATGAGATGGGCTTTTTAGCTGTCAGCATTCGTGATACCATGAAGACTTTAAAAGGATATATTGAAAACATTGGTCAGGTTTTGGAAGCTTTAGCAGATAAACAGTACAGTATTGTGACGGATTATAAGTACAAAGGGGATTTTAAACAAATCGGAGATGCATTACATATTATTGTGGAGGAACTGAATCAGGTTGTAGAGGAGATTAGCAAAGGGACGAAGGTAGTTGCCGAGACCGAAAAGGAAAGTCGGAGGATTGCGGATATTCTTGTAGATGATACATTGGAAAATGCAGCATCTATTCAGCAACTGTCTTCTTCGATTGAAGAAATTGTAGAACAGGTTCAGGAGAATCTGAAAAAAATCCAGAAGGTGCAGTCTGAAGAAGTCAGCATCAGCGGCCATGTGGACGAGTGTTTTCATAGCATGGAAATTTTACAGGAAGTTATGAGACGGACGGTAGAATCTAGTGAGTACCTTCAAGAGTTTATGAAGAATATGGATGAGATTTCAGAAGAAATCCGTCTGCTATCATTAAATGCTTCTATTGAGGCTGCAAGAGCCGGAGAAGCTGGAAAAGGATTTGCTGTGGTTTCAGATGGAATCCGTAAGCTGTCAGAGCAGACTGTTGAAATTACAAAGAAATCAAAAATGTATATAAAGAACTGTACGGATGAACTTTATAATGGGCGAAGCGTTGTAAAACATACTGGTGAAGAAATTAGTAAAGTAGTGGATGAATTTCATCGGATATTAGAAATGGTTTCAGAAGTTTCGGAGGTCTCCCATGGGCAGCTTCAGGAGCTGGAAGTATTCGAAGGAAATGTTACTGGGATGTCCGAAATTGTAGAAAAGGATTCTGGAATGGCGGAAAGCCTGAAAGAAAAAATGCTGGATATGGCTCAGGCAGTGGAAAAGATGTGTTTGAAAATGCAGGAGTTTGAGATTAGAAGTGAAATACCTGAATATAAAAAAGATAACTTAGAAATTTTGAATATTTGAAGTAGATAGGCATGAAAAAGTCTGTGGAGAAATGTCTAAGATTTTAGTGGAGAATATGCTACAATAAAACAAGGTTCTGGTATCAAATGACGATATCGGAACCAAAAATACTAAAAAAGGAGAAAGAAAATGAAGATTGTTACTTTAGTAGAAAATACAAGTGATACTTCAGAATTGGAGCATGAGCACGGATTGAGTTTGTACATAGAAACCGAGAAACATAAAATCTTATTCGATACGGGCTCTACCGGCATGTTTGCCCGAAATGCAGAAAAGCTAGGCGTAGATTTGACACAGGTAGACACGGTAATTCTTTCCCATGGACATTATGATCATGCTGGGGGGATTGAAACATTTTTAAAATTAAATACAAAGGCACTAATTTACATGAGGAGCAATGCCTTTGAAGAACATTATCACTGTAATGCAGCAGAGGAAAAGTATATTGGGCTTGATAGGAAGTTAAAGGAAAATCCGAGAATAAGGTTTCTGGATGGAAATCAGGAATTGGATGAAGAATTATTTTTGTTTACGAATGTAATGGGACGTAAAAGCTGGCCGGTTAGCAATCAGGAAATGAAGCAGAAAACAGAGAATGGTTTTATTCAGGATGATTTTACCCATGAGGAGAATCTGGTTATTACGCAGCATGGAAAGAAGTATCTGCTGTCTGGATGCTCTCACAATGGAGTTATTAATATTCTGGATGAATATAGGAAGTTGTTTTTAGAAGAGCCTGAAATTTATATGGGAGGATTTCATCTGATTCATTTTCATAGTGCAGAGGAGTATACACCAGAAGAAGAAATGTTTATTCAGAAATTTGGAAGCCAGTTGAAAGAAATGAAAACAGAATTTTATACAGGCCATTGTACTGGGGAAGAAGCCTATCAAATACTAAAGAAAGTAATGGGAGACAAACTTCATCCGATTCATACAGGAACGAAGTTTCTATTCGAATAAAAGATAAAATGGAAGAAGACAAAAGCTTTCTTCCATTTTTTATAGTTTCCTCTTGACAGAAAGTTCATACTGTATATAATTTAATATATACAGTATGAACTTTGCAAAGGATATAAACTGGAGGTAAATAGTGAAAATAATAATTTCAAATCAATCAGAACTTCCCATTTATGCACAGATAAAGGAGCAGATGAAAGAACAGATTCTAAATGGAGAGATTCAAGAAGGAACAGTTCTGCCGTCCATTCGGAAACTTGCCAAGGAAATCGGGGTCAGCGTTATTACGACAACAAGGGCTTATAATGACCTGGAGGAAGAAGGATTTATTGTATCCAGGCAGGGAAAAGGGAGTGTTGTGCTTTCACCGAAGAATGACTTTCTGCGGGAACAGTATCTGATAAGAATTGAGGAAGGAATGGAGACAGCGGTGAAGACGGCGAAGCGGCTGGGTATGAAGAAGGAAGAGCTGGCAGAGATTCTTAAACGGCTCTGGAAGGAGTGATTACATGAATTTATTGGAAGTCAAGGGATTAAGCAAAGGTTTTAAACAGTTTTCACTGAAAGATATTTCTTTTAATCTGCCAAAAGGATATATTATGGGATATGTGGGGCAGAATGGAGCGGGGAAAACCACAACGATTAAATTAATCAACCATTTATGTAAAGCAGATAGTGGAGAAGTCTATGTAAATGGAATTCGATATGTGGATAACCCGATTCATTACAAGGAACAGATTGGATTTATTGGGGATGAATCTTTTTTTCCAAAAGAAATGAAATTAAAAGATATTCGTACTATTATGAAAGATTTTTATGTAAGTTTTGATGAACAAAAGTTTAATCAGATGGTAAGGGACTGGAATCTGCCGGAAAATAAAAAGATTCAGGATTTTTCCCGTGGAATGAAAGTGAAGCTGATGTTTCTTACGGCATTGTGCCGAGATGTGAAGCTTTTGATTTTGGATGAGGCAACTAATGGCTTAGATCCAGTTATGAGGGCTGAGATTCTGGAACTATTACAGGATTTTATTGAAGATGGTGAAAAAAGTATTTTATTTTCCACGCATATGCTCGATGATCTGGAGAGCATTGCAGATTATATCGTTTTTATAAAAGATGGAAGAATTGTTCTAAATGAAACGAAAGATGAACTCTTAGAGTCGTACATGATTGTTAAGGGAGATGCAAAAGAACTTACTAATGAGATGCGGAAAGTTCTGATTGGCCTCAAAGAAAAAAGGTTTGCATTTGAAGCATTGGTAAGCAGTGAAAATGCAGCTGTTCTGAAGAAGGGATTTGTATTTGAAAAGCCAGCAATTGATCAGATTATGATTCATATGATTGGCAGCAGACAAGGAGGGATTGCGTGAAAGCAGCAGTAAAATATTTAAAAATTGACTGGATGAGAAGTAAATCACAGTTTAAATTGATGGCACTTTTTCTTCTTTGTGCAGCAATGTTTACATTGAATGCATCGATGGCCATGGTTGGACCATGTTATTTGTTTTTTATCGCATTGATACTGGCGGTATATCCTTTTACGATGGAGCAGACGTCAGAATCAGGATTTATTAATATGCTCCCAGGAAAGAGCAGAGACCGGGTAGCTGGACGCTTTTTGTATGGTGGAGTATTGTATGCATTTTCATTGATACTTGGGACGGTGCTTATTATGGTACGAAACAGGCATGATGGACAGGAAATGTTTGAGGGTATTTCCTTTTTGGCAGCAGCAGCAGGGATGTCCCTGATTCTTGGGATGCTCCAGAATATTCTAATGTATGCCATTGGAAAGGGAAAGAGCCAGCAGCTTATGGCAGTAATCAGACTGGTTCCAGCATTTGTTATGTTTTTTGGGGTGACGGTGCTTTTTGAACGAATTAAAGATGGAAGCACATCCATTCTGTCCTATGTATTGGAGCATAAGGAGATGTTTTCTTATGCAGTATTAGGTTCAGGAATTATTTTATATATTGCGGGAGTATATGTTTCAACAGCGATTGTAGAGCGGAAGGATTTTTCTTAATTTTTAAAATTAAAATGAACCATTTCCATTTCCAAATCATCTAATTAGTGTAAAAAGCAAAGAAGCAGCGCTGCATATTGCTTGGGAAAGGTGAGAACCATTGAAAAAAGAAACGTTTATAAAGCAGGTACAGGAAGCCGAAGACACACTATACCTTGTTGCCCGCACGATATTAATGGAAGAAAAGGATTGTGAAGATGCAGTTCAAAATGCAATTCTCCATGCTTATGAAAAATTAGATACTCTCAGACAGGAACAATATTTTAAGACATGGCTGGTACGGATTATGCTTAACGAATCTTATAAAATCCGAAGAGCCCAGAAGCCGGTAGTTTCATATGAAGAATGAAGAATATTTTGAAAATCATGGGAAGGAAAAAGAAGATTTTTCTGAGTTGTATCAGGCAATTCTTAGGCTGAAGCCAAAAGTTCGGATTACAGTTGTTTTATTTTATCTGGAAGGTTATTCCGTGTTGGAAATCAAGGAAATTCTAAAGGTTCCGGCGGGGACGGTGAAGAGTCGGCTTTCCAAAGGGAGAAAAGAACTGAAGCGGATGTTAGAGGAATCAGAAAAAGATTGTTACGTGCAGGAAAACAATACATATGGGAGGTTTTTACATGAAAAAGTATGATTGGAACAATGCCTTTCCGGAGAAACCAGATGAATTTCATGAAAGGGTGGAACGCACATTGATGCGGCTGCCGGAAAATAAATAATCTCTCGGAATCTTGAGTGATCATGCCGGCAAAACACTGGCATTGCACGTTGAAAAGTAAATATTATTCTC
>CAKSBP010000063.1 GCA_934438135.1 uncultured Clostridium sp. | reverse complement strand
AGGTAACATAAAAAATCGCCTCCAAGCCGAAAAAATAATTTACATTTAATCGGCTTCGCCGCAAATTTTTGAGGATTTGTCAAGCTTTTTCGGCAAAAAAAGTGGGGGATTTTAATAGAAAAGGAATCTGAAAGCCTTGAATTTATTGGCTTAGAGATTCCGAGAGATTATAAATAAATTCAGGAGGTATTTGTTATGCCTAATCCATATTTACCGACATGGGAGTATATTCCTGATGGAGAGCCACATGTATTTGGAGAACGTGTATATGTGTATGGTTCTCATGATAATGCAGGCTCAGATAAATTCTGCGATTATAAATTAAAGGTCTGGTCTGCACCAGTTGACGATTTAACACACTGGACATGCCATGGCCATATTTTTCATACCAAACCGGATCGGGATCATACATCCGATACAGATTGGACACATGACAATGATTTATATGCACCAGATGTAGTTGAAAAAGATGGAAAGTACTATTTATATGCCTACATAATGGGAACGAGAGGCTGTGTTGCTGTCAGCGAAAAGCCGGAAGGACCATTTCAGCTTCTTTCGAAATATGAATTCCATCCGGAAGATAAAAAATATATCGACCGTTACGAAGAAGGCTGGTTTATTGATCCAGGTGTGCTGGTAGATGATGACGGGCAGGTTTATATTTACTGTGGATATGAGCATTCCTTTGCGGCGAAAATCAATGCTGATAATATGTATGAAATTATAGATGGCTCCTATACGCCGGATATCATTCCAGCAGAAGAGCCATTTGGTTTCTTTGAGGCATGTTCTCCAAGAAAAATCGGAGATACGTATTATCTGATTTATTCACCTAAAATCGGAAGCCGTTTGGATTATGCTACTTCCAAGTCGCCCCTTGGCCCATTTAACTATCGTGGCACCATTGTTGATAATGGTGTTGATTATCCAGGTGGAAATGATCACGGTTCCATCTGTCAGATAAATGGGCAGTGGTATATTTTCTATCATCGAATGACCAATTGCACGGTTATGTCACGTCGTGGCTGTGTGGAAAAAATTGAAATTCTGCCAGACGGAACGATTCCTCAGGTAGAAATGACGTCTCTTGGTTTTGATGATGCACTTTCTCCATATGAGCAGACAAAGGCAGAACTAGCCTGCGTGCTGAAAGGCGGCTGCTTTGTCAATGAGCGGAATATATTTACCAGAATGGTATCTGGAATTACCAGTGGCTGTGTGATTGGATACAAATATTTCGACTTTGGTGAGGATTTTGTCAGCAAGACAATGAAGTTTGCTGTGAAGGTAACTGGAACCGGATGCAAATCTGCGATTCACTTAAGATTGGATGAACCAGAAAATGGAGAAGAAATTGGTATTTGTGAAATTGGTATGGATTCCAATGTGTACCAATCAGTAGTGAAGAAAGTTATAGGAAGACATGCATTGTATTTTGTTGTGGAAGGTATGAGCGGCGGCTGGTTTAAAGAGATGTTTGAGGGGAGGCATTTATTTGAACTGGAAGAGTTTGTATTTTTAAAATAATTTAGAAAGGGCGATGGTATTTGAAAAAAGTTTCAAACCGCCATCAGCGTCTTACTCAGAAAGGTGGATTATAAAAATGAAAAAAATGAAAAAATTAGTTCCAAGTGTGATTGCATTGGTGATTCTTATGCTGACAGGAAGTTTTTGTACGCAGGTACAAGCAGGAGGAAAAAAATACCAGGAAAAACATTTAATTGCAGATATGAAAAGTGAAAAGATATTTCTGTATTATGATAAAAAAAATACAGAGAGTATGTATAATGGCTTTTATCTGAAGTCTGGAAAGAAAGTAAAGTATTTTAAATGGAAAAATATTTGTAAGCCTGGATTTGAACCAACCATTCATCTGATAGACAGTAAACATATTGTTGTCTGCTGCACGGAAGGCGAAGGAACTGGTTTTGATAAAAAAGAATTACATATTTTAGACAGAAGTACATTGAAATCTTATTCGACAGAAAAACCTTCGGTAGTAATTGGTTCTAATGTGACTTCCAGTATTAAGGGCACTAAAGTAATTATAAAAATGAAAAATAAAACCTATCAGTCCATATGTAAGGGGATAGATACAACCCAGCTTTATGATAAAATTGCATATGATTCTATTACAAAATATAATTTTAAGAGAACGTATTATACAGCTGTTGTGCCAGTTGAAATTGCACCAGCTGAGTTTGCTGGAGAATTTAAAATAACATACCAATGGAACAAAAAGAAGTCTTCCTTTGTTCCAATTCGTATGAATTTTCACTTCTATGATACAATATTATGATTTCTGACTGGCAAAGCAGAGCGATTATGCCTGCTTTGCCAGTATTTTTTTGAAGTTAAGTGCAAACAAAGTTCCTGTCGTCACAGCGGCAATCGTATCCGCAATTGGTTCTGCCCAGTAAATCCCCATAACACCTGTAAACATTGGAAGAATGTAAGCTAGTGGAGTCAGCAGAATCACTTTACGAAGCAGAGCAAGGAACAGAGAAATTTTTGCTTCGCCCATTCCCATAAAAGCAGACTGACAGGACATCTGAACACCGAAAATCCAGATTCCACCCATGTAAATCGGCATTACCTTGGATACCAAAGCAATCATATCAGCTTTGTGTGTAAACATCCTTGCAAATACACCTGGTATCAGGAATGCAGAAAGGGTACAGATACAGGTAAATGTAAGGGTAATCCGTAAGGAATAGCGGAATGCCTGTTTGACACGGTCGTGATTTCCGGCACCGTAGTTATAACTGATAATTGGCTGGGTTCCCATGGTAATTCCCTGTACCGGCATAACAAAAAGCTGCATGACGCTCTGCATAATTGTCATGGAACCGACGTATAGGTCGCCGCCGTATTTCTGAAGTCCCGTATTAAATACGATATTAATCAGACTTTCCGTTGCCTGCATAATAAATGGTGAAATACCAAGTTTTGCAATGGAACCGATAATTTTAAAATCTGGTCTTAGCTCTTTCCATAGAATGTGGATGCTGGATTTTTCAGAAGATAGAAAATGAACAACCCAGACAGCACTACAGGCTTGGGAAATAATTGTGGCAAGAGCAGCACCTTTTACACCCATATCCATTCCGAAAATAAAAATCGGATCCAGCACCAAGTTAATTACTGCACCGATTACAACAGAAAGCATCGCTGTTTTTGCCTGTCCCTGGCAGGTGATAAATGGATTCAGTCCGGTGGCAGCTTGGACAAATATAGTTCCGCACAGATAAATAGTTAAGTAAGATAATGCAAATTCAATAGTTTTTTCACTGGCACCAAATGCGTAGAGTATTGGTTCCTTAATAATTAGAAAGATGGTGGTTAACATAACAGAAAAGAATATCAGTACTAAAATTCCATTTCCAAGAATTTTTTCAGCCTCTTTTCGATTCCCTTTTCCAAGCTGGATGGCAGCAAGTGGTGCACCTCCAAATCCCACAAATGCACTGAATGCGGAAACCAGCATCAGGATTGGGAAACAAACGCCAAGCCCAGTCAGAGCCCGTGTTCCTACATCTTTAATATGTCCGATATAAACTCTGTCAACTATGTTGTATAAAACATTGACAAGTTGTGCCATAACCGATGGAATTGCCATGGAAACGACCAGCCTGCCAATAGATTTGGTTCCTAATTTTTTATCATTTGCAGCAGCCATAAGTTCCTCCTTTGTTCTCTGTTCAATATAGTTCGAAGAGGATTTTACTATGGTTTGCTGGAAAATGCAAGAAGTTTGATTTTTCACGTTATTGATAATCTTTCCTCAATAATTCCCTTGAAATGAAAAGTCCAATGCTTTATGATAGAGATAAGAGGTTAGTCAAAACTAACCAAAGAATATAACGAAAGAATAGGAATGAACAAATAAGGAAAAGGTGAGTTTATGAGTATCGTAATTATAGGCGGTCATGATCGCATGGTATGTCAATATAAAAAAATCTGTAAAGACTTTAAGTGCAGGGCAAAGGTATTTACTCAGATGTCTGGAAATTTAAGAAGTCAGATTGGAAATCCGGATTTAATCGTTTTATTTACCAATACGGTTTCCCACAAGATGGTGAAATGTGCGTTAATGGAAGCTGGAAAGACTAATGCTCAGGTAGTGCGCTGCCATAGCAGCAGTGGAAATGCATTAACAGAAATTTTAGAGGAAAAATGTTGTTAATTTAGGTGTCACAGGAAGAATGGATTTGAATAAAATATAGCAAGATGTTATACTACATGCATTGTATGCAAAATGCGCTTGTATGTAGGAGGAGAGCATATGAAAAATCCGTTTTTGGCAGATGGTGCCTTAGGAATAAATGCCTCAATTAATAAAATAGTAATTGAAAAACTGCCATTTCAAATAGATGAGGAACTAGCAGGAAAAACTGCCATGGATATATTTTCAACCAGACAGTTTGTAGAAGAAATCAAAAGGAATGCAGATTCTTTGTGCATCTGTATGGAAATGACAGAAGAAAAGGATCTTCCAAGATTTTTGGCAGGCTGCTTTCACAGTGAAAAGAAAAGTATTTCCGATACGGCAGAAGAAATTGTAAGAAAGTTTGGAAGACGTCTGGCACTGATTCTAATGACCATAAAAAAGGGGGAACCAGAAAATCGAAAAATGCGGAAGGACTGGACAGATGCCCACTGGGACTATTGGGCAGGCATTCAGACGATTATTTTGTCTGGAGGTCTTGCCAGTGGTGAGATTGGCAGAAAGCTGAAGTATTATTATGAAGAAACCCTAAGGGAATTCCATCAGGATGGTTATCAGATTATTCTTGGAAAAGACAGTGCTCATGCTGCGTTATATGGCTGTGCGTCCCATCTTTTAGAAGAAAATGCAGATGGTTTTGTTGTCTTGGATTATGGTCAGAGTTTTGTAAAAAGGAGTTTTTTGACTAGAAAGAACGGTAAAGTAGAACAGATAACAGTGTTTGAAAAGATGCGAAGTGAACATGTGGATTGGATTGTAGAAGATCCTGCATTAGAAATTATAGAAGCAGAAAACTTAAGTGAATATATGCTGAATGTTTTGATTAATACTGTAAAACATGTGGAATCCCATCAGAAAAGAGTAGGAAACCAGTTTGTTTTAAGCATTGCCAATTATGTACGAAATGGTACATTTGCTTATCGGGGTGGGTACGGAAAACTTTCTTTATATAAAAAAAACTATGGAGAATATTTTGAATCCGAATTAGGAAAACGATTAGGAAGGCAGGTTCATGTATTTTTTTTACACGACGGGACAGCGATGGCAGAAGGATATCCTGGGTATCCAGATTCTGTTTGTATATCCCTTGGAACTGCTTTTGGGGTTGGGTTTCCAAAGACAGAGTAAATCGTAAAAATAAGTTGACACAGGTAGATATGTTTCTTATAATAGAATAATATCCTTTTAGAAAATATCTGAAAGGATGAATACTCTTTGCACTGCATATTGTCTACAGTACAAACTGAGCAGGCGATGAACGTAATGAATGAAATTAAGAGTGCGTTCATAGGGCCGGGTCACCCGAGTGTGACAGCAGATGACAGAATAATCGCATCTGTGGGACAGTAGTTTACTATTTTGTTCCTCAGGTGCTTTTTTTATACCTATGTTTGGAGCAATTACTGTTCTCAGAGAAGAAAATACTGAGATGACACAGTATTGACAATAAGAATTATGTCTGCATGTGCCATAGAGTTATCTTAAAAATCAGGAGGTAACCCATTATGGAACAAATAAAAAAGGATTTTGCAACCAATGAAAAACCTGACAAACAAATTGCAATGAAAGTTTCAACTGTAAGTATTATTGTAAATGTAATATTATCCTTGTTAAAACTGACAGCTGGTATTGTGGCGAAGTCAGGAGCTATGATTTCTGATGCGGTTCATTCGGCATCCGATGTATTTAGTACGATTATCGTAATTATCGGAATGAATATTTCCGCAAAAGAATCCGATGAGAAACATCAGTACGGGCACGAACGTTTTGAATGTGTCGCGTCCATTATCCTTGCCATTGTGCTTTTAGCAACTGGACTTGGAATTGGATTCAGTGGTGTTGAAAAAATTAAAGCAGGAACTCAGGGAAATTTGGAAGTACCTGGAGTTCTGGCGTTAATTGCGGCGGTGGTTTCTATTATAGTGAAGGAATGGATGTACTGGTACACAAGAGGTGCTGCTAAGAAAATTAATTCCAGCGCATTGATGGCAGATGCATGGCATCATCGTTCAGATGCCTTGTCTTCCATTGGAGCGTTTATCGGTATTTTTGGAGCAAGACTTGGACTGCCTATTTTAGATCCCATTGCCAGCATTGTAATCTGCCTGTTTATTGCCAAAGCTGCCTATAATATTTTTAAAGATTCCATTGATAAATTAATTGATAGATCCTGTGATGATGAAACAACAAAACAGATAGAGGAAGTTGTTTTAAAGCAAGATGGTGTCATGGGAATTGACAGTCTGCGTACCAGATTATTTGGCGCAAAGATTTATGTGGATGTGGAAATTTCCGCAGATGGGAATAAATCTCTGAATGAAACACATGCAATTGCAGAGAAAGTGCATGAAGCTATTGAAGAGGAATTTGAGACGGTGAAACATTGTATGGTACATGTGAATCCAGCTGAAAAGAAATAGAAGAGAGAACTTTCATTGCTCCTGAATGAAAAAGACTTATGAAGAATAAAAAAAGACAGTTTTTATTGGTATTAGAACCTAATTTACAGGAATTGATGATGAAATAGCTTGCTCAATCCAGCAGCCTCTGATATACTAGTACTGCAAAGAAAATTTACTTTGCTAAACTTCAGAAAGAATAGGAATACCCTATGAAAAAACTATCAGCGTATATGCTGGTACTGGTAATGGCACTGTCTTTTGCAGGATGTGGAAGTGAAAAGAAATCAAAAAATCTGGAAGGTTCTATGACGGATCTCTTAAACCAAATTTATGAGACAGCGGATTTAGAACAGGATTTTAGAGATGTTCTGGAATTTTACGAAACAACAGAGATTACCTCTGAAAATGCAGGACAGCTGATTGGAACAGATGAAGTGTCTTTTGAAGAAGGCGTTTATTCTGCACCGATGAACACGTCCATTGCCTACCAGCTGGTTCTTCTTCGTTTGAAAGATGGAGAAGATGTGAATGCAGCTATGGAAGTCATTGAAAAAAATGCAAATCCAAGAAAATGGGTTTGTGTAGAAGCAGAAAGTGTAATTGTAAATCATGTTGGTGATGTGATTCTGTTTGTTATGGCAGAGAAAATAGATGCAGATGCACTAAATACCGCATTTACGAATTTAGCAAAATAGAAAGAATGGTCTGTAGTCTTCGGATTGCAGACCGTTTTGTTTATGAGGTGAAAGATGATTTTTTCAAGCATTACGTTTTTATATTATTTTCTGCCGGTTACATTAGGATTGTACTATTTAGTACCGAAGCAGTTTAAAAATACAATGCTTTTAGCTGCCAGTCTGTTTTTTTATTTTTGGGGTGAACCAAAGTATGGGGGGCTTATGCTGGCAGAAATTTTTGTGGCTTATGGAATTGGAAGAAGGATTGAAAAATATCGTCAGAGCAGGCTGGGAGTCTGTTATCTGGCAGGTGGAATTTCATTTTGTTTGATTCTTTTGTTTTGGTTTAAGTATGCAGACTTTTTAATTCGAAATTTAAACTATATTCCAGGAGTGGATTTAGGATTTCTTTATATGATACTTCCGATTGGTATTAGTTTTTATACATTTCAGATTATCAGTTATGAAATCGATGTTTACCGGGGAACAGTTGCTGCCCAGAAAAGCCTAGTTGATTTTGCACTGTATGTTTCCTTGTTTCCACAGTTAATTGCGGGGCCGATTGTACGTTACCGTTCACTGGAGCTGGAGTTAAAAGAAAGAGTGTACAGTGCCAGCCAGTTAGCGTATGGAATTCGAAGGTTTGTGCTGGGGCTTGGAAAGAAGGTAATTCTGGCAAATACCATAGGGGAAATGTTAAATAAAGTAGAGGTACAGAGCGTGCTTGGATGCTGGCTTACAACGATAGGATTTACCCTTCAGATTTACTATGATTTTTCTGGATACAGTGATATGGCAATTGGACTTGGGAGAATGTTTGGATTTCATTTTCCAGAGAATTTTAAGCATCCATACTGTTCAAAAACTATTACGGAATTTTGGCAGAGATGGCATATCAGCCTTGGCAGGTGGTTTCGGGACTATGTGTATATTCCCATGGGAGGAAACCAGGTTTCAAAAGGACATTTTATCTGTAATATTTTGGCTGTCTGGTTTTTGACTGGAATGTGGCACGGTGCATCCTGGAATTTTATTTTATGGGGGCTTTATTTTGGAATTCTTCTCCTAGGAGAAAAAACGGTATTTCGAAATCTGCTGGAAAAAATGCCGAAGGCAGTCTGTCATATATATACGATATTTTTTGTGATGGCAGGTATGGTTTTATTTGAAAAAGAATCCTTATCGGAAGTCTGGAATCAGCTTGGCGGATTGTTTGGAGTAGGAATGAACACCGGTGCAGATGAACTTTCTGTTTACTATCTAAAAAGTTATGCTGTTACGTTAATGATTGCGATAATTGGTGCCACTCCATTATTGAAAAATTTATGGGAAAAATGCGAAAAAAACCAGACAGGAGAAAAGATAGTTTTCATTCTGGAACCATTTGGACTGGCTGGGCTGCTTCTTTTAATAACAGCCCATCTGATTGACGGAGCATTTAATCCATTTTTATATTTTCGTTTTTAGAAGGGAGATTTTTGAATGTATCAAAAAAAGAAAGAACTGGCTGTCATTCTTAGTTTTTTTCTTGTTCTGTGTGGGCTTTCTTTGTCTGGAATGATACTCCCAGATCAGGAAGTTTCAAAAAGTGAACGAAGAAAGCTTGCTGCATTTCCAAAACTGACTTATGAAAGTCTTCAGAATGGAAATTTTGGAAAACAGTTCGAAACCTATTCTCTGGATCAGTTTATATGGAGGGATGTATTTCGCAGCTTAAAAGCCAGAGAATTGGTAACTGTTCTTAGACAGAAAGATAACAATGGCTACTATGCTGTAAATGGAAGTGTTTACAGCATGGAATATCCAGTGAATGAAAAGAAGGTAATCCGTGCGGCAGAACTATTTGTGAAAGTAAAAGAAGAATTATTTGAGAATGCGAATGTATATTTTTCGATTATTCCAGATAAAAGCCATTATGTGGAAGAAGATTCCGGATATCCGTCTGTTTCCTATAAACAGATGAATGCACTGATGCAGGAGCAGATGAAGGATGTGAAGCAGATAGAAATTGAGAATCTGTTAGATACAAAAAATTATTATTACACGGATCTGCACTGGAAACAGGAAACAATTGTGCCAGTGGCAGAGAAACTGATTCAGGAGATGGGAGTAGAGGATAAATGGCTTCAAAGTCTTCAGGAAAATTTGGTATTTGAAAATTTTTATGGAGGATGGCAGAAGCAGTATGCTTTACCAGCGAAGGTAGATGAACTTGTCTGTATGTCTAGTCCATGGATGGAACAGCTTAAAGTATACGATTACGAAACTCAGTCGGAAAGTTCTGTATATCATCCTGAAAAGTTTTGTGGCATGGATGGTTATGATGTGTATCTGGCAGGAGCCAGGGCACTTTTAACTATCGAAAATCCGGAAAATAGGAATGGAAAACAGTTGATTTTATTCAGAGATTCCTTTGGGAGCAGTATTGCACCAATTTTGGCGGGCTCTTATGAGAAAATCACACTGGTAGATTTACGTTATTTTTCTCCAGAACTATTATCGGAATATATTACGGTAAAAGAGGGAGATGATGTGTTATTTCTATATAATACATTTTTCCTCAATAATAGTGATAGTTTAAAATTTTATGCATAAGAAAATATGTGTTTTACACAAGAAAACCTCTGGTCAGATATTCATATCGGCCGGAGATTTTTTGACGCTATGTTACTTTTAATGGAGCTTCCTCTGTTCATTAAAACTATGACGGAAAAAATGATTACGGTATTCTTTCGGGGAATAGCCGGTTTCTTCCTTAAAGACTTTGGAAAAGTGGCTGTGAGAACTGAATGCCAGATAATTACTAATGTCTAAGTAGCTATAATTTGAATATTTCAGCATGTTTTTTGCGGATTCAATCCGTTCTTTTCGTATGTAGGATGAAATGGAAATTCCAGTTTCCTTTTTGAATAACGAAGAAAGATAACTAGGTGTCAGATTTACATAATCCGCAAGTTCAGCTACTGTAATGGTTTTATGGAGATGATAATAAATATAGTCTATGCATAAGATAACTGGTTTTGCATAAATATGTTCTTTTTTTAATTCTGCCATCCGGGTTGTGAAATCTAAGACCATCTTCTCTTTTAATTCGATAATTTCTGTTTCGGTGGTGAGTCTGTCCATCTGCTGTATATAAAGGTCACTAAGGCTATAAGCAGTTTCACCTGGCATACCGCCTTCAATACAGAATCTTGTAGTTAAAGTGGTAAAAGATACGAACAGATATTTTAGATTCTTTACTGGATCTTCAGATAATCTGCCGGTTTTTCCAGAATTGTATAGTTTGGTGCACTCTTTTACACTCTTTATGTTACCTTCGCGGATGAGTTGATATTGATACATTTCTTCGTCATAAGTATGATGGAATTTCATGTATTCCCGTTGAAAAAATGTCATGTCCGCTAATTTCTGTTTTTGTTGATTCATAGCATCTTCCTTTCATTGCTGTGCTGGAAAACGACACAAATATCATTATAACATATTTCACAAAAAAAAGAAATATAGATGTAGAAAAACAAAGTTTTACGGTGAAAAATGATTTAAAAATAGACAGTTTATTTAAATGAAAACGGTTTATATGATAAAAAATATACAAAAATCCAGTAAATAATAGGAAAACACCTTGTAATTACTTACAAACTTTTATTAATCAAAGGAAAAGTACTTACCAAAAACATGATTATTTGGTAAAATATACATATAGCTTGTGTAAATCTGTTTGACTAAGATGTGCATTTCTGCTGTCTGATAAGGAAACAGTGGGAAATTTAGAGAGCTTTTTGTTAAAAACATAAAAAATGGGAAAACCTTATTATGTATGAGTGTATTGGGAGTGAAATACTTAAGAAATAAGGAAGGATTGTGAGAACAGTGAAGCTGTTAAATGAAAAAGTAAATCATATTAAATTTGGCGTAGGAAGGATTACAGAAGAGAAAGAAGACGGACGTCTTAGCATTTCTTTCGAGAAAGAAGGGGTAGGTACGAAAGTATTTGATTACCCGGAAGCTTTTGAAAGATTCTTGAAATTTGACAGTGTTGATTTACAAAAGATGACAAAAGTGGAACTAAAGAAACTGGAAGAAGAGAAAGAAGCAGAGGCACAGAGAGAAAGAGAAAAACAGGCGAGAATTGAACGGTATAAGAAACAGTTTATGGAGCAGTTTTTAAGAAACCAGAGGGCACAGGCAAGTAAATAATAAAAATGGGCGTTATGATGTATACCAAAAGATAAAAGTTTCTTCCTTGGTGAGGATATTATTTATATCCCATCAGGAGGGAGCCTTTTTTTGATATTACAAAGAAGCAGATTGGCTTCTGCATCCCACATGTTTAAGAAAGTAACATATTTTGAAAACAGATATAATGGGGTTAGAAATAAAAATACAAATTATTTTCTGTTTTCTGTTGACTAATTTTTCAGGTATAGTATACTAAAGATATCCGATGAAGCGGAAGTAAAGATTTTCTATGCGCCCACAGAGAGCTCCTGTTGCTGAGAAAGGGGTGGAGATGCAGAATATCAAAATGGGCCCGCTGAGGTGAAAATAAGATAAAGTGCGTGGTTTTCCATGAAGCAAGGTGGCACCGCGGGTGAATACTCGTCCTTGGCAGTTTTTCTGTCAGGGCTTTTTTTGAATTTTTTTTAGAAATTATGGTTTCAAAAAGCTGGACAGAAGAGATTATTTAATACCAGGAGGATGATACATATGATTATCAATGAGGCATTAAAGAAGTTAGTAAACAAGGAAAATCTTACACCAGACATGGCAGAGCAGGTTATGGAAGAAATTATGGGCGGCGAGGCATCTGATGCGATGAAAGCTGCTTATCTGATTGCTTTGGAAATGAAGGGAGAGACCATTGAAGAAATTACGGCATCTGCACAAGGGATGCGTAAATTTGCAAGAAAGTTAAATCATAAGGAAGATGTTCTGGAGATTGTAGGAACTGGAGGGGATCATTCGAATTCTTTTAATATTTCAACGACCTCCTCTCTGATTATTGCAGCAGCAGGAGTTCCGGTTGCGAAGCATGGAAACAGAGCTGCATCCAGTAAAAGTGGGGCAGCAGATGTGTTAGAAGCTCTTGGCGTCAATATTATGTTGGAACCAGAAAAAATGCAGAAAGTATTAGATCAAATCGGAATTTGTTTCATGCATGCTCAGGTTTATCATAAGGCGATGAAAAACGTTGGAGCAGTCCGGAAAGAACTGGGAGTACATACTATTTTTAATATTTTAGGTCCATTAACTTCACCGGCAGCTGCAGAAATTCAGGTGATGGGCGTTTATTCCAAAGAACTGGTTGAACCAATGGCACATGTACTTGCTAATCTTGGTGTGAAGAAAGCAATGGTTGTATATGGAGAAGATGGATTGGATGAGATATCTTTAAGTGCACCTACAGCAGTGTGCGAGTACCGGAATGGTGAATTTAAATCATATGAAATTACACCAGAACAGTTTGGTCTGACACGATGCAGGAAGGAGGATATTGTAGGCGGTACACCGGAAGAAAATGCACAGATTATAAAGGATATCTTAAGTGGTGCATCTGGACCAAAAACAGAGATTGTTTTACTGAATACAGCTGCAGGACTGTATCTTGCAAAAGATGGAACAACTATGGAAGAATGTCTGGAGGAAGCAAGAAATTTGATTATGAGCGGTGCAGCAATGCAGAAATTAGATCAGTTTGTAAAAGCTACAAATTCCTAATAATAGAAGAAAACAAAGTGAAAAAAGCCGTGTTTGAGAGCAATTCAGACATGGCTTTTTTCAATGTTTCTTATTAAAGTTAAAAGACGAAAATGTCATTTTATGTATATGAATTACAACAACAAACTACACAATAGGAAATTAGTTCTATAATTAAAAAGAATATAGGAACTGTAAAATGTTAGAAATAACCAACAAAAAATATTGTAAAATTCGACGGCGAAATCGGACAAAATTTTTAAAACACTTGAAAATTTAAAGAAAGTGAGGTAACATAGATTTATAACCAATAACATTACTGGAAGGTAAATGGGAGTAACTAGATGTTCTGCCAGTTACTGAAAAAACTGTACATGCAGCAGGTCAGAACATCCATAATTTATCTATCATCAATTCTTTTAAGGGGGAGTTGTATATGAAAAATATGAAACTAATAGTTGCTAAAAGAATCGCTGAAAAAGCAATAAGGGGAAATGTAAATTCAGCATGTGTTTACATTAATTATCAGCCAGTAATGCCTTCAGGTGTAGAAAAGTTCAAAAAGTAAAAAAGAGTATTCTCAAAAAAGCATTTAAAGACTATTTTTAGTTTTTAGATGCTTTTTTGAATGAAAATCTGCTGACTTAATGGTATATTTCAACTTTCTGATAATTCCATTTTTGAAAAGTATATCTTCGCTATTAAAAATGTATAAAAACAGTTCGATCTAATGGATTACTTTTTAACACAATAAGAAAAAATGAAAAGTAAGAGTAAAATTTATATAAAAAATGATGTAAAATCAAACAAAATAGCCATAAAAATGTTGCACTTTTTAGAAAAAACAGATATAATATTGAGTGAGGGAATACGTCGAATGAAGGAGATGAAAAGGAGATCGGAGCTGAAAGAAAGCGAAATGTTTTCCGTGGGGCGTGAAAACTCATAGAATAGGGCTTTACATAAGGAATGAAATGAATACATATGGGGTATGGAGAAGCAAGGAAGCAGATGTTATCGCTTTTTCCGATCAGAAAAAGTTAGAAATGGTAAAAGGGATATATAGAAGTGATGATGAGAAAAATAAATGGGAATTATTTTATATGATCGTGTAACAGACGGTTGGGGAATCGTTTTGAATTGCATGAATCGAGAGAACTCTAAATGAGCGGAATAAACAGCTGTGGTAATCACCACAGCTGTTTTTGTGTTATTATTTTACCGTTGGAAGGTGGCTTAAGTTATTGGATTCAGTATCGTCCGGCAGTGATTTTAAATATTCTTTTCCATTTCGATGAGAAATGCCAACACCATTTATTTCACCATTTTTAGCCATTTCAATTCCTTCTTCTTTCGTTACAATGGCACCATCGGAAAGCTGATATCCGGTAACGGAGCTGCCGTCTTTCACCAAGGCAGTTACAGATTTTGCATTACTTTCTGGTTCGGGAATTTCATCTAGTGCTTTCATTGGAAGGGAATCTGAATCTTTTATGTTTGTAATCATAGTATGACCTCCTTTCTGATTAGTATGTCTGAATTCGACAAAATTATTTCTGTCCTTCTTTTTGAAAATATTTCATATATGACATTTATAAATAGAGGAAAATGATTTATACTGAATGAAAACCCAATATATAATATAGGAGGAACCATGGGAGAAAAAGATTTAGAACGAATAATTATGGAAATGATACAGGAGCAGCAGATGAAGCTTGGTTATGAGAAAGAAACTGTTCGTCTGTATTTTCCAGAAATATCACTTAAAAGAATTTTACATTTGAATTCAGAAGAAGAACTGAAAACCTATCTACAGGAGTTCTGTGAAGAAGGAAGAGAAAAATTTGGAGAAATAATAATCTCGGAAAGAGGTGGACGTTACTGCATCAGCATTCCGCCAGAGGGAAGCAAGTATATTCATGAAAATATGCCGAATAATCCATTTCTTCGGGATTTAATTGATTTATTCCGAAAACATAATATTTCGATTGAAGATGTGAAAGATGTGTTTAAAACATATAGCAGAAATTATAGCTGTGAAAAACAAGATGGAATTGAATTTGACTATCTTCTGTATTTTCAGGATAAGCAGCCAGATCCGTATTACTATTGTGTGAAATTCGACGAGGGGCATGCAAGCTATCATCGTTTTTCGGAAGAAGACTTAAAGGAAATTATGGAATAACCAATTATACACTGGCTTTGACTTTGAAAAGAAGTAAATGTGAAATTGAAAATAGAAAAAATGCCTTGACAGTTCCAGTTAAAAGAGTTAACCTAAAATCCCGTCTTTGACAGTTAAAAAAGCAAGAAACTGCTATACCCCTTGCTGCATAAGGGTTATAGC
>CAKSBP010000062.1 GCA_934438135.1 uncultured Clostridium sp. | reverse complement strand
ATGAAAGGAAACTGCTATAACCCTTATGCAGCAAGGGGTATAGCAGTTTCTTGCTTTTTTAACTGTCAAAGACGGGAGTATATCCTAACATAGGGTAGTTTGCAATGTTCTAAAAAAAAGATATAATGGAGAAGTAAGAGAAAAGGAGCGTATATATGAATAAAAATGAAGCATGGCTGGATTGGGCAGTGAAATTACAGGCGATTGCTCAGAGTGGACTGCATTATGGAAAAGATAAATTTGATTTGGAACGCTATGAGCAGATTCGAGATATTGCGGCAGAAATGATTTCGTATAAAACCGAAATCCCTATAGATAAGGTAAAGGATTTGTTTTGCAATGAATTTGGCTACCAGACTCCAAAATTGGATACTAGAGCAGCTATTTTTAAGGATAATAAAATACTGCTTGTGAAAGAGAGTAATGGAAAATGGTCTATGCCGGGTGGATGGGTTGATGTAGATTTATCAGTGAAGGAAAGTGCAATCAAGGAAGTATGGGAAGAAGCAGGTTTAAAAGTAACGGCAGATAAAATGATTGCTATTCAGGATCGTGAAAAGCATAATCTTCCGGTATATGCCTATAAAATCTGCAAGGTTTTTGTTCAGTGTACTGTAATCGAAGGAAATTTTCAGAAAAATATTGAAACTACAGACAGCGGATATTTTGGACTGGAAGAGCTGCCGGAATTATCAGAAGAAAAGAATACAGTGGCTCAGATTAAAATGTGCTTTGATGCATATCATGATGAAAACTGGAAGGTTATGTTTGATTAAGTGTGTTGACAGGAGGAAGTTATGTTTCAAAAATTCAATGTATTAACAGAAGATGCAAGAAAAATCCGTGAGGAAGTTTTTATAGAAGAACAGGGATTCAAGGACGAGTTTGATAAAATTGATGATAGAGCAGTTCATGTTGTATTTTATGAGAATAAGGTTCCGGCAGCAGTATGCCGTTATTATAAGGGGGAAGAAGAGGGAGAATATATTGCGGGAAGGATTGCAATCCGAAAGAAGTACCGAGGGATACATTTAGGGAATCGTATGATGGAGGTTTTGGAAAAACTGGTAAAAGAACAGGGAGGAAAGAAAATTTCTCTTTCTGCACAGATGAGGGTAAAACCATTTTATGAGAAAAATGGTTTTACTGCAATAGGGGAACCATATTTAGATGAATATTGTGAGCATATTCATATGGAAAAAATTATCTAAAACCAAAAAGAAAATTAGTCTGAAATTGGAAGCTGTGCGACACGAAATCTACCTAGATGTGTTATAATGGAAAAAAACAATCGGAGATGATTTCATGAATGAAAAAATTGAACAGCTGGCACAGATTCTGAAAGAAAGCAACAATATTGTATTCTTTGGAGGAGCTGGTGTTTCAACAGCATCTGGAATCCCAGATTTCAGAAGTTCCAATGGATTATATAGTAAGAAATTAAACCGAAATTTTAGTCCTGAGCAGGCAGTGTCCCATACATTTTTTGTCCGCTATCCAGAAGAATTTTTTGATTTTTACAAGAAAAATCTTGTTTATCCAGAGGCAGAACCAAATGACTGTCATTTTGCATTGGCCAAGCTGGAGAAGATGGGAAAAGTGAAAGCAGTTGTAACCCAGAATATCGATGGACTTCATCAGAAAGCAGGAAGTAAAACTGTTTATGAACTCCATGGTTCAGTTCTTCGTAATTATTGTACAAAATGTATGGAGTTTTATGATGCAGAGTATGTCATAAAAGCAGATGGAGTACCAAAGTGCAAGAAATGTGGCGGTGTTGTAAAACCAGATGTTGTATTATATGAAGAAGGATTGGATGATCAGATTATTTCCAATGCAATTCGTGCTATTTCACAGTCAGATACATTAATTATTGGTGGAACGTCATTAGTTGTGTATCCAGCAGCAGGGTTGATTAATTATTTTAAAGGAAAGAATCTGATTCTGATTAATAAGAGTGCTACATCAGCAGATAATAGAGCTGATTTGGTGATTAATGATGACATTGCAAAGGTCATGCAGCAAGCTGTCAGTATCCTGGATTAAATTCAGCTGAACAAGTATCCTAAAATGGTATATAAATTTGTTACGCTGTTTTAGGATATTTTATTTTGTATATTTTGGAAAAAATAAAAAATAGTAATTGACAAAATTTATATATAATAATATACTTTGAATATCAAAGTATTTTATTCTGCTAAATGAAAAGGACTATATAGAGAAAGATAAAATGCTAATAAGATAAAAGGTAGTGAAACAATGAGAATAATTGGAACAGGAAGTTATATGCCAGAGTATATTCTTACCAATGAAGAGTTAACACATATTGTGGACACAAGCGATGAATGGATTACGGAGAGAACTGGTATTAAGGAACGAAGGATTTCCAAAGGAGAAGAGGACTCGGATATTATTAAGAAGGCTGGCGCGGCCGCTCTGAAGGATTCGGGAATTGATCCAATGGAACTGGACATGATTGTTGTAGGAACTTTTACCAATGATTATCGGACTCCAAGTGTGTCTTGCATTGTACAGAAGGAAATTGGTGCGTACAATGCCTTTTGTATGGATTTAAATGCTGCCTGTTCAGGATTTTTATATTCATTACAAACGGCATATGCTTATATGCAGGCGGGACTGATAAAGAAGGCACTTGTCATTGCAGGAGATAATCTTTCTAAAATGACAGATTACACAGATAGAAGTACAGCAGTTTTATTTGGCGATGCAGCAGGAGCAGCCGTTATTGATAATACAAACTGTGGAAGTTATTCCTGTATTTTGGGAACAGATGCTAGTAAAAGTGAAGCACTTGTTTACAAAGATGTACCTCTTGTAAATCTGTACGTTAAGAATGAAATTAAACTGGATCATTTACATATGGATGGAAGAATGGTACATAAGTTTGTTATGTCGACGATTCCAAAAACAATTGAAGAAGTAATCAAAAAAGCAAATATATCAAAGAATGATGTGAAGTATGTTTTACTGCATCAGGCCAATAAAAAAATGAATGATATGGTTGCAAAGAAACTGGATATGGAGCTGGAGAAGTTTCCACATAATATAGAGAGAACAGGAAATACTTCAGCAGCAACAATACCATGTCTTTTAGATGAGATGAATAAAGACCATAAGCTTAATCGTGGAGATAAGATTATTATGTGCGGTTTTGGTGGAGGTCTTACATGGGGAGCCATTTTATTAGAATGGTAAAAATATTAGAATCACAAAATGAAAATTTAGGAGGAAATTAAAATGAGTATTTTAGAAGAAGTAAAGGCAGTAGCAGCAGAGGAATTAAGTGTATCCGTTGAAGAATTAGCAGAAAACACAAAATTTATTGATGACCTAGGGGCAGATTCTCTTGATTTATTCCAGCTTGCTATGGCATTGGAAGAAAAATATGAGATTGAAATTCCTAGTGAAGATTTAGAAAAAATTATTACAGTTGGTGATGCTGTTAAATATGTAGAATCTAAATTAGAGAAATAATTAATATAAAAGGTACGGTAAATCGTACAGATGGGAATGAGTATATGGGAAAAACAGCATTTATTTTTCCAGGCCAGGGAGCACAGGTTGTTGGAATGGCTAAGGAATTTTATGATACATTTAAGGAAAGCCATGAAATTTTTGATCAAGCAGAAGAAGTGTTGGATTTTGACATTAAGAAAGTCTGTTTTGAAGAAAATGAAGATATTGATAAAACAGAGTTTACGCAGGCAGCAATACTTACTGCCAGTACAAGTATTTATAAGGCAATAGAAGCAAAAGGAATTAAGCCGGATTATACGGCAGGACTTAGTCTAGGAGAGTTCTCAGCATTAGTGGCGAATGAAACGCTGGATTTTAAAGATGCGGTAAAGCTTGTTAGAAAACGTGGATGCTATATGGAAAATGAAGTTCCGGCAGGTAAGGGAACGATGGCAGCTGTTATCAGAACGGATACTGCATTAATAGAAGATATCTGTAAAAAGGTATCTGAGGAACTGAAAAATCCAGTAGAACCGGCAAATTATAATTGTCCAGGGCAGATTGTAATATCTGGGGAAACCAACGCCGTTGTAGAAGCGAAGAAGAGATTGGAAGAAGCCGGAGCAAAGTCAGTTGTTCTATTAAAAGTCAGTGGTCCGTTTCATTCTGTTATGCTGGAAGGTGTGGAACAAAAACTTGTAGAGGAATTTAAGGATGTGGAATTTAAGGCTGGTACTGTGCCATATGTTTCAAGTGTTAATGCAGAATGTATTGGTGCAGATGCAGATAGGCAGCATATTAAAGATTTGTTGGCAAAGCAGGTTCATGTTTCAGTTAGATGGCAACAGGCAGTAGAAACACTGATAGCAGAAGGTGTTGATACATTTGTTGAAATTGGTCCTGGAAAAACATTAAGTGGATTTTTAAGAAGAATTGATCGAACCAAGAAAGCGATTAATATTAATTGTGTAAGTGATTTAGATAAGTTAAGTGATTTAAAATAGGAAAACTGGGATATGGAAAGGAGTTCCATAATGTTTGAAGGAAAAGTTGCACTGGTAACCGGAGCAAGCCGAGGAATTGGTAAAGAAACGGCATTAAAACTAGCTGCAGGTGGTGCTTCTGTCATTGTAAACTACAGTGGAAATACAGAGGCAGCAGAAGCAGTTGTAAAGGAAATTATTTCAAATGGAGGAACTGCAGAAGCGTATAAATGCAGTGTACAGGATTTTGATGCTGTAAAGGAAATGATTGATTACATAATAAAACAGCATAAAAGAATTGATATTATTGTAAATAATGCAGGTATTACTAGGGATAATCTTGTACTTAAGATGAGTGAAGAAGATTTTGATTGTGTTATTGATGTTGATTTAAAGGGAGCATTCAATATATCGAAGCATGTTATGCGTTATATGTTAAAGCAGAAAAGCGGTAAGATAATTAATATATCCTCATTAGTTGGAGTAACTGGAAATGCTGGTCAAGTAAATTATTCCGCGGCAAAGGCTGGTTTGATTGGATTGACAAAGAGTCTGGCAAGAGAGATGGCAGCGAAAAATATTACAGTAAATGCGGTTGCACCAGGTTATGTTGATACCGATATGATAAAGGAACTTCCAGATAAGGTGAAGGAACAGATTTTCGAATCCATACCTATGAAACGTGCAGGAAAACCTTCCGATATTGCAAATGCAGTATGTTTTCTGGCATCAGAGCAGGCTGATTATATTACAGGTCAGGTTCTAGAAGTAAACGGCGGAATGAATATGTAAAGAAAATCGTATTTGCGAATTATTTGGAGGTTAAAATGGAAAGAAGAGTAGTTGTAACAGGAATTGGAGCAGTAACACCCATTGGGAATAATGTAGAGGATTTCTGGAAGGGGATAAAAAACAATCAGGTTGGTATTGCACCGATTACAAAGTTTGATACTACTGATTTTAAAGTTAAATTAAATGCGGAGATTAAAGATTTTAATGCAGCTGATTTTATGGACGCAAAGTCAGCAAAAAGAATGGATGATTTCAGTAAATATGCAATGGTAGCATCGATGGAAGCCATGAAAAATTCTGGTCTTGAGATTACAGAAGAAAATGCAGATCGGATAGGCTGTATTATTGGAAGTGGAGTTGGCGGTAGTATTACTCATGAAGATATGGTTCTTAGGATGAATGAGAAAGGACCAAAAAGGGTTTCTCCGCTATTTGTACCAATGTATATTGTAAATATGGCAGCAGGAAATATCTGTATTCATTTTGGAATCCATGGAAAAAGTCTTAGTGTAAGTACAGCATGTGCCAGTGGTACGAATGCAGTTGGTGAAGCATTTCGTGCAATTAAATATGGTGAAGCAGATGCTGTTCTTACTGGTGGAACAGAAGCATCTATGGCACCTTGTGGTGTAGCCGGTTTTGTTAGCTTGAATGCACTTAATTTTACGGATGATCCAGAAAAAGCATCCATTCCATTTGATTTAGAAAGAAATGGTTTTATAATTGGAGAAGGTGCTGGTATGCTTGTTTTGGAAGAATTAGAACATGCTAAAAAGAGAAATGCAGATATTTTAGCTGAAGTTGTTGGGTATGGTTCTACAACAGATGCTTTTCATATTACACTTCCAAGAGAAGATGGAAGTGGTGCAGCAAAAGCAATGGTGCTTGCTATGAAGGAAGCAGATGTAAAGCCAGAGGATATCAGCTATATTAATGCACATGGAACCAGTACTCATGCAAATGATTTAACAGAAACCAAAGCAATTAAACTTGCATTTGGTGATTATGCAGCAAAGGTTCCAATCAGCTCAACCAAGTCGATGATTGGTCATTTATTAGGAGCAGCTGGAGCTGTTGAGTTAATTACCTGTGTTAAATCTATTCAGGAAAGTTACATACATCCAACTGTAGGATTAAAAACCCCAGATCCAGAATGTGATTTGGACTATGTACCTGGTGAAGGAAGAAATATAGAGGTGAACTATGCAATTTCTAATTCACTTGGTTTTGGCGGACATAATGCAAGTGTTATTATTAAGAAATACGTAGAATAAGCGTGCTTATAGATTGGAGAAAGAATATGTTAGGTATTGAGGAGATAAAAAAAATACTTCCGCATCGTGCACCAATGCTTTTAATTGACCGGGTAGAGGAATTAAATCCAGGTGTGTCTGCAGTTGCTTATAAGGCAGTCAGCTATAATGAACCATTTTTTCTAGGACATTATCCGGATTATCCGGTTATGCCAGGAGTTTTGATTGTAGAAGCACTGGCACAGACTGGGGCTGTTGCGGTTATGAGCTGTGAGAAATTCCAGAATAAGCTGGCATTCTTTGGAGGAATTGATAAGGTTAAATTTAGAAAACAGGTTACTCCAGGATGTTTATTAAGACTGGAAACAGAAATTATTAAGATGAAGGGCCCTATTGGTGTAGGAAAAGGAAAGGCTTATGTAGACGATCAGCTTATGGTAGAGGCAGAAATTACTTTTGTTATTAAATAGAGAGAAAAGAACATATAGTATAGAGAAGTACTGTATGTTCTTTTTTATATGGTAGAAAATTTTTATTTTTTAAAATAATTGAAAGCAGAAATTCATAATGATACAATAAGATTAGAAAAAGAAAATAGGAAAGGAGCTGGGGGCTATGTATTGTAGGAACTGTGGCGAACCTTTTGCTGATGAGAAGGCATCAGTATGTTTAAAGTGTGGAGTCCAGAAGGGACAGGGAAATCAGTTTTGCCCATATTGTGGAGCGAAGACTGATCCTATGAGCAGCATCTGTGTAAACTGTGGAACTTCTCTGGAAAATTTTCAATATAGGGCAGATCAGAAGTCTAAGCTGATAGCAGCCTTATTAGGAATTTTCTTAGGGTCTCTTGGAATTCATAATTTTTATCTAGGTTACAATACGAAAGGAATTATTCAGCTTTCAGTAACACTGCTATGCAGCCTGTTAGCATGCTGTACCCTTGGAATTTCTTCAATTGGTATTATTGGAATGCAGATTTGGGCCATTATAGAGGCGGTATTAATTCTGACAGGAAATATTAGTGTTGATGGAAAAGGAGTACCGTTAAAAGACTAATGAAACAGGAACGAGACAGAAGTGCAGAGAAAGTTTTATACGTGATGGGATGGGTTGGAATTGGTGTTATGGTGTTTGGAATTCTGATTCTAAAAATTTTTCATATTCATCTTAGTGAGGTCATGTTACCCTGTATTTTTAAATGTAAGACAGGATATTATTGTCCGGGATGTGGTGGAACCAGAGCGGTGAAGTATTTTCTGACAGGGCATATCCTGAAGAGTTTTATTTATCATCCGCTGGTACCGTATCTGGGTATTGGCGGTGCGATTTATATGATATCCCATACCCTGTGCTATCTAACAAAGGGGAGAATACAAGGAATTCGTTTTCGCAATATTTATGCATATGCGATGATTGGAATTCTGATTGTTCAATTTTTATTTAAGAATGGATTGATATACTTTTTTGATTATTATTTAATATAAATATAAAAGAAGCTGTACACAATTGTGTAACAGCTTCTTTTAATTTTACTGAAAGGATGAAGGATCCTGTAAATACTGCTGAAAAATCTGATTGTAATCACCTGAGCTAAACTGTGTAAAAGCAATTACTATGCATACAATCATAAAAAGTGATACTAAAATACCGAATACGGAACAAATAATACCTGCAATACTCATTGCTGGAATCTTACCGTAATTATATTTCCTAGACAGAATACCAAAGATAATGCCTAAGACTGCTAAAACAATCCCTGCTCCGTAGCAGCATCCTAAAGGTATCGATAAAATACCTAAAATAAGGCTGGCAACAGCATATCCATTACTTCCATTGTTATTCTGAGGTGGGAATTTATTGAAATCCTGGGACTGTTGATTGTAATCGGGTGTTTGATTATTGTAATCCATGTTGAAACCTCCTATTAAATTATATGTATATGTTAGAAATACATACAGTAAATATTCTATCATAGAAAAATCAAAAATACAAACAGAATTCATATTATGCCTATCTTCTGGTTAGAATACAGTTAGAATGCTCTGGAAAGGATGGCAAGCATGGAAAGAAAATTAGAAAAGAGCCTGAACAAAAATGTAAACAGTTTTAATGAATTATTAGGTGCTCAGGACAGCTTTGATATAATACAGAGAAAGTTCAAGATGGGCGGGAGAGAAGCTTGTTTTTATTTTGTGGATGGTTTTGCGAAGGATGAAGTACTTCAGAAAATCATGCAGTATTTGGAGGACAAGAAGCCTGAAGATATACCGAAGAATATAGAGGAAATTTCAAATCAGCTGATTCCATATGGTGAAGTGGATCTTAGAAATCAGCTGGATGATATGTGTAAAGATTTACTGAGTGGTATATCCATCTTGCTAATTGATGGGTTTGATTGGGCAATCGCAATGGATTCCAGGACATATCCGGCTAGAGGAGTAGAAGAACCTGAAAAAGATAAGACACTTAGAGGATCCCGGGATGGATTTGTAGAAACTATTGTATTTAATACAGCATTAATACGAAGGAGAATACGTGATCCAAAACTGACTATGCAGATTATGAGTGTTGGCAGTGCGTCTAAAACAGATGTGGTTGTTTCCTATATGAAAGGAAGAGTGGATACCAAGCTTTTGAATTATATTACGAAGAAAATTGAAGACATTCAGATTGATGCATTAACTATGAATCAGGAGAGTCTGGCAGAATGCCTGTATCGAGGAAGCGGCT
Organism: uncultured Clostridium sp.; assembly: GCA_934438135.1. Taxonomy (GTDB): domain Bacteria; phylum Bacillota; class Clostridia; order Lachnospirales; family Lachnospiraceae; genus Clostridium_AI. Next base: position 6,136 of record CAKSBP010000062.1, on the reverse strand, counting down.
GGAATCCATTCCCGAAGTTCAAATACACAGAACGTCCAGATGCGGCAGCAGCCTCTATTCTAGAGGGAAGCATTGTTATTCTGGTAGATAATTCGCCATCGGCAATGGTAATTCCCTCAACTATATTTGACATTATCCAGGAAGCGGATGATTATTATTTTCCACCAGTTACCGGAACGTATTTAAGAATCAGTCGGATGATTATGAGTGTGATTGCAATGCTTTTAACACCTACCTTTGTACTGCTGATGCAGCGTCCCGAGTTTATTCCAGGATGGCTTGGTTTTATTAAAGTCGAAGATACGGTAAATGTGCCACTGGTATTACAGTTTATTATTTTAGAGTTTGCAATTGATGGATTAAAATTGGCCTCTGTCAATACACCAGATATGTTAAGTACGCCATTATCAGTTGTTGCGGGTATTGTATTAGGTGATTATACGGTACAGTCGGGGTGGTTTAATGCAGAAGTAATGCTGTATATGGCAATTGTGGCGATTTCTAACTATACGCAGGCAAGTTTTGAACTTGGGTATGCAATTAAACTGTTTCGGATCGTTACGCTGATATTGACTGGAGTTTTTGGATTGTATGGTTACATTGCAGGAATCCTGTTTACGGTATTGAGCATTGTATTTACAAAGACACTGGCAGGAAAAAGTTATCTGTATCCATTAATTCCGTTCAATGGAAGAAAGTTATGGAGAATGTTTTTCCGTACCAGTCTTCCAAAAAGCGAAGGAAAATAAAAGAAAGACCTGAGTGCTTTCGAACACGCAGGTCTTTATATTAGTAATGTTTTTTTCTAAATCTGTGTCGATGGGTTCTTTGATAATAACTGTTTTTCTTACGTCTCGCTTGAATAATAAAAATATAATAAATCAGGGAAATCACAACAGCACAGCCGATAATAATATAAATTAAAGAAGCTGTATTTAAAGTACACTTGCTATTTAAGGCAGTTTCGCGGTGAACCTGTGAAACTTTAGTTTTGGTTACCAGCGAGTCCATTTTCACATTGTTATAGATAATGTCTCCGGCACCAACGGTCTTTCCATCGTAAGTATACGTAACGGTTCCAACTACATTTTCTCCCTCCTGAAAGGCGGTTAAATTATTATAGCTTAAACTCCGTTCGGTTTCGTTTAAATCGACGTTTTTTGGAAGAATGATATTGGAGTCCTTGGAAACATAAAGAGGTATGTTTACTGTACTAAACAAGGAGGAATATCTTGTAAACAAAGGTACGGTGTCTGTATCTGTCTGCGACTTGGGAGTGGAAAGGCTGTAATTTTCATAGTTCTTAAAGCCAAAGTCTAAAAGAGATTTGGTGTCTGTATATTCATTGGAAGCAGCGGTAGGACCGTCTGCTTTCATAAGTACGCAGATAAGGGTCATGCCGTTTTTCTCTGCAAAAGTTACAAGAGTATGTCCAGCCTTTACGGTATATCCGGTTTTCCCCCCGATGCAGTAATCATATTCATATTTGTGATATTTGTATCCATTTAACATCTGGTGATGATTTTTAATCCAGGTACGTGGCCCTTTTAAGTTTGTTTTTGGAATTGTGTAGGCTTTTGTACCAGTAATTTCACGGAATTTTTTATTTTTCAGGGCAGCCTGGCTGATTAAAGCCATATCATAGGCCGTTGTATAATGATTATCATTATGAAGACCATTTGGGTTTGCAAAATGCGTATTTTTACAGCCGAGGGATTCTGCTTTTTCATTCATCATATCAACGAAGGCATTTACGCTTCCAGCTACATGTTCTGCAGCCCCGAGGCAGGCTTCATTGGCAGATTCCAGCATAATACCGTAAAGAGTATCTTTCATCGTCAGCTTTTCACCTACATCAATGGCAATATGGCTGCTTCCAGATTCAATACCGTAAACAGCTTCTCTGGAAAAGGTTACGACTTCATCAAGAGAACTATTTTCCAGACAGAGAAGGGCTGTCATGATTTTTGTAATACTGGCAGGATAGTGCTTTTTATTTGCTTTTTTCTCATACAGGATTAATCCAGTAGATGCTTCCATTACAATGGCAGAGTCTGCAGAAATACTGGAAGTTTTGGGGCCTTGGGGCCATACAGAGTCTTTCGTTGATTTGTTCTCTGAATTTTTCTTGGCAGCTTTTGTGGAAACAGGCTGTACAATGGATAGGCAGAGTACCAGAGACAGCGTGATACAAATAAAATTAACTAGTTTTTTCATTTAAAATCCTCTTATATCTATTATAGTTTGTGATGTGTTCGTTTGATAACTTTTAGTCGGGTAAATTCTTCTCGTTCCTTTTCTTCTAATGCATTTTCAATTTCTTTGGTCAATGCAGCGTAGAAAGGAATTGTGATATTCTGAAGTGCATTGGCTCTTTTCTGCGTTTTTTTAATACTGCATGCCAGGCGATATGCTGAATTTTCAATCATGGAGAGCCGAATCGTGAGTTCCTTTACTTTATTAAATTTCATAACAGCATCATCGAGGGATGCCTTTGTTCTATAAAAGGAATAGTATGGTTCATGACTGGTGTTATGAAATTCGACAAGTGGAATTTCGGTTCCCATAATACTTCGTTGTTTTATCACGACAGAATTTTCCACAGGTATAGTATGGCTCAATTCTTCGATATTGTAAATACCTAATTCAATATTTGCCTTTTGCAGGGTAAGATAGGCAGCAGAAAAGACAACGTTGATTTCAGATTGTATATTGCCGGCTTCATCAATTAGTTCCATTAGTTCTCGGATTAAAATATTCCGCTTTTTATCCATCAGTTCAAAACCCTGTTTTGCAAGAGCCAGGGAGCTTTTGGATAATATCAGATTGCTTTTCGTTGGAAAGGAATTTGGATTCATAAAATCACCTCGGTTTTATTCAGATTTATAATATTTATCCAGAATCTTCGTATCGACACGATCGAGTTCTTCTCTTGGTAGAATGGATAACAGATCCCAGCCAAGGTTCAGGGTTGTTTCAATAGAACGGTTTTCATCTTTCCTCTGTGCGATAAAACGATTTTCAAATTCACGTCCAAACCGCAGATATTTTTTATCGATGGGCGAAAGTTCATCTTCACCGATAACGCTGGCAAGGGCACGGGCGTCGCCGACATGAGCATAGGAAGAAAACAGCTGGTTGGCAAGGTCTTGATGATCTTCTCTGGTATAACCTGCACCAATTCCATCTTTCATTAGACGGGACAAGGAAGGAAGCACATTAATTGGAGGATAAACAGCAGTCTGGTGAAGTGCCCGGTCTAATACAATCTGTCCTTCCGTAATATATCCAGTCAAATCCGGAATTGGGTGGGTGATGTCATCATTTGGCATGGTAAGAATGGGGATCTGCGTAACAGAACCACTGGTGCCTCGGACAATTCCTGCACGTTCATATAAGGTGGCCAGTTCGCTGTAAAGGTAGCCAGGGTATCCTTTTCTGCTTGGAATTTCTCCTTTGGAGGAGGAGACTTCACGCATGGCTTCTGCAAAAGAAGTCATATCGGTCAAAATAACCAGGATATGCATGTTCTTTTCGAAGGCAAGATATTCTGCCGTTGTCAGTGCGACCTTTGGGGTGATAAGACGTTCTACTACAGGATCATTTGCTAGGTTTAGAAACATGGTAACATGAGAGCTGGCACCGCTTTCTTCAAAGGTACGGCGGAAGAATTCAGCAACATCATGTTTTACTCCCATAGCAGCAAAAACAATACCAAAGGATTCGTCAGAATCATTGCCAAGAGAAGCTTGATTTACAATTTGTGCAGCTAGTTCATCATGGGGAAGTCCATTTCCAGAAAAAATGGGAAGTTTTTGTCCACGAATCAGCGTAGTCAGGCAGTCAATGGCAGAAATTCCGGTTTTGATGTAGTTTCTAGGATATTCTCTGGAGCAGGGATTTAGTGGAAGACCATTTACATCCCGCCGGTCAGAAGAAATAATCGGTTCTAGTCCATCAATTGGCTGTCCCAGTCCATTAAAGGTACGTCCTAGCATTTCTTTGGAAAGTGCAATCTCCATAGGGTGTCCGGTTAACTTAGTATGGGTATTTAAAAGAGACATTTCATCGGTACTTTCAAATGCCTGAATAATAGCTTTGTCTTTGTAGACTTCTACAATTTTTCCAAGTTTTTTCTGTTTTCCTTCTATGGTAAATTCCACGATTTCCTCATAAGAAGCGTCCTGCACTCCTTCCAGCACAACCAGTGGACCGTTTATTTCACTTAGAACTAAGTATTCAATTGACATATGAGAAACTCCTTTCTATTATGCGTTCTTTTCCATAATCCGTTTGTAAAAATCATCGATCATCGTTATGTAGTCATCTAATTTTTCAAGTTCTGAGTTTTTTACATCATATTTAAGTGCAATGATTTTTTCAAAAATAGAATCCTCTCGGAGAAGAGACATGGGCATATTCATGGCAATCAGTTTTTTGCATTTTTTATAAAGATGGAGAATGACCCGCATCATTTTTAACTGCTTTTCCATAGGAACGTAAGTATCTTCTTTATGGAATGCATTTTGCTGGACAAAGCCAAGACGGATGACACGGGCAATTTCCAGAATCAGTTTCTGGTCATCGGGAAGAACATCACTTCCAATTAATTTTACAATTTCATTCAGGCTGTTTTCCTGTGTTAAGATACTGACCAATTGATTTCGGTTCTGAATAAAATCTGTACCCACATTTTTGGTATACCATGGTGTCAAGTCAGTAATGTAGTCGCTGTAGCTGGTGAGCCAGTTGATTGCAGGAAAATGTCTCGCATAGGCAAGCTGTTTATCAAGTGCCCAGAAACAGCGCACAAATCGTTTGGTATTCTGGGTAACTGGTTCTGAAAAATCACCGCCCTGAGGGGAAACAGCTCCAATAATCGAGACACTGCCATTTGTTCCATTTAGGTTTTCCATAAAGCCTGCACGTTCATAAAAGGCAGAGAGGCGGGAGGCTAAATATGCTGGGAAACCTTCTTCAGCAGGCATTTCTTCCAGTCGTCCTGAAAGTTCACGGAGAGCTTCAGCCCACCTTGAAGTAGAGTCTGCCATGATAGCAACATGGTAGCCCATATCACGGTAATATTCCGCAAGGGTGATACCGGTATAAATGCTGGCTTCTCTAGCGGCAACAGGCATGTTGGATGTATTTGCGATTAAGGTTGTTCGGTCTAATAAAGGACTTCCAGACTTTGGGTCAACTAGTTCTGAGAATTCTTCCAGAACATTTGTCATTTCATTTCCACGTTCGCCACATCCAATGTAAATAATAATATCTGCATCAGACCATTTCGCTAATTGATGCTGAGTCATGGTCTTCCCGGTGCCGAATCCGCCTGGAATGGCAGCAGTACCGCCTTTTGCAATTGGAAATAAGGTATCCAGAATTCGTTGTCCTGTTAATAAAGGCTGGTCGGAAGCATATCGTTTTCTTGTAGGGCGAGGAATCCGAATAGGCCAGCGTTGGGCCAAAGTTAAACTTTTGATATTTCCATCAATAGTCTGTATCGTTACGATTTCATCACTAATGGTATAGGAACCATCTGGCTTGGTATGAAGCACAGTTCCCTCAACATTAGGAGGAATCATAGATTTATGTATAATAGCAGAGGTTTCCGGTACTTCTGCAAGAATAGATCCTCCACTGATAAAATCGCCTTCTTTTACAGTGATGTGGACGTCCCACTTTTTTTCTGTATTCAGGGCATTTACATTAATTCCTCTTGGAATGAAAGCCCCATGTTCTTTACTCATTTCTTTTAGAGGGCGTTCGATTCCATCAAAAATTGTTCCCATAATACCAGGTGCTAAAACGACAGAAATTGCATGTCCAGTAGAATAAACCATTTCACCAGGTTTTAATCCCGTCGTTTCTTCAAACACCTGTATGGTAGTCATTTCTTTTGTTAAACCAATGACTTCGCCGACCAGTTTTTCGGTTCCGACGTAAACCATTTCCGACATTTTGAAGCCAAGGTTTCCTTTCAAGTATACGATTGGTCCATTAATTCCATAAATTGTTCCAGTAAGCTGCATATTGGAGTAGCCTCCTATCTATTCAATAAACTCTCGGAATCTCTAAGCCAATAAATTCAAGGCTTTCAGATTCCTTTTCTATTAAAATCCCCCACTTTTTT
>CAKSBP010000061.1 GCA_934438135.1 uncultured Clostridium sp. | reverse complement strand
AAGTTACACTTTTTTATCTGTTAGAAATATTTAAATATTTTACGAATTTAGGCTTGACTTTTCATAGCTGGTCTCCTAATTTAATTATCTTGCAACTCCCAGTTAATACATTACTACTTATAGAATTATTTGTCAATTGTAAGTATTTTTATTTTTTCAATGGTGAATTGTAAAACGAAAGTCCCATTTTGTAAGCGAAATTCCCACTCTCACTCCCATCTTTCCCTGTTTATAAATGAATTTCCCGTTTTGTAAACAAAAATCGTAAGCGTCCTACAAGACAAGAACATGTATAGAAAAGTAGATTTACAACTGCTAGGATAGTTGCAGATTTACTTTTATTAGTGACATTTTTCCTGAACATTCTGGCTCCATGGAAGAAATTCTTCTCTTAATTGCCCTATATCAGACAATACCTTTTCTACCGATTTCACTCGATATTTTCCATCATATCCATAGTCGTGATCACAGAAAGCACATTTTCCCCAATAGCAACTTCTTGATACATAATATATTAATTGTATGGGTGGGAACTGTCAGATGCAATTATCAGAATGTACAGTATAAGTTTTTATTTGCTAAAATATCAACTTATTGTATACTATAAACTAAATAACATAGAAAGGAATACAAAAATGAATCAAGAAAAGGTAATTGAAGAGGCAAAAGCATATGTCAAGAATAAATTATTGGGAGAGGGCTCAGGACATGATTGGTGGCATATTGTCAGAGTATATAATAATGCTATTGATATTGCTAGGGATGAAAAAGATGTAAACTTGTTTGTGGTTAAACTTGGGGCATTATTACATGATATTGCAGATCATAAATTTGGTTATACAGATCAGGATCGGAAAGATATTATTACTAACTTTTTATCTAAGCTAGAGGTTGAGGAAGAGGTTATTGATAATGTTGTGTATATAGCCAATTATATATCCTTTAAGGGCGGAACGAACAAACATGTCATGCAGACAATTGAAGGAAAGATTGTTCAAGATGCGGATCGACTAGATGCTATCGGTGCTATCGGAATTGGTAGAACCTTTGCATATGGAGGCCATGTAGACAGAGAGATGTATAATCCAGACTTGAAAAATAATTGTTTAGAAAAGCAAGACGGTTATACAAATTCCGATACGATAACACATTTTTACGAAAAGTTATTATTGTTAAAGGATAAGATGAACACTGAGACAGGTCGTAAAAAAGCAGAAGTTAGGCATAGAACAATGGAGAAATACTTGGAAATGTTTTATGCAGAATGGAATGGTGAGATTTAGTGGTTTTACTAAAAAGGACAAACAGGGTAATCTTATCCTGTATTTTCCTAACAGGGATTATTACAACAATGACAAGTCCTCTGTTAACAGAATTTTCAAAGTTATGTAATACAAATATTGATACGATGGGAATAGTATTTACGTTTAATACAATGGGATATCTTTTTTTCTCCACACTATTTGGAGTATTGGCACAAAAACTGAATCCAAAAAAGATTATCTGTGCATTAATTATTGGATATGCTATGACTATTTTTCTATTGCCCTATACTAGGAATTTAATTCAATTGTGTATATTCTTTACTTTCATTGGTGGTGGAAATGGCAGTTTAATGAGTCTATTGACTGCATATATGACATCGATTAATACCAAAGAAACCTATGCAAATGTAGGAAAAATTCATATGAGTTTTGGTATAGGTGCTATCTTAGGACCTGTTTTGGTTATTGTGTTCAATGCATTAAACTTGTCTTGGCAACATATATATGTGCTTTTATCAATCATTTTATTCATAATTGAATTATTGTTTTTGGGTGCAAAATATGAGAATAGCATAAATGTTGAAAAGTTTAGTATGGATGCTGTTAAGGAAATTTTCACCAACAAATACATAATAATAGCTGCCATATGTATTGCTTTGTATAATGGTTCAGAGGTTGTTTCATGGGGATGGCTGTCAACTAATTTAAAAACACAAAATATTTCTTCTGTTATTAGTAATTTTGCAGTAAGTATTTTCTGGATATCTATGACAATAGGAAGAGGCATTGTTAATAAATTTAGTGAAAAATATAAGTTAAAGAATATACTTTTCACTCTTATTATAATGTCAATTATAAGCAACATATTAATCATGTTTCAATTCAATATGATCTATCAAGTCATTTGTATATTTCTGCTTGGTTTTTCATATTCAGCCATTTGTCCATTGTTCATAACTTTAGGACTAAATAAGATACCTGATAAAGGAGATTCCTATACAGCATCCTCCATACTTTTAAGTAGTGGTAGTATCGGAATTATGTGCATTCCGTACTTTATAGGGGCAGGTGGAACTATTGGAAAATATGCACCACTTATTTCTTTTGTAGCATGTTTTATCTTATTATCTTACTTATATAAAAAAGATAATAAGTAAGGAAGTAGTAATAAAAAAATATAATTTGAGGCACTGCTGCACTGATTGTTTAGCGTAGCAGTGTAGGCTTTCGTGAGGCGATGGAAGCAGTATATCCCAATGCCTAGGTACAAAGATGTATCATTCATATGTTGAGGAAGAGTTTTAAGTATGTCTCTTACAAGGATTTAAAGTCATTTGCATCTGATTTCAAGGCTATTTATAAGGCTCCTAGTGAAGAGGCTGCCTTAAAGGAGTTAGAAGATGTCAAAGAAAAATGGGACAGAAAGTATCCATTTGCAATCAGCAACAAGGTGTAAACCGCCAGTTCCGCAAGATTACGAAAACAAAGAGTGTATTTCCCAATGATTCTTCTCTAGAAAAGATGCTGTATCTTGCTTCACAGAATGTGATGCAGAAATGGAAAATGCGCTATAGAAACTGGGATCTGGTACTAAGCCAGCTGACCATACTTTACAAGGATCGCATAAACCATGTATAATTTTTAAAAAGTTGGGCATACTTCTTCCTTAACCTGTATTGTAGCTGCATTATCCAAATATATTATCTGCTCATAAACTCACTTTCTTTTTATTCCTTCTGCTTCCAATCTATTAAATCTTGAAGTGTCGTATTATCTAAAACATCATTCAAAGCTTTATCCAGTTTATTCCACAGTGCATAACAAAAACATTGATTTCGTCTTCCACAGGCATTTTCATCCCCATGCACACAATCCGTTGGTGCCATATCTCCCTCAAGACATTTAATTATTTCTCCCACTGTATATGCATTCGGCTGCTTAACCAGCTGGTATCCTCCATTTGCACCTCTTGAACTCTTAACTTTTTTCGACTTGTGAAGATATGATACTATTTGCTCCAAATATTTTTCAGATATTTCTTCTCGCTTTGCTATATCACGAAGTTTTACATACCCCTCTCCCTGATACATTGAAAGATCTAACATTAGTTTTAGTGCATTTTTACCCTTTGACGTAATCATCAATCCTTTTTCTCCCCCCTTTTCCGTAGAAATAGTATGAATTATTCTTATTTTTACTGATTACATATCATGTAACCAGTACTTATCTCCTATCTGTAATAGATTCATGTCTATCCAGTTTTCCATAATAAAAGACTATTTTTTTCAATGCCTGCTCTACTTCGCATTCCACATCAAAAACAGATATTGCTTTTTTCTCAAACTGTTTCTTTGCCTGAAAACCAATTTTTTTACACACTACACATCTACAGTCTGAAATGGCAGAGACCTTATCTACCACATCCGATGGTCCGCTGCATCCAGTTCCATACCCTCCGCATCCATTACTTTTGCAGGCAGAATTGGTAGACTTATTGAAATTCTCTTCCTCCCCCACATTATCCTCTTTACCAACCTCCCTCACCTCATGAAGTTCTACCTGTTCCCCACAAACTTCATAAATGATAAATTTTTTAACTTCGCCAAATTTCAAGTCCACCCGTCTGCCATCAGATGAACCAACTGCTATCTTATATGCCAAGTCTGCTCCCTCCTTGTTACATATGTTCCAGCATAGCCCTATATTAAGCTGTGTGTCATTTGTCTTATATGTAAATCGCCTGTGCCCCACTACACAAATATAGACTGATTTTTAGCTTTTCTAATTAAATCGCTGGACTGCCACTGTATAGATATCTTCAATCAGCCGAATTCCACCTGTATAACCCACATAAAAATCATCTAACACTACCTTATCCTGAACCGGCCATGAAATATTAAGGAAATTCCCCTTCAATTGTTCCGTGACTTCTTTTTCATAATATCCACCAAGAACCAAAGGATATCCATGATAATCATGCTGCTTGATTTCTTCATGTATCTTGAATCCATCCGTTTCAAAAGAAACATCAGCTTCGATTCCATAATTTAATTTCTTAAATTCCTCTGAGATTTGAGTTCGATATTTTTTCGGTGTATCGTCAACTATAAATTGCTTTGCAGGAATCAGTCCTAAATCATTTACTAAGAATTTTGTAATTCCAAGGGTATACTGTGCATCTGCAACAACAGTAAACTGCTTATTAATTACTCTATTTTCCAAAAATAAGTCAGCATATCTTTCAATTAGATAATAGTAGTAATCTTCATGCCCTTTGATTACTGTTTCCACCTTTTCTTCAGAAATGCCTGTAAACTTTCCAACAACTCTTAGGAACTTACTTGTCTCAGTAGCACCAATTGGCAGTGTTGGATAATGAAAAAATGGTATTCCAAATTTTCGCTCCATGTTCTTCATATTACCAAGTCCTACCCAAGGCGATACTAATAAATTAAACTCTGCTTCCGGTATTTTATTTATATTGTCAATGCCTCTTCGAAATCCAAATATTGTATTTGGTGTAAGACCTAATTGCTGAATTAATCTTTCAAGTTCTCTAATATTTCCAAGCCAGAATAAATCCTGGTATGGCACATCCGCCCATATATTGATAAGACCTTTTTGTTTCTTTTCTGATTTATGTAAATACTGTCCAATGATTGCATCAACAATCTGCTCATGCCCCTTGTAATTATTTCCTTTAAATCCAGCAGTCGGTGCATAGATAACAGGCTTATCTGCATCTTTAAATCTAGATACAATTTCACCAGAATCATCACCCACGATTTCTGGAATACATCCTGTAAGCACAATGTATAAATCTGCATCGATAACCTTGAGTGCATTTTCAATGGTTGAATTCAGTTTTTTTACACCACCAAACACAACATCTTTTTCATTAATACTGGTACAAGGAAAAATATTAGGAGAAAAATAACCGGAACTTCCAGTAGATTCTGAAAGTTTCTGTGCACACCCTGGTCCAGAATGTAAAATTGGAAGGGCACATTCAATTGCCTGTACCGTCTGCATTGCTCCTAATGCACATTTATATCTTTGCTTATCTAATATCTTTGCCATATGTTATCTCCCCTCCTCTAAAAATGTATCTACATCCTGCTTATACCACCAGTCTGTGTATGGTAGTTTTGAACGTTTCGCAAGATTTTTTTCAAAACTTCTATTTTTTATTGCATCAAGAATCGTTTTTGCAAATTCTAATGTGTGCTTATAACCGAATACTGCTACATAGATTGCGGGTGTTCCATTTTTAATCGCCCAGACCGTAGAACCAGGATGGCGGGATAAATACATATCTGGCTGATATTTATTTAAAATATTCATGACCTCGTAATTCTGCTGGTCGGCAACACTTGCCTCAAAATCAATGTCATTGTCTAGAAGATATTTCATGGATGGCGGTACATCTCCATTTTCATACTTCTTGTCATAGTGCCATGCAAGTGCCCAAACCACTTTAATTCCAAGTTCATCAAGCACTCTGGATACTTCAAATGTATAACCAGGTCCCATACCAAGAACTGCCGTAAGACCAGAAAGTTCTTTCTTTATTTCCTCGATTTGAGGAATATAAACTGCCCGCTGCGCTTCTATGTATTTCTCTATACTTTCCTTTCTATCTGTTACTTTCCCAATCTCCCTAAGCCATGCTTCAAATCCTTTAATACCACACTGATTAATACTTCTTACATAAGGGACTCCATATTTTTCTTCCAAAGCATTACCAAGATAATTTCCTAATGTACCACAAATACATGTGGTAGCAATACTCTCTGATAAATGAGATAATTCTTCAATCGTGGAATTACAATATAAAAATACTGGCTCAAGGTCAAAATTTTTAAAAATTTCAATAATCTCAGGCCGCGCGCTCTCAAAAAAGTTCTTAAAATTAATCTTGTTCGTCTTTACGCCTTCTCTTGGTGGCTGTACGATTTCCTGCAAAACTGCATGATCGGATAAGTCAAATCCAGTTGCCCATATTCTTGACTTAAATCCTTCACAATGTACCGCAGCTATCGGAACACCTACCTGTTCCCTGACATCATCCACGATACTGTCTATGTCTTCTCCAATGATTCCAGTAGCACAGGAACTGGAAACGAAAATTGCCTTTGGTGAATATCTTTTATTTACATCTAGTATGATATTTCGAAGTTTTTCTGTTGAACCAAATATAGTGTCATTTTCATTCATATCTGTTCCAACATAAACTGTATTACTAGTAACACCTCTCTTTTTCGACATTACTTTGGACATATAATAAGAACCTGCACCTGTTACAGAGCATCCTGCTGGACCATGATGAATAATAGCCACATCACGAATTCCCGCTAGTTGTGACAACCCACACATAGAAAGACATGTACTTGACTGTGAAAAACACCTCGAACATCCTTTTAATGTTCCACATTCACTTTGTGTTGCAAGATCTTTTAATGTTCCAACATAACCGGTAATAGAACCAATACGGTTCTCCCTTGTCGCAAGATTGGAATTGGATAAATTGATTGACATATTCTTCTCCCCTATCCTTGATAATCTTCATCAAATAAATTCGTTGAAAGATATCTTAAACCTGTGTCAGGCAATACAGCAACAATGGTTTTTCCCTTGTTTTCAGGACGTTTTGCAAGTTCTGCTGCCGCATGAATAGCTGCACCAGATGAAGTACCAATCAAAATACCATCTGTTTTAGCCACCTCTCTTGCCGCATGATAGGCCTCTATCGTTTCTACATCTAATTTTTCATCATAAATACTTAAGTCCATAGTCGATGGTACTCTCTCTAATGGTACTCCTTCAAACGGATGTACCCCTGTAATTTCTTCTGGCTTTTTATTTGTCTCACTTGGCAGCGAATTCACACCTGGCTGGATTGCTACCACTTTAATGTTAGGATTTTTACGTTTTAAATATTTACCAGTTCCAGATACCGTTCCACCAGTTCCTACATTTGCAACTAAGATATCAATATTCCCTTTTGTATCTGCCCAGATTTCCGGTCCTGTTGTGGATTCATGAATCGCTGGATTCGCTGGATTTGATACCTGATCCACAAAATATATATCTTTCTCTTTTGAGAGCACCTTTTCACGAAGGACCGCAATCGCTGCTATGAAATCACCATTGGTAGATTCAAGAACTTCTGCAACTTCTGGTACTTCCGATAACTTTATAGTTTCCCCGCCAAAAGCCTGAATCACTTTAAATCTTTCTTCACTTACATTATCCTGAACATATACTCTAAACTTATATCCTTTCGTTGCCGCTATCGCTGCCAATCCAATACCTGTGTTGCCACTAGTAGTCTCAATAATTGTATAGCCTGGTTTTAATAATCCCTTCTTTTCTGCATCTTCAATCATAGAAAGAGCGATTCTATCTTTGACACTTTGATTCGGATTAAAATATTCTAACTTCACCAGAATTTTTGCATCAATATGATTCTTGTTTTCGTAATTCACTAACTCTAACAAAGGCGTTTTTCCTATAAGCTCTGTTATCGACTTATATACTCCCATACCTGTTGTCCTCTCTTAAATTTTATAATCATCTACAAGTTCCATCATTCCATATTCCATAAGAATTTCTTCAAGCCTCTCTTGTGTCATTGGAGTGGGAATTACAAAATCAGTATTATCTATCACCGCCTGTGCCAGATTTCTATATTCCTGTGCCTGAGTGGAATCCGGTTTATACTCAATTACGGTTTTCTTGTTAATTTCTGCATGCTGTACAATATTATCCCTTGGTACAAAATACAGAAGCTTTGTTCCCAGTTCTTTTGCAAATGCTCGTAATAAATCAAGTTCTCGATCTACATTTCTTGAATTACAGATGATTCCTCCAAGCCTTACTCCACCTGTTCTTGCATATCTTTTAATACCTTTGGAAATATTATTGGCTGCGTAAAGTGCCATCATTTCACCACTGGCTACAATATAGATTTCTTTTGCCTTTCCTTCTCGAATCGGCATTGCAAAGCCACCACATACAACATCACCAAGTACATCATAAAATACATAATCCAAATCGTCTGTATAAGCACCTAGATTTTCAAGCATATTAATGGATGTGATAATTCCTCGGCCAGCACATCCTACGCCTGGTTCTGGTCCTCCTGATTCTACACATTTTGTCCCCCCATATCCCTCTTTCAGAATACGGTCAAGTTCGATATCGTCTCCTTCCTCTCTAATCGTATCAAGAACTGTTTTCTGTGCCAGTCCTCCAAGAAGAAGTCTTGTAGAATCCGCTTTCGGGTCGCATCCGACTACCATAACCTTCTTACCATGCTCCACTAATCCTGCTGTTAAGTTCTGTGTAGTGGTAGATTTTCCAATTCCACCCTTTCCGTAAATTGCAATCTGTCTTAATTCGCTCATCGTTTCATCCTTCCTTATCCCAATAATTTTTCTATTTTTACATATTTTATTAACTGTTTTATAGAATTCACTATTTCTCCTGGGATTTCATAACTTTCTATCCCAAGACTCTGTGCCATATCCGCTGCACCATTGCCTATTCTGCTAACCAGCAGGTATCTGCAATCCCGAAAGATTAGCAGATTTTCTTTCAGTTTTTCATCACTATGGTTTCCACCATTGCACACTGGAGAAGCTTCTCTTTTTTCAACGAAACGAATATTCTCATCTTCATTCACCTCATATATATAAAAGCTTTTTGCCCTTCCAAAATGATTATTCACTACGATTCCATCACTAGATGCCACTGCAACGAAACAACTTTCTTTATCCATGGGAAAATGTCTCCTTTATATTTAACCTTCTTTGATATATCTGAGCTCCGAATTCCGATTTTCCCGGAACGCCAACGGCATCCGCTCTACAGTGCTGGCAGTGCCTGAATACATCTATGTATTTGGATGCTTTTGTTCTCACCAAATCAATTTCTGCACACACAGGAGCCCTATAATTCTTTAATTCATGCTGTGGAATTAACGGAATAATGTTGTAAATACTTGCTCCTGCTTCCTTAACCGTCTTTGCTATCTCTTCAATATGGTTTCCATTAATTTCTGGAACTAAAACAGTATTCACCTTGATTGTAATACCTGCTGCTGCAACCTTTTTAATCCCCTCCAGCTGGTTATGAATCAGTATTCTTGCTCCCTCCACGCCTTCTATTTTCTTTCCGTGATAGCTAATATATGCATTCAATTTTTCCTCAATCTCAGGATCTACTGCATTTACCGTAACGGTTAACGAATCAATTCCTATCGCGATAATCTCTTCTGCTCTTTCATTTAAAAGAAGCCCATTAGTACTCATACACTTAATCAAATTCGGAAACTTTTCTTTCACAATTTTAAACGTTTCTAATGCATTATCGGATGCTAATGTGTCTCCTGGTCCAGCTATACCTGCCACTTTTATATCTGGGCAGATTTCCAATGCCTTTTTTAGTATTTCCTCACAATCCTCGGGCTTTAAAATTCTCGATGTAACACCAGGTCTTTCGTCCACATCATTTATCGTTCGATCGCAGAATCTACATGCTATATTGCATCCTGGACTCACTGGCAAATGAATTCTTCCAGCATTATTTTTATGTCCACCAAAGCACGGATGCGAATTCTGTAAATCCTTGTACGTATTACTCATATGACACCTTCTTCCTCTACAAAAATCTCATAAAACTACTTCGCCGGATTTATGAATGAAATAATGGTGTTGACAAATAACGGTCTCCTGAATCTGGAAGCAGTACAACAATGGTTTTTCCTTTATTTTCAGGTCTTTTCGCAAGTATCTCTGCCGCTTTTAGTACTGCACCTGATGAAATACCAACTAAAATACCTTCCGCAACAGCAAAAGCCTTTCCCTCTGCAAAGGCATCTTCATTTTCAATTGTTATGACTTCATCATATACCTTGGTGTTTAACACATCCGGAATGAATCCCGCTCCAATTCCCTGAATTTTATGTGGACCTGGGGTTCCTTTTGAAAGTACTGCACTTGCTGCCGGTTCAACTGCAACTACTTTAATCAACGGATTCTGTTCCTTTAAATACTCACCAACACCTGTAATTGTTCCACCTGTACCAACTCCTGCAACAAAGATATCCACTTTTCCTTCTGTCTGATTCCAAATTTCTGGCCCTGTAGTTTCCTTATGTATCTTCGGATTTGCTGGATTAACAAACTGTCCAAGAACAACCGAACCTTCAATTTCCTGATTCAATTCGTCAGCCTTTGCAATAGCACCCTTCATGCCCTGTGCACCTTCTGTAAGCACAAGCTCTGCACCATATGCCTTAAGAAGATTCCTTCTCTCCACACTCATAGTATCTGGCAGCGTTAAGATTGCCTTATATCCTTTTGCTGCTGCAACTGCAGCCAAGCCAATTCCTGTATTACCGCTTGTTGGCTCAATAATTGCTGCACCAGGTTTTAAGATTCCTTTTTCCTCGGCATCCTCGATCATTGCTAATGCAATACGATCTTTTATAGAACCTGCTGGATTTAAATACTCCAGTTTTGCCAGTATAGTTGTCTCCGCAATCTCTCTTTTCTTTGCATACCCATTCAATTTCAAAATAGGTGTTCCACCAATTAACTCCAATGCACTTTCTTTGATTCCACTCATATGCTATTCCTCCTTTAATAATTTTATAAAATCTCCAATAAATTAAAAAAACAGCTACCACACTTTAACGGTAACTGCATTGCTTTCAAAACAAGTTATCATAATAAAGCGCCTCGGAAATAAACCATATTTTTACACACGGAATTTTTACAACACATATTTCTATATCTACACATTAATCGATTCATTATGATTTACCTTCCTTTCTTAATCTCTCCCTCAATTGGATTGTTTTAATACTACCATGTATTTCCTGTTCTGAAAATTTGATAAAATTTATCGTCTGTGATAAGTTTTATTTATTATGCTCCACTATTCCTTATACTTATTTAATTCTTCCACATAAACTTCACCAATATGACTTAATTTATGATTCCTCCTTGTGATGTATCCAATGGTAAGCGGGTCTTCTTCTTTAAGCTTTATCGCAGCAAACTCATCTCTTAGTGTAACACTTTCTATCATAATTCCAGTTCCAATGGAGTAACCATTCAATTCTGCCATAATTTCTGCTGAGGTAGCCCTGTCATTTGATTTAATCAACTTTTCAAAATCATAATTCCCCAGTGCTTCCTCTGATAAATAGAACTCATTATCACTACTTTGATCAAAGCTTACACAAGGATATTCCTCAAGTTCCTCCAACGAAATTTCCTTTTTATGGGCTAAAGGATGTCCCTTCCATACATATGCAAATGTTTCACGTACCATTAACGGATGAAATACTAATTGGTATTTTCGAAATATTTTTTTAATAATATTCTCGTTACTTTTGGAATAAGAAATTACTCCTATTTCACTCTTTATATCTCTAACATTGGTGAGCACTTCATCTGTTCTTGTTTCATTCACAGAATAAACATACCTGCTTACATCACATTTTCGAATAGCACTTACAAATGCATGCACTGCAAACACATAATGTTGCATAGAGACCGAAAAATGCTTCTTTTCTCTGTCTTTCTCAATATATCTGCCTTCTATCAGTTCATACTGACTGACTGCCTGTTTCGCATATGATAAAAATTCTCTGCCTTGTTCCGATAATGAAATTCCTTTGTTCGTTCTTTCAAAAATCTTGATTCCTAATTCTTCTTCTAAATCCCGTATTGCAGTAGAAAGTGCAGGCTGTGTAATAAATAATTTACTTGCTGCCTCTCTTATCGATGTGGAATTTGCAATAACAATTACATATTTAAGCTGCAAAATAGTCATATTCTTACCACCTCCAAAATATGTTCCTTCACCATCTGTGTATACTGCCTTAACTACAGCAAATCCAAGAATACTAAGCTGACTGACTCCTGTAGCATCGATCTGCTTTTTAAATCTTGATTTAAGCTGTACGTTGGGAATTTCAACAATTCCGTCTTTCTTTATAGGTTTACTAGGATTTCTTTTCATGTTAGAATATTACCATAGAAGGAATTATTTGTATACTCTAAATATATTATTATCAGCTATAAATTAAAACTATAGCAAACGTAGAAGAAAATGGGCTTTATCCCTCATTACAATAAAAGTTTAACAAAATAAAGTACACTATTTAGAATAATGTACTTTATTGCTCGAGCCCTTACCTAATAAGGCTTTCCTTTATTTAATTATGCTTTCCTTATGCACTTCTACTTATTGCCTCAGTATATATTTTTTCAATCAGAGTGAAGGCTCCGCGGTAACCGATATAACTTCTATTGATAACAACTTCATAAGAAACCGGATAACTGATTTCTACAATGTAGCCATTTAATTCTTTTACAGTATCACGTTCCCATGTTGAGCCGAATATAATAGGTGGCTGATGTCCAAAATCAGCTTTTTTTAGCAATTCATTTACGATATACCCGTCTTCTACAAATTCCACCTGCGATTTTATTCCATTGCCCAGATCCTGATATTCTTGTGAAATCTGTTTTCGATACTTTTCTGGTGTATGATCTGTAATGATTTGAATGGATGGAATCAGACCAAGCTGATTTACGAGAAAACGGTTGATTGCAAGATTATAAGCTGCATCACCAACCACTGCATATTTAGAAGGAAGTCCCCACCAGTACTCTGAATAAAAATCAGAAAAGTATTCTAAATATTTATAATACTGTATTTCCTCTGATTTTACAAAGGCAGATGCCTTTGTAGAATCAATTCCAGCAAATTCTACTATTCTTTCAATGAATTTTCTAGTTTCAGCTGCTCCAATTGGAATTACTGGTATATGAAGATATGGCTGATTATACTTTTTTTCTAAGTGCTTTGCAATACCAAGTCCAAGCCAAGGAGACAATACCAAGTTGAACTCGGCATTCGGTATTCTTTTCCACTCACTAACTCCAGCACAGTCCGGTCCAAATAAAATATTCACCTGAAATCCTGAACCCTCCAGTATTCTCTTTATTTCTGCCAAATCCCCTCTCCAAAATGGATTTTGATAAGGTAATTCTGTCCAGACATTAATAAGCCCCTTTTCTTTTACACCTTTATTAAGTGCAAATTTATCTACATATTGATCGATAATGGCTTTTACGACAATCTCATGTCCTACAAAGTTATTCCCCTTAAATCCTCCTGTTTCTGCATAAACAATAGGTATATCTTCATCTTGAAACTGGCTGACAACAGAACCAATATCATCTCCTACCAGTTCCCCGATACATCCATTTAGTACAACATATAAATCTGCTTCCATAATCCTAAGTGTTGCTTTAATCTGTTGGCTTAAACGATTCGTTCCACCAAATATTACTTCATTTTCTGATAAATTAGTACTTGGAACAACGGAGCCGTTTGAATAACCACCTCCCTGAAATCCGTTATAAAAAACGATACTTTCATATTGTTTATCCACACATCCTGGTCCACAATGTGTAATCGGCATTGCCTTTGGAATAGCAGACACACTGTGCAATGCTGCAATAGCACACCCATAACGAACCTGATTAATAGAATTTGTCTGTCCGTTCTTATCTTTTATATTTTTATTCATTGTTACGCCTCCTCCTTTGCCTGAAAATACTGCTTATAATCTTCGATCAGTTCTGGCTGTTTTGCTAGAATATAAGGGTCTTTTTGTTCCAGCCACCATTTACGGTATGGAAGTGTGATATGCCTGCTTAAATCTTCATGAAATTTTTTCCGCTGCATAATATTTAATATAGTTTCTCCTAAATTCACCATCCCCTGATAACCAATTGCTATATGCTCATCACCAAGCGGTGCGGCTGGAATTCCTAATTTCGAAGCAAGTGGTGCCAAACCATTATGCCTGATTAACATGAAATCCGGTTTTGCCTCTTTCAGGAAAGCATAAAGCTGGTATTGCTGCCGGTTACTAACATTAAATGATTTCACATTTCCATAATTATGAACCATAAACCCTAAGGAATCCATTTTTCCAGAGTCTCCATCATAAGCTGGATCATGGTGAAATACCATAGTTCCATCTACTATTACTCCAAGTTCACGCAATACTTCAATCAATCCATGTGCATAGGCTGAGCCGGTTGCAATGTAACCTTTACATCCTTTCAATTTTACTTTCAGGCCATTAATAATAGGTTTTACTCTTTCGTGTTCTTTTTTTATGTATTTTTCGCAAAGTTCTTCTCTGTGCGTAATCTTTGCTATTTCTCGAAGCCATGCATCAGTACCTGCAAATCCATATGGCATTGGAGCTTTTACCTCGGGTACACCAAATTCCTGCTCTAATCCTGCAGCCAGGTAAGAGGAAAGCGTATAGCAGAATCCTACCGTACAGGCCGCTTCTGATAATTGTTTCAATTCCTCTACACTAGCCATGTCAACAACATAATTTACTCGTAACTGTAAATTGGCCAGCATCGGTGTGAACACATCGGATCCCCACAAATTAATCACATTTACTAAGTCCTCTTGCTTTTTCGGATTTTTCTTTACCAGCTGTCTTAAGATTCCATGTTGAACAGCATCAAATCCAGTACTCCAGTGTTTTGAACGAAACCCCTCACAAGAAAGTGGAATAACTGGAATTCCATATTCTGTCTCCTTTACTTCTGCCATATTTTCCACATCCTCACCTATGATACCCGTTGCACAGGATGTTCCAATAAAAACTGCTTCAGGATGATACCGTTCTACTGCATCATCTATTGACTGTGCCAGCTTATTGATTGCACCAAATACTACATCCTGTTCTAATAAATTAGTATTGATAATACGAATATTCTCTACTGGATGGTGACGATTCCATAAACCATTACGGTAAATAGAATTGTATGGTACCTGTCCACCTCCACATCCAATTGGTGAGTGCTGGATTAGTACCGCATTTCTAACATTTCCAGCCTGACATTCCACCATCTGTTCAGAACAGACAGAGCCTTGCATAAACGGACCTTTTAACTCACAAAGTTTGCAGTTTTTATTTCTACATCCACTGATTCGGCCTTCGAAATCAGATTTCTCTCTTAATTTTTCAGCATTTCCCTGCCAAGCTGTAATGGTGCCGAGACGCTGCTCCCTTTTTTCGACTTGAGTTAATTCTAAATTTACTTTCCCCGCCATATTCATCCTCCATTTCTGTGCCATTAATATATTAATAATTACAACACTCAATATATATATTAATAATATAGGAATAATAGGATATATGAAAGTAGATAAAAACTATAACTGTAAGTAAGTAATCATCCGTATATTGACATTATATAAAAGCCACCTGATATGTTTTCCCCTGGCTGTTTGCCAGTTC
>CAKSBP010000060.1 GCA_934438135.1 uncultured Clostridium sp. | reverse complement strand
CAGAAACTCAGGACAGCCAACTTTTTTCATGGCGTTTTGTGCCTTGAGTGAAGCGAAAGGAATGGATATAAAAATGAGTAAATATAGTATCATAGATAAAGCAATACGAAAAGAAGTAGAGAATTCATATGAGAGATTTGTAATTTATCCATTTGGTGAAGATGGAATGCTGGCAAAACAAATTTTAAATATGAGATATAATATTATAGAAACAGTAATCGTGGACAATTTATTAGCACCTTATAATTCTAATGTGATAACTATGGAGGAATTTAAAAAGTGCTCGGAGATAGAAAATGTTTGTATTTTGGTTACTACAGAAAATATAGACGTAATTAATCAGTTAGAAGGTATTCCGTCTTCTACTAAAGTGAACCGTATGTTTCAGAAGCCTAAACCAAAGGTGGGTAGGTATTGTTATGGACCTTTGGCAAAAGGAAATATTTATGTGGAGAGTATAGGTTCTTTCTGTAGCTTTGCTGCGGGTTCAGATGTTGTACCAAATCACCAACTTGATATGGTAACGACACATGCCTTTATCTATTCTGTGGGAAACAATCCAGAATTAGATGAACCTCAATTTAATGTTTTTGATTTTACAAAGAAAAGTATTATTGGTAACGATGTATGCCTGGGAAAAAATGTAATTATCACAAATGGTGCTAAAATTGGAAATGGTGTTATTGCAGCTGCAGGAGCAGTAATTACAAAAGATGTTCCTGATTATGCTGTTGTTGCAGGTGTTCCTGCAAAAATCTTACGTTTTAGATTTACAAAGGAACAAATCGAAGAATTAAACGAGATTGCATGGTGGGATTGGCCAAATGAAAAAATTAAATCCTGTTATGATGATTTTTTGAATATTGATATATTTCTTGAAAAACATTCCTTGAGAAAAAAATAAGAGGAGGTGAATGACGAATGTTTACAGTGTAAGAACTTAAAGAATGATACAAATAACGATGGAGAATAGAAAGCAGATTTCGGGAATAATCATAACTAAGTAACAAATGATTGGAGACGATGTTATGATGAAAAAATATATGTTATTTTTAGGCACACTGTTATTGATAGAAATTTTTCTGATAGTTTGTGGAAACAGAGAACAGAAGCAAAATAATTTAAATGCAAAAACTCCATCAATATCTAAAGAGCCTACCTCCCCTGACATTAGCAATGAGTCAAGCAGTGAAGTGTTAAATGCTTATTATAAAACCCTTCAGTCTGCCAAAAACAAAGAAGAAGTTTATCAGTTTATAGAATGGAAAATTGAATCGGTAAAACCAAGCGATGCAGATGCTATGGTAAATGGCTTATTTGATTATATTGGAAATTTACACGAGGTAGATTTTAAACGCCTGGCGAAACTGACAGGCTTCATGTCGGAAGAAATGAGAAATTTTGTGACATATTTATCCAGATGGCAAGAGAAACCCGCAGCGACGGCAGAAGGCATTGCAATTCCATTAGCAGCAATTTTAGAACGTTCCCATGTATTGGAAAATCTAATAGAATTGTATCCAAATGGTCTTACTTATCGATATACCTATGAGTTATATGCTGACTACTTATCCATTGCTGTTACAGGGCAGTATGCCAAAGAATCTGGGATAAAGAATTATTATATGAATCCGGAAAATCAGAAAATCTCTACAGGTGCCTTGTCCGCCTATCAGGCATTTGTAAAAAAATATCCTGATACAAAAACAGCTTCTGTTGTAAATAAATATATAAAAGTATTACGGAAAAACAAAAATAAAGTAAATGATCAGGTAGAAGAGTTTTATATTACTATTTATGCAGAAATTAGAGATGCGTTTGATATGTAACGCATCCCTTTTTGGGGAAAAAATGCATATAAAAGACTCAAAAATTCGAATACATAGAAAAAACAATACGTATCAAAAAAAAGTGATATAGACATAAAACTTTTTAATTGGTAGCATATAAAATATAGGAGTTAATAGAAAAGAGGTTTCATATGGTAAGAAATTTAGAACGTGGCGCAGGTATTTTACTACCTATAAGCAGTCTGCCATCTAAATATGGGATTGGTACCCTTGGAGAAGAAGCATATCGTTTTATCAGGGAAATAAAAGAAGCAGGACAGAAATACTGGCAGGTACTGCCGGTAGGACCGACAAGTTTTGGAGATAGTCCTTATCAGTCATTTTCCACATTTGCCGGCAATCCTTATTTTATTGATTTAGATTATTTAATAGAAGAAAATCTGTTACATAAGGAAGAAGTAGAATCCTTCTGTTTTGGAACAGATCCAGAAGATGTTTCCTATGAAGCATTATGGAACAGCCGTTTTGCTGTATTGGAAAAAGCATTTAAAAGATTTGATGGAACACAGTCTGCTGAGTTCTTGAAGTTTGTAGAGAATCAGTCATTTTGGCTGGAAGATTATGCATTATTTATGGCATGTAAGGGTCATTTTAATAATCAGTCATGGCTCACTTGGGATGAAGATATTCGTTTCCGGACGGACGAAGGAATTCAGAAATATAAACAGTTATTAAAAGAACAGG
The DNA here is from genome assembly GCA_934438135.1 of uncultured Clostridium sp. Lineage (GTDB taxonomy): Bacteria > Bacillota > Clostridia > Lachnospirales > Lachnospiraceae > Clostridium_AI. The sequence continues at coordinate 13,869 of CAKSBP010000060.1, read as the reverse complement.
TTGAGTTTTGGAAATTTATTCAATTCAAGTTTTATGAACAGTGGGATAAGTTAAAAAAATATGCCAATGAACAGGATATTAAAATTATTGGTGATATTCCCATTTATGTTGCACTGGACAGTTCTGACGTATGGAAGAATCCAGACCAGTTTATGCTGGATGAGACAAGACATCCAGTAAATGTAGCAGGATGTCCTCCAGATGCATTTTCAGATGAAGGACAGAAGTGGGGGAACCCATTATATGATTGGAAGAAGATGGAGCAGGATGATTTCTCATGGTGGAGAAGCAGAATGAAAGCATCTTCCAGATTATATGATGTAATTCGAATAGACCATTTCATTGGAATTGTAAGATACTATGTAATTCCTGCTGATAAGTCAGCAAGGCTTGGCTGGTATGAAAACGGTCCCGCAGAAAAACTGACAAATGCAATTAATGAATCCATTGGCAATGCAAAAGTCATTGCAGAGGATTTAGGTGTTTTAGTTGATGGTGTGAAAGAACTTCTGGAAAAGGCAGGTTATCCGGGAATGAAAGTACTGGAATTTGCTTTTGACGGAAAGACAGATAATCCATATCTGCCACATATGTATCCGAAGAACTGTATTGCATATGGTGGGACACATGATAATGAAACATTGGTTGGTTATTATAAGAACCTGTCAGAAGAATTAAAAGAGTTTGCTATGGATTACTGCGATGCAGAAAGTTTTGATGAAATAGTACCGAAAGTAATAAGAATGGCATATGCAAGTGTTGCAGATGTTGTAATGTTTCAAATGCAGGATATCCTGGAAAAAGATAATGACGCGAGGATGAATCTGCCTGCCACGATCGGAACGAACTGGAGATGGCGTATGAAGCCAGGTGAGTTTACCGAGGAAAAGCAGCAGTTCTTATATAAATTAGCAAAAATTTATGGAAGACTTTAAAAAAGGGAACTAAGGTAATAACGATTGGGAAGGGATGAAAGAATGTTAACAGAGATTATAACGAAGCGTTATGGAAAACAGATTAGTGATTGTACCAATGAGGAATTATATGCAGCATTACTGGAAATGGTAAAGGAAAAAGCAGGCGAACGTGCAAAGGATACTGGAAAGAGAAAGTTATATTACATATCCGCTGAATTCTTAATTGGAAAGCTCTTATCCAATAATCTGATTAACCTTGGATTATATGATGAAGTAGACCAGTTATTAAAAGAAAATAATAAAAGCTTAAGTGAAATTGAAGAGGTAGAAATGGAACCATCTTTAGGAAATGGTGGACTTGGAAGACTTGCCGCATGTTTCTTAGACTCCATTGCTACATTAGGATTAAATGGTGATGGAATCGGCTTAAACTATCATCTTGGATTATTCAAACAGGTATTTGAAGATAACAAACAGGTAGAAACCGTAAATCCATGGATTCAGAAAGAAAACTGGCTTACAAAGACAAACCATTCTTATACAGTAGAATTTAAAGATTTCTCCGTAAAATCTACATTATATGATATTGCAGTGACTGGTTATGAAAACAGAACAAACCAGCTTCACCTGTTTGATTTAGACAGCGTGGATGATAGTATCGTAGAAGATGGAATTTCTTTTGACAAAGATGAAATCAAAAAGAATTTAACCTTATTCTTATATCCAGATGACAGCGATGAAAAAGGAAGACTGTTACGTGTTTACCAGCAGTATTTCATGGTAAGCAATGGGGCACAGTATATTTTAGAGGAATGTGAAAAGAAAGGCTGTAAATTGACAGATCTTCACGAATATGCAGTTATTCAGATTAATGATACCCATCCTACGATGGTAATTCCTGAATTAATCCGCCTTCTTGTGAAAAAAGGATTGACAATGGACGAAGCAATTGGTACGGTATCTAAGGCATGTGCTTATACAAACCATACAATACTTGCAGAAGCACTAGAAAAATGGCCGTTAGAATATCTGGAAAAAGTAGCACCGGCAATTGTACCAATTATAAAAGAACTGGATAAACGTATCCGCGCAGAACTAAAAGAAAAGAAACTGGATAAAGAAACAATTGAAAAGATTGCAATTATCGATAAAGAGGACAGAGTACACATGGCTCATATCGATATTCATTATGGATTCAGTGTAAATGGTGTTGCATATTTACATACAGAAATCTTAAAAAATAATGAATTAAATGATTTTTACAAATTGTATCCAGAAAAATTCAATAATAAGACAAATGGTATTACATTTAGACGCTGGCTGTTACACTGTAACAAAGAACTGGCTGCTTACATTGAAGAACTGATTGGTTCTGAATTTAAAAAAGATGCCGAAGAGTTAGAAAAATTAGGTTCTTTCTCTAATAATGAAGAAGTATTAAAGAAACTTCTTGCAATTAAGCAGGACAATAAAAAAGCATTGGCACAGTATGTAAAAGCAGCAGCAGGTGTAGAACTGAATGAGAATTCTATTTTTGATATTCAGGTAAAACGTTTACATGAATACAAACGTCAACAGATGAATGCATTATATGCAATTCACAAATACCTGGAAATCAAAGCAGGTAAAAAACCAACGACTCCAATCACTATGATTTTTGGGGCAAAGGCTGCACCCGCTTATACCATTGCAAAAGATATTATTCATATGATTCTCTGCCTACAGAAAATCATTAATAATGATAAGGATGTTGCACCATACTTCCAGGTTGTTATGTTGGAGAATTACAATGTCTCCTATGCAGAAAAAGTAATTCCAGCCTGCGATATTTCCGAACAGATTTCTCTGGCATCCAAAGAAGCCAGTGGAACAGGAAATATGAAATTTATGTTAAATGGTGCAGTTACATTAGGAACCATGGATGGTGCTAATGTAGAAATTGAAGCTTTAGTTGGCGGCGAAAATATTTATATTTTTGGTGATGTCAGTGAAACAGTTATCCGCAGATATGAAGACGAGTCCTATGTATCCAAAGATTATTATAAAAAAGATGCTGCAATCAAAGAAGCAGTTGACTTTATTATTGGCAAAGAAATGATGGCAGTCGGATGTAAAGAAAACTTAGAGCGTCTGTACAAAGAACTGTTAAATAAAGACTGGTTTATGACATTCCCTGACTTTGATGATTATGTAAAAGCCAAAGAAAAGGCATATAAGGATTATGAAGACAGAATGGCATGGGCAAAGAAGATGCTTGTAAATATCAGCAAAGCAGGATTCTTCTCTTCTGACCGTACCATTGCAGAGTACAACCGCGATATCTGGAAACTATAAAGAAAATCATACCGGCAATTAGATAGGTAATTGCCGGTATATCTTATCCTATTGAACATTGCCATTGTTTCTGATGCTAGAGGTAAGAGGGAGGAAATTCATGTATAGTATTCTAATTGTAGATGATGAAAAAATAGAGCGAAACGGAATTAAATTCTTGCTAAAGCAGTCAGGCATGGAACTAAATGTAAATGAGGCATCTAATGGAATGCAGGCTTTGGAGTTTCTGAAAGAACATTCAGTAGATATTATGCTGACCGATGTGAAGATGCCCTTTATGGATGGAATCGAACTAATCAAACAGGTGAGAAAGACCGGAAAGGATCTAAATATTGTTATTTTTAGTGGATATAGTGAATTCGAATATGCAAGAATGGCTGTGAAACTGAATGTAAATGATTACATATTAAAACCGGTCGATCCAAAAGAATTTGATACAGTTCTTCGCCGAATCATTGAAAAACTGGAATCAGAGGACAGGAAAGAAGCAATTTCCGAAACCAGTATGCATCATATGCAGGAGCATGTTCTTTATTTATTAGTAAATGGGAAACCGAGAGAAGAAGTAGAACAGGAATTTAAAAAACTTTTAAATCTGGATTTTCTGGATCAATACGAACGAATGATTCTTCTGGAATTTAATAATGATTTCTTTGGAAAAATGGGCAATGATGTGATGGAAAAGCTACAGAAAGAAATCAATATGCAGTTTCAGTACTTAAATCTAAATCAGCAGCAGGGACTTTTACTATTTTCGAAAACGATTGAGGAAATGAATTATGAAGAAATCGGAAAGAAGATTCACGCATTCTTTCAGAATACTGTCCAGGAATGCTGTTTCGTTGCAGTAAGCAGTCAGCTTGAGGGAGAGAATATGCTGGCAAAGGGATATGAAGAATTGGAAGAACTGATGGAGAATAAATTCTATCAGTCAGAAACATTTGTATACAAAGCTAATGCAGATAATAATGCAAATACCCTTGCACAGATAGATGATGATACCTTAATGAAGCAGATGAAACAGGATATAAAAATGAAAGATATCAGCAGTTTAAACGAACATTTTAAACGGCTTTGTGATAAATATCGAAAAAATAAAGCTTTTTCGCAGGTATATATTAAATTTATTTTTTCTAATCTGCTAAAAGACTTTTATGAAAATCTGCCGGATATGAAAGAAGCCCAGTTAAATGATGAAGTTGATCGGCTTTATCGTGCTGCAGATTTTCAGTCTGTTATGGAAATTGTAAATACAAATATTGACAGACTCGCTAAAGCATTCCATCAGAACCCTCAGATGTTTCATCGTGAGATTGAGTCAGTCAAACAGTATATTTACGCCAATTATGATAAAGAGCTGGGGGTAGAGCAGCTGGCAGAGAAAGTTGCTTTAGCACCAAGCTACTTAAGCCATATTTTCAAGAAAGAAACCGGTCAGAATCTGAGTAAATTTATTAAGGCTTACCGTATGGAGATGGCAAAAAAGAAACTGGAAGAAACTCATGAGAAGATAGTAAATATCAGCTATGCGGTTGGATATGTGAATGTATCTTATTTTTGTCAGAGTTTTCGGGAGTATTTTGGAGTAAGTCCTCAAAAATTCAGAAATCAAGGAGAGTGTAATGAAAGAAAAGCTAGTGAAGTGGATTCGCAAATTTAATAATATAAAATTTCGCCATAAACTAGTGCTTACCTATTTTTGTGTAGGGGTCATACCTATACTGGTTTTAGGAATCTTCTGCTATCAACAGAGCAGGTCACAGCTTATGGAGCGAGAACAAAATAATATTCAGGATTATATGATGCAGTCTGTCAGTGGACTGGATAATCAGATGAGAATTTACAATAACCTGTCTGATTACATATCCTATAATCAGACGATAGCTCAGGTAGTAAGCTATGATTACAAAAGCTATTATGAAATGTACCAGCAGTTTAACGAAGTCCTGGATCCAATTCTGTCATCTTTGAAATATTTTCACGATGACGTAAATAAAGTTACGATCTACACAAAAAATGATATTGTAAAACATGACACAACCATTGCACCAATATCTGAAATAAAAGGTACAGACTGGTATCCAAAGGTTGAAAACAGCAGAGAAATTCTGTGGTTTGCAGATGCTGGAAAAAAGACGGTATTTTCCAGCCGCAATATCCCTATGTTAAAGCAGTGCGACTGTGAAGGCATTCTTTACATTAACGTAGATTACAATTCTATGTTTTCAAATTTCAGTCAGATGTCCAGTAAAAATTACGGTGTTTATATTGTAGATGACAATGGAAACAAAATATACGAATATCATAACTTTGATAAAAAGAACCGTGCAATGAAACTGAGTTATCCACAGCTCTTTACAAAATCCAGTTCAAAGTACACGATTGTTCATGCCACTACATCAGTCAGTGGATGGAAAGTTTACTTATATAAACCAAACAGCCTGATTATGAAATCAGTTCGTTCCATGGTACTTGGAATTATTCTGGTAGCATTTGTATGTATTGTAACCTCCTTGTTTGCAGTGTCCAGAATTTCAAGGTTTATGGTCAGCGGTATTGAAGAATTGACCGAAAATATGGCAAAAGTAGAAGCTGGAGATATGGAGATTAATGTTATCAGTACCAGCGAAGATGAAGTTGGAGAGTTAATCTGTGGATTTGGAAATATGCTAGATCAGATTAAACGCTTAATACGGGAAGTTTATGAAAGCAAGCTTGCTCAGAAAGAATATGAAATGCGCGCTCTCCAGGCACAAATCAATCCGCACTTTTTATACAATTCCCTGTCACTAATTAACTGGAAAGCACTGGAGGCCGATAAGCAGGATATCAGCCGCATTACGCTGCTTCTTTCTTCCTTTTACCGTACTGCACTAAATCGTGGGAAAAATATTCTTTCTATTCGTGATGAGGTCAATAACGTAAAGTCATATCTGGATATTCAGCTCATTATGCATGATTACGATTTTGATGTAGTAATTGATGTACCAGAAAAAATGATGGAGTATAAGACATTAAATCTGATTCTACAGCCTTTGGTGGAAAATGCTATCGATCATGGCATTGATTTAAAACCGGAAGGCAGAGGAAAAATTTCGATTATTGGAAAAGCAGAGGGAGAAAATCTGTATCTTATTGTTGAGGATAATGGTGTTGGAATGGAACAGGAAAAAGCAGAGCAGATTACATCCCAGTCTTCCAAAGGATATGGTGTCCGCAATGTGAACGAACGTATTAAGCTGCTTTACGGACCGGAATATTGTATGAAAGTAGAGAGTGAAATTATGAAAGGGACTAGAATCACAATCTGCATACCAGCAGTAAAAGAGTCGGAATAGGGCTCTTTTACCATTAATTTTTTGTGAAAAGTGCATATCACAAAAAATTAATACGTTTCTAAAAAACTCAATATTTACCAGATAGGCGTAAGAATTTATACTATATATAACGAAAGAGAAGTGAGTGTGACGAGTAGCTGTCATATCCACAGGTAGTAATTTCATATGCATTTAAAGTGAAATATAACACGAAATGGAGGAGAATTATATGAGATTAAAAAAAGTAATGGCAGGTTTTCTTGCTGTAGCCATGATTGGCACATGTTTAACGGGATGTGGAAGTGATTCCAAAGATGCATCCAAAAATGATGCGAAAGCAACAACTGATACATCAGCAACAACTGAAAAAATTTCCTTAAAGGTCTGGGGACCTCAGGAAGACCAGGCAGAAGTTGGAGATTACAAAGATGGTATTTTAAAAGCAATGTGTGATAAGTTCAACGAAGAACATCCTGAATGGGATATTACATTTGAATATGGCGTATGTTCTGAAGGTGATGCAAAAGACGTTGTAACAAAAGATGTTGCTGAATCTGCTGATGTTTACATGTATGCAAATGACCAGATTCCTACTCTTGTAAAAGCTGGAGCATTATCTGAACTTGGTGGAAGTACAGTTGAACAGGTAAAATCAGACAACGACCAGACAATGGTTGATTCCGTTACATATAATGATGGTATCTATGGTGTACCTTATACATCAAATACATGGTTCATGTATTATGATAAGAGCAAATACTCAGAAGATGATATCAAATCCTTAGATACAATGATGAGCAAAGATTTAGGAGATGGAGTAACAAACTTCGCATTCCCACTTGATAACAGCTGGTATATTGAAGCATTCTACTATGGTGCAGGATGTACATTATTCGGTGATGGTACAGACGCAAGTCAAGGATGTACATTTAACGATGACAATGGTGTAGCAATGACACAGTATCTTGTTGATTTAGCTAAAAATAAGAAATTTTCTGTAGAAAAAGACGGAAGCAGTATTGCTAAGTTTGAAAAAGGAACATTAGGTGCTTACTGTACAGGTTCTTGGGATGCAGCAGCAATTAAGAAAGCTCTTGGTGATAATTTCGGTGTAGCACAGATTCCTACTGTAACAATTAACGGAACAGAAGGCCAGATGAAATCTTTCGCAGGAAGCAAAGCAGTTGGTGTAAATCCTAACTGTAAGAATCCAGAAGTTGCAGTTGCATTAGCAGCATATTTAGGTGGAGAAGAATGCCAGCAGATTCGTTTCGATGCCAGAGGAATTGTTCCTACAAATAAAAAAGTAGCAGCAAGTGATTCTGTATCTGCTGATGTAGTAGCACAGGCACAGGCACAGGAAATTGCAAATGCATCTGTTGTACAGCCTTTATTAGATGAAATGGCTAACTATTGGACACCAGCAGAAACAATGGGTAAAGAAATTGTTCAGGGTGATGTAACAAAAGACAATGCAAAAGACAAAACTGATACAATGGTAAAAGGTATTTTAAACTCCGGTTTATAAAATAAATTCGGATTCGTTAGTAAAAGCAGCAGGGGATGTGAAGAACATCCCTTGTCTACTATTTGGAAGGAGGACCTTGAGTGAAGAAGAAAAAGGTTAAATCGTTCCGTCAGGAAGTAACTGTAAGGGAAGCCTTGAAAAACGGCAATGTAGCAACACGTATGTCCTGCCTGCTTATGGGTTTTGGAAACTTCGCACAAAAACAGATTATCAAAGGATTACTGTTTATGATGGCAGAAGTAGCATTTTTATGCTTTTTCTTTATTGGCGGAATTACCAATATTGAACATCTGATTACTTTAGGAACGAAGACAACAGGAAAAGTTTTTGATGAGACGAAACAGATTTATGTATATACGCAGGGCGATAACTCTATGTTGTTTCTGTTATATGGTATTACGACATTATTTATCATTGGGATATTTATTTATATATGGAGAGCATCATTAAAATCAGCCTATTATGCTCAGACTGTTGCTGAAAGTGGAAGAACACCAAATACCTTTAAACAGGATTTAGTTTCTTTATTAGATGCAAATGTTCATAAAACATTATTATTTATGCCAATTGTATGCATTATTGCTTTTACAATTCTACCAATTGTATTCATGATGTGTATGGCATTCACAAACTACGATAGAGATCATCAGCCACCTGGCCAGCTGTTTAAATGGGTCGGAATGGTTAATTTCCAGAAAGTATTAGATACATCTAACGGACTTGGATATGCATTCTGGCATGTGTTAGGATGGACATTCATCTGGGCTGTATTTGCTACATTTTTAAATTATATTTTAGGTATGATTTTAGCAATGATAATTAACAGAAAAGATACGAAACTTAAAAAGTTCTGGCGTTCTATTTTTATTTTATCTATCGCTGTTCCACAGTTTGTGTCTCTTCTCGTTGTAAGAACAATGCTTCAGCCAGAAGGTGCAATTAATACTTTATTAAAGAGCTGGGGACTGATTCATAAGAGTCTTCCATTCTGGACCAGTATTACATGGGCACGAGTTACGGTTATTATAGTTAACCTTTGGGTAGGTATTCCATTTACTATGATGCAGACAACAGGTATTCTTCAGAATATTCCGGCAGAGTTATATGAAGCAGCTAAAGTAGATGGTGCGAATGCAGTAGTAACATTTTTCAAGATTACACTGCCATACATGCTTTTCGTAACAACACCATATCTGATTACAACATTTGTTGGAAATATCAATAACTTCAATGTTATTTACCTTCTGACAAAGGGTGCACCTGCATCCTTAAGTTACTACAATGGTACCGCTGGAAAGACAGACCTTTTAATAACCTGGCTGTATAAGTTAACCATTGATTTCAAAGATTACAATTATGGTGCCGTTATTGGTATTCTGGTATTTATTATATCAGCAGTGCTGGCATTATCGACATATCGCCATACAGGCTCCTATAACAAAGAGGAGGAATTTCAATAATGAATAGTAGTAAAGCAAAGACAAGAAAAAAATTAGTTAACGCTTTGATTCATCTCTTTTTAGCTGTACTGGCTTTCATCTGGGTTGTTCCTATTATCTGGGTTATTCTGACATCATTCAGAGCTCAGCAGGGTGCGTATGCAGGAAGCTTTATTCCAGAGTCTTTTACCCTGGGAAATTACAGAAGATTATTTACTGATACAGCGGTATTTAACTTCCCAAGATGGTTTGCAAATACATTTGTTGTATCCATATTCACTTGTATTTTATCTACTTTTTATCTGGTATCCATTGCCTACTGTATGTCAAGGCTTCGGTTCCAGGGAAGAAAGAAATTTTTGAACATTGCCTTAATATTAGGAATGTTCCCAGGATTCATGTCCATGATTGCAGTATATTATATTGTAAAAGGACTTGGTCTTACAAACGGTGCATTAAAATTAGTAGCACTCACATTAATTTATTCTGGTGGAAATAATCTTCTTCAGTTCTATATGGCAAAAGGATTTTTTGATACCATACCAAAATCATTGGATGAGGCAGCATATGTAGATGGTGCAACAAAGTGGAATGTATTTAGCAGAATTATTATTCCTCTTTCTAAACCAATTGTTGTTTACACAGTATTCACCTCATTCATGGCACCATGGATCGATTTCATCCTTGCCAAGGTTATCATTGGTACAGATGCAAAATACTATACGGTAGCAATTGGATTATGGAATATGCTTGAAAAAGAAAATATATATCAGTGGTACACAAGATTTGCAGCAGGTTCCATTTGTGTATCCATACCATTGGCAATTTTGTTCATCGTAACACAGAAGTATTACCAAGAAGGACTGGCAGGTGCAGTAAAAGGTTAAAAAAAGATTTGAAACAATGTCTGTTTTGCATTATAATAAGACAAGAGACTTCAGTACTTGTTTCAAAGTGACTGGAAGAAAATTACCTGGGGGTGTGGAAATGCAGAAATGGATAAAACGACTATTATTCTTTTGTAGTACATTTTTATTCATAGGCTGTAGTTTCCACGCCTTTTCTGATTCTAACAAGGAAGAAAATTACAATTTATCGCTGAAAGAAGCAGAAACGACGCCATTTGGAAAGTATCCAGAGCTGATTACTTATAAGCTGGGGAAAATGACGGGAAGTAATAATTCGAATATGCCTGAAAATGATACATATGAAGATAATGCGTATACGCGGTATCTGAAAGAGAAACTGAACATTCAGAATGAAGATGTGTTTGAGTCCAGTCTGGACTATGATAATATTGTTTCTATGTCTGTTACGGCTCAGGATATTCCTGATATTATGGTAGTAAGTGATATTAAACAGCTTCAGGCATTAGTTGAGAATGATATGCTGGAAGATTTATCAGATGTTTACAAGAATTGTGCCAGCGATAAGATTAAAGAAATTTATAATAGTTACGGAGATAATATTCTTGAAAATGTTACGTTTGATGGAAAACTGATGGCTATTCCAGAGACGAATATTGAAAATGGACCGAGTATGATCTGGCTTCGGAAAGACTGGATGAAGAAGCTTGGATTAAGGGCACCACAAACATTAGAAGATGTGGAGCATATTGTTTCTAAGTTTATAGAAGAGGATCCTGGTGGAAATGGCAGAGGGAATACAATTGGACTTGTAACCGATCAGAATCTTACTGGTGAGTGGGGCTATAGTTACGAATATCAGACGGATATTATATTTGCAGCATATGGAGCCTTTCCGAAACGATGGGTAAGAAATTCGGATGGAGAGATTGTTTATGGTTCCATTCAGTCAAGTGCAAAGTCTGCATTGGCAAGGCTGCATAAAATGTATCAGTCGGGTATTCTGGATAAACAGTTTTTATTACGTTCACAGGATAATATTGTAGATTTGATTTGTAGTGGAAAGTGCGGAAGTTTTTTTGGTCCTTGGTGGGCACCAAATAATCCGCTTATGGATGCCAAAAAGGAGAATCCAGAGGCAGAATGGGAGCCGTATATGATTTCTACCGATTCTGATGGAGGTATCTCTTATGCATCACAGAATCCAAGCTATAAATTTGTTGTTGTCCGGAAAGGATATGAGCATCCGGAAATTGTAGTGAAGATTATCAGTGTACTTTTTGATTATGCAAGATATCAGGATCAATCTGCCGATGAAATCAGACAATACTATAAGCTGAATGTAGATCCAACAGCAAGACCATTGGCAATTAATGTAGATTTTAGCGATGCATTGAGCAGATGTTATGAGAATCTTTCAGATGTGATTCATAATCGAATGTCAAAGGACAAGCTGGAGATATTGGAGAAATCTTATTATGAATCCTGTGAAAATTATTTAAATAATCCAGATACTGCTTCGCTGGAAGAGTGGTCTGCATACGTATCCAGAATTACAGCATGCGGTTTAATCGCCAATTCAGATATAAACAAAGTGGAATCCGTATTTTTCGGTGAGACCAGTTCTATGAAGCAGGAATGGTGGAAGCTTCAGGATTTAGAGAAAAAAGCATATCTGAAAATTGTAACAGGGGAAAAGCCTCTTTCTTATTTCGATGATTTTGTGAAAGAGTGGAGTGAAGAGGGAGGAGAAAAGATAACAGAAGAAGTAAGGAATAAAGTAGATAAACAAATAAAATGAGCTGCAAGGGAATAAAAAACCTTTACAGCTCATTTTTTATGTAAACTAATCAATATATATATCACCATGTAAAGAACGGAATTTATCTAAAAGATTTGCATGTCCACGCAGTAAGTGCTGAAGTCCTTTTACACTGGAAGTTCCTTCTGCAGCTAATCCTGCACAGACCAGAGCAGAAACACAGCGTATGTCATTCCCTTCAATTACACCACCATTAAGCTGTTTCTTCCCATTAATAATTACCTGATTTCCAGATTGGATAATATTTGAACCAAGTTTCTGAAGTTCCATGACATGGGCAAAACGATCTGGATAAATTGTGTCAGTAATAGTAGACGTTCCAGGACACTGAGTAGCCAAGCAGGTGATTAGTGGCTGCAAATCGGTTGGAAGACCTGGATAGGTCATTGCAATTGCATGGATAGGCTTTTCCATTCGGGATTCCATAATCTGAATATAGCCATCACTGCTGATATTCATTTTAATGCCACAATTTTTTAATAAGGAGATTAATGCAGAATTATGTTCTGGAATACATTTTTCTACAGTTCCATATCCTCCAGTGATTGCAAGTGCTACCAGTAGTGTTCCTGTTTCAATTCGGTCAGGGATCGGTTCGTAGGAAACACCATGAAGCCTATCAACACCAGTAATGGTAATAACTCTTGTACCCGCTCCAGTAATTTTTGCTCCCATTTTATTAAGCATAATTGCAAGGTCGACGATTTCTGGTTCGCAGGCTGCATTTTCAATTTTAGTAAGACCTTTTGCCAGAACAGATGCCATAATAAGACTTCCTGTACCCAAAACACTGGGAAAGCGCATGAAAATATTTTGGCCTGTCAAAGGAAAACTTCTGGCTTTTGCATGAATAATCCCAGTTTCTAATGTAAAGTCAATTCCAAATTCACTTAAACATTCTATATGTATATCTACAGGACGGCTTCCGATCTTATCTCCACCAGGCAGTGGAAGGGAAGCTTCACCATAAGCACCAAGCATTGGACCAAGTAAAACAATAGAAGCCCGGATCTGCGATGCTAAGTCTTGAGAAATTACAGGATTTTTAATATAGCCACCCATTTTTAATGTATTATTATGAAACGTACACGTAAGTCCCGTCTCAGCTAAAATATCTTTCATTACATACACATCTGTGATTTCTGGTATATCATTTAGAGTTAATATTTCATTTTTTAATAAAATAGAAGCTGCCATAAGCTGTAGAATGGCATTCTTTGATTTATCGACACACACACATCCATGTAGTGGGTGATTTCCGTTGATTTTTATGTATGAAGATTCATGATTTACTAATTCTGATGCGAGTAACACAAAATTACCACCTTCCTATTACCATATTGCTATCCAATATAATAGTTTAAAATCCAGCCTAGGTCAAGGCTATCCTGTCGTTTTTTTACATGAAATAAATCTGAATTTTCAAGAATAATAAAGGGAGCCGAACAGGGGGAATTTATGTTTGTAAAATAAAAAAAAGAAAAGCTGTAAAAAGTTGTTGACAAAGATTTGGGATGCTGATATACTAGAGGAAGTCAGCAGCGAGTTGAACGAAAAGAACCGACAGTTGGAACAATTCAGACAGTTAAGAAAGAAACGGAAGACGACGTTTGAGAGAGTCGGAAACGGAAAAAAACTTTTGAAAA
>CAKSBP010000059.1 GCA_934438135.1 uncultured Clostridium sp. | reverse complement strand
TTTAGATAATATTTACTTACCAAAGTACGTATGCCAGCTACGCTGGCAGTAATCACTCAAGATTCCGAGAGATCATAAATTTTTATGGACTTTTGCCCTGTTGCATCTTTAGAATAACAACTGGATGCAAATTAAAAAAGTACGCACTTTTTTATTACATAGTCACATTTTTGTAACTAATAGACGAATGCAAATTTTTATGTTACACTACATTTGATACTTACATCACATTTTAAACTATTGAAAGAGGTGATCCTATGTTAACAAAGGATGAATTGCCAGAATGCCCCGTAGCAACTACAGTTCAGTTAATCGGAAGCAAGTGGAAATTACTTATCATGCGTAATCTTCTTGCAAGACCTTGGAGATTTAATGAACTCAAGAAAAACCTTGACGGTATCAGTCAAAAAGTGTTAACTGACAGTCTTCGCTCTATGGAAAAAGACGGAATCATCACAAGAACAGTCTACCCTGAAGTTCCGCCACGTGTAGAATATGCACTGAGTGATATAGGGGAATCGATGCGTCCTATTCTTACAGCGATGCAGGAATGGGGCACAAATTATAAAAATACATTAGGATAAAAATAAGGTTAAAGAATTTTTCCACAAGTTCTGATTTTTATTGTATAATAGAGTGAAAAAAAGCAATATGGAAATAGAACGGAGGCTAACATGGCATTAGACGGAGTAGTAATTTCAAATATAGTAAAGGAACTAGACAGCTCCCTTTCCGGCGGACGAATCAATAAAATCGCCCAGCCAGAAAAAGACGAGCTTTTATTAACCATAAAAAACAACCGGGATACTTACCGGCTTTTAATTTCCGCAGGAGCAAGCCTGCCCCTTATTTATCTGACTGACGAAAATAAAGTTAGTCCAATGACCGCACCAAACTTCTGCATGCTCTTAAGAAAGCATTTAAACAGCGCCAGGATTATCAGCATAACCCAGCCAGGACTGGAACGTATTGTCGATATGAAGATTGAGCATTTAAACGAATTAGGTGACCTTTGCATCAAGCATCTGATGGTGGAATTAATGGGAAAATACAGCAACATTATTTTCATTGATGATAACAATCGTGTAGTAGACAGTATCAAACACGTTTCCGCAATGGTAAGTTCTGTCCGTGAAGTACTTCCTGGCAGAGAATATTTTATTCCGGAAACTCAACATAAATTAAATCCATACGATGTCACACTGGAACTATTTAAAGAAAAGGTTATGACAAAGCCTGCCAAATTAAACAAAGCAATTTATCAGACAATGACTGGCATCAGTCCGCTTATTGCCAACGAACTGTGCCATCGTGCAAGTCTGGATGGTGACCAGAATACTGCTTCTGTCTCCGAGGATCAGGCACTTCATTTATACCGAAATTTCCAACGCTTTATGGATGATTTGAAAGCAGGAAATTATGTTCCAAATATCGTTTACCGGGATGGAAGCCCAATTGAATTTTCTTCCGTAGAACTAAGCTGTTATGAGCAAGAAGAAAGCAAGACATTTGATTCTATTTCTCAGGTTTTAAGAAATTATTATCAGATGAAAGATATAGTAACACGTATCCGCCAGAAATCTGCTAACTTAAGAAAAATTGTCAGCACCGCACTGGAACGAAACCGTAAGAAGTATGATTTACAGGCAAAACAGTTACGGGATACAGAAAAACGAGATAAGTTCAAAGTCTATGGTGAACTTCTGACTACTTACGGATACGAAGCTTCTCCTGGTGATAAAGAGCTGAAATGTGTGAACTATTACACGGGAAATGAAGTAAAAATTCCATTGGACGAAACGCTGACAGCTATGGAAAATGCAAAAAAATACTTTACCAAATACAATAAATTAAAACGTACCTTTGAAGCAGTCACCATTCAGATGAAGGAAACCAAAGAGGAAATTGAACATCTGGAATCCATCAGCAATGCCCTGGATATTGCCCTTCAGGAGGACGATTTGGCTGCATTGAAAGAGGAATTAATGGACTACGGTTATATGAAACGCCGCTACGTTTCTGGAAATGGGAAAAAAATCAAAAAGCCCAAGCTCTCTAATCAGCCTCTTCACTTTGTTTCCAGTGATGGCTACCATATTTATGTTGGAAAAAACAACTTCCAGAATGACGAACTGACCTTTAAATTTGCTTCTGGAAATGACTGGTGGTTCCATGCCAAAGGCATTGCTGGGTCCCATGTTATTGTAAAATCCGGTGGAGATGAACTGCCTGATCGTACTTTTGAGGAAGCCGGGCAGTTAGCAGCCTTTTACTCAAAAGGAAGAAATATGGATAAAGTAGAAATTGATTATACCGAAAAGAAAAATATCAAGAAGCCAAACGGTGGAAAACCAGGATTTGTTATTTACCACACCAATTATTCCCTGATCGCAAAACCAGGAACGGATGGCTTAACAGAAATCAAAGAATAGGGAGATGTTTTCATGATTTTATCTGATTATCACGTACACTGTAATTTCTCCAGTGATTCAAACACCCCAATGAAACAGATGGTAGAACGAGCTGTTTCTTTGGGATTTGAACGGATTTGCTTTACGGATCATATGGATTATGACTTTCCAGAACAGTATGAGATGCGTTTTGTATTTGATATGAATGAATATATGGAAAATCTGAATCAAATGCAACGCCAATACCCACAAATTCAGATTCTAAACGGTGTTGAATGTGGCATGCAGCCAGGAATTGGGGACAAATTTTTGAAACTGGTTTCATCCTATCCACTAGATTTCGTAATTAACTCCTGCCATGTGCTGGACCATATGGATCCATACTATCCGGAGTTCTGGGAAAAATATTCTGAGCAGGAAGGCATTGAATTTTATTTTAACACCATTTTATCAAATATAAAAGAATTCAAGGACTATGATGTATGCGGACATATTGATTATATTATCCGCTACACTCCTTCCAAAGGAAAGAACTACAATCCGATGGATTATCTGGACATTCAGGAGGAAATTCTGAAAACTGTAATTGATTCTGGAAAAGGAATTGAGGCGAATACATCTGGATTTAAATATGGGCTTGGAACAACCCACCCTAGAAAAGAAATTTTAAAACGTTACCGGGAATTAGGAGGCGAAATTATTACGATTGGTTCTGATGGACATCAGCCTGAACATCTTGCCTATGATTTTGAACGAGCTGCTGCCTTTCTAAAAGATGCCGGTTTTCGCTATTATACTGTGTTTAAAAACAGAAAAGCGGAATTTCTTCCACTTTAAATTTCTTATTGAAAAAAGAACGAAAGTCCTAAAATTTATAGTAAGACTTTCGTTCTTTTTTCACATATATTTTTGGAATTAATTATTATTTTCGATTCTGGCAGTTATACTGTTTTTCCGATAATAGTACCACCACCTACTACAATATCATCATCATAGAATACAACTGCCTGTCCAGGTGTAATGGCACGAACTGGCTCTTTAAATATAACCTTGACTACATCTTCAGAAACCTTTTCAATGGTACATTCTGCCCCTTGATGGCTGTAACGGATTTTCGCTGTCACTTCCATCTTTCCATCTAAGTCTTCAATGGACATAAAGTTTAAGTTGTCCGCATAAAGCATATCCGAAAATACATCCTGATTATCACCAATTACAACTTCATTGGTTTCAGGTCTAATTTCTACTACGAATGCAGGTTTTCCAAGAGAAAGGTTTAATCCTTTTCTTTGTCCAACAGTATAATGAATAATGCCTCTATGCGTTCCAAGAATATTTCCATCCATATCTACAAAATTACCTGGCTGTGGAGTTTTTCCAGTCTGTTCTTCAATAAAAGATGCATAATCATTATCTGGAATAAAACAGATTTCCTGACTGTCCGGCTTATTTGCAACCTGAAGTCCAATTTCAGAAGCAATCTCACGAATTTCGTCTTTCGTGTATTCCCCAACTGGCATTAAAGTATGTGCCAGCTGGTGCTGCGTCAGATTATAAAGGGCATAAGTCTGATCCTTTGCTGCAGTTGCTGATTTTTTCAGAGAAAACCTTCCGTTATCCAGTTTTACAATTCTTGCATAATGGCCTGTGGCAATATACTCCGCTCCGATATCCAGGGAACGTTTTAATAAAGATTCCCACTTTACATAACGGTTACAGGCAATACAAGGATTTGGTGTTCTGCCCACCAGATAATCCTCAATAAAATACTGAATTACATTCTTTTGGAATGAATCTTTAAAGTTCATAACATAATACGGTATTTCCAACTGATTTGCCACACGTCTGGCATCATCTACTGCAGATAATCCACAGCAGCCACCGCTCTCTTCCTGCACAAACGCTGCCTCGTCCTGCCAGATCTGCATGGTAACGCCCATTACATCATATCCCTGTTTTTTCAAAAGATATGCGGCTACTGACGAATCAACACCTCCGGACATACCAATTACAACCTTCTGCATGTTTCTAATACTCCTCTTCCTGTGCTTCTTCATGCTCACTGATATCGTTAACTGGTTTCTTTAAACCTTCAATTTTGATACCATTTTTTTCTGCATAATCCCAAAGTGCAGAGTGAATTGCTTCTTCTGCTAATAAAGAACAGTGTACTTTTACTGGTGGAAGTCCATCAAGTGCTTCCATAACTGCTTTGTTTGTTACTTCTAATGCCTGCTGAACCGTTTTTCCTTTTACTAATTCAGTAGCCATACTGCTTGTTGCAACGGCTGCACCGCATCCAAAAGTTTTGAATTTACAGTCCTGAATGATTCCATTATCATCAATATCTAAATACATTCTCATAATATCGCCGCATTTTGCATTACCAACGGTACCTACACCACTTGCATTTTCAATTTCGCCCATGTTTCTTGGATGCTGGAAATGATCCATAACTTTTTCTGTATACATAGTAATTCCTCCTGAATCTCAACTGTTTTTTTCAATTTATTTTAAATAAATAGGGACGATTATTTTCCCTGACTTTTTATATAATCTTCATAAAGTGGAGACATATCACGAAGTTTTGCAACAATTTCCTTGATACTGTCTACAACAAAATCTATTTCTTCCTTTGTATTATTTTCGCTTAGTGTAATACGTAAGGAACCATGTGCAATTTCATGCGGCAGGCCGATTGCCAGAAGCACATGTGATGGATCCAAAGAACCGGAAGTACATGCAGAACCACTGGAAGCACAAATTCCTTTCATATCCAGCATAATTAACAAAGATTCCCCTTCGATAAACTGGAAACTGAAGTTTGCGTTGTTTGGAAGACGGTTTGTTCTATGTCCGTTTAAACGGGTAAATGGAACTTCATCTAATACACGTTGGATTAAATAATCTCTTAATTCAATCTCCCGTTTCTGTCTGTCAGCCATAGTATCCATTGCAATTTCAACGGCTTTTCCAAGACCTACAATGCCAGGTACATTTTCTGTTCCAGCTCTTCTATGACGTTCCTGTGCACCACCGTGTACGAAAGAGCGAAGTTTTAAGCCTTTACGGATATACAAGAAACCAATTCCTTTTGGCCCGTTTAATTTGTGGCCGCTGGCACTTAACATATCGATGTTTAACTCATCAACCTTAATATCCAGCTGTCCAAATGCCTGAACAGCATCTGTATGGAATAAAATACCATGTTCCTTTGCAATTTCTCCAATTTCTTTAATTGGTTGAATGGTACCAATTTCATTATTAGCAAACATGACGGAAATTAAAATTGTATCCGGACGAATTGCCTTTTTTAATTCATCTAATTTAAGAACACCGTTTTCATCTACATCGATGTAAGTTACTTCAAAACCGTGCTGCTCTAAGAACTGACAGGTATGAAGAACTGCATGGTGTTCAATCTTGCTTGTAATAATGTGCTTTCCTTTACTGCTGTAAGCATCGGCTGTTGCCTTGATAGCCCAGTTATCAGCTTCGGAACCGCCGGCTGTAAAATAAATATCAGAGGTGTTCGTTCCTAATGCGTTTGCAATGTTTTCTCTAGCCTTTGTAATCACTTCTTTGTTTCCGGCTGCAAATTCGTAAACGCTGGATGGATTTCCGAATTTTTCAGTAAAGTAAGGAAGCATCTCTTTTACAACTTCCGGTCTTGTTGGCGTTGTTGCTGCATTATCCAGGTAAATTATTTTTTTCATATTATAGTTAACCTCTTTTCTCTATAAGCCAAAACCTTTCTACTTTAGTTTATTTTCATTTTTAGGTACTGTGCAGTTTTATTTGCAAAAAGGTTTGTTTTTATTCTCTATATTCGTATGTTTTTTCTCAATTTCTTTTCCTTCTTCCACTAAATCGGATAAAAGAATGGAATCTACAGCATTACTGATGCTGTCACTGATCCGTTTCCAAACGAATTTCGTCACACAGACATCTGCTGTTTCACATTGCTCATGGCTGCCGTATACTTCTGCACAGTCAACCGGATGCAAATCTCCTTCCAGAGCCCTTAGTATATCACCTACTGAGATTTCATCTGCCGGTTTCGCCAGTACGTAGCCGCCCTGAGCACCCCGTATACTATTCACAATCCCGGCTCTTTTTAATTTGGCAATCAGCTGCTCTAAGTAACTCATGGATATGTGCTGACGTTCTGCAATACTGCTTAGTGCAACTGCTTCATTATCACAATGCATCGCCAAATCCAGTACTGCCCGAAGACCATATCTTCCTTTTGTAGATAATTTCATAAATCAGACCTCCTGATAATCCGTTTCCAACTAATTGAATCGGATTAATTCTGATAGATTTAATTCCGATTATTTTAATTCCGATTAATTTAGTAAGGATTATGGCTAAATGATAACACCCAAAAATTACTTTGTCAATAAGAATCTCTGAAATAAATGGTATAAATCCGGATAGCAAAAGTCTGGTCATGTTTTCTATCCCTATGGAATAAAATATACCAATGTTTTTATAAGAATGGACGGATGGCTTTTGAAGAAAAACACTATTATAAAAGGAACTCTAATCCTGACTGCCGCCGGATTTATTACAAGAATCATCGGCTTTTTCTACCGGATTTATTTATCCAATACACTTGGAACAGTAAATCTGGGTATTTATCAGCTGATTTTTCCGGTTTATGGTATTGCATTCACCTTATATGCCGGAGGAATCCAGACAGCAGTATCTAAAATGGTTGCAGATGAACATGGACGTTCCCCTAAAAAAGGCGGAACAAACCAGAATATAAAACGGATTTTAAAGACTGGAATCGGCACTGCCTTTCTGATTGCTTTTACACTGTCCGTTCTTCTTTTCTTTAACGCTAATTTTGTCGCCTCTGCCTTGCTAAAAGAAAAAGCCTGCGCCGGCTCCTTGAAAGTACTGGCATTTGTCTTTCCATTCTGTAGTATAACCGCAGGTATCAATGGTTATTACTATGGATTGAATCGCCCAGGGATTCCTGCTTTTACGCAGCTCTTTGAACAGCTGGTACGTGTTGTTACTGTTTATTTCATCGCTTTAGCTGTTTCCAAAGGAAATCAGCCTTTCACCTGTGAACTGGCTGTATTTGGCGTGCTTGCCGGAGAAGCTGCATCCAGCTTTTTTAATATGGCCTCTATGCTTTTTTCCAAAAAGCCATTTCCAGAAGGCACAAGTCCTGAAGAAAAGCCCATTCCTGTGTTAAGACCTTTGGTTGAATATGCGCTGCCCCTTACAGGAAACCATCTGATTATCAGTGTTTTAAACAGCGTAGAAGCCGTTTTAATTCCGGCTATGTTAAAAAAATACGGAATGACCACGGCAGAAGCCTTAAGTGTATACGGCGTTCTGACCGGAATGTCACTTCCTTTTATTATGTTCCCATCGACCATTACCAATTCCCTTTCCGTTCTTCTGCTGCCAGCCGTATCAGAAGCAAATGCCGGCAGAAACCACAGCCTGATTAACCAGACAACCAGAACCTGCATCCAATACTGCCTGATTATTGGTATTTTCAGTACCGGCATATTCATCATATTCGGTTCCGCCCTTGGCAGTCTGTTCTTTCATAACAAACTTGCTGGACAGTTTTTAATGATTCTGGCATGGCTCTGCCCATTTCTGTATCTGGCTACGACACTTGGCAGCATTATAAATGGACTGGGAAAGACCTATATTACCTTAATTAATTCCGTAACCGGCCTTATGATCCGAATCATGTTTGTACTTTACATGGTTCCACAAAAAGGAATTTATGGCTATCTTATCGGACTTTTAGTCAGCACACTTTCTATTGCGTTTTTGGATTACCTTTCCTTAAAACATCAGATTCCATTCAAATTCGATGCCATCGACTGGATGGTAAAACCAATCTTGATTATGTGTGTGCTTGGATTTCTGGTATCCAAAGGCTATGTTTACGTAGTTTCTCTTTCCCTCTGCCCAAAAATGCTTGTATTAGCCGGCAGCTGCTTCTTGATTTTGTTTCTGTATGTCATTGCACTGACTGCAGCAAACTGCATCCGAACAGATGATTTTCACTAGCCCTGACGACAGGATTTGGTTAAATCATTGATTACTTCGCCGGCAAGAATCAATCCTGCAACAGACGGTACAAATGCTGTACTGCCTGGAATATCCCGCCGCTCGGTGCACTTATGCTTTGCTCCCGGCGGGCAGATGCAGTGAGAACGACAGCTAATCGACATATCTTCCATTGGACGGGTTGGTTTCTCTTTGGAATATACGACTTTCACTTTATTAATTCTTCTTTTTTTCAATTCGCGTCTCATGACTTTTGCCAGAGGGCAGACAGATGTTTTGGAAATGTCTGTCACTTCGAACATAGCAGGATTCAACTTATTTCCAGCTCCCATAGAGCTAATGACAGGAACACCTTGCTTCTTAGCTG
The DNA here is from genome assembly GCA_934438135.1 of uncultured Clostridium sp. GTDB lineage: Bacteria > Bacillota > Clostridia > Lachnospirales > Lachnospiraceae > Clostridium_AI. Next base: position 7,633 of record CAKSBP010000059.1, on the reverse strand, counting down.
CCTCAATAATCGTCAGCTTCGCGGTCACAGTATCTACCGCATCTACTACATAATCATAATCAGAAAAATTAAATTCATCCTGATTTTCCGGCAGAAAAAAACATTTATGAACGGTTACTTTGGCATCTGGATTAATCTCCAGAATACGTTCTTTCATGACATCTGTTTTATATTTTCCAACTGTTTTTCTGGTAGCAATAATCTGACGGTTTAAATTGGTCAGACATACTTTATCATCATCAATTAAATCAAAGGCTCCGACTCCGCTTCTTACCAGCGCTTCGACGGTAAATCCGCCGACTCCGCCAATTCCAAATACTGCGACTCTGGAATTTTTCAGCTTTTCCATCGCTTCCTTTCCATATAACAACTGTGTTCTTGAAAACTGGTTTAACATGGTTTTCCTCTCTTACTCATATAATTCCTATAAATATAATAGGATATGGATATATGATAGCCTTATTTTTCGTATCTGTCAACCAGGGAATTCTCTTCTATCTGAAACGAAACAAGTTTTTCTGATGTTTTCGATTCCGGAATTTCACAAAATTCTCTTCTTCATTTAACCCCATGTAAACATTATAATCACGCACAAATTTCATAGACTGTCCTGGGAGGTTTAAATATGTATGCCCTGGATATATAAAAACATCATCAGGAATTTCCGATTTTATCCGTTGGAAACTGTGAAACATATCCGATGCAGAGCCTCCTGCTCCAAAACACAATCCGCACCCTTCAATAAACATGGTATCTCCTGTAAAGAAGCTTTTTGAGAGAAGGTAACAAATACTTCCAATTGTATGTCCCGGTGTAAGCATACACTGAATTTTGGTAAGGTACAAACCCCGTTCCTCCAACAGATGCCGAATCTGCTGAAGATTACAGGCAGGATCTACGATTGCAGCTTCCCTTGTCCTTCGATCAGCAATCACATATACATTATTTTTCGTTACACTATTATCCTTTAATTCATATAATTCATATGTTCGTTTGATGCTATCCCCTTCTTTCGCTATCTTCTTCCTTAAGCAATGATCCTTTCTATCTCTTTTATCCTTTATTATAGCAAACCAAGATTGGATAATCTATCCTTTGTATGATTTTTTCCTTTTCGGCATACTATATCTATGGAAAATGGAAAGGAGTTACACCATGAATCTATTTCATGAACCTGAACGAATTTATATTGAAAATGAGGCAAGAGAAATTGTTGCTTTCGTTACTTTTCCACATATTGAAGAGCATACTGTTTGTATCGAACACACATTTGTTGATGAATCAGAACGTGGAAATGGTCTCGCCGGCAAACTGATGAAAGCCCTGGTGAAAATATTAGAAAGCACTAAACAGAAAGCAGAAATCCGCTGTTCTTATGCGGAAAGCTGGTTTCAAAAACATCCAGAATATGCACATTTGCTAGCTGCAAAAAAAGATTAATTTTTGCCTCTATTTTTTCCAAAATATGTATTGAATAAAAAACACGGCTAAAGTCCCCTCCGGCCGTGTTTTTTTATATAATAGAAAACTTCCGTTTTCTATATTCATGCAATATGCTTTTCCTGCGTTGAAAATAAAATCTGCTCTAATTTCTGTATCATCGCCGCCGCCAGATACGCATGCCCTCTCTCATCTAAATGTTCACAGTCTACCGAACTGGCACTGGCATAATCAGATGCGGCAAGGAATTCATATCCACCTTTTTCTGCTACTTTCCGATATGCTCCCGGCAGACCTTTGGATACCTGTATAGAGTGTTTATCAAACTCTGGATCGAATCCTTCCGTCCCTATATTCTCTCCGAGTGCAATCGGTGAAACAAGTAAAACAACGGGGTTTTTCTTTCCCTTAATTTTTTCGGTCTGCCCTGCAAGCAGCTCCATCCCTTTTGCAATCACTTCTGGAGATGCCTGATATCTGGTCTTGCAGTCATTAGTTCCCAGCATAATCACAACCAAATCCAACGGACTGTGTGACTCCAGCAAAACAGGAAGAATATCTGCACCTCTCCGGTAAGGACGCAGTTCATCTTCAAACACTGTCGTCCGTCCGCATAAACCTTCTTCGATTACATGAATCCCTTTTTCCTTAAAATAATCCCTGACCTGTGCACTCCAGCGTACTGTTTCATCAAATCTTCCGGAACCATCCGGTTTATAGCCATATGTATTGGAATCTCCAAACAGTAAAATATTTTTCATACTACCACGCCCTTTAATTCATATTATATTACTATGATTAGTATGATATATTGTTTTCATGCTGGTGTCAAGTATTTTTTCTACTCTTCATCAATCCAATCATCGTCTTTATCAATCCATTCCGGTTTCTCTTCCATACGATTTCCCTTGCGCTTAATTATCTCCAAAGCAAACAGAATTACTCCTCCTGCCAGAAAACAGATTGGGTGAAAAGTGTGCCAGTTCATTGCTCTTTTTGGTACATCCAGCGTACTCGGTCCCATTATGATTGCATAAATGGATCCGATCATAAGTCCGAGTACCAGGTAAATCAGTTGAGAACGATATTGGGACAGTGCTTTTCGAACAAGACGAATGGTTGTAAAAATTCCGGCCAGAACACCAAATCCAAACACAATCAGCATTGGCAGGTAAGAAAACTGAAAATGAAGCAGTTCTTTTACCCCTGTTAATACGGGAACATATAGTCCAAATACTAACAGCAGGGTAGAACCGGAAATTCCAGGCAGCACCATAGCTGAAATTGCTGCCATTGCCACCAAAAATACATAAATTCCTGTAAAGAGGTTTAAATTCTGAACCTGAAATCCAGTACCTCCTTTGCTAATAGAACCAAGATAAGTAATCAGGCACACAATCACCGCACCTAATACAGTAAAGATAAGATGACGATAGTCTTCTTTTAATGTCTTTCGTTCCTCTATCACAATCAGAAAAACCGCAAATATGGATAATCCAATAAAAAGAGACGATAGCTGATAAATATGGGAGTCAAATAATTTTCCTAATATCAGTGCACAGATACAAAATCCAACTACCCAGCCTCCTAATAATTTTCCCAGAAATACAGCTGCCCCCTTTTTCTGCTCTTTTGTACCATGAAAAATTTCATGTAATGATGTAATCAGTTTTTCATAAAATCCAAGTATAAATGCTATGGTTCCACCAGATACCCCTGGTACACTGTCTGCAAGTGCCATGCAGAATCCATTGAACATGTTAATTCCTGTTTTCATAATTTTCTTCTGCTCCTTTCCAATACTTCTTAGATTCCTATTATAATTGCATTGCATTTGATTTTTTTCCAAATACATTCGCCTTTCTCTTTCTAGTCGCTTTCAATTTTACTTCTTCAATCGGTATTTTTCCTTTTACCTGAATTAATTTAGGAATGAGGCGGATGTCAAACGCCCAGAGTCCAAAATACGTATCCCATAAATGAATACCACTTGAAATCTGAAACAGCTGTTTTGCAATTCTGTTTTTTATCCTTATATTCCACTTTTCTTCCTGTACACCGATAAATAATGTCATTTTTCTTTGTTTTGCTTTCATTACCAGCCGTTCTATGTCCTCTGCGTGATACTTTCCAGCTGCATCCATAACACCCACTGCATCGCAGTCCCAAAGTTCTTTCTCTATATAGGAAAGCCCTGTTTTTATTGCTTCTCCCTTCCCCCTCTTCTCTTGATGATGCAGTACAATTGCCATGTTTTCTGCCTGTTCAAAAATCTCATTACATTTCTTTTCACTTCCATCATCAACAATAATCACTTGATTTCCATAATTCCAAATCTGTTCTACAAGTCCAATCAATGTTATATCCGGATTATGTACCGGAATTATAACAATTCCATTCATCGACACACATCCTTTCTGTTCTTCTCATCCAGTTGAATTAACTTCCTATTTTCCAAACTTTGCGGTTATCTTTGAGGCATTATTGACATCCATCTGTTCCAGAATCGCAGCCCGCTTATTTGCTGGAATATTTTTTAGAATTTTTGAAACCAAATTCAAGTCTGCCGGTACCATATTGTCAAAAATAACAGCAGCAGCTTTTGGGTCCATCTTCGAATAGGTTGCTGCATAATCATCCAGTTGTGCCTGTTCCTGCTTTCTCCTGGCTGCCCTTTTTCTTGCCTGGGCTGCCTTTTTAGCCTGAACATCTGGAGACGTCGATGGTGCTGTGGTTCCTTGGTCGGATACTGCTGACTGACTGGAAGCTGCTTGAGACGCTGCCACCTGTGAAGAGTCTGACGAAGCCATCGGTTCTGATGCAGCCGACAAAACTGTCGGATTAGAAGACGATGGAACCTGCTTCACTTTCTGATATTTTATAGGAAGAATCTGTTTTACAACTGGAATATCTCCAATTGCGGGTGCTAATACATCCGATGCCAGATTTCCCACGTTCTTCTTTACCATAAAAAGAAACACTGCCAGAAGCAGAATTACAATTGTCAGAAATAAACCAAATGATTTCAACTTACTTTTCATTTCTTATCATCTCCTTGCAATCATTGTATTTTCTGAATCTAAACACAATGACATGAAAAGATAAACAAATTCTAAATAAAGATTCCTTCTCAAGATGCCCCATTGGTCTTGTATGTATCCTTTCCGCTACTGGGATGAATTAGAAATTCCCACCCGCTAGAAACATGTGCTGCAAAGCATACCACAAAAAAACCGGCCAGTTTTTCTCTGACCAGTTTTCTCTATTTACACCATATTAAGCCGATACCCAGCGCCCCAGACTGTCTCAATAATCTGTGGATTTCTCGGGTCTTCTTCTATCTTTTCACGAATCCGATTAATGTGAACCGTAACGGTTGCACTATCACCTATGTAATCAAATCCCCATATTTTTTCAAATAATTGTTCTTTTGAGAACACAATATTGGGATTTAACGCCATATATTTTAATAACTCAAACTCCCGGTTCGGAAAATGAATCTCTTTTCCATTCCGAATTACCTTCCAACTCTTAGACAAGATTTTTAAATTTCCTATCTGAATACAGAAATCGTCTGCATCAAATTCCTTTTCAGCTTTCAACTCTTCCTTCGCAGTTTGTCCGCTTCGCTTATTAACCAGTCTTTCATAGCGGCTTAGATGAGATTTAACCCTTGCCACCAGTTCCGCTGGATCAAACGGCTTCACCACGTAGTCATCTGCTCCAAGTCCAAGTCCTCTGATTTTGTCTACGGATTCTGTTTTTGCTGTAACCATAAGAATCGGAATATCAATCTCATTCCGGATTTTCCGGCAGATTTCATATCCGCTTTTTCCCGGAAGCATAATATCCAGAATCAGCAGATCATAAGACTCTTTTTCGAGCAGTTTCAATGCCCTTGTTCCTTCTGCTGCAACAGACACCGTATAACCATTCATTTCCAGATAGTCCCGTTCAAGCATGGCAATTTCGTTATCGTCTTCCGCAATTAATATGTGTGGCATCCAATCACATCCTCATTTTATATTTTCGGCAGTTCCATGATAATTTGAAATCCGTTCTTATTGGCTGCCCGAATTGTCCCTTTGTGTTCCTTGATAATATAACGGCAGACATAAAGTCCCAGACCATTTCCATCACATTCACTGTTTCTAGATTCATCAGCTCGATAAAACTGTTCAAAAATATGTTCTATCTTTTCATTATCCATACCTTTTCCATTATCCCTGAAAATAATCTGAACTGTTTTTTCATCTTCCTTTAACTGGATGCAGATATCCGTTTTTTCACATCCACTATATTTTAAACTATTTTCAACTAAATTATCAAACACTCGTTTCATCTGTTCCTTATCAATATAACAGACACACTCTCCTGTAATCTGCTGAGCGTAAAAAATGTCTGCCTTTTTCGCTATAAACTCCCCCTTTTTTGCTTCTGCATACTGAAAAAGAAATTCTGACATATTTGTATTCTGCTTAAAAAACGGCATATTTCCAGTTTCTAATTTAGAAAAATAAAACAATTTAGAAAGCAGTACATCCATATCACAGGATTTTCGGTATGCGATTTCCAAATACTGCTTTCTCTTCTCTTCTGTATTTGCAATGCCATCAAGCATTCCTTTTATATAGCCTTTCACGGAAGTCAACGGAGTTCGAAGGTCATGAGAAATTCCACTTACCATTTCCGTCCGGGCTTTTTCATATGCCTTATTTTTTTCCATCTCCTCTTTTAAATGTTTCTGCATAAAGTCAAAACTGTTGCAGACACGTTTGAATTCATCTTCCCGCCGATAAAGAATCGGATTCTCCAAATCTCCACCTGCAATACGCTGTGCCGCCATATCCAGTTGATTCACCGGTTCTAAAATCCGATTTAGAATCTTTCTGGTTAAAAACTGGCTGCAGCATAAAATTGCAGTAATAATTATAACTCCAATTACCAGAAACAGAATCAAAAACATTTCAAAAATTCCACGATCCATGCCTGCCACAGAATCTTCACCTTGGCAGTACGCCGCATAAAGATAATAAGTTTCCCCATCCAGCATAAGTTTTTCTGATACCACAGTTACATTTTCTAAAAAAAAAGTCTGTATTTTCTCTGTCCCGGTATCGTTGTAGAGCAGTTCCTCTACTCCTTCCCATTCGCTGTGCTTTAGATTGGAATATAATTTTTCATTCTCTTTCGTAGCGGCATGAAAACGAAAATTGTATTTTGAAAGTTCCCTGCTCCAGGTGTCCCAGTTTGTTCCATAAGACGTCTCCTGCATCATTTTCTGCACCTCATACGTATTCGGTGCCAGCTTTGCATTCTGGCTGTATCGGTTTAAAAATTCTTCTTTAAATAACGCAATCATAACCCCACCTGCTCCCAGCAGAAACATAAGTGATACAAGAACTACACCTGTGTTGTAATAAAATATTTTCTTTTTTACTGTCAATGATTCTCTCCTTTCATATGCTCAGAAAAATACTCTCTAAAAAGCCGGACGCTGTATTCTGTGAAATAACTGATTCCAATTCCACTAAGCATTCCAAATAGGACATCACTTGGATAGTGTACACCCAAATATATTCTGGAACAGGCAATCAGCACAGCAAGTACAAGTGCCCAGATTCCATATCTTTTCGGCAGTCTTCGAAATAAAATACAACCTGCTGCAAAGGAAGCTGCCGTATGACCAGATGGGAAAGAATAATCCTGTGGCTTTGGGATCAGCGGAACGAGTCCATAAATTACATCAAATGGCCGGAGTCTGCACACCAGATTTTTAAGAATCACATTGTTTATAAAAACCGAGCCTGTGAGTGCCCCCAGTGCCATAACTCCTGTCTCTCTCGTTTTCTTGGAACAAAGCAGTCCCATAGATGCAATAATCCAGATGGCTCCTCCATCTCCAAGATGTGTAATTACAGTAAAAATCGGTGTTAGAATAGGGTTTCTAATCCGCTCCTGAATAAAAAGCAGCATACTACTATCAAGGTTTAGCAGTTTTTCTATCATATTCATTTCTCCTTTAGTAAATCATTTATTCTGCTTTCTATCTTAGACGTTGTATATTAATATCCTTATATCAAAACCTAAACAATTTCTAAACAAATAAATTTAAGGAGAATTTACCCTAATTATATCACACACAGCCTTATAAGTGAAATTTTCCAATTGGTACTGTCCACGGGAGTTTGAC
>CAKSBP010000058.1 GCA_934438135.1 uncultured Clostridium sp. | reverse complement strand
GACGGGACTTGAACCCGAACCCACTTGCGTGGACATGAACCTGAATCATGCGCGTATGCCAATTCCGCCACAACTGCGTAATAAGTACAAGATGTAGAATACATTATTTTGAATAAAAAGTCAAGTATAAAATTTTGAAATAAATGAAAACGGAACTAGCTATAAAAAATTCATTATCACATTAAAAAAGCTCTTAGCAAATGCTAAAAGCTCTAAAGAATGCAGTTGACGGGACTTGAACCCGAACCCACGTAATGTGGACATGAACCTGAATCATGCGCGTATGCCAATTCCGCCACAACTGCATAACTTACGTCCTATAGAATACAATGTTTTTAGACAAAAGTCAAGCAAAAATTTGAAAAAATAAAAAAGCAGGTATTTCATATATCTGATTATAAAATTATAAAAAGGGACTCTTCCTTAGAAGAAAAGCCCCCATAAAAGAACTGTTATAATGGCACTGACGGCTACGGTCAGAAGTCCTCTGCCGAAGTAAGCCATAATGAGGGCGGCAACAGTTCCGGCAATTGCAGAAGAAATATTCTGTGTGGAATAGAAGATATCTGGAACCGTCAGTGCACCTAAAATTGCAAATGGAATATAGTTTAAAAATGCTTTCCAGAATGGTGACTTAATTTCTTTTCGTATCAGTGTGATTGGAAGAACACGAAGAAGATAAGTAATTACCGCCATAATGACTGCCATAATAAAAAATGGATTCATACTAACAGACCTCCTCTCTTTGTGGGTAAACCAGTGCACCGACTGCAGAAGCGATCAGAGCAGTAATAATAACACGGAAGCCCGAAGATATAAAATTAAAAAATGGTATGTAATATAGGAAAAGGTTGATGACAATGGACAGAAGTACAATATAAAGTACTGGTCTGGAACCCTTCATCTGTGGTACTATAATAGCAATAAACATACCATAAATCGCAATTCCCATTGCACTGCTTAACCATACTGGCATGCTGGAACAAATCAGTCCGCCAAGAAATGTGCCTCCAACCCATCCAGCTAATGGAAGTGTAATCAGGCCTATCATATAGTAAAAAGAGAGGACTAAAGGCTCTACGGATGCAACAGTAAAAATTTCATCGGTGATACCATATCCTAAAATCAGGCGTTTTATAGTGGAAGTCTTCTGGTCAATTTTCTGGGAAAGAGAAATCGACATTAGTGTATAACGAAGGTTGATAATTAACGTTGTCAGTGCGATTTCCATACAGGTGGTTCCGTTTATCATCAGACTGGCGGCGGCAAACTGCCCCGCACCAGTCAGGTTTGATAAGGAAATAAATACCGCCAGCCAGAGTGGAATTCCGCCATTTACTGCAAGAAGACCAAATGTAAATGAAACGGAAACATATCCAAGGCCAATAGGAATACCACGCCTTAGACCTAACTTGTAATCGTTAAATTTTTCTGTTTTTGACATATCAAATCCCCTGTCTATTTTGTAATATTTATATACGGTCTTTATGCACTAAAGACTCTAAAAAATAAGATGCAGCCGCAGATAATGGAACAAGACTGGAGTAGGCTGCCACCAGTTTCCGCTTTGGAAGAGATTCCTTTGTATGGATAATAGTTAAATTAGTATTAGCCGGTTTTAAACAGTAATCCGGTACAAATGCGATTCCAAGCCCAATATTTGCAAGGTCAATCAGCAGGTCGTTACTGCTTAATTCGATGGCAGGAACCAAATCCAGCTGGTGCTGCAGGAAAATATTGTGTAAAAACTGGCTTGTTGTTGAATTTTTATCCAGCATCAGAATTGGATATCCCTGTAGTTTACTCAGTGGCACAATTCCTTCGGCGTCTGGATAATATTCTTTATTTACAACAAACACATCCTGAAATTCAGAAATGGTGGTCAGGTTCTCAAAATTATTTAATCTTGTGTTTGGTGTGTTGGCAATAATCAAATCGACCTGATTTGTTTCTAACAAATCAATACAGCTTAGGGATGTGGCGTTTACAATTTTAATATGAACATTTGGAAAACGATTGTGAAAGGCCTTGAAAAATGGTACCAGATAATAACGGCAGATGGTGTCGCTTGCACCGATTCTAAGCTGACCGCCGTTCAAAGTATGTCCTTCGAAAATCTGATTTTCACCTCGTCGGATTAAATTGATAGCCGGCTCGATATGTTTAAATAGAAGTTCTCCTTCTTTTGTCATCTTGACTTTCTTTGTACTCCGAACGAACAAAGTCTGTTCCAGACGCTTTTCCAGTGTTTTAATAGACTGGCTCACAGCGGATTGAGAAATGTAAAGTTCTTTGGAGGCTTCAGAAAAACTAAGAGTTTTTGCGACATAATAAAAAACTTTATATAATTCATAATTTATATCCATGATTTCATCTCCATTTATAAGTTTTACTTATATGCATTATGATAGCACATTTATTTTGAAGATACAACTTCCAAGAACACAAAATTATCACTTTTTCATGTTACACTTGGATTGTTTGACAGTTAATTCGCTGTGGGGTATAATATTTTCGTAGTGTATTTTATTGAAAGGAAGATAAAAAAGTGGTCGAAACTGTTATATCAGTCGGACTGCCGGTAGGCGAAGTACTAACGATTAAGAAACAGACGCTTAGGCCAGCAGACCTGACTGGCAAAGAAAAAAGGCTATGCATTGTAACAGGTATTCATGGTGACGAACTGGAAGGGCAGTATGTATGCTATGAACTTATTCGGAGAATACAGGAAAATCTGACTAATCTTAAAGGTATTGTTGACGTATATCCTTGTGCGAATCCATTAGGCGTAGAGTCCATTACACGAGGTATCCCGACATTTGATATAGACATGAACCGATGCTTTCCGGGAACACGTGAAGGGGATTTGGTTGAAAATGTTGCAGCCAGTATTGTAGAGGATGCTAAAGGGGCCGACTTATGTATTGATATTCATGCAAGTGACATATTTATAAGGGAGATTCCGCAGGTTAGAATCCGGACAGAGAACATTGATACACTTTTCGATTATGCGATGGAACTGAATGTAGATTTCATTTGGGCATACGAGTCACAGACTGTTATCGAGGCAACATTAGCACATTCATTGAATCAGTTGAATGTTCCAACTCTTGCAGTAGAAATGGGTGTTGGCATGAGACTGACGAAATCATTCGGCGATCAGATTGTCGATGGTTTATTTTGTGTCATGAAGAAACTAGGCATATGGGATGGACAGGTAAAGGAATCCAGAAAGCCAATTGTGTCGACAGACGGAGAAGTAGAACTCATCCACGCACAGGCACCGGGAATCTTTGTTCCATACATAGAGCATTGGAGGGGGATTAAAGAAGGAGATATTGTAGGAAACATTATTGATCCTCTTGAGGGAACATTGAAGCAGAGTATTGTTGCACCAGTCAGCGGCATGGTGTTTTCTCTCAGGGAGTATCCAGTTGTCTATGAAGGTTCCCTGATAGCCCGGGTTTTAGGAGGTGCATTTACATGATAAAGGAAGTTATCTTTTCTTTGCAGGCACCTTACCGGGAAGAAATGAAGATTTATGGCTATACTTTTGGTAAAGGAAATAAGTCTGCATGTATTGTGGGACCGACGAGAGGAAATGAAGTGCAGCAGCTTTATGCCTGCTCACAGCTGGTAAGAATCTTATCAAAATTGGAGAGAACGGGAGGAATTTTATCAAATAACAAAATCCTTGTCATTCCCTCAGTAAACTATTACTCTATGAATATTGAGAAGCGTTTCTGGGCAATGGATAATTCCGATATTAACAAGAAATTTCCGGGAGATATGGAAGGAGAAACGACGGAACGGATTGCAGCAGCTGTATTTGAGAAAGTCAGCGGTTATAATTATGGAATCCAGTTTGCAAGTTTCCATACACCTGGTGAATTTCTGCCTCATGTAAGGCTGATGGAGACCGGGGATGAGAATTCCAGTCTTGCAAACCTGTTTGGACTTCCGTTTGTTGTTTTAAGAAAGCCAGAGCCATTTGATTATGGAACGCTTAACTATAATTGGCAGATTAATGGGACAAGTGCTTTTTCGGTTTACTCGAATGCGACAGAAACTATTGATGAGGATTCGGAATCACAGATGGTAGCATCTGTGCTTCGTTTCCTGACAAGAATGGGTATTATTAAATTTAACTGTCATAGTGGGTACATTGCATCTATTATTGAAGAAGAGGCACTTATGCCGATTCGTGTGGATGTATCGGGTATTTATCGTCCACTTAAGAAACCAGGCGATGAAGTAAAATTTGGAGAACTGCTTGCAGAAGTAATTAATCCGATGGAAGGAGAAGTTATTTCCCAGATTCTGGCACCAAGCGACGGAGTTATATTTTTCTCGCATACAAAGCCGCTTGTAATGCAGAATGGTATTGTGTACCAGCTGCTTCGAAGGCTGCATATGTGATATAAGTGATAGGAAAAGCAGCCTGTCAGAGAAAGGAGTTATTGTATTATCAGAAGTAAAATTTGTTTTATATTAATGCTTGCAATGCTGGCGGGCTGTCTGTCAGGCTGTAGCAAAAGAGAAACGACACCACAGAACAAGACAGTTCTGGTTATGACGATTAACGATTCCAGTATTTATCTGGATGAAGTACTTTACCAGGTCTGGAAAACAGAACTGGAGAATGACCAATACCGAAGCACTTTTGAAGAACAGTATAAGAAAAATTACTGGGAAAGCGAAATTGTGAACGGAGTGACAACAAGAGACAGTCTAAAAGAAGAACTTTATGACACCATTGTCCGGGAGACAATTCTGTATGATAAGGCAATCAGTGAAGGCTATACATTGACAGAAAAAGAAAAGAAGACCTGTAAGGAAAACGCAGAGGAGACTCTTAGCACAATGCCGGAAGACCAAAAAGAAACGATAGGAGCAGATCTCTCATTCTTAAAGAAAATGGAAGAGAAGAAAGCATTAGTTTCCAAGTATTTTGCGGATGTAATGGAGACTTATCAGGTTGACGAGGACGAGGCAGTCAAGGATATTAAAAAGGAAGAATATACCCAGTATGATGTGGAAACCATCGGATTTTCCAAGATTACGTATAATCAGGATGGTACGCAGGTGAAGAAATCAGACGAATTGAATGAGATGGGATATGAAAGCCTGAAGGAAGTATTAAAGGAAGCCAAGAAAGCTGAGAATCTGGAAGATGTGCTGATAGATCCAAACACAACACTGGAATCAGAAGATTACAGCTTTACTCCTAATGATGGCTCCTGTGAGGAAGCGATTGAAAAAACAGTGGTAAAAATGAAGCCAGGTGATACTTCCAATATCATTGAGACGGACACTGGATATTATATTGTCCGGCTGGTAAAGAATACATCCAGCGATAGTTATAAAGACGCAAAGGAAAATGCCATTAAGCAGGCAAAATATAAACAGTTTGATGTGTACTACAACAAACTGAAGAATTCTGCAGATGTGGAAACTATGAAGCAGTGGAAAAAGATTGTTATTGGGGGTACTGTGCTTAAGGAAGAACAGTAGACTTAATGAATATATAAAGAATGGAGAGATAAATGCATGAACGGTAGTAAAACTACACTAAAAGGTGATGCAAACAAGAAAGTAATGCAGGCAAATGGCAGCGGATTTGCTACAAGCACAAAAACAATCGTTATGGTTGTGGTCGCAGCAGTTTTAATAATTGCGATGATTGGTGGACTTATTTACGATAATTTTAAACCACGTACAGAGTTTACAATTGACGGGGAAAAAGTTACGATGACGGATCTGATGTATTATGCGTATCAGGAAGAAGCACAGTACAGCTACATGGATCAGATTTACCAGCAGTTCTATGGTTCCAGCTACTGGGATATGACAAGCCAGTCTGACAGCTCAAAAACAAACAGAGAAGCTGCTAAAGACGAATTAGTTAACACTTACAAACAGATTTATGTATTATATCAGCAGGCATTAGACAAAGGATATAAGATTAATGCAGAAGATAAGAAAACAGCTGAAAAAGAAGTAAAATCAACAAGAAAGAATTTAAGTATGGCACAGAAAGGTCTTGCTGGTCTGACAAAAGGTTCTTTAACAAAAGTTCTTCAGATGAAAGCATGTGCAGAACGTTATAAACAGGATTTAATTGATTCTTTCGATATTGATGATGATAAACTGATTGCGGGTGTAAAGAAAGCAGATTACAGACAGTATGATGTACAGTATTATTCCATTCCTATCACATCAACAAACAGTAAAGGAAAAGAAACAAAAGCTTCTAAGAAAGATTTAGCAGCTTATGAAAAAGAATTAACGGAATTAGCAGAAAAGGCAAAGACAGAAGATTTTGATAAGCTGACTCCACAGGCTAAAAACTCCAGCAAATCTGATGATGCAAAAGCAACAGCAACTCCAGATACAGATAATGGAGGCTACAAATCTACATTTACATCTGATGGAAAATTTGTTGCTGGTGATGGTACTTTTACAACTGATGTTGAAAAGGTATTAAAGAAAATGAAAAATGATGAGATTTCCACTGTTATCAAAGGTAAGTCTGCTTACTATCTTGTAAAGATGACAAATAACAACGATTCTGAAGCTTATGATCAGCAGTGTAAGAAAGTTGTTCAGGATGAAGAAACTTCTAAGTTTAATGACTGGTATGATAAGCTGAAAGATAAGTATAAAGTAAAGATGAATGATAAAGAGTGGGATAAACTTACAATGGGTGAAATTGTAATCAACAAATAGTCCAAAGAGTAAAATACCGCATGAACTTCAAACAGGCATCCGGCAGGGAAAACTGCTGGGTGCCTGTTTTCGCATTGATAATTCAGGTCAGATATAATTATTAGCTGTTCTTATATAATAAATTATTTATATTTATTTCAATAATAAAAGAAAGTATGGTAAGATGTTATCAGTTTAAATTGGTAAATGTGTTCTGGAAAGGAGTTACTATGAGTACAGTAAGAAGAATTTATGTAGAGAAAAGACCTGAATATGCAGTTCGTGCAAAAGAACTGAAAAGTGAAATTAAATCATATTTAGGAGTGAAAGAATTAAAAGGTGTAAGAGTGCTGGTTCGCTACGATATTGAAAACTTAAGTGAAGAAACGTATCAGAAGTCGTTAAGTATTGTGTTCTCAGAACCTCCTGTTGATATATTATTTGAAGAAACATTCTCTATGGAAGAAGGAGATAAAACATTTTCTGTTGAATACCTGCCAGGACAATTTGACCAGAGAGCAGATTCCGCAGAGCAGTGCGTGAAATTATTAAAAGAAACAGAAGAACCAGTTATCCGTTCCGCTGCTACATATGTGTTTTCTGGTGGAATCAGCGATGAAGATTTAGAAAGAATAAAAGCATACTGTATCAATCCGGTTGATTCCAGAGAGACAGACCTTTCCAAACCGGAAACATTAGTACAGAAATTTGATGAACCAGAAGATGTTATTATTTTTGATGGTTTTAAAGATATGAATGAAACAGATTTAAAGAACTTATATGATTCGCTGGATCTTGCTATGACATTTAAAGATTTTCTTCATATTCAAAATTACTATAAAGGAGAAGAGAAACGTGATCCATCTATGACAGAAATCCGTGTATTAGATACGTATTGGTCTGATCACTGCCGTCATACAACATTTCAGACAGAATTAAAAAATGTAACATTTGAAGATGGTTACTATTACAAACCTATTAAAGAAACATTTGATAATTATTCTAAAGTCAGAGAAGAAATTTTCGCTGGCAGAGAGGATAAATATGTGTCCTTAATGGATATTGCTTTAATGGCAATGCGTAAACTGAAAAAAGATGGAAAACTGGATGATATGGAAGAATCCGATGAAATCAATGCATGTTCGATTGTTGTTCCGATTGAAATTGATGGAAAGATGGAAGAATGGCTTGTATTCTTTAAAAATGAAACACACAACCATCCGACGGAAATCGAGCCTTTTGGTGGTGCAGCAACCTGTCTTGGTGGTGCGATCCGTGACCCATTGTCAGGACGTGGCTATGTATACCAGGCAATGCGTGTAACAGGAGCTGCAGACCCAACAAAATCTTTAAAAGAAACATTAGAAGGAAAGCTTCCTCAGAAAAAGATTGTAAAAGGTGCTGCAAGTGGCTACAGCTCCTATGGAAACCAGATTGGTCTTGCAACTGGTCTTGTAAATGAAATTTATCATCCAAACTACGTAGCAAAGAGACTGGAGATCGGTGCTGTTATGGGTGCCGCTCCTAGAAAAAATGTTATTCGTGAAAATTCTGACCCAGGTGATATCATTGTATTACTTGGTGGACGTACTGGCCGTGATGGCTGTGGTGGTGCAACGGGTTCTTCTAAATCCCATACAACAGAATCCATCCATACCTGTGGCGCTGAGGTACAGAAAGGTAATGCCCCTACAGAGCGTAAAATCCAGCGTTTATTCCGTCGTGAAGAAGTCAGCTCTATGATTAAAAAATGTAACGATTTTGGTGCCGGTGGTGTTTCCGTAGCAATTGGTGAATTAGCAGATGGTTTAAGAATCGACTTAGATAAAGTGCCTAAGAAATATGCCGGTCTTGATGGCACAGAACTTGCGATTTCTGAATCACAGGAACGTATGGCTATCGTTGTTGATCCGAAAGATGTTGATAAAATGCTTGGTTATGCAGAGGAAGAAAATTTAGAGGCTGTAGTTGTAGCAGTTGTTACCGAAGAACCTCGTTTGGTTCTTTGCTGGAGAGGAAAAGAAATCGTAAATATCAGCCGTACATTCCTTGATACAAACGGTGCTCATCAGGAAACAGATGTTACGGTAGAAATGCCAGATGAAAAAGCAAATTATTTCGCACAGGAAAAAGACGTAACAGACTTTAAGGCAGCATGGTTAGATAACTTGAAAGATTTAAATGTCTGCTCTCAAAAGGGTCTTGTAGAAATGTTTGATAGTTCTATTGGAGCCGCAACTGTTACAATGCCTTATGGTGGCAAATATCAGTTAACACCAATTCAGACAATGATTGCAAAACTTCCTGTACTAAAAGGAAAATGCGATACGGTAACCATGATGAGTTATGGAATGGATCCGTATTTGACAAGCTGGAGTCCATATCATGGTGCTATTTATGCTGTCATTTCATCCGTTGCAAAAATCGTTGCAGCTGGTGGAGATATGACAAAAATCCGTTTTACTTTCCAAGAATACTTCAAACGTCTTGGAAATGATGCAAAACGCTGGGGACAGCCAATGGCAGCTTTACTTGGTGCATATGAGGCACAGATGAAATTAGGTCTTCCATCTATCGGTGGTAAAGACAGTATGTCTGGAACCTTTAATGACATTGATGTTCCTCCAACACTTTGTTCTTTTGCTGTTGATATTGCGAAAACAGGAGATGTTGTAACACCTGAATTAAAGAAAGCTGGAAATCGTGTTGTATTATTTGATCTTGAAAAAGATGAGTACGATTTACCAAAATACGATTCCTTAATGGAAATGTACAAAAAGATTACGAAATTAATCAATGACCATATAATTGTATCTGCTTACGCAGTTGGCTTTGGTGGTATTGCAGAAGCAGTCAGCAAAATGGCATTTGGTAATAAATTAGGTTTGGATTTATGCCCTAAGATGGATAAGAAAGAATTCTTCAAGCCCAAATACGGTGCAATTGTAGCTGAAATTCCTGATGTTGATGTGGATAAATTAGAGAAAGCAGGACTTACATTTACAACATTTGCATATGTAAAAGCAGAACCAGAATTTATCTGTGGGGATATGAAGATTACAATGGACGAAGCTCTTTTGGCATGGACAAATACACTGGAAAAAGTATATCCTACTTCTTCTGATGTAGAGCAGAAAGATGTTGTTATGAAAACATTTGATGCAAAGACAATTTATACAGCTAAGAACCAGATTGCAAGGCCAAAAGTATTTATTCCAGTATTCCCTGGTACAAACTGTGAATACGATACCAAAAAAGCATTTGAAGCAGCTGGTGCAGAAGTGAAAATGGTTGTATTTAAAAACATGACTGCACAGAACATCACAGATTCGGTTAATGCATTTGAAAAGGCAATCAAAGAATCTCAGATTATCATGTTCCCAGGTGGATTTAGTGCCGGTGATGAACCAGACGGTTCTGCAAAATTCATCGCTTCTGTATTTCGTAATGAAAAGATTAAAGAAGCAGCCAATGACCTGATTAAGCAGAGAGATGGTCTTGCACTTGGTATCTGTAATGGTTTCCAGGCATTGATCAAATTAGGGTTAGTACCTTATGGCGAAATCACAGATATTGAAGAAGATACACCAACCCTTACAACAAACAGCATTGGACGTCATATTTCAAAATCTGTTTATACAAAAGTTATGACGAATAAATCTCCATGGTTACAGCTTGCAAAACTTGGCCAGGTATATGCAGTTCCTGCTTCCCACGGCGAAGGAAGGTTTGTTGCAAATGACAAATGGCTGAAGAAATTAATTGCAAATGGTCAGGTAGCAACTCAGTATGTAGATGTAGATGGAAATGCTACTATGGACGAAGCATTTAATCCAAATGGCTCTTATATGGCAATTGAAGGTATTGTAAGCCCAGATGGACGTGTACTGGGCAAAATGGCTCACTCTGAACGTCGTGGCGATGGAGTTGCCATAAATATTTACGGAGAACAGAATCAGATGATTTTTGAATCTGGCGTGAAATATTTTAGAGGATAAAATATTCTTAAAAAAGGGTGGTTTCAGCGGTAGTGGTTGGAACCACCCTTTTTAACGTGGAAAAGATAGTTTGATTTTCTGTACATATTTGATTGTATTTACGAAAATAATGATCTAAAATAGAAGCAGTATACGCTAGAGGTGAGAAAATGGAAAAGTTTGATATATCAGAGAGTGATTTTAATCCAACGGTTTTTTATGCTGGAAAAAGCAAAATTGTAGCCGATGGAAAGTATCACAGTCATGATTTTGTTGAAATAACCTTTATTTTGTCTGGAAAAGGAAAGTACTATGTAGATGGGACACTTTATGAAGTACGTTCTGGTGATGTAATTTTGTTTAACCCTGGCGTAAAGCATCAGAGTATCGACAACAGCGAGCAGGAACCAATGGTTGAATTCGTAACTGGATTTACGGATTTCCATTTTTCTGGAATGCCTGCTAATCAGATTGTACTGAAAGATGGAGGCCATGTACTTCGCACTTCCGTAGAGACAAAACAGGAAATATCCAAACACTGCTATGAAATGGTGGCAGAGCAGCAGGGGCAAAGCCTTGGACGCTATTTTATGATGAAAGCACAGTTGATGCAGATTCTTATTTTAATTTTGAGAGAAATGCAGCCGGCATGTGAAAAGCAGAAGGCATATAATTTCGAATCCTACAATAGAAATTATGTAGTAAAGAAAATCATAAGCTATTTAAATGAAAATTATGCCTGCAAGATTTCGCTGGATTTAATTGCACATAATATGTACTTAAGCCCTGTTTACATATCTAAGCTGTTTAAAGAAGAAACGGGGGATTCTCCGATTAATTACCTAATTAAAATCCGTCTGGAGAAGGCGAAAGAGGTATTAGAAGGTCAGGAACCAGTCAGTATACGAAGCGTTGCAAATCAGGTAGGGTATGAGGATGTATATCATTTTAGTAAATTATTTAAGAAATATTACGGGATATCTCCTCTTAATTACAGCAAACAAATAAAGCAGTAAAAGCCTATATTTTCGGCGAATAATGAAAAATGTACAAAAAAAACCATGGAAAAACTTTTATATTGTGCATAAAAAATGTTACAATTGTGTTACACTAGAAATATAATAGAAGATTCGGAAAACAGGGTGGGTAACATGAACTTATATGATGCCATTTTTATGAGAAAGATAGTAAAAAGTTATAGAACAGAGTCGATTGATGACAAGATACAGAAACAGATACTGAATTTTACAAAGTATATTACAGCTTCCTCGGAAGAACGGAAAATCAGTTATGAGATACTGCCGTGTTCTGGGAGGCAGGGGCATCCATCCAGCCATTTTGCAGTAAAGGCACCTTATTATTTTTTGGTGACAACAGACAAAACAGAAGAAGATATTATTAGTTTAGGCCTTGTGATGGAGCAGGTAGCCCTTTACCTGCTGACGAAAGAGCTTGGAAGCTGTTTCGTTGGTTTTAAAAAGGCGTCTGAAAAAGATAAGCTGACCGCAGTGCTGGCGTTTGGCTTTACGAATACGGATATTTTTAATGTTGGAAAGCTGAAGCGGAGACTTTCATTGGATTCTTTTTGTGTGTTTAAGGACAATGAGAACCAGGATACCAGAAAGATACTAAGTGCAGCGATTCTGGCACCATCCAGGCAGAACAGCCAGCCATGGCGCTTTGTGGTAACGAAGAACCGGATTCATGTGTTCTGTAAAAAGGACATTTTTAACCTGAAAGGGCAGACACTTGATTATTACAAAGAATTCGATATGGGTATGATGCTGGCACATCTGATGATTGCCAGTGAAGAGATGTGGTATAATGCAGAAGTAGTGAAAAATGAGATAATTGCGGAGAAAACGTTGAAAAATAATATTTACATGTTTACCGTCGTTTTAACGGAACAACAATAGGAATTTGAAACAATTTAAAAATTTTTAAAATTTGTTATTGACAAAGTAAAAAAAATATTGTATGATTATGGACGTCCCGTGAGGTCAGCAAGATAGACCAAACGGTTGCGATGCACGAGTGGCTCAGCGGTGGAGTATCGCCTTGCCAAGGCGAGGGTCGCGGGTTCGAATCCCGTCTCGTGCTTAACTGTGAGAACAGTGTAAATATAAAGAGACTGCACGAGTGGCTCAGCGGTGGAGTATCGCCTTGCCAAGGCGAGGGTCGCGGGTTCGAATCCCGTCTCGTGCTTAACTGTGAGAACAGTGTAAATATAAAGAGACTGCACGAGTGGCTCAGCGGTGGAGTATCGCCTTGCCAAGGCGAGGGTCGCGGGTTCGAATCCCGTCTCGTGCTTATAGGTAATTCCAGAATTTTTGATAAAATCATAGTTCTGGAATTTTTTTGCATAGATAAATATAGAGGTTAAGATTTGTTATGAAAAAAGCAAACAATATATGAATCGGTTGGAAAACAGACTTTTTTTGGTACTTTATATATGGTAAAATAATAGTATCATGCTTTTGGAGAAGCAGAAAAATAAAATGGGATGATACAGGAGGAAGAGACGATGAGTGGCGAAAGAAAAAGTAATGCATTGGTAGAACAGGTTATGTTATTAGAGCATTGGAAGAATCCAGTTGCTCTTCTGATGAAAGATGAAATTATGGTAATTGATGGGGTAATGGAAATCTTTCTGACGGCAGACAGCTTGAATAAGCGCATGGATAAAGTAGAAGATAAAACGGGGTATACGTATATGCAGATTCCAGTGGTAAAAGCATTGGAGGCATTTTTCCAGGGAGGCACAGCATGTGATGGTTTATCTATTCAAGGGCTTTCGGAAGAAGAACTGTATATTACAAGAGAAGATTTGGCTGAAATTAAAGGGGAAGTAGATACCATTATGGCATTGATGTCGGTCAAAACAAAAGAAAAAAAGAAAGTAACTGCCTGGGAGACACTTCAGGATAAATCCTTCTGGATTCAGGGAAAATTAGCGGATAAATCAGTAAATATCATGGAAGGCTGGGGATTTGAAACGGTTCAGCGTAAAGGCGACGATACGGAATATATTAAACTGTATTTGACAAAAATGAATGCGGATGAGAAAAATATTAGACAGCATGAGTTAAATAAATATACATTCAGAGAATTTGTAAAGGCAGCAGCATCAGATTTTGGGCTTGTGATTGAACCGGAAGAAGAATACGGAATGGAATTTACACCGGAAGAACTGAAAAAGTATCAGAATCAGTAAGCCAAAGGAGGCATTAAAATTTTAGGAGGACGCTTATAAGCTATAAAGAGCGGATCAGGTTTTGCCGAAAGAATTGATGGAACAAATCCAGAAATATGTGGATGGCGATTATCTTTATATTCCCTTTCTGAAAAGAGTATTCAGTGAAATCGTAACCCAGAAAAAGAAAATAGCATAGAGTATTTTGATATAAAGGTTAGGGGCAGTCTTGTTTAGGCTGCCTCATTTTTTTACGAATTGTTTATGAGGTTAACGGCTAAGAAAAAGAAACAAAAAGTTTCTAAATAACGAAAAAACCAACCCTGTACGGTCGCTTACAGGATTGGCCTATTGTTGGATATGAGTTATATAATGGGTAAATATATTTATAACCCTCCTTAGGGGAGAGGATTAAGCAAAAAAAATGCCCTATATTATAAAATTAAGGCGCGCGTCAAATCGATGGTTGACAAAACAAACTAGCATAAAGGAGGCTTATTCCGATTTGCATCATCGATTTGACTTATTGATTATATTTTATTATACTTTTAGTGATAAGTAAAATTCATTTATTTCATTTTACAGATGAAAAATATTCACATGGGGTGATTTCTTGACGTTATTATTTTGTGAGATTTTCCACGCAGTCGTACAGCAGGGGAGCTTTAGCAGAGCAGCACAGATTATGAATTTGACGCCATCGGCCATTTCTCATTCTGTTGCGGCGATGGAGCGTGAAGTCGGATTTCAATTATTCCATCGGAACAAGCAGGGGGTGGAACTTACCAGTAACGGTGAGGCACTTTATCCACAGATCCGCCAGCTTTTAAATAATGGGGAAGTGCTGCAGCAGATCATTGATCAGATGAACGGATTAAATAAGGGAACTGTTAAGCTAGGAACTTTTAACAGTGTTTGTATTCACTGGATTCCAGAGATTGTGACTTCTTTTCAGAAAAAATATCCGGGAATTACAGTTGAGATTTTTGAGGGAACATACGATGATATTATAAACTGGCTGAAAACAGGAGCCGTTGATCTTGGATTTTTATCCACCAGCTGTGAGAAGGAAATGCCGATGGTTCCATTATATGATGATCCACTGGTGTGCGTGGTTCCTAAGAAGCTGAAAACGAAACATAAGGATTATATTACATTGGATGAAATGATGGAGCATATGTTTGTGATTCAGCGAGAAGCATGTGATGCCGATATTCAAAAATTTATTCAGAAAAATAAACTGGCAGTGCGTTCTCATTGCTTTGTAATTGATGACCAGTCTACGATTGCTATGGTGGAAAGTGGGTTTGGTATTAGTATTATGCCAGAACTGACGGCACAGAAAGCAGCAGACCAGGTAAATGTCTATCCAATATTTCCAAAGGATTACCGTGTTATTGGACTGGCCTGTTTTGATAAGAAGGCATTATCACCGGCAGCCGCACAGATGTATAATCATATCGTGGAAATGTTTCGGAAGAAGCCGGTAAATGAGTAAATTGATTGGGGAGCAGGGGGGAGCTGTTCCCTGGATATCTGTTCGGAAAAATTAAATTTAGGGTTGCAATAAAAAATAAGAGTGCTATAATTAAATAAAAGTGATAGAGAAAATATGCTTTATTCTGTACATATATACTGCACGAGTGGCTCAGTGGTAGAGCATTGGCTTCCCAAGCCGAGGGCCGCGGGTTCGAATCCCGTCTCGTGCTTATTTAGAAGATTTATGTTGAAAAGAGTTTCAGAGTTAGTGGGACTCTTATTTTTATATCATTAGGAAATTTATTTTTTAGGATTTGTAGGGATACGGTGCTTATTACTGAAAAGAAAATTTTAATCAAAAATCACATAAAACTTCTACATAGAGTCAGCTTTTGTATTTGAAGATAATAAAAGAGCTATTTATAAAATAGAGAAAAGCCTCAGGCAGTATGAAGCCGGAGGCTTTTATATCTGTCAACTACTGTTCTGGAAAACAGGCTATTTCAGATTGATTTTAAACGTATTTTTTGCAGTATAAGGAATTGAGGCTTCAACAAATCCCGCTGCATATGGTGCCAAATCATATGGACCGTAATAGAATGTGATTTTATTTTTCTGAAGATAAAATGGAGAATTTGTATCAGCAGATTTTTTGACGGTAGTCATGGCATTGTCAAAGGCACCTTCAAAATTGTTTAATTTCTTTTGAAAGGCATCGACGATTTTATTTTTAATCTGTGTTTTGGAACCTTTCATAATATCTGTCAGTTTCAGTTCTTTTCCTGTATTTAAATCAAAGGTATGGGAAATGCGATAGGGCATTCCATGTGCTCCGCCAGAATAAAAGTATCCAGTCTGCATGATGCTGATTACACCATTTTTATTATAGGTAATATCAGCAGTCAAAGCGTCACTATAAGGAGTTCCCATTTCTTTGATAAAATCTTCTTCCTGGGAGAAGGTTTTTGTTGTCTGTTTCTTATAATCCTGAAAAAATTTATTCTGTGCAGTTGTGTAGAACGTATTGATTTTCTTTATGCCAGTACTGCTCCCATTTAAAACCGGTTTCTGATAAGTGCCTTGAAATAAAGCGGTACCTTTTGCGGATTTAAATGTCTTTGTTGTTTCCTTTTTCGTTACTTTTACTGTTTTAATTTTAGCAGATGCTGCAGTTACGGTTGTAGTAACAGGTGCAGTTTGGAATATCTGCTGTGGTACATACATTACTCCGAATGCAAGAGTAATGGCGAAAACACAGGCCCTCATACGTTTTTTAAATTTTTTGGCTGCTACTGATTTTTTCTTCATAAATCTTCCTCCTTAGATAAATAATAATCTCTCGGAATCTCTAAGCCAATAAATTCAAGGCTTTCAGATTCCTTTTCTATTAAAATCCCCCACTTTT
>CAKSBP010000057.1 GCA_934438135.1 uncultured Clostridium sp. | reverse complement strand
TCATTATATAAGGCAACCAGGGTATTTTCTGTATAAGATTTTGGCACTCCAGCACTATCTGGTACTGCACTGGTTAATGCCGCAGAACCAGCTTTTACTAAGAGACCGTCAGAATGTCCATGGTAACAGCCTTTAAATTTCAGAATCATATCACGTTTGGTATAACCTCTTGCTGTACGGATTGCACTCATAACGGCCTCCGTTCCAGAACTTACCAGACGAACCATTTCCATAGATGGCATGCTTTCGGTAATCATTTGGGCAAGTACCACTTCATTTTGAGTTGGAGCACCAAATGTAAGTCCGTTTTCACATGCCTTTTGTACTGCTTCAATTACTTTCGGATAGCTGTGGCCTAAAATACCAGGTCCCCAGCTTAACACGTAATCGATAAATTCATTTCCATCTACATCATAGATTTTAGAACCCTCTGCCTTCTCAATAAAAAGAGGAGTTCTTCCCACAGAACCAAATGCACGGACAGGACTGTTTACCCCACCTGGCATCAGGTCTAATGCTTTTTTAAATAGTGTATCCGATACTTTTGTATTCATAGTTAGTCCTCCATTTCGAACCATTTCCTGCTTTTTCTATTCTTTCAGCCACCTAGCCGCATCCAGCGCATGATATGTAATTAAAATATCTGCTCCGGCACGCTTCATACCGATTAAGTTTTCCATAACAATTCGCTTCTCATCAATCCAGCCTTTTTCTGACGCTGCCTTTACCATCGCATACTCACCACTTACATTATAAGCTGCCAACGGATAATTATACTTCTGGGAAACTTCCTTAATCACATCCAGAAACGCAAGAGCTGGCTTTACCATGACAATGTCGGCTCCTTCTTGAATATCATGCTCAATTTCACGTAGAGCTTCTTTCCCATTGGCATAATCCATCTGATATGTTTTTCGGTCGCCAAAACATGGTGCAGAATGTGCTGCATCACGGAATGGAGAGTAAAAACCAGAGGCATATTTTGCACTATATGCCATAATTGGTGTTTGAATAAATTTATGATTATCCAATGCTGTACGAATTGCTTCGATTCGTCCATCCATCATATCCGATGGAGCAATAATATCCGCACCAGCACGGCATAACGATACTGACATTTTTGCCAGCAGTGGAAGTGTCTCATCATTTAAGACTTTTCCATCTTCAATCAAACCACAGTGTCCATGAGATGTATATTCACAAAGACAAACATCTGCAATTACAAGCATTTCCGGATACTTTTCCTTAATATAACGGATAGCACGTTGAGTAATCCCATCTTCTGCATAAGCCTGACTTCCGAATTCATCCTTTTCCTTTGGAATTCCAAAGATTAAAATACTGCTGACACCGCACTCTGCAATACGATCCAGTTCTTCTTCTAATCGGTCAATGGAATATTGGTAAATTCCAGGCATGGAATCGATTGGATTTTTAATATTGTTTCCTTCAATGACAAAAATCGGATAAACCAGATTTTCTACCTGAATATGCGTTTCCCGAACCAGTCTGCGCATTGGCTCGCTTACTCTCAATCTTCTTCCTCTATACATACGACTCATCCTTCCTATCTGCTAAAATTGTTTCTATGATTCCATCCATGGTAAACTCTTTGCTGACCAGGCAGTCCGTAATACCAAATTGATGAAGGGCTTTGGCGGTTACATCCCCGATACAGACTAATTTTGCTGACTTTACATTAGTAAATGCCACCGGACTGGCAAAAAAGTTTTCTACCCCGGAAGAACTTTCAAAAGTAATATAATCCAGATCCTTTGATTTGTCCATAGCATCCCTGTAGGCTTTTCCATCTGGAAGCACATCGTAGATTTTCAAATCATCATAGTGCATGCCCTTCTCATCAAGAATCTGGTTTAATATACGTGAACCACGTTTTGCCCTTGGAATCAGCAGTTTCTCCTGTGCTCCTGCAAAAGAAGAAAGTCCTTTCGCTAATTCCTCTGTTGTAAATATTTCCGGCATATAGTCTGCATAAATTCCGTACTGCACCAGCGTATCTCTCGTTCCAGTTCCAATGACAGCATATTTTAAATGACTAAATAACCGGATATCCAGATGCATTTCTTTTATCTGTTCAAAGAAAATGCGAATGGCATTGCTGCTGGTAAAGACAACCCACTGATATTCTTTTATACGGCTAAATGCAGATGCAAGTTCCCCTCCTTCCAAACACTCAATTTTCATAAAGTTCAATTCCGTTACCAAAGCATTGTAGGAACGAAGCTTTTTAGAAAGTTTCTTTACTATATGTTTTGTTCCCGTCACACCAATTTTCACGTTGGTTAACGGCATCATTTCCTCACAGCACATAGAAAATCCAGCAGTTTCTCCAACTACAATAATGGAAGGAACTCCTATCTCTGCTTCTTTTACCAGCGTTTCTATCGTTTCCAGTGTTCCAGTTACCCTGCGTTGTCCCGGCATCGTTCCATTCTCGATTACCGCCACCTTAGTTGTTCCTGATTTTCCATTTTCCATAAGACCTTTTGTGATTGCTGGAAGATTAGAAAGTCCCATCAAAAATACAAGAGTTCCTTCCAATCTGGCAAGTACATCATAGTTTTCCGTCAGGGTACTTCCAGACGATGCGGTATGACCGGTAATCACATGAAAACTCTGGCTTGTTCCACGATGGGTAACCGGAATTCCAGCACACTCCGGAACAGCAATGGCTGACGTTACACCCGGAATCAGCTTATATGGAATTCCTTCTTTTTCTATAGCTGAAATTTCTTCTCCACCACGTCCAAACACAAAGGAATCTCCGCCTTTTAAACGGACAACGTTTTTCTGTTCCAAAGCCTTTTTCACAATCACATCATTAATTTCTTCCTGCTTCATAGAATGATAACCGCTTCGTTTTCCAACATAAATCCGTTCGCATCCAGCAGGTGTGTAATCCAGCAGTTCTTCGGAAGCAAGACGATCATAAATCAGCACTTCTGCCTGGGCAATTGCCTTTTTTCCCTTTATAGTTAAAAGGTCTGGATCCCCAGGTCCGGCACCAACCAATGTGACAAATCCCTTTTTCCCTGTTCTAACCATTTCGTTCGTTTCCTTTCCCTTTTGAAAGCTCCGCAATTTTTCTGGCTAACTTCAGATAATCGCATGCGTTTCCTTTTACCGAATAGCGGTTTGTCTCTACAATCAGAATTAGTTCCATTTTATCCTCCTCAATGGTAGAGTAAACGCCAATCGGCTCATGACATCCTGCGTCCAGATACCGAAGCACTTCTCTCTCTGCCTTTAACCGAATCTCCGATTTCCTATCACAGATTTTCTTCAGGAGAGGTGCAAATTTACTGTCCATTCTTCCTTCGATTGCAATAATTCCCTGACCACCTGACGGAACAAACTCCTTACAGGAAAAATAGTGATAATCATATTTTTTTTCCTGATCAAGTCCCAGACGTTTAAGTCCTGCTGCTGCAAGAATTATTCCATCATAAATCCCATCTTCCAGCTTCTGAAGTCTTGTATTAATATTGCCACGGAGAAGCCTGCATTCTGCCTTTCCAACATTCTTTATCTGCATCTGTCTTCTTAAACTGCTGGTTCCCACAATTATGTTCTCTTCCCGATTCCAGACAAATCCCTTCTTTGTCACCAGGACATCCCTTGGATCTTCCCGTTCTAATACAGATAAAATTCCAAGACCATCTTCCATCTGCATCGGCATATCCTTGGCACTATGAACCGCGATATCAATTTCACCATTTAACATCTTACTCTCAAATTCTTCGACAAATACACCCTTTCCTCCGAAAGAAAGCAGGGAACGGTCTAATAATTTATCGCCTTTGGTCGACATAGAAACCACCTCAATAGAAAGAGACGGAGCTGCCTTTTTTAAAGCCTCCACTACCAGATTTGTCTGTGCCAGGGCAAGACGGCTGTTTCTCGTGCCAATTCGAATTTTATTACTCATATTTTCTGATTATCTGCTCGACTGATTTCTGGTCAAGCTTTCCCTCCATTTTCATTCCTAAGTACATTACCTCTTTAAATGCCTGTTTCCGGTCTGCAATAGATGCAATCCTTTTCTTGATGACCGGTCGGTAACTGCCCAGTTCTTCAATTAATTTTTCCAGATAATCCGGCAGAAGGGAATCCATGCGTTTTCTTACCCATTTTGACAAATCCGGGCTTTTCCCTGACGTTGTGATTCCTGTTACCAGGCCGCCCCGACGAACAATCGATGGAAATAAATACGTAGAATTCTCCAGACTGTCCGCAACATTCACCAACACATTCGCTTTCAAACAAAATATACTGATAGTTTCGTTGACAACCGGATCATTTGTTGCTGCAAGGACAAAAAATGCGTTTTTCAAGTCTTCCAGCTCAAATTCCTTCTTTTCAAGCACCAAATGTGCTTCTGATTTCTCTAATTCCATCAGTTCCTCACAAAATTCAGGCGACACTACCGTAATATAAACCCCGAAAGATAAAAGAACTTTTGCCTTCCGGTATGCCACCCTTCCACCACCTGCAATCAGACAGGTTTTATCCTGAACATCAATAAAAAACGGGAAATACGCCATATGCTCCTCCTAGTATTCTTCTGAAACAAGCTGTTTCAATGCATCGAAAACAACCGCAAGACTTTCATGGTTTTCCTTATCACGAAGCTGATACATAATTGTTTCAAATTTATTTTCCTTAAATACTTTCTTGACTTTTGGCATATCCGAAAGAAAATTACGGAACAGTACAATTTTATAAGTTTCATCCAGAACTTCTTCCAGAATATCTTTGCCTCGTTCTAATTCTTTTGCTTTTTGTACATTATTATGTTTTGATAATTCTTCAAAATAATCAATATTATAAAAATCAATACCTTCGATGCTTTGAATTTCATCATCCATATCACTTGGCACCGATAAATCAATATACAGACGTTTCTTTCCGGGTGTAATTACATTTAAAAGTTCTGCACAAGTTACCGTATAATGTGGGCTTGTGGTAGCACTGACTACAATATCCGCTTCTTCTAAATATTTATATCTATCTTTATAAGAAACCATTTTTATCATCGGATATCCCTTTACCAGATGATTGGAACTATTTCTGCTGCTTCCGGTTATCGAAATATTCTGTTTTCCATAAATATTTTTCATGACAATGGACCCCATTTTTCCTGTCATGCCAATAATAAATACATTTTTTACATCTGTATCATTTTCTTTTCCAAAATGAAAAATTTCATTTGCAACTAATGTTCCTATAGAAACCGGCGTTTTCGATAAATTTGTATCGGTTTTAATACGTTTGGAACAGTTTATTGCATTTTGAAATACCGTGTTAAGCATAAAATTCGTTGCTTTCTCGCTTAGTGCAAGCTGATAGGCATCCTTTACCTGACCTAAAATTTCATCTTCGCCAAGTACCATGGATTCCATACCACAGGTCACCATAAATGCATGCCGGACCGCCTGGTCATTGCCAAAAACACAGAAATATTTTAAATTTTCCGATAGATTTATTTTCTTAAATTTTTCTATCAGGTGTTCCATTTCTTTAATACTTTCCTTTGTTCCCTCAAAATAAATCTCACTCCGGTTACAGGTGGAAAGAACCATACACTCAGTAATGCTTTTATTGGCCAGAGCGTCCTTATAAAATGCAGTCTGTTCCTCCCTGCTAAAAGCAAACATCGCCCGAATTTCCACGGGCGCCGTTTTATAACTGATACTAATACAATTCATACACTATCATTCCTTTTTTCTCATTTCATACGGTATAAGAGTGCATTGATAATGCCGGCGGCTACGTTGCTTCCTCGTTATCAAAAGAGTGGTATGCTTCTACGTCGATTTCATCAAATGTTTTATTCTGATTGTATACACTCATGGTCAGGTCAAGAAGCGGAAACAATAAAACAGCTCCCGTTCCTTCTCCTAATGCTAGTTCTGCGTGAATAACGGGTTCCAGCCCCAATTCTTTCATAATTAATGCCGCAGCTGGCTCTTTTCCAAGATGGGATGGAATCATATATTCAACGGTAGCTGGTACTGCCTGCTTTGCGAGAAGTGCTGCCGCTGCAGAAATCACACCATCAATTACAATAGGTATATGATACATGGCACCGCCTAAAAATACGCCCATAAGTCCAGCAATATCAAATCCGCCTACTTTGCTTAAAACATCTATGCTATCCGTTCTATCGGGCTGATTGACCCGAATCGCTTCCCGGATTACTTCTGTTTTATGAAGAATGCCTTCATAAGAAAGTCCAGCACCTTTTCCAGTAACCTCTGCTGGATCCACATTTAGAAGTACACTGGCAACAGCACTGCTGGTTGTTGTATTTCCAATCCCCATCTCACCAGTACCAATGATTTCATATCCTTTCTGTTTGAGAGTACGTACAATATCAATTCCTATACGGATGGCCTTTCTAGCCTGCTCTTTTGTCATTGCAGGACCTGTTTTTATATTATTGGTTCCATACGCAACCTTTCGCTTTAATACGTCGGTCTCTTTTAAGTCACCATCAACTCCAATATCTACCGGAAATACATCTGCGCCTGCAGCTTTGGACATAGCATTCACTGATGTAATTCCCTTTGCAAAATTTTCAGTGACAATGGCAGTAACTTCTTTTCCCGTCTGCGTTACTCCTTCACAGCAGACACCGTTGTCACTGCACATGACAACAATAGCTTTTTTCTTAATTTCAACTTCTTCTTTTCCTTGAATGCCGGCAATTTTCGAAACCAGTTCCTCCATTTTACCAAGTCCGTTTAATGGTTTCGCTATGTGATCCCAATGATATTTGCTTTTTCTTACCGCTTCTTTATCAATAGGACGAATCATAGCTGCTTCTCTCATACCAGATACCCTCCCTTTTCTCTATGATTTTACATACTCCATGGATGTTTCTATTAAAAAGACTTGGCAAAACCAATATGATCCACATAAATCTGACGGATTTTAGAATACTCGCCAAGACCTTTTAATATATAATCTGCTTCATATCCAGCATATTTAATTTTATTTATCCAGGAATCTGCTTTCTCGCCAATCATGTCTTCTTTGGCATGCTCACCGGCAACAACCATAAATGGCATTAGTAAAATTTTACGATATTTTTTCGGTGCAATCTGCTTTAATACATCATCAATATGAGGATACGCTTCTATAGTCGCTACATGTACGTTATCATAACCATTTTTCTTAAACATATCATCCAATGCACCATAGCAGGCATTAGCAGAGCAAAAAGAACCGTGTCCCATTAATACTACACCATAGTCTTTCTCTTTTGGAAAATGTTCTCCCAAAACAGAAACCACTCTTTGGTAATCTTGTGCAGTATTTAAAAGAGGCTCACCAAACTGAATCGACTTAAAGGATTCTTTAAACGCTGACATACTGCGAATCATCTCATCATTTTCCATTCCATTAATAATATGAGTTGGCTGTACAATGACTTCTTCTATTTCATCTGCTAACATCTGCTGTGCTGCTTCTGTTACCGTATTTATATGAATTCCATCTCTTTTTTTCATAATGTTTATAATCATCTTACTGGTAAATGCCTGGTACATCTGATATTCCGAAAATGCTGCTTCAATGTCTTTTTCAATCTGAACAATTGTTTTTAACCTGGTGCCTTCATGGCTGGTGCCAAAGCTAACGACTAAAATTCCTTTTTTCTTCTGCATTTCCGAAGCTTCTTTCTAATGTGTACTTCCATTTTTTCTTTTCCTTATTTATTTTTAAGGGTATTCTAACATTGTGCATATAGTAAGTCAAATTTAAATCCTATAAAAACACCATTTTGTATTTAAATAAGAACAATCTTATTGTTTCATTTTTTTGCCAGGTATTGTACAATGGAATTGTAATACATAGAATCGAGAGATAAAGGAGATTTACAATGGAAAAATTGAAAGATGCTGATATTAAGCGTGTAAAAGCACTTGGATTTCTTATTAACCGCGGAACCTCTGACTTTTCCGGACGAATCGTACCGGCTGGTTCTATTTTTACTGCAAAAGAATTAAGTGCTGTTGCAGAAATCGCAGATAAATTCGGAAACGGAAAAATTGCTATGACAAACCGCCTTAGTGCAGAGGTAATTGGCATTCCATATGAAAATATCGACGACGCCATTGCTTATGCTAAATCACATAATCTCTTTTTTGGTGGAACTGGTGCAAAAATCCGCCCGGTTATCGCCTGCAAAGGAACTACTTGTGTTTACGGCAATTATGACACGCAGGCACTGGCAAAGGAAATTTATGAAAAGTATTATCTTGGCTGGTCCAATGTAAAACTGCCTCATAAATTTAAGATTTCCATCGGTGGATGTCCAAATTCCTGTATGAAGCCAAGTCTGAATGACTTTGGCGTAGAAGGCCATCGTATTCCAAAATATAACAAAGATCTCTGCCATGGCTGTAAAGTCTGTCAGGTTGAAAAAAATTGTCCTTCCAAAGCTGCCCATGTGGTTGATGGCAAATGTGAAATTAATGAAAAATGTAAAGAATGTGGTGTATGTAGTACTGGAAAATGCCCTTTTAAAGCCTTCGCACAGCATAATGAAGTAATGTATCAGATTTATGTTGGTGGAACTTTTGGGAAAAATGTACGCTTTGCCACGAAATTATCTCATATGGTAACCAAAGAAGAAATCTTCCCATTACTTGAAAAAACCATGCTCTGGTTCAAGGAAAATGGCTATCAGAAAGAACGTCTCGGCAATACTATCGATCGAATCGGTGTCGATAAATTAGAAGAAGCACTTTTTAGTGATGACCTACTGAATCGGAAAGAGGAAATTCTTGAGAAAGAGATTTTAGAAAGACCGTAAATTGTATGCTTAAAAAGCGTGTCGTAAACGTTTTCTGCTTACGCACGCTTTTTAACCTGTCACTATCTTCCGCCATAGCTAGTTTTTCAGGCAGAAAAGTACTATAAATTGATACTCTTCTGATGCTTTCCCTTGGAACTTAGTCTAGACATAGCTCTCGCCAACGAAGCCTTCGAATGGTTATATTCCACCAGACTCTGCTTCTGCCGCAAACGTTCCTCTGCACGTTCCTTAGCATGCTGGGCACGAATCTCATCAATATCTTCCGGCCGTTCCACTGTATCTGCAACTACAACGGCACGGTTATTTACCATTTCTGCCAGACCAATTCCTATCACAGCTTCCCTCCATTCACCATCCGGCGTCTGGAACCGCATATTTCCAAAATCAATCGCAATTGCAGCATTTTCATGAAATGCAAGGATTTCCTTTTCTCCATCAATACACGGTACAACCAACGCCTGTGCCTGGCCTTCATAAAACACCTTGTCACTAGCAATGATTTTCAAATAAAACTGACTGCTCATACACATTCCCTCTTTGCTGCTGCACTATTTTGTTTCCTGCTACATAGCGGCTGCTTTTTCTTTTGCTTCATCCAATGTTCCTACATTAAAAAACGCCAGTTCTGGAAGATCATCCACCTCTCCGTCAACAATTGCTTTGAATCCAGAAATAGTTTCCTGAATCGGAACATATTTTCCCGCAACGCCAGTAAAATTCTCTGCAACATGGAAGGGTTGAGACAAAAACTTTTGTATTTTACGAGCACGATATACAGTCGTCTTATCCTCTTCCGATAATTCTTCCATACCTAAAATTGCAATAATATCCTGTAATTCTTTATACTTCTGAAGCATTTCCTGCACTTTTCTTGCCACATCGTAATGCTCTTGTCCAACAATATCTGCTTCCAGAATACGTGAAGAAGACTCTAATGGGTCAACTGCTGGATAAATTCCTTGTTCTACGATTTTTCTGGAAAGAACGGTTGTTGCATCCAGATGAGCAAATGTTGTTGCTGGAGCAGGGTCTGTCAAGTCATCAGCTGGCACATAAACCGCCTGTACCGATGTAACTGAACCATTTTTTGTGGAAGCAATTCGTTCCTGTAGTTCCCCCACATCTGTCGCCAAGGTTGGCTGATAACCAACGGCGGAAGGCATTCTTCCCAGAAGGGCAGATACCTCCGAACCAGCCTGCACAAAACGGAAAATATTATCAATAAATAATAATACATTCTGATGTTCCACATCCCGAAAATATTCTGCCATAGTAAGTCCAGTTTCTGGAACCAGCATACGGGAACCTGGCGGTTCGTTCATCTGACCAAATACTAAAGCTGTTTTCTCCAATACACCGGAGGCTTTCATTTCCGTCCAAAGATCATTTCCTTCTCTGGAACGTTCTCCAACACCAGTAAAAATGGAATATCCGCCGTGCTCTGTAGCAATGTTTCGAATCAGTTCCTGAATCAGAACAGTCTTGCCAACGCCGGCACCTCCAAACAAACCAATTTTCCCGCCTTTTGCATAAGGAGCAAGCAAGTCAATAACTTTGATACCCGTTTCCAGTACTTCCACAACCGGACTTTGTTCCTCAAATGTTGGAGGTTCTCTATGGATTTCCATATGCTTTGCTTCCTTAAGAGAAGGACCGCCGTCAATGGTTTCTCCAAGTACGTTAAACAAACGCCCCAATGTTTCCTTACCAACCGGCACCTCAATTCCAGTTCCTAATGCAGTTACCTCCATATCCTTGCAAAGTCCCTCGCTGGATGCCAGCATAATGCAGCGAACGGTATTATTGCCGACATGCTGGGAAACCTCCATCACACAGCGTCTTCCGTTATTATCTAATTCCAAGGCGTCCTTAATATAAGGTAAATCATTATCTTCAAACTCTACGTCTATAACAGGTCCTAAAACTTGCACAATTTTTCCTTTATTTCTACTCATAGCTGTGAGGAAACCTCCTCTCTGTTTTTTAATGTTTTCG
Source organism: uncultured Clostridium sp. (assembly GCA_934438135.1). GTDB lineage: Bacteria > Bacillota > Clostridia > Lachnospirales > Lachnospiraceae > Clostridium_AI. Next base: position 6,049 of record CAKSBP010000057.1, on the reverse strand, counting down.
TTTCCGCTTCTGAGATTTTGCACCAGCAATTACTTCCGTCAGTTCCTGAGTAATCGCTGCCTGTCTGACACGGTTATATTCCACAGAAAGCTCTTGAAGCATTTTATTCGCACTTTTACTAGCTGCTTCCATTGCCATCATTCTGGCATTATGTTCACTGGAATAAGATTCTACCAGAGCACCATAAATAAATCCTGCAATATAATTTGGAATGACACTATCCATAATTGCCTCTGTACTTGGATAAAAAGAAAAAGACTCCATATATACATCAGCTGGAAGCTTATTTCCATAATGGAATTCTTCCCTTTTTAAGGGAAGAAGCTGCATGAATTCTGCCTCTGATGAAACCGCATTCTCCATTTTCGTAAAAATCATATAAATTTCATCCAGTTCTCCAGACTTATAAAGATCCAGCATCTTTTCCGAAATAACCCTGGCACGGCTCATAGTCGGCTTTTGTACTGTATATTGAAAATGAGTATCCACATCAATATTTTTTCGTATAAAATACTGCCGCCCTAACTCACCTACCACAAATAATCTGGTATATTCATTTTGATACTGATTAAGATGCTCCTGTGCCATTTTTATAACATTATGATTGTAAGATCCCGCAAGACCCTTATCCGCTGTTACAACAATATATCCAATTCGCCGCTCCGCTTTATCCTTGTCCCTGTCTACCGTGTCAAAATATAAATGTTCCATATCTGGTATATGGCGAAGCAGACGTCCAATTGCAGACTGAAGTGTGTAAAAATACGGCTCTGTATCCGCAAGCTTCTGCTTTGCCCTCTTCATTTTAGAAGAAGAAATCATATACATTGCATTCGTAATTTTCAATGTATCCTGAATGCTTTTCATTCTGGTCTGAATTTCCCTTGCATTTGCCATGTTAACACCTACTTTTAAATTCCGCTGCTGCCTCTAAAATACGTTTACCAAGTTCATCACTAAGTTTTTTTGTCTCATCAATTTCCTTGCAGATATCCGGATGTTTTTCCTCAAAATATACCAGCATATCGTTCTGGAACTGTTTCACATTTTTTTTCTCAATATCCAGAATCATACGATTTACTGCCACCCATAAAGTAATAACCTGACGATGCAGGCTAAGTGGCTCATAACGTGGCTGTTTCAATAATTCCATTAGATTATTTCCGTACTGTAACTGCTCTTTTGTAGAAGCATCCAAATCAGAAGCAAACTGCGTAAATACTTCCATTTCTCTAAACTGTGCCAGATCAATACGAATGCTTCCTGCTGCCTTTTTCATTGCTTTAGTCTGTGCCGCACCACCAACACGGGAGACGGAAAGTCCTACATTAACCGCTGGACGCATACCAGCAAAGAATAAGTCACTTTCTAAGAAAATCTGTCCATCTGTAATGGAAATCACGTTGGTTGGAATATAGGCAGATACATCACCTGCCTGAGTTTCAATAATCGGCAGTGCTGTAATGGACCCCCCTCCAAGCTCGTCACTTAATTTACTGGAACGTTCCAATAATCTGGAATGCAGATAGAAGACATCACCTGGATACGCCTCACGTCCCGGTGACCGATCTAACAATAAAGATAATGCTCGATACGCTACCGCATGCTTTGACAGATCGTCATATACAATCAGCACATTTTTTCCCTGATGCATAAAATATTCTGCCAATGCTGTTGCAGAATACGGTGCAATATACTGAAGGGATGCTGGATCACTTGCTGTTGCAGAAACTACAATAGAATAGTCCATGGCATCATGTCTGTTCAAGGTACTCACAATTTTTGCAATGGTAGATGCTTTTTGACCAATGGCAGTATAAATGCAAACGACATCTTTTCCCTTCTGATTTAAAATAGTATCAATGGCAATTGCTGTTTTTCCTGTCTGACGGTCACCGATAATCAGTTCTCTCTGTCCTCTTCCGATGGGGAACATACTATCAATAGCAAGAATACCCGTTTCCATTGGTTCATTGACAGACTGTCTGTCCACAATCCCTGGTGCTTTACTTTCAATGAAACGATACTCTGTTGATGCAATATCACCTTTTCCATCAATCGGCGAACCAAGGGCATCAATAATTCTTCCTACAAAGGCATCTCCAACTGGAATTCCTGCACGTTTATGTGTTCGTTTTACCTTTGCACCTTCTTTGATTCCATTATCTCTTCCAAAAAGAATACAGCCAATTTCATTTCTTTTGATATCCTGAACCATTCCCTTTATTCCATTTTCAAAAATGACAATTTCTCCATACATAGCATGTTCAATTCCATATACTGTTGCAATTCCATCACCAATCCAAATGACCGAACCAATTTCTGTTTCTTCACAATCTACGTCAAAATTTTCAATTTCACTTTTTATAATCGATATAATTTCATCGGAACGAATGGTACCCACGTAAGTCACCTCCCGGCTAATTTTTGTTTCATACGATTTAAACGTCCTCGATAACTCCAGTCATATTCTATATTTCCGGCTGTCAGGATAAAACCGCCCAGTAATTCCGGCTCAAAAACCTGTTCTAGATTTACCTGCTTTTTCTGAAATCTTTCTTTCAAATATTCTTTCATTCCTTTGGCCTGTTCTTCATCTGGTTTCTCTACATAATAGAGAACCGCATCCAAAATTCCATTTTTTTCATGATAATATTCTTTACATGCCGTCAGAATTTCTTCAATTAAATCCATATCCTGATGAATCAGAACTACTTTCATAAAAGAAAGAACTGTTCCTGTAAATATCCGCTCCATCACATGGAACTTGGCCTCTTTGGGTATTATAGGATTTAAAAACATCTGTTTCAGCTGTGGAACAGCTTCTATCGTCTGCTTTAGTTTTTCCAGTTTCTCATAGGGGACAGATAAATCGTAGAGTACTTTTGCATAATTAATGGATTCCTGATTCATTTGACTCACCTGCTTTTTTTAAAAACTGGCCGTATAAATTCTTTGACCCTTCTTTTCCATGCTCACCTACGATTTTCACCGTTGCTGCCATTGCAAGACCTGTAATCTGTGACTGCACATCTTGAAGGGTTTTTGCACGTTCCAGTTCAATTTTTTTCTGGGCATTTTCCATCAGCTTATCCGCCTTTTTATCCGCATCTTCCAAAATACGATTGTATTCTTCTTTGGCATCTTCTCTCGCCTTTCTTCGAATTTCCTCCGACTCAGATTCTGCATTCTGCATGGTCTGCTCGTACTGCTCCTTTAACGAAAGAGCATTCTGCTCGGTGGTTTTAGCATGTTTAAGCTGCCCATCTATCATAGATTTCCGTTTCTCCATTATGCCAAGCACCGGTCCAAACAAAAACTTTTTCATGAGCAGATAAAAAACAAGCAGGTTAATGATTTCAAATAAGAGATTGATATCCATTCTTAACATAATAACCGCCTGCCTCTCCTGCTATTTTAATAAAATAATAATTAATAAACCAATAACAAATCCATATACAGCAGTACCTTCTGCTAACGCACATCCAAGTAATAATGCTTTGTTAATTTTATCTTCTGCCTCTGGCTGTCTGGCAATGGCATCTGCGGCTCTTCCTGTTGCAATACCAATACCAATACCTCCTCCAATACCTGCTAACGCTGCGATACCTGCTCCAATTGCAATAATAGATGATAACATAATAAACACTCCTTTTCTTTTTAATCAATCGCTTCCTTGATAAACAGGGAAGTCAAAAATACAAACACATATGTCTGAATTAATCCATCAAACACATCGAAATATAAACTGAATGGAATCGGTACAAACACCGGTATAATAATTTTAATCAGCTCCATGATGACAAAAGCACCAAGAACATTACCAAACAGCCGCATACACAAGGACAGTGGACGGATAAATATTTCCATCACATTAATCGGGGCAATTACCATCATTGGATCCGCAAATCCTTTGAGCCATCCTTTGAATCCCCATTTTTTTAACCCTGCAGCCTCAATCAGAATAATACTCATAACAGCAAGGGCTGCCGTTACATTTAAATCTTTTGTAGGTGGCTTAAACCCAATAATTCCAATTAGATTTGCAATTCCAATATATAAGGCTGTTGACATAAGATAGGGAATATATTTTTTTCCATGTTCTCCCAGTATTTCATCAAAAAAACGATAAATACTTTCAACAGCTGTTTCGAGAGCCAGCTGTTTTCTACTGATATTTTCTACTTTTAAATTCCGGACAAATATCAGGCAGAGCAAGGTTACTACCGCCATAATAATCCAGGTTACAGCCACGGATTCGGATACTGGTATGCCTCCCATAATAGGAATCGTAAATACATTCTGACAGTTGAGCTCATCCATCAGTTCTTCTACTAGGTTATTCGTAATATACGCTTCCTTTCTTTCAGTAAATTTTCTTTCGGATAAATGTTCTCCTTTCTTTTTCCTAAAGCAGAGAATAAATTTTCCAAATAAAAAAAGAGCATTTTGTACTTTTATTTTCTTACAAAATGCTCTTTCTTATGCGTTTTTTTGTTGTACACTTATTACCAGATTATGCATGCCATTTCATGCTGGAGAATAGTTCATCCAACAAAGTTTCTATTTCAAATTTATCGGCAGTATCTTCTCCTGTACGGATATTTCCAGTCAAAATATAGGAATCTTTTTTATCTTTTGCTGTAATAAGCGTATAAAATTTGACACAGTAAGACATGGTATGATCCAGTTCATAGCAGATATCAGAATAGGTTACTGCATAATCTCCGAATTTCATCTTTATCAAACTGCTCTTTTCTTCTACTATTCCATTATTTTCCTGAGCGAGATTTTCATATTCTCTTACAAATTCTGCAGTATCCTGCCTTACTTTCTTCTCTCCATAATCCTTAGAAACCGGGATCAAGAGCAGTGTCAGTGTATCAATAGAAGAACCACTGTCTGTCAGTGTCAATGTGCCAGACGTTTCTTTCTCCTCTGCTTTCATAAATGGTTCTGGAGCTTGGAAATCCAGCTGTTCACCAGTGGATGTATATAAAAAAAACACCGAACTGATTTTTTCGTCTTCCTGGCTTTCTTCTGCTTTCTTTGAACAGGATACCATCATTATCATAGTCAACATCAGTGACAGGATAATATAAAATTTTCTGTATCTTTTCATACCATACTCCAATCTACATAGAAACAGTTGATAGATGCCGTCGCTTTCCATCAACTGAAAATTCCACCTTTCCCATGATAAGGAAAGGTGGATTTTTTATTTAAATTATGTAATTGAGTATAACACATTTTTATCTGAAGTGCAATCCAGTCAGATTGGCTGCTTCCTATCCTACTGTGGAACAGTTCCTGTTACAACATTTCCATTTACAAGTACTACTGCACCCTTTGTATAAGAGTAGTCATTGCTCTGGTCGAAGTTAGACCAGTCATTCTTAGCAAGACGAATACCTAAGGAAAGTGCGGAGGCACTTGATAATTTGTAATCTGAACTGAAGGTTACTTCTAAGTAGCTGTCAGCTGTAGCGGTAGGATTTGACATCTTAACAACTTTTGCTGTTGTATCAGAATTCAGGTTTGCATAGTAAGGAGCTTCAGATGAACTGAATCCAACACTATCAATAAATATGTTCATATCAGAAGAACCATCTGCTGTAAAGTAATAACGTACAGTTACATTCTTTAAGCTTACAGCATCACCTGTATTCTTAACATTAAATGTTCCGCCAATTGTATTTGTGGAAGCTGCACCTGTTGGACACTGTACTGTAATATTAGTGTTACCTGAAGCAGGTGTTTCGCTTGTTGCAGGTGTTTCACTCGTTACAGGTGTCTCACTTGTTGCAGGTGTCTCACTTGTTGGAGGCACTGGTGTTGTATGTGTGTAATCTCCTGTAAATAACTGAGACATTACACCATTTGCAACTGCAACTTCAACCTGAGCCCAGAATCTGTGGTAATTTGTCTTGAAATATTCACCATTCTGGTAAGCCTGTAATAATGCTGCATAGTCTTTATCATTCTTATAGTTAGAACGAATGCTTGCGAATGTTGAACCGGATTTAATCTCATCGCCGTTAGGCATTTT
>CAKSBP010000056.1 GCA_934438135.1 uncultured Clostridium sp. | reverse complement strand
GGTATTGGATCATCCAGACCAAGTCTGTCTCTTGCCTGCTGATACAGATTCTGGAATTGTTCACTTGTAACTTTTCCTTTCATCATCTGCACCTGATTCAATGCTCTGTCTCCCGGTACATTGTTAAATAACACAAACATGATAACTGATACTACAAAGAATACCCCAACCATGTAAACCAGTCTTTTCCCAACGTACTTTAACATAAATCAACCAACTTTCCTGAATTTTTTCCAGTTAGATTAAACATAATGAAAGATGCGAAAACGCTGTCACACGGTTCCCCCTTTCATCCGTGTTACAGCATCTTCCACATTACTTTCTTCCAACAAAAACTTATTCAACATTTGTACTAAGGATCGCTACAGAAACATCAGTATTGTATCCGTCCTCTTTGAAGTCATGTACCTTTTCATTGAAAAAGTCATGGTATTGATTGGAATACAGAGGAAGTTCTGGAAGAACTTCATTCCAGTATTTCATGAATTTCAGCCAGTTTGCACTATATGCTTTATCATCGTTTTCTTCGGTCTGATTCATAGCTACTGCCAAATCGTATAGTTTTTTATCTGCAATTGCATTAGTGTTAGACTCTCCGCCAATCTCATAAGAATATGCAACATCATATGGATTGCCAAAACCATTTGCAAGGTTAAACATCTGATAAGGATTATCTTTTGCGTTATTATAGTAATACTTAATCAAATCATTAAATGTACCTACCGTCTGGTTAATCTTCATTCCGGCTTTCTTAACATCTGAATTCTGCTGCAGGCTGGTTACCAGCAAATCAGATACAGAGTTATCCTCAGAGGAAAACCACTCAATTGACAGTGGCATATAGGTTCCATCATCTAATTTCTTATAACGAAGTCCAGTACCTGAATAATCAGAACCATCCTTGTTGTATACCCATCCACCTTTTTCAAGTTCTTTAATAGCAGAATCCACACTGTAAGGGTAAGAATTTAGGGCATCTACTTCATCTTTATTATCTTCAACCATCCACTGCTGTGTTCCATAAGGGCCATTTACAACAGTACCATGTCCACCTGTAAATGTCTGTGTAAATGCATTTCTGTCAAGCAGATAAGCAATTGCATGACGAACCTCTTCAAACTGTGTTGGTCCCTGATTACACTTAAAGGAAATCATTCCATATCCAGGACGTGGGAAACTTATGTAATTAAATCCGCCTTCATCTACCATATCAAGACCAGCTTCAATCTGATCACCATCTGCAACCGTTAAAAGAATATCAATAGCACCTGTTTTCAGCTGATCAAGCTGTGTATCCTGAGAAACATATTTATAAACAACTGTCTTAATATTGGCAGTTTTTCCATCATAGGTTCCTGGGAAATTCGGATTCTTTTCCAATGTATAAGAATATCCATTCTCATCATAAGATTTCCACATATAAGGACCAGAACATACTGTTGGCTTATATCGGAAGCTGTCTACAGTATCAGAAATATATTTCGTTTTAAAATTATCAGATAATTTCGCACCATTTTCTGTTTCTTCAACTTTAACATCTTCTGGAACCCATCCCTTTATATACTCTGGAACTACGCTTGTAAGTGCTGAACCATAGTAATATGGCAGGTATTTTGAATCTACAGTTATAGAAAATGTTTTTTCATCGATTAAATGAATACCTTCAAATGTATCGCTTTTTCCAGATGAATACTTTTCAAAGCCTTTTGCATACTGAACTACAGTTGCAACCGCTCCAGATGCTTCTTTGTCCTTAATGATTTCATTGCTGCCCCACAGCAGATAATAAAATACATAATTCTCGGCAGTTACTGGAGAACCATCACTAAATTTCAGACCATCTTTTATAGTATAAGTCCATGTCTTAGAACCATCCTTATTCGCCGTCTCTTCTACCTTATCTACTACTGTCTCATTAGTAACCCATTTGCCATCTGCATCAACTGAAACCGTTTCCATACCGGTAATCATCTTATAGACATTATTGTCAGATGCATTATTCGTCCACATTGGAGTATAGTCACCACTAACCTCGGTTCCATCGCCAATAACAATCTGTTTGTTGCTATAAGATTCTTTTTTTTCTGTCTTCTTGTCAGAGTTTCCGCAGCCTGTCATCATGCCAATGGCCATAGTAGCTGCTAAAACAACTGCAATTATTTTCTTTCTCATAAATTTTATCCTCCCTTTTATTATTTTTGAGAACTTCTAAGCTTCATCATTATCGCCTCTAAATTCTCTTTTTTATTAAAATCCCCCACCATTCGTCAAAAAAAATTGTAAAATTATAAATAATCTCCAATAACGCTAAGTAAATGTAACCTTCTTTTGACTTGGAGGTGATTTTTTTATATTATCTGGCTTTCGAATTTCAAGCTTATTTTTCTATATAGAACAACCGCATGAAATAAAAAACGGCAGACACCGCTCCAGAAAGGTTTGGTACTGCCGCTTTTGTAACATCCAAATGTTACAATTTATCAATGCAATAGTATTCTGTCCTCGAGTCAGTCTTTAAACGTTTCCTTATTCTGTGAAACATTCAGCTCCCTGTTCATAATACTTCATTTATATGTTCGCTTATATTATCGAAATTAAAAAATATGATTATCCACTAATAACTACTAATCTAAAAAAGTGCAAAAGACACGTTATGCCCAATTGCACTCTCATAAAATATGTATTCTGCTATACATATAAGTATGTTGGTTTCATTATACGCTCTTTTTTATATTTGTCAATATTTTTATTGCCGTTTATGAAATATTTTCTCACTATCTTCGCATCACTATAAACAGCAGGAATCAATCTGGCCAAAACACATGAGATATATACAAAAGCTGTTAGAATAAATATGCTGGAGAAATAAGGAAACTTATGAACCAGCATAAATTTCCTCTTTCTCTATTTTCCATTCATTAATTTATTGATTTTATCCATAACCTGAACAACTTCTTCATTGTGCCTGATTGCACACATAACAGTATCATCACCGGCAATACATCCCACAATACCGGTAATATTCAAATTATCAAGTGCTGCCGCAACTGCCATTGCCATACCAGATACGGTTTTTACAACCAGGATATTCTGGGCACAGTCCATAGAAATAAAACCGTCTCGAAGGAAGCGGACATATTTTTCGTAAAGCCCGGATTCCTGATTCTGCAGAACAATATATTTCTGATGCGTTGCATCCACAGCAACCTTAGTAAGCTTTAGTTCTCGGATGTCTCTGGAAATCGTTGCCTGCGTTACATTATATCCAGCCGCATTTAGACGATCTGCCAGTTCTTCCTGTGTTTCAATATCAAACTTATTGATTAATTCAATAATTTTGGTTTGTCTGCCAACCTTCATGTTTCTACACCTTCTCCCTTCCTAATTTATTCTTTAGAATATCAAAATAACTGTTTTCTGTCAGTTTTACAATTTTTGTAATTTCCTTTGCTCTAGTAATGAAAATGCGTTCACCAGAAATTAACTGCATTTCTTCTCTCCCATCAAAAACAGCAATTGCCTCATCATTAGAAATTTCTTTTCTCTGTCCCACTTCCAGACAGATTTTATCATCCGCAGATACTACGAGACTTCTCTTATTCAGAGAATGTGGACAAATCGGTGTAATTACCAGTGCATCAATACCAGGTTTCATAACAGGGCCGCCGGCAGAAAGATTGTAACCGGTAGAACCAGTTGGCGTAGATACAATCAGGCCATCTGCAACATACGTATCAATCAACGCATCATTAATATACAAATTAACCACGATCAGTTTACATTGTCCACTTCTGGAAATTACAATATCATTAAGTGCATGGACATCTAATTCCGTTTCCTCACCTTTATGAATCATGCCATACAGCATAAGACGTTCTTCTATTTTAAATTGGTCTCGGAAAAGTTTAGACAGAGCTGCTTCTATATTCTGTTTTTCAATCTCGGCAAGATATCCTACTGTTCCCAAATTTACACCAAGGATAGGAATATCCCGATGAAGAAGATCCTTCGCCGCCTGTATAATAGTTCCATCTCCGCCAAGCACAATAGCACACTCTGTATCTGCTGGGATTTCTTCCGCATTGGTATAAGTACCATGTTTGCGTTCTTCTAAAGAAGATTGTGTTGTCAAAACAACGTTTTTGTGCTGGCCTTCCAAAAAACGGATAATGGATGCTGCAGTCTGGTTCTTCTGATCCTTTTCATCATTTACAATAATGCAAAAATTGTTCATGCTGCACTCCTACCTTTTTCTTTAGGAATTTTCAAGATTTATATGTGATTTCTCAACTGTATCGATAATTCTTTCTTCTAAATCTGCAAGTCCTTCCGCATCAGCAGAATTTTTCAGATAAAGCAGGTATTCAATATTCCCCTCTGGTCCTTTAATCGGAGAATAATCAAGACCGCATGGAATAAATCCGATTTCTTTGGCATAATTCGCAACGTTACGAATTACTTCTTCATGCACCTTCCGGTCACGGACAACACCTTTTTTCCCTACTTTTTCTCTTCCAGCTTCAAACTGTGGTTTTACAAGACAGACCATCTGGGCGTCTTTTTTCATCAGCTGTTTGACTGGAAGCAGCACTTTTGTTAAAGAAATAAAGGCTACGTCAATAGAAACAAAATCCACTTCTTCTCCAATGTCCTCTGGAGTTACATAACGGATATTTGTTTTTTCCATGCTGACAACACGCTCATCCTGTCTTAATTTCCATGCAAGCTGATTCGTACCAACATCAATAGCGAATACTTTTACCGCACCGTTTTGTAACATACAATCCGTAAATCCGCCAGTAGAAGAACCAACGTCCATACAGACTTTATCCTGTAAATCAAGATTAAACTGCGGAATGGATTTTTCCAATTTATAACCGCCACGGCTTACATATTTCATTACATGACCCTTTACTTCAATCTGCGATTTATCATCAAATGTACTTCCTGCTTTATCTTCACGCTGTCCGTTAACAAACACATTTCCTGTCATAATAATTGCTTTTGCTTTTTCTCTGGATGCTGCCAGACCTTGTCTGACCAGCAAGATATCTAAACGTTCTTTCATACTTCTTCCAAGATCCTTTCAACTATGGATGATACATCCAGCCCTAGTTTTTCATATAATGCATCGACATTTCCATGTTCCACAAATTCATCTGGAATACTGATATTTAAGAACTTCACATTCGTTTTCCCCTGTTCCAGTAAATACTGGGCAACATGTTCGCCGTATCCACCACTCTTTACATTTTCTTCCAATGTCGCAATTAAATCATGTGATGCTGCCATTTCTATAATTGTCTCTTCATCCAGTGGCTGAACAAATCTGGCATTGACTAAGGATACCTGATATCCTCTCTCTTTAAGAATTTCACGAACTTCCTCAGCTCTACTTACCATACTTCCTACTGCAAGCAGTGCAATTTGTTTTTCCTTGTAAATCCATTCACTCTTTCCGTACACAACTGGTCGTTGAAATTCTTTCAGTCCTTCATATGCTTTACCACGAGGATAACGGATCGCTGCCGGTCCTTTATAATCTTTTAAGTATTCCAGCATGTCTTCAAATTCCAGCTTGTTCTTTGGTGCCAAAATTGCAAGACCTGGAAGCGTAGATAAAAAGGATAAGTCAAAAATTCCTTGATGGGTTTCTCCGTCTTTTCCAACAATTCCTGCGCGGTCAATGGCAAATACAACTGGCGCACGATTGATGCAGACATCATGAAGAATCTGATCGTATGCTCTTTGCAAAAAAGTCGAATAGATTGTAACAAATGGATGACATCCCTTCAGGGCAAGTCCTGTTGCAAAGGAAACTGCATGTTCTTCAGCAATTCCAACATCGAAGAAACGTTTTGGATAGGCTTCCCGGAATTTTACAAGTCCTGTTCCAGTTGGCATTGCCGCTGTAATTGCAACAATTTTTTCATCTCGTTCTGCCATTTCTACCATTTTGTCTCCATAAACTTTGGTATAACTAATATCAGTATTCGGATGTTTTGCCACGCCAGTGCGTACATAAAACGGTTCCACGCCGTGAAAATGTGAAGGGTTTTTCTCCGCTTTGGAATACCCCTTTCCTTTTTTTGTTATCACATGAATAATAACAGCTTTATTTAGTTTAGAGGCAGAATGAAATGCGGTTGTCAGCTGTTCAATATTATGCCCATCAATCGGCCCAATATAGGTAAGCCCCATGTCTTCAAACAACATGCCCGGTATCATCAGACTCTTAATGGAATCTTTGGATTTTTTCAGACGCTCCACAATTGTATTTCCTACATTTGGAAGTTTATGAAGCGCATGTTCTACATTATCTTTAAAGCCCTGATATTTGCGGTTTGTGCGTATTTTTCCAAGATATACGGCCATTCCTCCGACATTTTCAGAAATAGACATATTGTTATCATTTAACACAATAATCAGATTCGATCTCAGACGTGCTGCATTGTTCAATGCTTCGTAAGCCATACCACCTGACAGGGCACCATCACCAATAACAGCAACAATTTTACTATCTTCCTGCTTTAAATCCCTTGCGACAGCCATTCCCAATGCAACTGAAATGGATGTGGAACTATGTCCTGTATCACATGCATCACAAGGACTTTCATTTCTTTTTGGGAAACCGGATAATCCCTGGTATTCTCTTAATGTATCAAAATCATGCATTCTTCCAGTTAAAATTTTATGGGTATATGCCTGATGTCCTACATCCCAAACAATCTTGTCCTGTGGAAAATCCAGAAATAAATGCAGTGCCATAGTCAATTCCACAACACCAAGATTTGATGCAAGATGTCCACCTGTTTTGCTGACTTTTTCAACTAAAAAACGACGGATTTCTGTAGCAAGTGTTTTATATTTATCTGGTTCTATATTTTTTATATCATTTTCTTTTTCAATTTCATCTAATATCTTAGACAAGTTAACACCTCATTTAACTACTTTACCCGGTTGATGAGTTTGTCGATTAGTGCAAGTAAAAATTTATTTTCATATGGAAGGCTTAACATCAATTCACTCCCCTTTCTGGAAAGTTCCTTAACAAACTGTTTTGCCTCTTCTAGTCCTTCCAGGGTAACATACGTAGTTTTATTATTTTTTTCATCAGAAAGTACAGGTTTACCAAGCACTTCAGTTGTGCTGGTCACGTCTAAAATATCATCCTGAATCTGGAATGCAATTCCAACATATCTTCCTGTTTTTTCAATGACTGCCTGTTCTTCTTTTAAGGCTCCGGCAAGTACTGCGCCTATCAGCATGGAAGCTTCAATTAACGCAGAGGTTTTTAACTCATAAATAAAATCGAGCTGCTCTTTCGTAAGAGGCTTTTCTGTAAATTCTACATCGACAGACTGCCCTCCTACCATGCCATAAATTCCTGCTTTTGTGGCAAGAATCATAAGAGCCTGGCTGGTACGTTTCAGCTGTTTGAACCCCTCTGATTCGGACAGCGTTCCATCTTCTACACAATTTATAATCTTTGTTCCGGCAGATGCTGCCGTTTCATATGCATAATTTAACAACGCATCTCCAGCAAGAATTCCCATTGCTTCACCGTAAACAGCATGAGTTGTTTTCTTGCCTCGACGATACATATCATTATCCATCGCCGGAAGATCATCATGTACCAGTGAGTACGTATGAATCATTTCCATCGCCGCTAAAAACGGCTCGATAAATTCTGTATTCTCTCCCCCAAACAAGCGGTATGTCTCAAGTATAAGAATTGGGCGAAGTCTCTTGCCTCCAGCATTGACGCTGTAATCCATAGCATCTATTACTTTTTTCTGATGTCCTTCTATGGCAGGCAGGTACTTTTTTAATACTTCTTCAATCAGCTTTAAATCTGCTGACATTGTTTGATTGAAGTCCATATTTAATCCCTTTCCGAAAGCACAACCAGTTTTTTCTCCACCTTATCAATGGAATCATTGCACTTTTTCAATAATTTCATTCCCTCATTGTATAATTTAAATGAATCTTCTAATGAAGTTTCATCCTGCTCCAGACTTAAAATAATTTTGTCCAGTTCTTCAAACAGAGCTTCTAGTGTTTTTTCTGCTTTTGCTGCCATTATATCCTCCTTCCATGGCTGGTCTTTTCTACAATGGCATGAATATCACCATCCAACACGGATACAGTCAAGTATGTCCCCTTTTTCACCTGTTCAACACTCTTTACATTGACGCCGTCTTCATCCACTACATAGGAAAAACCGGAATTCAGCTTTTCCAGTGGTGACAGTCCTTTCATCTTTTCAATGTACAGCTGAAGTGCGTATTTTTTCTTCTGCATCACATTCTGCATGGCTCGTCCAAGACGCTCTTCCATATCTGCTGTCAGCTGCCGGTTCTGCTGTATTTTATAGACCGGACTTTGATGCGATAAACGCAGACGGTACTGTTCTAACACATTCCGCTCCTTTTGAATCTTCATCATTATAATCCGGTTTAATCTTTCTTCTTTTGTAATCATATCATATTGTAAATCCGATATGTTCAGCACGGCCAGCTCTGCTGCTGCTGATGGCGTTGGTGCCCGTAAATCTGCCGCATAATCTGCAATGGTTATATCGGTCTCATGTCCCACTGCTGAAATAACAGGCGTTTTGCAGTCATAAACTGCCCTTGCTACGATTTCTTCGTTAAAAGCCCAGAGATCTTCGATAGAACCGCCGCCGCGTCCAACAATTATTACGTCCACGCCCATTGTGTCCAGTTTTTTTATACCAGACACAATCGTCTCTGCAGCGCCTTCCCCTTGTACCTTTGCAGGATACAGAATCAGTTCTACATATGGATTCCTTCGGGTGGAAATATTAATAATATCCTGAATAGCTGCTCCTGTTTCTGCTGTTACAATTCCTACCTTTTTTGCATAAAAGGGAATCTGTTTTTTATGGGCGGTATCAAAAATGCCCTCTGCTAACAGTTTCTGTTTCAGCTGTTCAAATTTTTCATATAACGTTCCCTGGCCATCCAAAAAAATCTGGTTTGCATAAAGCTGATATTTTCCATCCCGCTCGTATACGCCGATATTTCCAAGGACAATGACATTATTTCCTTCCATCATCCGAAACGAAAGGCCGCTTCGCTGCCCGGCAAACATAACACAGGCAATCTGGCTCTTCGCATCCTTTAACGTAAAGTAAATATGTCCGGAACTATGATACTTTAAATTTGAAACCTCTCCTTTTACGTATATATGATTTAATGCATAATCAGAAAGAAATATATTTTTGATATACTGGTTCACCATGGAAACCGTATATGCTTTTGGGTTTCTTGACTCCATGAATTAAACAGTTCCGCCGGCTTCCTGGCTGTCAGCTTCTTCTGCATCCTCATTGGACACAAGCCTTCCCAAAATTCCATTTATAAAGCTGGCAGAGTGTTCTTCTCCGTATTTTTTTGCAATTTCGACTGCTTCGTTGATAGCTACTCCAATTGGAATATCATCATCAAAAAATATTTCGAATGCTGCAAGTCTTAAAATGGTTAAATCAACTTTACCCATACGGTTCAGTCTCCATCCTTTTGACACATTGTCTAACTTCTGGTCGATTTCGGGAACTTTATCCATAACTTTATATAAACGTTCAGAAATATAATCCTGTTCATCTAAGGAAGGACATTTTTCCAGTGCTTCAAAATAAAGAGCAGTCTGCTCTCTCAGCTCCTGTGAATCATGAAACTCCCTGCGGAATAATAAACGGAATAAATGTTCTCTAATTTCTCTTCTACTCATGAATTTTCCTCCTGTATGCATGACTTATCTATCTTTATTATAACCGTAACACACATAAACAACCCTTAAATATACATTCAAGGGTTGTTATATTTATTATACACTATTTATGCAAATATAGAAAGAATAAAATAATATTTCTAAAAATGTTTGTGTATATTTACTCCTGGTTAATGTTTACTCCGGCAATTCTTACATTAACTTCAGCTACGTTTAATCCTGTCATATTCTCAATGGCGGATTTTACCTTTTCCTGAACAGTCTTAGAAGTTTCCGGTATACTATAACCATATTTCATCGTCAGTGTCATATCTACGGTAACCGCATTCGCTGTTACATCGACTTTCACTCCCTTTGACAGGTTTTTCATTCCCAGTTTGCTAACGAGCTCATTTGTAATATTTCCAGCCATTGCCTGAACGCCTTCGACTTCAGTAGCGGCAAGACCGGCAATAATGGCTACCACTTCATCAGCTATATGGACAGATCCTATATTTCCTTCATCTAGTTTCTTATAACCGCCTTTGTTTTCTGGTTCTTTACTCAATTCGATTACCTCCTATAGTATCTTCTTCGTCGCAACTGCCAGACTCACACCTAGCTTACTCTCCGGGCAGCTACAATCGTTCAAAGCGAAAACCGTTTCCTACATTATAACAAAATAAACAGCTTTTGCAAACATATTTTGTCTGGTTTCATTAATAGAGCTTTTTCCATGCAAAAAAAAGACCTATGTATCTTTTAAGTATTCCCGTCTGCACGGGTTTATTCCCATTATTTTTCTTTTACTCCAACTGGAGTAATCACAATATTTTTTGCATCCAGTCCGGTCTTTCTCTTTACAATATCTTCAATCTGTGCCATCTGCTGCTCTGTCAGATTTTCAGCATTAATAAGGACATCTGCCTTGCCGTCAACGATGCTGACAACTACATCATCAAAACCCTTTGCCTCTAACAAAATTTCTGCCGCACTTTCTTTATCTGCCATTTTCGTCATAGCAATAACCTGATTAATAGCATCTTTTTTCTCACTTTCCGTAACATTGGAATTATTTACAATATCCATAAGCGTCTCTTTGTTTTTGGCTCTTGTCTGTTCTCTGCTTACTTTTGCAGAACTAAAAAAATCTGCATCAATTGTATTGGAAACTAAAACGGCATCTCCTGCCGTTTCATCAGAAGCATCGGCTGTCTTACTGCCTGCATCTGCTACATCTATCGTATCGGAACCAATATCTTCTGCAGAAATATCTGCATACTCATCTTTTGATGCAGATTTAGAAGCCTGTGGAGAAGCCGATGTATCCGGCGGAAGAGATGATTCTGCAAGAGTCTGATCTGCACCATCCATGGTATCATTTACATCTAAATACAAATCATTATCAACCGCATCACTAGATACATCCTGTACTTCGGTACCCTGGGCAACTTTTCCTGCATTCTTTAAATTTCCAGAACCATCCTTTGTAAAACTTAAATATCCGGCCACAGCAACCATTATGACAAGGGCTGTTATGATAACCTGGTTTTTCTTTAAAAGATTTTTCACAATACCTCCTAACTTGTGCCTTTGTCTCAACGGACATGCACTCATATCATCTTCGTCACTATAATTTTATGTGCAGGAACATTAAATAATACCTGTACAATGCTGTTAATTTCACTCACTACCTCTGCATTCCCCCCTCCTTGAGCAATTACTAATACGCCTTCTACTTCTGGTTCCATTTCCTTCACGATGTAAGGCGTACTGGCCCCTTGGTTTTCCTGGGACATTACTGTTTCTTCGCTTTTGCTGATATCCGTCTGTGTTCGGCTGCCTCCCTGAGAATCCGTTTCGTTACTGGAATTCTGCTGGTTTGTACTGTCTTTTAATGCCACCTGTTCTTTTGAAGATTTTAAGGTAATCATGACATCTACCTTTCCAATGCCGGAAACCTGTCTAAGTGCCACCTCCAGTCTGTTTTCCATATTTTCCACATAAGTATTCAAACTGTCAGAAACCGTTGTAGCAGCAGTCTTCTTTCCCTGCGTCTGGATAGATGTTCTTTTGGTACTGCTATTATTATCTGAACCCAAAAATTCCGGCACGGAACAAATTAAAATAATAATGCCTGCCAACACCATGATAAGAATCTTTGGCAGTCCAATTTCCTTTATGGAAAGTGGTATTTTCTTAGAATCTTTGTCATCTTTCATATCCTTAATCCTCCTCTAATGATATGCTTATCTGATCCTCTGACAGACCATATGTTTCTGCCAGCTGCTCTTTTGCCTTATCTGTCTCCACCGATTCTTTCACCAGCTTTTTTGTTTTCTCCCTTTCTTCAATCTGAACCTTTGGAATTTCAATGGTTTCAATACTTCCATCTCTGCCGTCATCTTCTGTCTCCTTATCTTTTTTTCCTTTGGAACAGATAACCGCTACGGACTTTATCTGACCAAAATCCTTGCTTTCTATGGAATCCTCAATTTCCAATTCGATTTCACTTGCATAAAGAGAATCCTTTTCCATATCTTCTTTAATTTGTTTCTGGATAAAGTTCTTATACTGTTCTGCAATGATATCGTCCTGAGTCAGCTCTGCCAGCATAATATCCTGAGATTCCTGTTCACTGACTTCATACAGCTGATTTTTCGCAATGTTTAATTCTAATTTATTGTCCAACTTTAGAAATTTAAAAACCGGAGTAATAATAATCAGAATCAGAACTAATCCGGTAAACATTTCGATGTATTTCTTAAAACTGGATTTTCCAATTAGTGACATAGTAACAGAAACCAGTATGTAATATAATAAAATATTCCGGACAAGTTCTTTTATGACACTCATTTAAAATCCTCCTCTACATACTTATCGTGACACCAGTTGATGTAGTAATAATGACAATGGTAAATAAAAACAGCACCGCTCCAATTAAGACAACATTCATCAGAAGTTTTGCACTCTGTGCCGTTGCATTTATGCAGTTTAACACTCGTTTATCCGATACCGGCTGTACAATGGCGGCTCCGAACTTATAAATAAGCTGATAAATTGCTAGTTTGATAATGGGCACCAGGCAGATAGAGATAATGATAATCAATCCTGCTGCTCCAATGGAATTTTTAATCAAAATACCTGCTGCAAATACACTTTCTGTCACGGAACCAATAGCATTTCCTACACCAGGTATGGAATGGGCAGTTCGAAGAATTGCGGATTTTTTTACCTGATCTGCAATTGGGAAAATCAGCCCCTGGATTACGTTAAAACCAATCACTGTGCCAAGCAGTGTTTTTAAACTCCAGGAAATAATAGTTTTTAATAAATCTGCGGTTTTGGAAAGCATGTCTTTTTTCATAATATTATTGGCCAGTACCAGAATAAAGTAGACATCAATTAATGGCAGAAGAATTTTTATCATCACAACATCTACCATTGTAATGATAAACAGGGTCGTTTCATAAAACACCATGGACGTTTTGCTTCCCGTACAAAAAGTAATACCAACAAAATACGTTGGAAGCAGTGCCCGCATAAATTCCAGTAGACTAAAAAGTGCCTGTCCTGCTGCCTGAGATATTTTGCAGAATGTAGCAGTCAATAAAGTAAACAATAATAAATAGGTCACATAAAAACCAGTTTCTGCAATCTGGCTGTCTTTAAATACGTTGGTAAAACTGGTGAAAACTGCCGCAATAATGGAAATAGCAACCAGCTGTACAATAGATTTCTTTTCTTTCTTTAACTGACCTAAAAACAATTCCTCTGTGTCTGCCAGAATGGCTTTCGGACTGAAACTGTTTTTCCCAGTAATCAGTCCCTTCACATAGTCCCCAAAATGAAAGACACTGCCATTGGAATCACTAATCTGCATATCGTCAATGGCACTTTGAATATCGTCATAATGAAGACTGTCCTCATAAGGAATGATTATGTCATCTGCCTCATTTTCCGTACTTTCCTGGGCTGCCAGAATTCTCGTATCGTGGAAAAACATGCCTAGAACCAGGCATGCTGTAAAAGCCAGAAATGGAATCAATACTTTTCGTTTCATATTCTTCTCCTTGTCCTATGTCAGAAAATCTTTTACAGTATCCAAAAGAGAAACAATGATCGGCATGCTCATGGAAAGAATCGTAAGTTTTCCGACCAGTTCAATCTGGCCTGCAACGGCTGCATGCCCTGCATCTTTGCAAAGATTTGCCGAAAACTCAGCAATATAAGTAATTCCTATCATTTTCAGCAGAATAGAAAGATAGGAAGGACTGATGGAAATATAACTCTGAAGCCGTTCCATAATGGAAATAATACTTTTTAGCTGTGTAACACCCCAGGCAAATATTAAAAGACATGCGACGATCGTAATATACATTCCATATTCCGGTTTTTTCCCTTTAAACTGCAGGGCCGCAAGCGAAGCCATCAGTCCAATCAATGCAATTTTTATCATGAAATCACCTCTATATGGAAAATAGATTTTGTATTGTGGTAAAAAGCTGTGCAATATAAGGAACTATCCAGAATAATACTAATACAAGCCCTGCAAGCCCTGCTAAAAATGCCTGCTCTTTTCTTCCGGAATGTTCCAGCACCTGGCTTAACACCGAAACCAGAATACCAACTGCTGCAATTTTAAAAATAATTGAGATCGACATAATTTTCCTCCAGTTGCTCTTTCTATAGAATAATAATGGTAATAAATAACCCAGCCATAAAACCCAGCATGTTATAAATTCTGGTTCTTTCTTTTACATTTTCTGCCTGTTCCTTAATTTCTTCTTCCAGCAGATTCAAATATAAATCAATGGTATTTAACTGCATTTCCTGATCCAGAAATCCCAGGTTTTCTCCCAAGCGTATCAATTGATCTTTATCCTGTTCTTTTAATGAAGTATTTTTCAGTTCTTTATCTACACAACTCCCCCAGATTTCTGAAAAGGTACCACCTTCGCCATCGGAAAGTTTCTCCGCTGTATTTTCAAAAAAATCATGAAATGCACCTGCACTTCTGTGTGCCAGGGATGCCAATGCTTCCGGCAGCGGCGTTCCTCCATATCGGATATCTCCCCGCAGAATCATAATATTCTTTTTCAGTTCCCGCATCTGGGAAAGCCGTAATTTTAATTCATTGCTAAAATAAAAACCAAGTGCTGTAAAGGATAAAATCGTCAGCACACTTCCAATTATTTTTATAATCATGCGTCCTCCCCCCACTGACTTTTTTATAATGCATGGTACAGGCAGTTTCCGCTGTTGTCATAAATCCCTTCTATGCAGCCCGCACGTTTTCTTCCATTTAACACAATAAACCGTTCAAATAGATGTTCGGTCACCAGCTGTCCGATACAAGGTTTAGAAATAATGTCTTCCACAGAATCTCCATGTACTGTTCCAATCATTTTACAGCCACAGTTTATGGCATATTCCAATGCTTTGATATCTGCCATGGTTCCAATCTCGTCCACTGCAATAATATCAGGAGACATGGATCGTATCAGCATCATCATTCCTTCTGCTTTTGGACAGCAATCTAAAATATCGGTGCGGATACCCAGGTCATTCTGAGGTACTCCAAGATAGCAGGCACCGATTTCAGAACGTTCATCTACAACCCCAACTGTAAGACCTGGCCTCTCTTTCGTTCCGTTGGAAAGCTGCCGGATAATATCACGAAGCAATGTGGTTTTTCCAGCTCCAGGAGGCGAAACAACCAGTGTATGCCGAATGGACGTTCCATTTTCCAGATACGGAATCACTTTATCCGCACATCCCTTAATCTGATGAGATAATCGGATATTTAAAAAGGAAATATGTTTTAGATTCTTAATTGCCTTTTGCTCCATCACGGCTTTTCCAGCAACACCGACACGGTGTCCGCCTTGTATGGTAATAAATCCCTGCCTGATTTCCTCTTCAAACGCATAAAAGGAATAGCTGCTGATATATTCCAACATTTCTGCAATTTCTTTTTTCTTTACGATATAACAGTCTTGCTGGTTCTTCTGAAGTCTTCCGTTTCGGTTTACAAAACATTCATGGTTCTGATACTTTAAAAGCAAAGGCTGATTCATCCGTAGGCGGATTTCCTGAAGAGCTTCAAAGTCAATATTCCCGGATGCCAGCACTCTTCGCATGTCCAGTGACAATACTTTTAGAATTTCTTCTTTCTTATCCATGCTCGTCTCCTTTCCCTGCTTTGTAAAATATATGATAGAAACCGAATAATATAACTTGAAATTCCAAGCTTTCTATACTAAGATTAAGATAATATAATTATCGTTTTCCCATACGCAAAGAAAAGGAGATTATAAGAATGAACGAAATTACAGGACACACCAGACTGACTGGACTTCTTGGTTCCCCAGTTGCACATAGCATTTCACCCCAGATGCATAATGAAGCATTCAAACAGCTTGGACTGGATTATATATATCTTGCATTTGATATTGGAACAGACAAGCTAAAAACAGCGGTAGACGGACTGAAAGTCATGAATATCCGCGGTTTTAACCTGACTATGCCGAATAAGAACAAAATTTTAGATTATGTAGATTACATTTCTCCTGCAGTAGAATTCTGTGGTGCTGCTAATACGATTGTAAATGATAATGGTGTTTTAACTGCATATACTACCGATGGCATTGGCTACATGGAAGCGGTCAAAGAAGCTGGACATGATATTATCGGAAAGAAAATGACACTGCTTGGAGCCGGCGGTGCTGCTTCTTCTGTTCTGGTACAGGCTGCCTTAGATGGCGTAACAGAAATCGATATTTTCAGCCGCCGTTCCAAATCCTATGAGCGAATGCAGAAAATTGTGGATCAAATTAATGCAAAAACTAATTGTAAGGCTTCGATTTATGATATTAAAGAGGAGCGTCAGATGAAAAAAAGCATTGAGGAAAGTGCAATTTTAACAAACGGCACGAATGTGGGAATGGCACCAGATACGGATAATTGTATTATTACCGACGAATCTGTCTTGCGTCCGGACTTAATTGTTTCCGATGTCATTTATAATCCACGGGAAACAAAGTTAATGCAGATTGCGCGTGCACACGGCTGTCAGGCATTTAACGGACTTTATATGCTCTTGTTTCAGGGTGCTGCGGCATTTAAGCTTTGGACGGGAATGGATATGCCAGTAGACGTAGTGAAAAAGAAGTATTTTAAATAAGAAAATTTTATTCTCATAATCAGTACCATCCGTCAAACGGGTGGTTTGCTCTGCGGCTATAAGCCTTTGTTACCGGCCAGCGCCTAAAGACGCTGGCTTTCACTCT
>CAKSBP010000055.1 GCA_934438135.1 uncultured Clostridium sp. | reverse complement strand
TGAGAATAATATTTACTTTTCAATGTGCAATGCCAGTGTTTTGCCGGCATGATCACTCAAGATTCCGAGAGATCATTCTAGTTCATTTTCAATCAGGTTTACTGAAACCAAAGCAGAAATGCCTTTTTCCTGCATGGTAATACCGTAAAGCACATCTGCTGATTCCATCGTACCACGACGGTGAGTAATGACAATAAACTGTGTATGCTTAGTAAGCTTATGCAGATATTTTGCAAAACGGGATACATTAGAATCATCCAGTGCGGCCTCAATTTCATCCAGCAGGCAGAATGGAGAAGGCTTTAAGTTCTGAATAGCAAATAAAAGGGCAATGGCAGTCAGAGCCTTCTCTCCACCAGAAAGTTGCATCATGTTCTGCAGTTTTTTTCCAGGAGGCTGTGCAATAATCTGAATTCCAGTCTCTAAAATATCATCAGTGTCTACTAACTCTAATGTACCTTTTCCGCCACCAAATAGTTCTTTAAATGCCTTATCAAACTCATACTGGATATCTTTAAATTTCTCCTGGAACTGATTCTGCATTTCAATATCCAGTTCATGAATAATATCCACCAGTGCAGCTTCAGATTCTACTAAGTCGTTATGCTGTGTATTTAACAATTCGTAACGTTTTGATAAATTTTTATAATCCTCAATTGCATTTACATTAACTTCGCCTAATCCCCTGATTTCATTTTTCTTCTCTGCAATCTGTTTCTTAAGATCCTGAATCAAAGCCTGGCTTTCCGTTTTCAATGCATAGGCACTATTAAAGGTCAATTCGTATTCTTCCCACATATAGTTTTTCAAATGCTCCAACTGTTCATCCAGCTTATCTTTCTGGGCAGCCAGTCTTGCATGTTCTTTTTCCAGAAGAATAATTTCTTCACTTAACGCATCTCTCTTTGTAAAAATGCCTTTGTGATTCTTTGCAGTCTCTTCTTTCGCCTGCTCCAGTTCTTTAATCGCTTTAATAATTTCTTCTATTTTTATCTGCTTTAATTCCATCATCTGACGAAGGGATTGAATTTCTTCCTGCTTTTTTAAAATCTTTGTTTTGGAATCTTCCTGAATAGCAGCCATATTTTCCAATTCCCTGGACAATGCCTCTGCCTCTTCCGCCAGACGATTTCTCGTTTCTTCCATAAATTTCTGGCTCTGTTCCAGTTTGGAATATTCAATCTGGAAAGAGGATACTTTCTGACGAAGCTGTCCTTCTTCTTTTCTAAGTCCTTCCAGTCTTTCCTGGGTTTCTTTCAAATCCTGTTCCAGCTCTGTTTTTTCTTCTTCACTGGAAGAAAGCTGTTCCTCCAGTTTTTTAATAGAACGAATCCATTCTTCCTTCTGTCGATCCAATTCCATATTTTCTTTCTGTATAGAAAGAAAATCATTGGAAAGAGATTGTTTCCCTTCTTTTGCCTGAGAAAGCTTCACTTTAGATGTATTCCAGTTAAGCATCAGTTCCTGAAGTTTTTCCTGATTGCTCTTTAACTTCGCCTCACGTTCCTCTTTCTCCTTGGTCAGTTCCTGCATTTTATTTTCAAAAGATGCAATCTGACCTTTCAATTTCTCTAGATTCTGCTCCATCGTCTCGATTTCACGCCGTCTGCTTAAAAGATTGCTAGAATTCTTAAAGGCACCACCAGACATAGCACCGCCTGGATTTAACAGTTCACCCTCCAATGTAACAATACGCAGGGAACTTCTATATTTCCTACTTAATATAATAGCATCATCAATCGTCTTTGTAACAACAACCCGTCCCAGAAGATGGCTGACTACACCACTGAATTTTTGGTCAGCTTCAATTAAAGTACTGGCAAGTCCAATAACTCCCGGTTCCTTTAATGCTTCTGGATGTGCAAATCTTCCATGAGATTCAATTAAAGTAAGTGGTAAGAATGTAGCACGTCCAAACCGGTTCTTTTTCAAATATTCAATCAAACGTTTTGCTGTATTTTCATTATCTGTAACAATGTTCTGGATACTTCCACCCAGTGCAATCTCGATTGCCGTTTCATATTCTTTCTTTACCTTAATAATATCTGCAACAACACCAATAATTCCTGGCTCTTTGTTCTTCTGTTCCATAACCCGCTTAATACTCTGGCCATAGCCATCGTAACGTTCTGTCATGTTTCGTAAAGATGCCAGCTTCGCATTTTCCATATTAGCCTGCTGAGTAACCGTCTGCATCTTCGTTCTCGCAGCAAGAATTTTATTGCTATAGTCAATCAGCTTTCCTTCAATCGATTCATTTACATTCTGATATCCTGTAATCTGCTCAGTTACTCTTGTAATAAACGCTTCTTCCTGCTCAATGGTTTCATTGTAGACTGCTTCACTGCTTTTTACTTTTAACAGCCTTTGGTTTAGTTCTGCATGCTTTAAATTTACCTGCTCCTGCATTGCCTGAAAATGTTGAATCTGAGCTTTATAAGTAGTTGCACTATTTCTAATATCAAATATCTTCTGATTCAGAGTCTCAATTTTCTCCGATGCCATTTTAATCTTTTCACTGCTTTCACGAAGGACTGTTTCCTTCGTTGAGGATGACTGTTTCTTTTCTTCCAGCGAAAGTTTCATTGCATCAATTTTCCGTTCCTGTTCTTTTACATTTTGTTTTTTCCCCTGAATTTGTGCAAGCAGTTTTTCACGACGCTCTTTATAATATTCCTCACTTTGCTCAATTGCATGAATCTGTTCTTCAAAAACTTTAACTTTTCCTTCAGACTGTTCTTTTTCCAGGCGAAGCACATTCAATGTATTCTTATCCTGTTCCAGTTTTCCCATCTTCTGGTTAATATCTTCTTCCAGTTTTTCATACTCTGCTCGCATAGCATCAAAAGAATGCTTGGATTCTGCAAGATTATCCGCTGTAATTTTATCCTTATCCTGAGTTTCCTTCACAATTCCCTTAATTCGGTCAAATTCTTTAAAGAACAAGTCAATATCCAATGCTTTCAGTTCTTCTTTATACTTTAAATATTTCCTTGCAGTCTCTGACTGCTTTTCCAGTGGAATAACCTGTTTCTCCAATTCAGCAATGATGTCACGGATGCGGCAGAGATTCTGCCTTTCAGCCTCCAGATTTTTTTCTGCCGCTGCTTTTCTCCTTTTGTATTTTACAATTCCGGCAGCTTCATCAAAAAGTTCACGTCTCTCTTCTGGTTTTCCACTCAGGATACGGTCAATCTGTCCCTGTCCGATAATGGAATATCCCTCTTTTCCAATACCGGTATCCATAAACAGTTCCTGAACATCTTTCAGACGACACATAGCTCCATTTAATAGATATTCACTTTCGCCGGAACGATACACACGTCTTGCCACTGTTACTTCCTCATAAGACGTTGGAAGCTTATGATCTGAGTTATCCAGTGTAATTGCCACATATGCAAATCCAAGCGGCTTTCTGGCTTCGGTACCAGCAAAAATAACGTCTTCCATCTTCGAACCACGAAGCTGCTTGGCACTCTGTTCTCCAAGTACCCACCGCACCGCATCGGAAACGTTGCTCTTGCCACTGCCGTTTGGACCAACAATTCCTGTAATGCCATCTTGAAACTCAAACAGCATCTTATTGGCAAATGACTTAAATCCGTGTATTTCTATGCTCTTTAAATACATGTTATTCCTCTTTCTGCTTTAACTTTAATATTGCCTGATAAGCAGCCTCATGCTCAGCAGCTTTTTTCGTTCTGCCAATGCCGACGCCCACTTCCTTACTTCCAATATAAGCGGCAACTGTAAATTTCTTATCATGATCCGGACCTTCCGAATGAAGCAGTTCATAATGTAAATTTTCTTTATAACTGCTCTGGACAATTTCCTGCAAAATAGTCTTACTATCATAAAAGAGCTGTTTATTCTCGATATCCGATAAAATAAACGCACGGACAAACTCTTTTGCATTAGTAAAACCACCATCTAAATAGATTGCTCCAATCACTGCTTCCATTGCATCTGATAAAATAGAATCTCTTTCCCGTCCGCCGGTATTGGACTCTCCTTTTCCCAATAGAAGATATTTTCCAAGATTAATTTCCCTTGCACAGACTGCCAGAGACTGTTCACAGACAAGACTTGCACGAAGTTTTGTCATTTCTCCTTCATCCATCTTCCGATTGTTAATAAAAATAAATTCACTGGATACAACTTCCAGTACAGCATCTCCTAAGAACTCCAGACGTTCATTATTTGCCAGACGGTTCATCCGCTTTTCATTAGAATAAGAACTGTGTGTCAGCGCAAGCTTTAATAAGTTTTTATTACGAAATGTATAGGAAACTGCATTTTCTAAATCTTTCATTGTACTATTTTCCATTTTACTTCCCTTTCCTTTATCTTTTATGTAATCTTACATCTGATTTTGTAAGATTAAAAAATCAGGCTGTCCGAAATACTCCATGGACAGCCAGAATTCATAAAAGCATAAAGCATATCATTTTAGTTTATTGCATTTTTGATTTGTTCGATTGCATCATTTACTGTTACAATCTTCTCAGCATCATCATTACCAATTTCTATATCAAATTCTTCTTCAATCCCCATAATAATTTGAAAAATATCTAAAGAGTCAGCACCCAAATCGTCAACGAAAGTCGTATCCATTGTAATCTCATCTTCGTCTACATTTAATACCTCACTAATAATTTTCTTTAACTTTTCAAATTCCATATTGTTTCACCTTTCTAATCTGTTTTACTATTTTCCATCAATTCTTTGATGGTTTCATTAATACGCTGTTCGGAGAACGTTACACACTGGATAATGGAATTTTTCACTTCCACACTCTTAGAATTACCATGTGTCTTCACAACAAGACCTTTCAGCCCTAGAAGTGGAGCGCCGCCGTAATCAGACGCCTTAAAACGTTTAAATATGTCTTTTAAAGTAGGCTTAATTAATAATGCTCCTGCCTTACCTCTTGTAGACTTCATCAGTTCATCTTTCATTTTTCCAACCAGGGCATTCGCAAGACCCTCATATAATTTTAAAATTACATTTCCAACAAATGCTTCACAAACAATAACGTCTGCCGCACCATTTGGAATCTCTCTTGCTTCAATGCTGCCGATAAAGTTAATATCATTGCAGTTTTTCAGTAATGGGAATGTTTCTTTAACAAGTGCATTTCCCTTTTCTTCTTCTGCACCTATATTAACAATAGCAACTCGTGGATTTTTTATTCCAACAATCTTTTCCATATACACGGACCCCATCTTCGCAAACTGCACAAGATGAGAAGAACGTGCATCCACATTCGCACCACAGTCAATTAAGAGGGATACACCATTCATTGTAGGAATAATCGGAGCAAGCGGTGGTCTTTCCACACCTGGAATTCTTCCCACAATCACCTGTCCCCCAACCAGAATCGCACCAGTGGAACCAGCCGAAACAATCGCATCTGCTTCACCATGTTTTACAAGATTCATTCCAACAACAATGGATGAATTCTTCTTCTTCCGGATAGCCATAACGGGAGCTTCATCACAGCCAATTTCTTCATCTGCGTTAATAATTTCAATCTGCTCTTTATTGTAGCTATAGTCTGCAAGTTTCTTTTCTAATAGATCTGATTTTCCAATCAGTAATACTTTAATGTTGCTTTTTTCATTTACCGCGTCGACTGCACCTTTTATTATTTCATCGGGTGCATTATCTCCGCCCATTGCGTCTAATGCAACTCGTATTTTTTCATTCATTTTTCTTGCCTCCATTGCTTACCTAATCTATAATATACTAAAGATTAATTTATAAATCAATATGTATTTTAAGAAAATTTGCGGCTCTCCAAAAGAACCACATAAAAAGGACAGGTATACTGCAAAACGAACCTGGATTCATTTTGCAGTATACCTGTCTCTTTGTTATATCTTTTTATAAAAAAACGAACGATATGAATCAAATCCAAGTCTCGTTGGCTGGAGAATCTGCTCCGTACTTCCAACAAAAAGGATCCCATCTTTTCGAATACTGTTCGAAAATTTCTCATATATCTCATTTTTTGCTTCTTCTGTGAAATAAATTAAGACGTTTCTGCAAACTAAGAGATGACAGTCTTTTGGATATTCTTCCTTCAGAAGGTTATGTTTCCGAAATTCCACGCGGGATTTTACCTGCTCGGATATCTGATAGGTTTTATCATTGATTTTTTTAAAATATTTTGTTTTCATTTCCTTTGGAAGATTTTTCAGACTTTTCTCATTATACAAACCAAGCTGAGCTTTTTCGAGCACCTGTTTGTCAATATCTGTTGCGATTACTTTAATATTCTGCATAGGCAGGAATTTAGAAAGAAGCATAACTAAGGAATAAGGCTCATCCCCTGTGGAACAAGCCGCACTCCATATTTTAATATTCTTCCCAAATCTGTCAAACAGGTATGGGAAGATTTCCTTCTCTAATAAATTCCATTGTTCCGGATTACGATAGAATTCTGATACGTTAATAGTAAGATAGTTAACAAACTCTTCAAACATCTCTTTATCCACTTTTAACTTTGCTACATAAGGCTCGTAAGATGCAATCTTATGTTTGGCAATTAAAGCATCAATTCGGCGTTTCATCTGCCTTTCTTTGTAGCAGTTCAAATCGATCTTAGTTAACTCGTAGATATGTTTTTTAAAAATCTCGTAGTCATAAACCATGGAATAAACCTCTTTATTAGTTTTCTGAATCAGCGTCTGTTGTTTCAGTTTCTTCCTGGTCTGCTAATAAAGCTTTGATGCTTAAGCTGATTTTCTTTTCTTCTACATTTAAGTCTACAACTTTAGCTTCAATTTCCTGACCAGCTTTTAATACATCAGATGGTTTGTCAATGTGTTCTTTTGCAATCTGGGATACATGAAGCAAAGCGTCAACGCCTGGTTCTAATTCAACGAAAGCACCGAAATCTGTCATACGTGCAACAACACCTTTTAAAACTTTGCCTACAGCAAATTTTTCTTCTGCGTTGTTCCAAGGATTTAATTCAGGGAATTTTAAGCTTAACGCAATCTTTTCACCCTGAATTCCTTTAATCATAACTTCAATCTGGTCTCCAACTTTAAAAGATTTCTTAGGATTTTCTACTCTGCCCCAAGACATTTCAGAAATGTGTAATAATCCATCAGCTCCACCTAAATCGATAAATGCACCGAAGTCTGTTACGTTCTTGATTGTACCAGTAATCTTCATGCCAACTTCGATCTTAGCGAATAATTCTTTCTGAAGTTCTTTTTTCTTAGCAACAATAAGTGCTTTTCTATCGCCGATAATTCTGCCTCTTCTTGGATTGTATTCTGTTAAAATGAATTCAATTTCCTGATCTTTGTACTTGGATAAATCTTTTTCATAGCTGTCGGATACTAAACTGGCTGGGATAAAGATTCTGTTTTCTTCGATAACAACACTTAATCCACCATCTAATACAGTAACAACTTTTGCTTTTAATACTTCTTTGTTTTCAAAAGCATCTTCTAATTTCTTGTTTCCTTTTTTTGCTGCAAGCCTCTTATATGTTAACTGTACAAGACCTTCTCCATCGTTTTTCTTTAAAACCATAGCTTCCATTGTATCGCCAACTTTTACATGGTCAGATAAAACAACGCCAGGAGCATTGGAGTATTCACTCTTTGAAATGATTCCGTCTGATTTGTAACCTATATTTAAGATGATTTCATCATCCTTAACATCGATAACAGTACCTTCAACTACCTCTCCTGTATGAATTGTTTTTAAAGATTCCTCTAATAATTGTTCAAAGCTCACTTCTGACATGCCTTTTGAACCTCCTTAATTATTTTATTTGGGGTTGATGCCCCTGCTGTAATACCTACATTGCAAAAGGATCTCAGTTTGTCCACATCCAAATCTGCAAGAGTTTGTATATAGTAAGTATTTTTACATTCCTTTTCACATATTTCAAATAACTTCTGGGTATTAGAACTATGTTTTCCACCAATAACCAACATAGCATCAGAGCAGCTGGCTAAGTTAGCTGACTCTTTCTGTCTGACTTCTGTTGCATTACAGATTGTATTTAAAGCAAGTATATCATACCTCTTTTTTGAAATAATTTCAACTAATTCTTCAAATTTCTTGTAATTAAATGTCGTCTGCGATACAATACATATTCTCGCATCCTCAGGAAGTTCAATTTTTCGTAAGTCCTGCTCATTTTCTACAATAAATGCATCATCTCTGCACCATCCTCTGATCCCTTGTACTTCCGGATGATTCGGATTTCCAATAATGATGATAGTTCTGCCGTCTTCGCTTTCTTTTGAAACAATTTTATGAATTTTCTTCACAAAGGGACAAGTTGCATCCTCAATATTGAATCCTTTCTTTTCTATTATTTCCTGCTCTTTGCGGCTGATACCATGAGAACGGATAATAATCGTCCCTTTTGGAAGACTATCCAGCTCAGAAAGGCTGTGAATCACTATAACTCCTTTTTCTTCCAAGTCTTTTACAACCTCATCATTGTGGATAATCGGACCAAATGTATATACTGGGTCTTCTGACGCTGTCTCTCCGTACACCATATTCACTGCCCGTTCTACGCCAAAACAAAAGCCTGCACTTTCAGCTACCTGTACTTTCATGTATTATTTACCTTTCCCACAAGCATTATGATATATAAATATTATTTTATCGACAACTTCCTCTTTTGTCAATTCTGACGTATCTACCAATATAGCATCCTCTGCCTGACAGAGTGGAGCGAATTCGCGATGCATATCCTGATAGTCTCTTGCTTTAATATCTTCTTCTATTTCATGAATGTCACACTTGACACCTTTTTCTTTCAGTTCTTTATATCTTCTTTCAGCCCTCACCATAGAGCTTGCTGTCAGATATATTTTCACATTCGCATCCGGCAGTACATAAGTTCCAATATCACGGCCGTCCATAATAACCTCTGCAGATTCTGCAAGCTCACGCTGCAAATCTACCAGCTTAAAGCGGACCTCTTTGATTTTTGCAACACGGGAAGCCATTCTTCCGACTTCTTCGTTCCGGATTTTTCCGTTTACGTTCACACCATTTAAGAGCACCTGCTGCTCTCCGTTTTCATAAGAAATGGAAATATTTACTTCCTGACACATTTCTTTGATAACTGTCTCATCCTCTATTCCTTTGTCCAGAAAATAAAGTCCCATAGCACGATACATTGCTCCGGTATCGACATAAATAAATCCTAATTCTTCTGCTATGGTTCTGGCAATCGTACTTTTTCCGGCTCCCGCCGGTCCATCAATCGCAATACTGTAACCCATTTGTACCTCCTAAAGTAAAAACTTAATATACAGAAATTCCTGCTGTATAAGCAGTTGACCATGCTATCTGCAGATTAAAACCACCGGTAAGCGCATCCAGATCCAAAACTTCTCCTGCAAAAAACAGTCCTTGAACCAGCTTGGATTCCATGGTTGCAGGATTAATTTCTTTCACATTGACTCCGCCTTTTGTAATGATAGCTTCATTAAATCCACGCAGTCCTGCAATATGCATTGTTAATCCTTTCATAACAGAAACCAGATTTGCCCGTTCTTCCTTTGTAATAGCATTTGCTTTTTTCTCCGGATCAATTCCTGATAATTTTATAATCACGGGAATCATTTTCTTCGGAAGGAGCTCATCTAATACATTTTTAAACTGTCTATTTATATTTTTTTCAAAATCGCGCAGAAGTCTGGCATCCAGCTGTTCGTTGGATAAAGCTGGTTTTACATCCAGCACCAGCTTTAATTCCCTGCCTTCACTGACCCATTTTGTAATATAACTGCTTGCGCTGAGAATCAAAGGACCGCTGACGCCAAAATGGGTGAACAGCATTTCTCCAAAATTCTCATATATGTTTTTCTTTCCGTTATAAATAGATACCTGTACATTTTTTAAAGAAAGTCCCTGCATTTCTTTAGCAAAGCTTTCTTTGATTTCCAATGGAACTAAAGATGGATGAACTGGTATTACTTTATGTCCGTTTTCTTCTGCAAAACGATATCCATCTCCAGTTGAACCGGTCATCTGATAAGAGAATCCACCTGTGCAGACAATAACAGAAGTCGCAGCTAATACGCCTCTCATACCTTTTACTGTTACACCTTTACAGACACCCTCTTCTACTACCAGTTCTTTTACTTCTGTATGAAATTCTATTTTCACACCAAGACGCTCTAACTCGGACTGAAGTCCTCTGATGACATCACTGGACTTATCGGAAGCAGGAAATACCCTGTCACCTCGTTCTACCTTCGTCTTCACGCCTAGGCTTTCTAATAAATTAATCATATCATAATTTGTGAAATTATAAAAGGAACTGTATAAAAACTTTTTATTTGAGACTACATTATCAAATAAAATTTCCATATCCGCTGCATTTGTTATATTGCATCTTCCTTTTCCAGTAATAAAAAGTTTCTTGCCCAGTTTCTCGTTTTTCTCCAGTATGCGGACTTTGTGTCCTTGTCTGGCCGCAATAAGACCTGCCAGCATTCCAGCAGCTCCACCACCTACTACAATCACTTTTCCCATTCGTATAAATCTGCCTTTCTATTTATTGGCCAGTTTCATCATCATCTACTTCATAAATGTGGTAATCCCGCCACATCTCTTCCATAGATGCCAGTGTCTGAAACACCGTATCCTGGCGCTTTAAAAAAATTGCAACAATGAGGGCATTTATTACACTCATCGGCGCAACTAAAGAATCCACAACTGATGCCATATCACTATTAGCAGTTAGATTACAGTCTGCATACTGCGTAAGTGGTGATTTTAAGCTGTCAGTAATAGTAATAATAGTTGTATTTTTATTTTTGGCAAATTCCAAAGCCCGGATCGTACTAAGCGAATATCTTGGAAAACTGATGCCGATAATGACATCCTCTGCTTCCATATGAATTAGTTTTTCAAACATTTCGCCCATACTGTTGGATTCAATCAGCTTCACCTGAGTAAATACATAGTTTAGATAGAATGCCAGAAAACTCGCCAGCGGTGCACTGCTTCTGACTCCCACAATATAAATTGTCTTCGCCTTTAAAATCGTTTCTACTGCACGGTTGAACGCATCCTGATCAATCTGCTCCATGGTTGTCCGGATTTTCTCTGCATCACTCTGCAGAACCGTCTTAATTACATTTTCCTGGTTTATCCGGTCATGGGTCATTTCAAGACGCTGGACTGCATTTAGTTTATTTTTCACAACCTCTTCCAGTGCTTCATGAAACTTTGGGAATCCATCATATCCTAATATCACTGCAAAACGTGACACCGTAGACTCACTAACGCCTACCGCCTGTCCAAGTTTGGCAGCAGACATAAATACAGCTCTTTCATAATTCTTCAGAATGTAGTCAGCAAGCAGCTTTTGTCCTTTACTGAACTTTCTGCCTGCTTTGCTGATTCTTGTAATTACATCATCCTGCAATGTTCTTTCCCCTTGCTTTTATTTCCAATCGTACGCTTCATCTATTCCAAAAGCAAAGTGGCCGCTCTCGTAAGCTTTTCCTTCTACACGAAAAATGACTTTCTTACAGGAATCAAGGTTATCCAAAAGACTCTGGGAAATACAGTCTAAAATCAAACCTTCCACACTGGAACCGCAGTCAGCAGCTGGGGCTTTTCCTAAAAGAAAGCTGACAATAACCGTTCCATCTTTCTCTGTAACCGAATCAATTCCAATCTCCAGACCATGATTGCCAAACTCTATTGCAACACTGTTTACAACAACTTCCGCGGTCACTTTCGTATCCTTTGGAATCATGCTGATAACCGATTCCTTATCACTGGCATCATCTGTAATACAGTAAATCTGAAGTTCTTTCATATCACTGGCAATGGAAAGTTCATCCTCTACCGAAGCAGAATTTTCCGGTTCTGTCGGTGTAGTATCCTTTGTAGATTTGGATGCCTCTGGATTCTTGGATGAAACAGCCTGTTTGACTGAATTATTTTCAGCTTTTCCACTGCCGCATCCAGCCACTGCTCCTATATTCATTAACAGACAGAAATACAATACATATTTCCGTGTTTTCTTATTTAACACAATATTCACTCCAATTCTATATTCTTAACGCTACGATATAAAATTCTTATGTCAATTTTATGTTAAATCAATTTTTTTGTAAAATAATAAAACGTACAATAGATTTTTTATTTTTATTTATAGTTTTCGAGAACGCATCGACGTACTAAATCCAAAGCAGATACCTTGGATTTTTTCCGTATCATTTCCCGATTTCCTTGAAAACGACATTCTTTCACCGTTACCTTTCCACTGACATAGCAGCCAATGTAAACAAGTCCGACCGGCTTCTCTTTTGTTCCGCCTCCCGGACCTGCAATTCCAGTTACTGAAACTGCCACATCGCAGCCACCGTTAATCGCTGCGCCTCTTGCCATTTCCTTAGCACACTCTGCACTGTACTCTGTATATTTTTTCAGCGTTTCCTTGCTGACATCCAGATATTTTCGTTTTGCCTTATTGGAATAGGTAATAAAGCTCTGTTTGATGACATCGGAAGCCCCCGGTACATTAATTAGCGTAGATGCTACCAATCCACCCGTACAGGATTCTGCTGCAATAAAACTTAACTCATGCTTTTTTAATAGTTTTACCACACATTCTTCCAACGACACAGATGCATCTGTTGTAAAAATATCCTCGCCAAACCGCTTTTTTAATTCCTTAACAACCGGTCTGATTAAATCTTCTGCCTCCTGTTCATCTTTTCCCGAAGCCGTTACTATAATATCCACTTCTCCCAGTTTTGCATAGGTGGCAATCGAAGGATTTCCCTGATTCCCTGTTAAATCCTTAATTTTCATTTCCACTTTGCTTTCCAGAAGGCTGCATAGTTTCACAGTCTTGGAACGGACAACCTTGGAAGCTTCTTTTTCCAGATAAGGAACTACCTTGCTCTGAAACATCGGTTCTAATTCCCGTGGAGGTCCTGGAAGCAGAATTACGGTTAAATTTTCCTGCTTTACAATCATACCAGGAGCTGTCCCATTCTCATTATCCAGCACGATACCGTGTTCTAAAATCATAGCCTGTTTCCAGTTATTTTCCGGAATCTCCTTGCCTGATACAGGTTCGAGGTACTTTCTAATTCGTTCCTTCGTATGCGCATCTTCCGTTAATTTCATCCCTAGGGCCTCTGCTACGGCATCTTTGGTCAAATCATCTTTCGTCGGTCCAAGCCCTCCTGTTAAAATCAGAAGATGTGCACGGCCGGAAGCTGTTTTCACCGCCTTGATAATACTTTCCTTTGTATCACCCACCACCTGCTGGCAGCAGACAGGATATCCAAGCTTTGTACATTCCCTGGACAGATATGCAGCATTGGTATTTACAATTGTTCCCATTAAGATTTCTGTTCCTACACTGATAATTTCAGTCTGCATGGCTTACCTCCACTCTGATATTATAATACGATATTTTTCTCCAAAATCAGATTATTTCTGACCATCTGCTAAAACAGCTTTGTTTTTTACAATGTAGTCAAGTAATGAAATTATCGTTAAAATAACCGATATGTAGACAAACACCTGTCCAATTACCTGAAACACATTATTATCAAAATTCAGAATTAATAGTACTGACATTACCATCTGGGAAACTGTTTTAAACTTACCCCAGTAGCTTGCTGCAATAACTACTCCATTATCGGATGCAATCAGACGGAATCCACTGATAATAAATTCACGGCTGATAATTACAATAACAACCCATGCAGGCATATTTACAGAATCCACTGCCAGGAAACAAATTAATGCAGAACACACCAACAATTTGTCCGCCAAAGGGTCCATGAATTTTCCAAAATTAGTGACCAGTTTATATTTTCTTGCGAGATAACCGTCCAGCATGTCAGTAAAGCTGGCAATCACAAAAATCGCACATGCAATGTAGTTACTTCCCGTAATGGATGTACTCAGCATGAAAAAAATAAAAAATGGAATCATTACTACCCTTGCCATGGTTAATTTGTTTGGTAAATTCATTTTCATACTCCTATCCTCGCGTTTCCACGACTATATTTTATACGGCACAGCCAGAAAACTAAGCTGTACCGTAACAAACAAAATTCATTGTGTTTTCTATTCCCAGATTACGTCCCCAATTAAATCGTATTCTTTTGCATCTGTTACGAATACATCGACAAACTGTCCGGAAATCAATTCCTGAGAGGAGTTTACAAAAATATATCCGTCTACATTCGGAGCATCTTTGTAAGTTCTTCCGATAAACACGTTATCTTCTGGAAGTTTTCCTTCTATCAAAACTTTTAATTTAGTAGAAATGGCATCCTGTGCTTTTTGGAATGCGATTTCCTGCTGCACTGCCATAAGTTCATCTCTTCTTGCGGCTTTTACTTCTTCATCAATCTGGCCATCCATTCTGGCTGCTGGAGTATCTTCTTCTTCAGAATAAGTAAATACGCCAAGACGGTCAAATTCCATATCTTCTACGAACTCCAGCAGTTCCTGGTGATCTTCTTGTGTTTCCCCAGGGAATCCAGAAATTAAAGTCGTACGCAATGTAATGTCAGGAATGTTTTCACGAAGTTTTGCAACGATATCCACGATTTCCTGTTTATTTGTACGGCGTCCCATTCTCTTTAAGATGTTGTCTGTTCCATGCTGGATTGGGATATCCAGATAATTACATACTTTATCTTCTGTCTTAATAGTTTCAATCAGCTCGTCTGTAATTTCTTCTGGGTAACAGTATAAAATACGAATCCACTGAATACCGCTGATTTTACAAAGTTCTTTTAATAAAGCAGGAAGTGATTTTTTACCATATAAATCCATTCCATAAAGAGTGGTTTCCTGCGCAACTAAAATCAGTTCCACAACGCCTGCATCGGCTAACTGTTTCGCTTCTTCTACTAATTCTTCCATTGGAACGCTTCTAAAATGTCCACGTACCTTTGGAATAATGCAGTAAGTACAGTTTTTATCACAGCCTTCTGCAATCTTTAAATAAGAATAATATCCACCAGTTGTATTAATACGTTTTCTCTTCTTTTCATGAGGAGTTACGTTAATATCTTCAATAAATTTCTGTTTCTCGCCTGCCAGTACCCCTTCAATGGCTTCTACGATTTTCTCATATCCAGTTGTTCCAATAATGGCATCAACTTCTGGAATTTCTTTAATAATATCTTCCTTATATCTCTGGGCAAGACATCCTGTTGCAATTAATGCTTTTAAGTTTCCTGTCTTTTTCAGTTCTGCCATCTCTAAAATTGTATTGATGCTTTCTTCTTTTGCATCATTAATAAAGCAGCATGTATTTACAACGATGACATCTGCTTCTCTTTCATCATCAGTTAATTCAAATGCATTTTCCCGAAGCAGACCTAACATAACCTCACTATCTACCAGGTTTTTGTCACAGCCTAAAGAAATGAATAATATCTTCACTTTATACCTCTTTCCATGTATTAATTTTTTGCCTTAACCATTATTGTAACAGTTTTCCTGTCAAAAGGAAATAGTTAATTTATCAGAAATATTTGACATTTGCCCCTTCATTCTTTAATATGATAATGAACTGGTATCAAACGCCGGTTTAAAAGGAGGAAAATTATGAAAAAAGCAACGAAACTAAAGCTTTCACTGGTTTGTGTAGCAATTGCTGCTGTACTTGGCTTCTTATATTATTATATAACACTGCCAGCTATTAACATGCATTCCGTAGGCTTTTGGAAATTTATCATCGTGCTGTTTATCATTCTAACCGTCACCAGCTGCCTGCTTCGTAAAAATCATACAGCAGAAGAAGAACCGATAAACCTGCACCATATTAATGTGAAACAATTTATCCAGAAAAGCAGACTGACACAGTTCTGTCTCTCCATCACGCTGATTCTGATTGTTGTATTTATTATTGGATATATTTTATCTTCTCCGATTGTAAATGCGAAGAAATACCGTCAGCTGATCAACATTGAAACCGGTAATTTTCAGGATGATATCAAGCAGATTTCCTACAATGAAATTCCACTTCTGGACAAAGACTCTGCCACTCTGCTGGGTTCCAGAAAAATCGGAAGCATGGTAGAATATGTCTCGCAGTTTGAAGTATCCAAACATTATACACAAATTAACTATAACAATACGCCTGTACGTGTAACCCCGCTGGAATATGGGAATATTTTTAAATGGTTTTCCAATCGCTCAGAAGGAATTCCAGCCTACGTTTCTATTGATATGGCTACTCAGAAAGTAGAATGTATCAAGCTGGACAAAGGCATCAAATATTCCGACTCTGAACATTTCGGACGTTACATTTACCGTTACTTAAGATTCAAATTCCCAACCTATATTTTTGACAATGTAAATTTCGAAATTGACGATAAAGGAACTCCATACTGGATCTGCCCAGTAAAAAGCTATAAAATCGGTCTGTTTGGTGGAGAATATATCAAACGTGCTGTTTTAGTCAACGCTATCACTGGCGAAACAACCGACTATGCTATCAACAAAGTGCCGACTTGGGTCGATCAGGTTTATTCTTCTGACCTGTTAATTTCTTACTATGATTACTATGGTACTTTAAAACATGGATACCTGAACACTTTGTTCAGTCAGAAAGGCTGTCTCCAGACTACGGAAGGATATAACTACATTGCTATTGACGATGATGTATGGCTTTACACCGGTGTTACCAGTGTAGGCGGCGATGAATCGTTAGTCGGCTTCGTGTTATGTAACCAGCGTACTGCGGAAACAAAATACTATTCCATGTCTGGTGCCAAAGAATACTCAGCCATGGATTCCGCAGAAGGTAAAGTCCAAAACTTAAATTACAAAGCAACCTTCCCGCTTCTTTTAAACATTGCAAATGAACCAACCTACGTCATGACCCTGAAAGACAGTGCCGGCCTGGTTAAGAAATATGCGATGGTTAATATTGAACAGTATACTGTTGTTGCAATCGGTGATTCCATTACAGAATGCGAGAAGAATTATATTAGTCTGCTCCGTGACAATCATGTTGTAGATAAAGATGCGGATGTGGCATTAAGCCTGACAGGTACAATTAAGAAAATATCACAGGCTGTTATCGATGGAAATACCCATTATTATCTGATTCTGGATGGATATGAACCAATCTTTGATGTGCTTGTTGCAGATAACATTAACGTTGTGAAGTATAGCGAAGGAGATAAGATTACGATTTCGTATACGGAAGGAACGGATGTGGATACTGTGGTGGAAGTGAAATAAATACTATTTCCAAGGTACAAAATATAGAATAACTAGAAATTGCTGAAAATTAGTGTTCAAACTAATCTTCAGCAATTTTAATTTTCGTATATTCTGTCCTCCCAAAAATATAATAATCTCTCGGAATCTCTAAGCCAATAAATTCAAGGCTTTCAGATTCCTTTTCTATTAAAATCCCCCACTTT
>CAKSBP010000054.1 GCA_934438135.1 uncultured Clostridium sp. | reverse complement strand
GGATGGAACTGTATAATACAATCCTGACACAGTTATGTACCAAAACAAATGTCCAGTTATGTGAGTTAGATATTATGACAGATTACGACAAGAAAAAAAATCTGGAAGCAATGGATGACCGGCAGCTATTTGATTTAATGAAGAAACTGGATATATCCGCTGAACGATATGGTTTTAGTAGGGAGCGTATTGCAGTTGCTATTAAAAATAATCAGAGACAGCCTGTTTTGACAGGAAGCTATGGCTACCTCTATGTTGGAGATACGCTAAACACCTGTTTTGCAACAGATTATATTGCTCGAATTACCACTAATGGTAGACTTGAAGTTCTGGGAAGGGAAAAAGATTGTTTTATCCGTAATGAATTGTTCACAGGCTGTTATGTCATAAAAGAAATGTTAAGCAAACTTTATCAGTTTACCTATCTGAAAGTAGAATATGCTGATGAGTTGATATGCGTGTACTATGATGCGGAAGATATAGAAGAAGCGGTTCAGGTATGCATGGAAAAGTTGGACATCTCTTATAGACCAGACAAGTTTTTTTGCTGTAAGAATCATGTCAAAGAAATAACGTACCCAGTTGTATGCAAAGAGTGTGAACGCAATGAAATAGAAGAAAGCATTTATCAAAAAGTATGTGAGGTGCTTGGATGTAATAACATTGGACTAGATGATAATGTCACCAATATAGGGCTGACTTCTCTTAAAATGATGCAGCTCGTTGCAAAACTACAAGATGCATTTGCCGGAGTCCGTATACCAATAGCAGAATTAGATGGAATCTATACCATTAGACGGATGGCAAAGATTATTACAGAGCAGCAAAAGAAAGGGAATTGTGATTTTCCAGTGTTAGTTTCTGGAATGGGAGCGAATTTGGAAGGCACGTTATCCAATGCGCAAAAGAGAATGTACATACTGAATAAAGTGCAGCCAGAAGATCTGAATTACAATTTACCATTTATGCTTACCGTAGAGGGAATACTGGATAAAGAAAAGCTGGAAAATGCGATTAAAGAATGCATACAGCTACATCCAATGCTACGTTGTCAATTCTACGAAGAGGTTGGCGAGATAAGATATCAAATTGAGGATACTGTAACGGACATAGTGCAATGGGAACAATATTCAGGAGAAGAATCAGAAGAAGACTTTATTGCACGAAAAAGAAAAGAGTTTGTGAAACCATTTGCACTATTAAAGGAAAAACTGTTCCGTATTCTAGTTATCAATTATAAGGAACAGAAAACCTTTATATTAGTGGATTTCCATCATATTATCTTTGATGGAAGAAGTGCAAGTATATTAATAGGATCTCTATACGATTTATATAACGGCAATGCGGTTGAGAGTTCAAAGTATACATATAGTGATTATGTTGGATGGCAGAAGGAACTAGAAAAAACCGGTTACTATCAAAGTGAACTTGCATTCTGGAAGGATAAGCTGAATACAAATTATGCTTCATTGGATATGCTGTTAGACTACACCCGTCCAGAAGAATTAAGCATAAACAATAGCGGACAGTACGACATACAGCTGTCTGCAGAACTTGTGGAAAATCTGAAAGAGAAAGCAAAGAAATTAGAATGTTCGTTGTTTAGCATTTTCACTGCGGCATCTTCCTTGGCACTTTCCATGTACTCAGGGGAAAAGGAATTCCTTATTGGAACAGTTGTAGAAGGAAGAAATGACGTTGTGTTACAGAATATATTGGGTATGTTTGTTAACACGATTCCTTTGTTGCAAAGTATTGATGAGACATTAAGCCTTGATCAGTATATTAAAGCTACATATAAAAATAACTTGGAGGCTCTGGAAAACTCAGATATTCCATTTGAAACAATAGTAGAACTTTCAAAAGAGCGAATTGTGAAGAACCGTAATCCATTATTCAACTTCTTGATTTCTTACCACGATGATGACATAACTGGTTTTGATTTAGGGGGTCTGTGGGCAGAAGTGAAAGACATAGAAGTTGAAAGCAGCCGGTTTGAGCTGGAACTGGTAGTGAATTGCACGAACCAGGCTATCCGTTTAAATATGCTATATGCAAAACAGCTATATAGTACAGATAAAATCAGAAGACTGGTTAATGCAATGGTTTATCTACTTGATTTGTTTACCAAAGATACGGAAACAAAAATAAATGAAATCGAATATTGTACTACTAGACAACTAAATGAGGCAGGAATTCTACAGGATAGAGTAAACGTAGGCTATCCTAAAGAAGCTACAATAAAGACATTGTTTGAAGAGCAAGTTGAAAAATGGCCAGAACGGATAGCAGTGACATTTCAGGAACAGTCCTTAACCTATAAACAGCTCAATGAAAGAGCGAATCAGTTAGCACATAGTTTGCTTAGGGCAGGTGTAAATGGAAATCAACTAATTGCTATCGTAACAGAACGAAGTCTGGAAATGGTAATTGGTATCTTAGCTATCGTAAAAGCAGGTTGTGCATATGTGCCAATCGATCCGATTTACCCAGAAGAAAGAAGAAACTATATTATTGAAGACTCTGGCGTATCCATTATTTTAAAGGGAAATGTTGAGATTATATGTAGTGAGGATAAAAAGGTTATTTCCTTATATGACGAGTCCAGCTATCAAGACAATAAAGAAAATCCAGACATAGATTGCAGACCAGAGGACGCTTTATATGTTATCTATACGTCAGGTACTACAGGCAAACCAAAAGGTGTTCTCATTGAGCATAGAAATGTAGTAAGACTCATGAAAAACGAGGAATTCCAGTTCGATTTTAGCGAAAATGACTGTTGGACAATGTTCCACTCATTCTGTTTCGATTTTTCTGTCTGGGAGATGTATGGTGCATTGCTCTTTGGTGGAAAGCTTGTAGTAGTTCCACGTGAAGCAGCGCAAAATAGCAATGAGTTCCTGAAAATGATACAAAAAGAACAAGTTACCATATTAAATCAAGTTCCATCCGCTTTCTATCAGCTGATGAGTATGGATGAAGCAGAGAGTTATGTGCAAACGCAGTCACTCAGGTATTTGATCTTTGGTGGTGAGGCTTTACAGCCTAAACGACTGAAGGAGTGGCATCAGAACCACAGAGATGTGAAGATTATCAATATGTATGGAATTACGGAAACTACGGTACATGTTACTTACAAAGAGATCGGGGATCAGGAAATAGAAAATGGAATAAGTGACATTGGCTCTGCAATTCCTACACTTGGTATCTATATTATGCGAGGAAATCAGTTGTGTGATATTGGCATGCCAGGAGAAATCTGCGTATACGGAGCAGGTTTAGGACGTTGCTATCTGAATAGGGAAGAATTGACCTCAAGCAAATTTGTTAAGAATCCTTATAGAGAAGGTCGTTTATATCGTTCAGGAGATTTAGCAAGAATGCTTCCAGATGGTGGGATTGAATATTTAGGGCGTATTGATCAGCAGATAAAGATTAGGGGATTTCGTATTGAGCTAGATGAGATAACAACTGTTCTAAGGAACTTAGAAGAGATTCAGGACGCTGTAGTAATTATTAAAAAGGATGCCAATGGAGAAAACGCCATACATGCATATATTGTGTCAGATGAAGAGATAGACTTTGCAAGTGTTAGAAGAAAACTAAAGAGTGGCCTTCCAGAATATATGATCCCTGCATACTTCTGTCAGATCGACAAAGTACCATTAACATTGAATGGAAAGTTAAACCGTAAGGAGTTGCCAGATATAACCCTGACAAGCAGCCAATGCATTCAGCCAAGAAATGAAATAGAAGCCACAGTACTTGATATATTTCTCCAGACACTCAACATAAAAGAAATGGGCATAAGCGATAATTTCTTTGAATACGGAGGTCATTCTCTTAAAGCAGTGGAAGTGATAAACAGTATCCGAAAGGAATTTGGAGTATCCATAAGTCTAAACTCATTTTTCAATAATGGAACTGTTGAAGATGTTGTAGCACTGGTTATGGAGAAAAACAACACTGAGGAAGCGCAACATGTTCCAGAATTAGAACGAGTGGAAGAAAGAACGGAAGGGATATTATCCCTAAATCAAAAAGAACTCTATATTGCCGCGTCAGTTGCAGAAGAACCAGAAGTGTATAACATATGTTATCCAATTGTGCTTAATAGTGTAGAACCAGATATTATCAG
This sequence comes from uncultured Clostridium sp., assembly GCA_934438135.1. Taxonomy (GTDB): domain Bacteria; phylum Bacillota; class Clostridia; order Lachnospirales; family Lachnospiraceae; genus Clostridium_AI. The sequence continues at coordinate 13,493 of CAKSBP010000054.1, read as the reverse complement.
GCAGACAGTAGAACAAGTATTAGAAAGGCACAGTATTCTTAGAACACAGTTCTTTAAACAGGATGACGAGGTAATGCAAAGAATCATGCCTGTACAGAATTGTATAGACAGAGTCTTTAAGTATATACAAAAGGAAGAAGATTGGAGTCAGAATCGAATAGAACGTTTCATTAAGGTTTATGAGAACTACAAATTCAATCTGCTTGACGACTACTTGTTAAGAATGCATTTAATCAAAATAGATGTGGATAAATATTTATTCATTTACTTGACACATCATATTATTTCCGATGCATGGTCATTTAGAGTGTTTATGAAAGACTTTATTCAAATTTACACTGCTATAGAAAAAGGCAGTCCTATCAAGTTGGAACCACTTCCAGTACAGTATATTGATTATTCTGTATGGCAGAGAAAATTATTTGAAACCGATCAGTTTATGAAGAAGGAATCGCAATACTGGATGGACGTGTTGAGCGGTGATTTACCACAACTGGAATTGCATACGGATTTTGAGCGTACTCTGCCACGGAGCATGAAAGGAAGCAGCATAGATATTATCTTCAATAAGGAAGAATTGGAGAGGTTGAAGGCACTTTCCATAGAGCATAACGGTTCGATGTTTACTTCATTTGTATCTGTTATTAATATATTGCTTTATATGTATACGGGACAAAGTGATATTATTTTAGGAACTATTGTAGCGGGAAGAAATAACTGGAAACTGGAACAGCAGATTGGCTACTATTTAAATATGATTCCACTCAGAACAAAGTTTGATTCCAATAGCTCGATTGAGGAGGTTGTAGATGCCACTACGAAAATCTGCAAGGATGCTTTTGAATATCAGGACTATCCATTTGAGAAGATAGTTGCGAATACAAAAAATAAAGCGAAGGCAGGAAGAGGTCAGCTATTTGATATCTTGGTACAGTATATTAACTGGAATGAACAGGTAGACGACGAGCAGGGTATGGATTTTGAAATCGTAGAAATGAAGTCAGAACAAAGCAAATATGACCTAGTATTTAATTTTGTTCAAATGGGCGACCAGGTAAAACTGACACTAGAATACTGTACAAAACTGTTTAAGAGAGAGACAATCGAACGAATGGGTATGCGTTTTCAAGTTATCATGCAGAAGGTGCTTAGTGAGAAAACCATGAAAATTAATCAGATAACTACTAATCTTAGTGCCCAAGAGAATTATGGAAAAATTCAGAGAATCAAACGGAGGTAGGTAGAACATATGAAGGTGAAAGCATCATATCATCAGGAAAGACTTTGGTTTATAGATAACTTTGAGCGAGATACATTATACGAAAAAGGAACGGTGTATCATAATATTCCATTAATCTTAAAGTGTTGTTTTGAACTGGATTATCAGATTGTAGAGCGTGCAGTGCAACACTTGATTGAGGAAAATGAAATATTACATACGGATATTATTAATGAAGATGGATTACTTTATCAGCATATTGGAGAAGCAAAAGACTACCTGTGTATCGAATATCTGGAACAAGGTAACGAGGACGACAAAGAGCCAGTTGCCAAGTTGTTGGAATTGAATGAAAATGCGTTTGCAGATGGATTACATTTTCCTTATATGAAAGTATATTGTTTGAAAGTAACATCAGACTTACATTATATTCTCTTTACCATGCATCATTTTGTATGTGATTCCTATTCTAAGGAGTTAGTTAAGCAATCGTTTATACAAAAATACGTGCAGCTAGAACAGAATCAGGAATGTACAGATGGTAAGGAATTGCAGTATGCTGACTTTAGTGAATGGCAGAGGGAAATGCCAGACGAAATGATAGAAGACCAGATGCTTTACTGGAAGAAAAAAGCATCTGGAAGACAGCTTCAAGCATTGGAACTTCCAATTGACTGTGTCCGAAAACTAATCCACATTTATGATGCCAGCACTTATTTAGAGCAAATAGATGGCAAACTCATGGAGCAGATAGAAGCTACGGCAAACAGGATGCAATGCAGTAATGAGGTATTCTTCCTTTCCGTATTTAAACTTCTCATGTATAAAATGTCTGGTTTAAAAGAAATCAATATTGGTACAAGCATTTTGAATCGAAAAGATTCAGGGCTAAAGAACACGATTGGACCAATTGCCAATCTAGTATTGCTGTCTGATGACTATGAGGAAGCATGTGATTTCCAAGGATTTCTTAATAAGACAAAGAGTACTTTGGAACAAGCCGATAAAAACAGTGATATCCCATTTGATAAGCTTGTAACAGAATTGAAACCTGTGAAGGATATGAGTAGAACAGCATTGTTTGATATTTTGTTCCAGTATGAGGAAGAGAGCGAAAAACAGGACGAAAGATTCGAGGAGATCGAGAATAATCTGGGCTGGGGAAAATATGATTACAATTTGCTGATTAAGAAAAAGAAGGATGGAGTTCAGTTATACTTAACTTATAATGGATTATACTATAACCAGAACACGGCTCAAAGATTAATCAAAACCTTTTTGAAACTATTATCAGAAGTAATAAAAGATTCCTCGAAAATGGTTCAGGAGTATGAATGTATTATAGATGAGGAAAAGGAACTGCTGGTGAATAACTATTATTCCATTGGACCAAAGGAATATAGCAAATTAACGATTCCAGAAGCAATTCGTTTGCAGGCAGCAAGAGTTCCAGACAAAATAGCAGTTACAGATGGTGTGAAAAGCTACAGCTATCAGGAATTAGAGAGTTACTCGAATCAACTGGCAGGTTACCTTATGGAAAAAGGTATCAAGCAGAAAGAGATTGTCGCGGTTATATTAGATAAGAGTAGTGACTTTATTGTAACCGTGCTTGGAATTCTGAAAACAGGATGTACCTATTTGCCAATTGATCCAATGCTGCCAGAAGATAGAATGGATTACATGTTAGAAGATAGTTACTCGTCATGGATAATCTGCAGAAAACAAGATGAGGTGAAATATTCGGATAAAGCACATGTTTTTTCGGCAGAAAAGGTATTTTCAGAGATGAGTGTTTTACCAGAAATGCTGGAATACTCGATTGAAAATGATTACGCTGCCTATATTATCTATACATCCGGAACAACAGGAAAGCCAAAAGGCATGATGATTGAGCATCGAAATGTAACGAGTCTGATCTACAATAATCTTCCGTTGTTTGATTTTACGGATGATGATGTATGGAGCTGTAGCCACAACTGCAATTTTGACTTCTCCATTTGGGAGATTTACGGACCGCTGTTTACAGGTGGAAAACTTGTAATATTTACAAAAGAGGAATGCAAGGAAATTGAAACGATGCGTAAGAAGCTAGTTGAGAATAAAGTTACGATACTTAGCCAGACGCCGCTTGCATTTTATGCATTATCGGAATTCGAGAAAGAACAGAAAAAGTATGATTTATCCATTAGAAATGTTATATTCGGTGGCGAGGCATTGGAGGTTGCGAAACTAAAAACATGGAGAATGCTATATAAGCAGACGGAATTCATTAATATGTATGGCATTACGGAAACAACCGTGCATGTTACCTTTAAGAAAGTAACTGATTATGAAATTGATAACAATATAAATAGTATTGGAAGACCATTAATTGGATATGAGGTTTATGTATTAGACGAAGGAAACTGTCTCTGCCCAATTGGTGTTAAAGGTGAAATGTTCGTTGGCGGAACAGGAGTTGGACGTGGGTACCTGAATAGAGAAGAACTTACTAGCAGTAAGTTTATCAAGAATACATTTCGAGATGGAAGGTTATACCGTTCTGGTGACTATGCATGCTGGGATGAAGAGGGCAATCTTCACTATATGGGACGTATGGACGAGCAGATTAAGATTAGAGGATTCCGAATCGAGTTAGGTGAAATAGAAACACATCTGAGAAAGATTGATGGCGTGGAAGATGCGGTGACAGTAGCTCGAAATGATTTATCTGGAACAAAGTGCATTAATGCATATATTGTTAGCAAACAGCAGTTATCATTCCATGAAATCAAGAAAGAACTTGCCAAGAATCTGCCAGATTACATGATTCCAGCACACTTTGCGATCATCAATCAGTTACCTGTGACGGAAAATGGAAAACTAAATAAGAAAATGCTTCCAGATATACAGAATGACCGTACCGTGGAATTCGTCACAGCAAGAGATAAGAAAGAATCGATACTTGTACAGCTGTTTCGTGATATACTAGGAGTTAAGAAAGTCAGTATATATGATAATTTCTTCGATCTTGGCGGAGATTCCATTAAGGCAATGCGATTTGTGGCACAGCTTAAAAAGTATGGATATGAATTACTGATAAAAGATCTGATGCAGGCGAACACATTAGAGGAAATTGGTGAGCGGTTAACGCTTTGTGAGGATATCCTTAAGTATGAGCAAGGTGAAGTAAATGGAGAATATGCGAAAGCACCAATACAGCAGGAATTTTTCAAAGTGCCATATGAGCAGAGTCAATATTACTACCAGTCTATTCTGCTAAAGAGTAGTGAAAGAATAGATGTGGAGATATTAGAGTATACATTAGCAAAACTGTTGGAACATCACGATATGCTTCGTGTTGTATTCAGAGAAGGAAAACAAATTGTATTAAGTACAAAGGAGTGTAAGCTGGTTAATTGTGAGCAGTTACAGATCCAAGATGAGAATGAATCTGTAGCACAGCAAAAGATCAAATCCTATTGCGAGAATTTAATGCAGGATACTGATCTGGAACATGGGCCATTGATGAAGTGTTGCCTGATTCATAAAGGAGAAGCAGATTTATTGTTCCTTGCAATACACCATTTAGCCGTAGATGGAGTCTCATGGAACATACTTATTGAGGATATGGACTCTATCTATAACCAGGTTAAGAATCAGAGTGAAATAATCGTACAGCCAAAGACTGCTTCCTATAAAGAATGGGTAAATGCAATGGATAAGGCATATGATGCAGGATATTTTGACTCTGATACTGCATATTGGGAAAAGGTAAACCATGAAATAGAAGAGATTGATTTGGAAAAGAAGACGGATGTTCCTGTAAAACGTATTGTTAGAAAACTTGTATGGGGAAAAAAGGACACCGAAATTATTCGATATGTTCTAGCTGACGCACTACATGCAAAGGTACAGGATATTTTGTTAGCGGCTATTGTTAAGACCGCCAACTCCTTGTTACAAGGTGACAGCATATCAGTTGATATGGAGAGCCAAGGTAGAAATGACATGCTAGAACACATATCAATTGATCGTACGCTCGGATGGTTTACAGCGATCTATCCTATCTGTATCCGATACGCAGATAGTATGAAGGAGTTATTAAAACAGATCGAAAAGACATTGAATGAAGTTCCACATTATGGTATTGGATACCATGTATTGAAGAAGTATGAAAAGATACAAAGAAGCCGAGATTCCTTACTCTGCTTTAACTTTATGGGAGACTACGAAGAGTATTTTGAAAACCAGCAATTATGGTCAATTATTACAGAATGTAATATACGTGAGATATCCGAAGCGAATATCATGACTAATTACATAATTGTAGACATCTATTTTAATAAGGAAGAACTGAATATGGAATTGACTTTCAATGCAGAATATTTGGATATGGAATTCTGTGAAGAATTTGAAGAAAAACTGTCTCTAGTGCTGGCTGATATGATGAATGAAGGAGAGAATTATGAAGAGGCAGAATCGGAAGAAGACAATAGAATAGAAGACATTTCAGATGAAACATTTGACGAAATCATGAACTTATTAGATTAAAATACATGGATAGGAAGTTAGTGTTTATGGGAAAAGTAAAGATAGAATCTGTATATCCATTGACTGCAATGCAACAAGGAATTTATTATGAAACCCAGCTCAATACAAATTCACAACAGTATTTCATTCAGAATGTGTTTCATATGATAGGATGTATAAATTCTGAGTATATGAAGACATGCCTAAAGCTGTTATCAGCGAAATATGATGTGTTACGTACTAGAATCATCATGTCAAAAAAGGAAGAAAAGCCTCTTCAAGTCATACTGAAAGAGCAAGTAATTGAAATGAATGAGGTCAGCTGTGTTGGGGTTAAACAAGAACAGATATTGAATGAAGTGGATCGGATCGCGAAAGAAGATCTAGAAAGAGGATTTCAATTATCAAAAGACAGTTTGGTTCGCTTAACTATAATACATATAGCAGATAATGAATGTTATATGATCTGGAACGCACATCATATTATCATTGATGGCTGGTGTACGAGTATAGTCATGAAAGAATTTATTGAGTTTTACTGTAAATTGTGTGAGGGAGATTCTGCATTAAAACTAATGCATCAGGTAAATATCCAGAAAAGCAGGATAGCACCATTTTCTGAGTACGTTAAGTGGCAGGAAAAGCAGGACAAAGAAGCTGCTTTGACATATTGGAAACAGTATCTAGAAGGATATCAGACGACCGCTTCCATACCACCAATGTGCATAGCAAAATCTCATAAAGAAACTATGAGAGTACATAATATCAGTTTGAACCAGGACTTAACCTTCAAGCTGGTGAATATAGCGAAAGAATGTAAAGTAACCATTAGCAATATTGCAGAGATGATTTGGGGTATTGTTCTAATGAAGTACTGCCGGCTGGATGACATAGTCTTTGGCAAAATTGTCTCTGGAAGGAATGCGGATATCAAGGGAATTGAACAAGCGGTGGGTATCTATATCAATATTGTTCCAGAAAGGATTACAATTAATAAAGAAAGTACGTTTTATACCGTATTGAAGCAGATATCGGAAGACTACCATGCAGGGGCGAAATATGACTATTGCGCTTTGTCGGAAGTACAGTCATGTGTGGAATTAAAAAATAATTTAATTGGTTCTATCTTTACATTTGAGAACTTTTATGGTGCAACGGATGCCTTTGAAGATACAGAATACTGTAGTATTCGTGTGCATTCCTACAGAGAAGAAACAAATTACGGATTATCTTTAAGTGTAGATTTGACAGATACTTTGAACTTTAATATTTTATATAATCCGAATATTTACTCGGAACAAGAGTTGGAGTCTATCGGAAGACGAATTGATCGTATCGCGAAAAATATTGAATTTGATGTGAACCAAGTGATACAGGATATGGTATTAGTGGCGCCAGAGGAAAAGGAACAGATATTAACCCAGTTCAATGTAAAGATGCAATTATACGATACTGAAAGTACAATAAACACGATGTTTGAAAAGGTAGTTTTTGAAAATGGGGATAGGATAGCTGTAGTATCTGGAACAGAGGCATTTACTTATAAGGAGTTAAATCGCAGAGCCGATTGTCTTGCCATGGTGCTAAGGGAAAAAGGAGTTTTACCAGGTGATTTTGTAGCGGTATTTACAGAACGAAAGGCTGAGACTGTGATTGCGTTCTTAGCTATACAGAAAGCAGGTGGAGTGTATCTTCCGCTTGATAGTCACCAGCCTTTTGAAAGGATACATGTTATATTGGAAGATGCAAAACCGAAATTGATGCTGACAATGAATCCGATTGACAATTATGAAGGAATGAAAGTGGATCTGTGTGATGGGAATATCTATGAGCGAGAGGGAAAAAAACAGAACAATCCAAATACGCAGGAAAGTCTGTCATATGTCATCTATACTTCAGGGACAACGGGAAAGCCGAAGGGGGTTTTGCTTACTCATAAAGGTGTAGTGAATCTGGCCTATTTCTTGCAAAGTGAATTTGAGATTGGAAGAGAAGATAGGATTGCACAATTCGCCAATTACGTTTTTGATGCGTCTATCTGGGAATTTACTATGGCATTCCTTACTGGGGCAAGTTTATACATATTGACGAAAGAGGAAATCGATGATCCGAATTTATGTGAAAGCTTTTTGGGGAAGAACCAGATTACGATTATGACGGTTCCACCATTATATTGTAAGCAGTTAGAGCTACCAAATATGCGGCTAATCATAACAGCGGGTTCTCCAACAGATGAATTACTAGTTGCAAAGGTTAAGGACAGGGCTCAATATGTGAATGCATACGGACCAACAGAAGATACTGTATGCTCGACATTTTATAAATACAAGGAACCATCTGAGCATGTAGCAAGGATACCAATTGGAAAGCCTGTTCTGAATCATCAGGTCTACATAATGCAGGGAGATCAGTTGTGTCCAGTTGGCATGCCTGGTGAATTATGTATTAGTGGGTGTGGGCTTGCCATGAAGTACCTAAATCGTCAGCAGCTAACCGAAGAGAAATTCCAAGACAATCTATTTGGCGATGGAAAAATGTATCGTTCAGGAGATTTGGCAAGATGGCTTCCAGATGGTAACATAGATTTTATGGGAAGAATTGATCAGCAAGTAAAAATTAGAGGTTTTCGAATTGAATTAGAGGAAATTAGCAATGTTCTAATGACAATAGATAACATCGACATGGCAGCTACTATCGTGAAAGAAAATAAGGAAGTAGGAAAGAACATTTGTTCCTTCTTTACAAGCGATAAAGAGGTGGATTGCATCTGGCTGAAAAGTGAATTAGCAAAATTTCTGCCAGATTATATGATTCCTGCGTATTTGGTTCAGATAGAACAGATGCCAATTAATACAAGCGGAAAAGTTGATACGAAGGAACTTCAAAAAGTTTCCATTATTGTAAATCAGGTAAAAGAACGTCCTGCAAATGAATACGAATCGAATGTGGAAAAGATATTCTGTGAAATTTTAGGACTAGAAGAAGTGGATGTAGAAACAAGCTTTTTTGAGCTGGGTGGAGAATCTATACTTGCAATGAAGCTAATGGTTATGATAGAAAATAAACTAGAAGCAAAAGTTTCCATAGCAGATATTTTTAAGCATAATACAGTTAGAGAGTTAGCACAGCTGATTCGTAAGAGGGGGCAGGATGATAGTAACTTAGAATTACAGGGTTTAGAAAATAGTGAGCATAAGAGTCGAGATGAAATATTAAAACCGAAACATACCTATAATCTTGATTCTGTTTTAAGTGAAATCATGAGCCAGGTAAATGATTACAGGAATTCAGTAATCAGTGATAACATGGTTACAGGCAGTGAACTGTTTTTAAGTCAGCAATTACTCTATAAGCTAGGTATACGATCTTCATGTGGCTTTATAAAAATAAAAGGAACATATACTGTTTCAGAAATTGAAAATGCGTGGAGAAAGACATTAACGGATCAAGTAATCCTTAGAAGTACCATTAAACTTCAGGAAGAAAACAGCGAGATGATGGAGTATGAAGTTGGAACGGAATGGAAGCTTCCTTATGCGGATATTCAAGATATGGCGACAGAGCAGAAGAAAGTACTAATAAGGGAAATAGAGAAGATTAGTGAGTTTTTTGACAAAGAGGAGGCATATCAAGGCGATTCCGTGAACCATGCAGCAGTATTGCTGAAAGAAACGGAAAGAGAATATCTGTTTATTCTTCCATGTAGCCACTTGGTTTTTGATGGATTTAGCAATGAGGTACTATATAGTGTCATGAAAGAATATTTAGATCATCCTGATAAAAAGGAAGCGGTACATAGATATTCTGACTATATGAAACAGATGGATAACACTTCTGTGCTCCAGATGGAGACAATTGAAAAAGAATTCACAATAAATAGATTTCGGGATACCGTAAAAGAATTTGCCGATTACATGAGGGATAAATGTTTTACGGCAATGAGCTTTCAATATGGTTTTACGAATGCAGAAATGGAGAAGTTAAATGAGATAAAGGTGCTGTTAAATAAGACATTATTTAACGACATTATAAAGTTCCTTTTTGGTAACATGAAAGTGCCAGTTTATGTTGTACAATCTGGACGATACAGTAATCACTCAACCGAGTATATAGGCGAATTTTTAGATATGATTCCTATTATTTACGAGACGGAAAAAAATAATTTCCAAGAAGAGCAGATTTCTGGTAGAATAGAATATGTGAGAAAAAATAATTTAAATATGGTTTCTATTTTGAATTCGTTTGCATCGTTTGAACGGGAAGCTTTATTAATGGAGTACCCGATTTTGTATAATAATTTACTTATGTATCAATTTGAAGATGAGAATGAGGAACAGGATACGACCCTTCCTGACTATGCGAAGCGAATAGTTACCATAAGCATAAGACGAAATAATTTATCTGTTGTTTGTATGTGTCCTGTGGGACAAGAAAAAGAACTAGAAGGATATCTGCAAAAGACAGTAAGTGAATTAGTAAGGAGAGTAAGATAAGAAATCTGAAGGGAGTCAAGTAAATGTGGTTAAAGAAAGTAATACATAAGAAAGGCCAATTCATTATATTGGGAATCATTTTATTTGCAATATCTATGATTGTGACGTTGGCAGTAGATTTTACATTAGAACTAAAATTGTTTTCTTCAACATGTATTAATGAAGAAAATACACCAGATGTATTTGCAATTGGAATGGGGACAAAGGATAAAGATGTTATTCTTGATAAGGATGATTTAAAAAATGTAAAGAATGTTACCGAAATGGAAGGTAAAGTGGTTTCAGTCCCAATCTATAAAGGCAAAAAGGATATCAAACAGTTTTATCAGCTGATGCTTTTTCAGAAAGAATCAGAAAAAAATGATTATTTTATCCTAGAAGATGGGAATCAAGAAAATGCACCAAAAAGCGGTGAAGTATGGATTGCCAAGACGATTGCCAAGCCAAACCATATAGCAGTAGGGGATAAAATTAAGCTTGGATATGATAAACCAATTGAATTAAAGGTATCTGGAATTTATACTTCAAGCTTGATAGCAACGGCAAGTTTATGTGTGACACCAATTCTAGTATCCGATAAGGATGTATCCAAATTCGATGAGATGGATGGAGCCCTTTTGGCATTAGATCTATATGATGATGACAAAGAGGCAATTGATGATATGCTCTCGGATAATGATTACTGTATGACCTATTATTCAAGAAAAACATTGCAAAATAAGTTTACAGAAGTTTCGGATCTGTTAGGTGTTGTCGGTACCTTGGCTGCTATTATTGTTTTCATTATTGCGTTATTCGTCATCAAATTTATTGTGAACAATAATATAATGCGACAGTTTAAGGAAATTGGTATCTACAAATGCCTGGGATATAAGTCAAAAACAATTGTTAGTTTCTATATGATTGGATATGTCATCGATGGATTAATCATGACAGTCTTAGGAACTATTGCAGCTGTTCCTATAGTGCGTTATATGTGTGACATTTGTACGGAATATATGAATGGTTTTGAATTGACGAATGCATCTATACTATGTTGCGTGATTGTTACCGTGTTCATGAACCTGCTTTTAGTGGCAAACCTGTGCTGGTCATTAAGACCAATACATAAAATAACTCCTGTTGAAGCCTTTGCCATTGCTAATACAAGCTCCAAAAAAAGATTGTCAGAATCCGTGATAAAAAATGCTTCTGCATCCTATCAAGTTGCAATCAATGACATTTTAAAGTATAAGGGTAAATCTGTGATGGTAACTCTTGTATTTGCTATATGCTTATTGCTTTCCATGTTGTTCGCAAAAATAGCATACTCTTCTTCCATTATGACAGAAAATCCGAACCTTTGGTTTGCGGTACCAAAAAATAACTGCTATCTATTTGGGAATATCGATTCTGACGTTGTGGACTGGTTAGACGAACAGAAAAAGATTGCTCATTATACATATGGGGATTTAGGTTATTCTATACCTGTCAAAGTGGATGGAAAGAAAGTAGAAGATTGCCAGATTTCCTTTGATGTCTTCAGCAATCCATCTGCAAAGTCAACTAAAATATTAGTGGACGGCAAATTCCCTAAAGAAAATGAAGTTGTACTGACCAATAATCTAATGCGTATTTTGAAATATAAGGTAGGGGATAAGTTAAAACTATCTGTTGAAGAGAATGTCAAAGAATACAAAATATGTGGTACATACGATTCTATGTTAAGTAATTATGGAATTATGATTACAGTAGAAGGAATGGAACAACTAAAGGATGATTATGTAAGTTCAATGGCATTTATCATGCTTAAGAACAAAAAGGATTTTGATGGATTCAAGGATCAGGTTGATGAGAAGTGGAGTAATATTACAGTAGATTCCGAATGGTTTGCAATGAATAATGCATTAGGTTCTGTGAAGCTAATTCTGCAGAATATATCCTGTATTCTGATATTTGTATTTATATTCCTATCCGTAATGATTGTCGCAATTCTCTTACTGATTGAGAATGGTAATAAGAGAAGACAGTTTGGTGTTATGAAGGCTATGGGGTTCCCGAATGCTTATATCATACGTCAAAATTTATTTCATTATATGATACTTGGAATGATAGGAATGATACTTGCACTAGCAATTCATATTGCTTTCTCAGATAAGCTGCTTACCGTAGTGTTATTAAATGCATTTACGGATTCAAGTATAATTTTAGTAAGTTTATTGGTAGGTTTTATGTTATTGCTTATGGCGACTGTATTAATTATGTGTAGTAGAATAAGGAAGATTAAACCTGTAGAATTGATGGAGGAGTAAGCATGAAAGATATAATCTTGAAAACAACCGATTTGTGTAAAAGCTATTATAGCGGTAAAAATGAACATAAAATATTGACAGGAGTAAGTATTGAAATATATAAAGGTGATTTTACTATCATCATGGGAAGCAGTGGTTCTGGAAAATCAACTTTTTTGTATTCGGTTAGTACAATGGATGCTCCTACATCGGGTAAGGTAGAATTTCTGGGGCAAGATATCACTAGGATAAGTGAGAAAGAATCGTGTAAGATACGAAATAGAGATATCTCATTTATCTTTCAGAGTTTTAACCTTCTGTCTGATTTAACTGTAATGGAAAATATCACCTATCCATCTTATCAATCTATGGAGAAGGAAGAAGTGAATGCAAAGGCATTAAAACTGCTAGAGCAGTTTGGGCTCGATGCACATGCACACAAATTTCCAAGTGAATTATCGGGTGGACAGCAGCAACGTATTGCAATAGCAAGAGCGTTAGTTAATAGTCCTCAAGTCATTTTTGCAGATGAACCGACAGGAGCATTGAATTCTGCTTCTGGACAACAGGTTTTAGATACAATGACCGCACTAAATGAAGAAGGACAGTCTATCATTATGGTAACGCATGACATAAAAGCATGTGTCAGAGGAAATCGATTGCTCTTTTTAGCGGATGGTAAAATAGATGGTGTATTGGAGTTAGAAAGGTACAAAAAGGAAAATGAACAAGAACGAGAAGAACAAGTATTCAGATTTTTAAAGGAACATCACTGGTAAAATAAATGGAAAATTCGTAGATCTTCTATGGAAAAATAAATTATCATAGAAAACTTGTTTTTATACCTATGAAATTTACCCAAGAAAGACAAGAGTGTTGTGATATAACATAGTTGTAACAGCTCGACCTAATAAGATATAATGATCTCTCGGAATCTTGAGTGATCATGCCTGCAAAACACTGGCATTGCACATTGAAAAGTAAATATTATTCTCA
>CAKSBP010000053.1 GCA_934438135.1 uncultured Clostridium sp. | reverse complement strand
AAAAATCGCTGCAATCCAGCAAATATAATGGATACAGCGATTTTTTGTTTTTAGAACTGTCAAAGACGGGATTATATTTATTTTTCGAAGAAAGTCAACACTTTTTTTGAAAAAACTAAAAAATCTTTGAAAACTATCCAGACAGCTTCTGAACCAAACATAAAATTTTTCACCCGTCCTGTTTGTCTTCACATTCTTCACACAGAGTATTACTTGTGCTTATAAAAGAATATCGCAATCTGTGTCCGATCTCTAAGTTCTAGTTTTTCCAGAATGGTACTTATGTAATTTCGAATAGTTCCTTCAGAAAGAAACAGTTCCTGAGCCATTTCCTTATTGGATTTTCCATCTGCAATCAATGTAATAATTTCAAGCTCTTTTTGTGTAATACCAGCATTTTGATATACCTCATGGTGAGAATTCTGATTTAAAAGATTTGGCAGTTTGGAAACAATTTCGGTTCCATAGACGTGCTGACCGCAGAAAACTGCTTTTACCGCAGGAATAATGCTTTCGAAATCCTGTTTCAGCATATAGCCTTTGGCACCGATATTGAGAGCTTTTATAATGTAATCGTCATCTAGAAATGTAGTGAGATATAGGATTCGTGCATCAGGAAAATCTTTCAAAATAGCTTCCCCGGCTTCCAGGCCAGACATAGTTTCCATACGGATGTCCATTAAAAGAACATCTGGTTTCAGGGAATAATATAGGTCTATGGCATCCTTTCCGCTGCTGCCCATTCCTGCTACCGTAATTTCACTATCGGCACTTAGTATAATTTTTAAAGAAGAACAGACGAGGTTATCGTCATCAATAAGAACTAAATTCATGTTAATTTCCTCCATTGTTTTCTTTCGATATGGTTACTACAATTTTAAATCCATCCTTTGCAATGATTTCATAAGTTCCATTAAATCCTTTTACACGATCCATCATATTTTGAAGCCCCATGCCATCTACATAGTCGTTGGATATTTTGATACGCCTTGCAATCGCCTTGGTTTTTTCCGTAGTGGTTCCATTATCACTGATGATAAGGCGGTAAAGGGAAGGTTCTTCCTGAAGCTGAATATGTACTTTGCTTGCATCTGAGTGCTTGATTATATTAGATAAAGACTCTTTTACGATAGCAATGAAGCAGTATTTTAATTTGAGCAGTGGCGGATTTACAATATCATATTCGTATTCGACTGGACAAAAAGAAAAGCTATTTACTAATTTCCGGACTTCACTATATAAATCAATGGATTCATCATGCATATTATGTACGCTGGCACGGATACTGTCCATTCCTTCTGAAAGCGAATCCTTAAGGCTGGAAAGAGATTCTGTCATAAGCGGATCCTTTGAAATTGTCAGAAGAGCACCAATCTGGATTAGAGAACGAGATAGGACATGTCCTACATGATCGTGGATTTCTCTGGAAATCCGGTTTCGTTCATTTAATCTAGCAATATTAATTTCGTAGTCCTGGTTTTCAAGAAGACTCCGATTTTTTTCTTCCTGTAAAAGAGCGAATTCTGTACTGTGTTCAACAGACTGCTGATATTCCTGTTCCAGATGCTGGTATGCCTCTGATTTTTGTTTCAGGTAGTAGCTGAGAATACAGAATAAAAGAAGGAGAATAATGCTGTAAACATTCATGGACTGCATCTGTATGTGTAAAGGCCAAAATATAAAAAATACACTATACTGTAGACAGGTAATCAGTAAGTCATAAATAACCAGAGGTAAAAAATAACATAGATTTCCATAGAAGGAACATCCAATCAAGTAAATCAAAAATAGGATCAGGTGAACCACTACGGAATCAATACAGAGATAAAGGGAGCTAATTAAAACCGCAGCCAGCAAGGGGATAATCAGATACTCATCATTTCTGCTTAAAAGAAAAAGCAGCATGGAACAGGCCAGAAGCATAATTTTATCATAGGTTTCATTCATGTTTCTGCATTTCCTTTCTGACAGCATATACGGACTGTCATTTTAAATATTATGTAACTGATTCTTATTATGTAACAATCCTGTGCACATTTCAATTCATTTTTTCATTCTATTTCTGATTCTTTCTTGCATTTCTTGTTTTTCTGGAAAAATGTCTACAATAGAGAAAAAAGAGAAAAATGGAATTGCAAAAGCCTTGAAAGCAAAATTGAAATATGTTATGATAAAAATAGAACATATATTCGATTTGGAGGCGGGCGAATGATTACAAAGGAATCAATGACACAGATGGAAAAACTGGAGATACTAACGGATGCGGCAAAGTATGATGTTGCCTGTACTTCCAGTGGAGTGGAACGAAAAGGGAAAAGTGGAAGCCTTGGAAGTGCGGTTTCCCGCGGTATCTGTCATTCTTTTGCGTCAGATGGGAGATGTATCTCCTTGCTTAAGATTCTTTTGACAAATGAGTGTATTTTTGACTGTAAGTATTGCCAGAACCGTTCTTCTAACGATGTGGTGCGTGCCAGATTTACGCCAGAAGAGGTAGCCAGCCTCACGATTGAATTTTATAAACGCAATTATATAGAAGGGCTTTTTTTAAGTTCTGGAATCATTGAGAATCCCAATTATACCATGGAGCAGATGATAGAGGCCATATCGCTTCTTCGGAATAAGTACCATTTTAATGGATACATTCATGTGAAGGCTATTCCTGGGGCACATGGAAGTCTGATAGAGGAACTTGGACTTCTGGCAGATCGTATGAGTGTGAATTTGGAACTTCCAACGAGTGAAGGATTGAAGCGGTTAGCTCCGAATAAGACCAGGAAGAATATTTTAGTGCCCATGCGTCAGATTCAGCTTGGAATAAAGGAAAATAAGATGCTTCTTTCAGAACACAAAAGCTGGAAGAAAATGCCGAAGATTCATCTTCCAGAACATTTGGGAATGAATCATGGGGAAGAGAACCAAAGCCTTCCTGTAGAGGCAGATTCTCATGGAGTTTCTCTAAGAAGAGAAAGGAATACGGTAAAGCAGTTTGTGCCAGGAGGACAGTCTACACAAATGATTATCGGAGCTACACCAGAGACAGATTATCAGATTATTCAAGTGGTGGAGAATTTATATCAGAAGTTTGATTTGAAGAGGGTGTTTTACAGTGCGTTTGTTAATACTACATTTGATTCTAATCTTCCAGTACTTCCAGGCGGACCTCCGCTTTTAAGAGAACATAGGCTGTATCAGGCAGATTGGCTTCTTCGGTTTTATGGATTTAAAGCAGAAGAACTTCTTACGAAGGAAAGACCGAATTTTAATACGATGCTGGATCCAAAGTGTAACTGGGCGTTGAATCATTTGGAAGTATTTCCGCTAGAAGTAAATCGGGCATCTTATAAAATGCTGCTCCGGGTGCCTGGAATTGGTGTGAAATCAGCACAGAGAATTGTGGCGGCCAGAAAATATGCGAAATTGGATTTTTTGGACTTGAAGAAACTAGGGGTTGTATTGAAACGTGCTCTTTATTTTATTACCTGTAATGGGAAGATGATGTATCCAGTGAAGATACAAGAGGATTACATCTTAGACCATATGCTGGATTTTAAGGAAAAACTGCCGGAGGGAGTGGGCGGAAAGGGAATTTATGAGCAGTTGTCCCTATTCGAAGACACTAAATTTAAGGAAGAGAATCCGGAGGTATTTCTAAAATGAAAACAAAGCATGTATATATCTGCGAAGATACCACTGCTGGAATTTTTACTGGAATTTATGATGCCTGGGTAAGCAGATATGGTCACACGAATAATGAAATACGAGTTAAAGAACCTGATAATCTGGAGTTTTTCTCGGAATACATCTATGTAAAGACGGATAATGAGAAAGCGTTAAAGGTTACAAAGTCTATTTGCAGTAAGATTTCAGAGGAAATTTATATTATCCTTTACAATGTTTCTCTTTCTAATCGGCCGGAGAAAGCAGAGCATATTTATCGTTTTCTTATACTTGGATTTGCTATGGGAAAAGAAGTACTTCGTTTTTTGACAAATCCAGATGTGAATGCAGTTGTTAAAATAGAACAGAATGTGAAAAAAGAGTTTTTTCATTATGAAGGATTCCTACGATTTGTACAGATTAAAAATGGAATTCTTGCAGCGAGATTTCGCCCGGAGAATAATGTTCTTGCGGTGGTGGCAGATTTTTTTTCAGACAGGATGCCGGATGAAAACTGGATTATTTGTGACGAAGGAAGAAGAACAGCTGCATTTCATGAGGCAGGAAAAGCATGGTTTTTATATCAGAACTTTTCTTTGGAAGAACATGCAGGGAAAGCAGAAAAAGATGAATATTACAGGCTGTGGAAGCAGTTTGTAGATACGATAGGAATTAAAGAACGGAAAAATGATAAACTTCGCTTTCAAATGCTTCCAAACCGATATCGGGAATATATGCCAGAAGTGGAGTGGAAGGGAAAAAAATAAATAAGCCTTATAAAAGCTGTTGCATATTTAGAAAGAAATGAGAAATACTAGTCCTGTAAATGATTTATTAAATAGGAGGCATATCTCATGAAAAGAAGATTGTATTTATTACTTGCTATCTGCTGTTTTGGATTAGTTGGTTTAACAGCCTGTGGTTCAGGTGATGACACAGGCAATGGAACAGATGACAATACAGCAACACAGAATAATGGAACCACGGATGATGGTGCAGCCAGTGATTCTGATGGAGACGGAGTTACAGATGCCATAGATGATGCTGGAGATGCCATAGATGATGCAGCGAATGATGTCGGCAATGCAGTTGACGATGCGGTAGGAGATGTTGCTGGAGATACAGACAATGCAGGAAACGGTAATGGTACAGCAGCAAATGGAAACAGTGCATCAAATGGTACAACAAAAGGTGGTGCTGCAGTAAATGAAAATAATGTAGAAAACGGTAATGCAGCAGATGAATCCAATGCTACAGTAAAATAAGTATAATACACAAAGAACCTTTAAAGATTTTTGTATTCTTAAAGGTTCTTTTCCTATACCTTTTCTTATCGATTCCTTTTATATAATTTCTTGTACACGGACTGAATAGGTTTGCGCTGTGCTTCTCTCCACGTATATCTTGCAGCCTGTGTTCTTTTTCGTTCCTTTTCATAAAAGGGAATCCAATCTGATAATTTTTCTGATACAAAGATTCGGCATGGAAAGTCCTGATAAATACCTTCTGAATACGGTTTCATTCCCATATCCATAGCGAGTTTTATAGAGGAAAGATTATTTTTTGCAACAAAACAGGCAAGATGCTTTATTTCAAGTTCCTTAGATGCATAACGGTAAATTTCATAAACTGCTTCTCTGGCATATCCTTGTTTTTGGAATGGCTTATCAATCAGGTAACATAATTCTATCGGTGTGGAAGATTCTAAGGAGAGAGAATCAGGGCAGTTTAATTTATCAAAGTTTATATTTTGAATACCGGCATGTCCAATTAAAGTATTATTTTTTAGAAAAATACCCCAGAGACCGTATCCTAAAAATTCATAACAGCATTTTTGGTACTGTCTGTGATGTTCTATTTCTTCTTCCAGTGTCATTCCACGTTCTGGAAGAAAAGCAGTATTTTCTGGGTTCTGGTATAGGTGATATAAATTAGGGATGTCTTCCATAGTCAGTTCGCGAATAATAATACGTTCTGTACTACATATAGTAATGGGCAGTCCCATGGCACGATGCCACTGATGAACGACATAAGAATAGGTCAGTGATTCTATTTCTTCAAAAAGAGAAACTGCATCAGAATAGTCAAAGGAATTCTGGGTATCATATTTTCCGAGATATGGAACATGTAACACGTTGGAAAAGTTCTGTCCATCAGGCAGGTCTGTAAGGAGAAGTGCTCTGTCTTTAAGGATGGCAGAGATATTAGCCGCTTTTCTATTAGGCTGGAAGAAGAAAAGATCAACATTATGAGATTTTAAATCTTTCAGAAATTCACTGTTTTGAATAGCAGTCAGGTTGTGACAGTAAAAAATAACTTGTTGTAGTTTCATCGGTTTTTCCTCCTGTAACATTCAATAAACGAATTATAGCATAAGAAATGTGTTAAAAAAAAGAGTGTATTACTAGCAAAATAAATATAATTTTGATATAATGAAATATATGTAAAAAATAATACATAAAAGAAAAAGGAGGGCGTTTATGCCATTTATTAATTCAAAGATCTCTTTTACCCTTTCCAAAGCTCAGGAAGAAGAAATTAAAACAAAGTTAGGAAAGGCAATTGAACTGATTCCGGGAAAAAGCGAATCTTGGCTGATGGTGGGATTTGAGGATAATTACACCCTATATTTTAAAGGTGAAAAATCACCGAAAATTGTTTTTGTAGAAGTGAAAATCTTTGGAAGGGCATCGAAAGAAGACTATGACAAAATGACAGCAGAGATTAGCAGAATTTATAAAGAAGTAACAGGAGTTCCAGAAGATAAAATTTATATTAAATATGAAGAGGTCACTACAGCGTGGGGCTGGAATGGCGTAAACTTTTAGAACCAAGGGAGTATTAACAGCTACTCCCTCGTTTAGATTTTCTTGAGCATTTTTTCGTACAGCAGACCGACTATAAACCATACAGGCAGATAGTCAAACCGTACGACACCATCAAAATTAAACCGCGACTTGCTGTAATCCCACGGGCATGCCTTGATTTTGTTTAAAAGTTCGCCAGTTATGAATTCCGTGAGGAAAATGATACAGGAATAAACACCTCCTCTTACTAAGACACGGGAATTTTCCAGCCGTCTACTGATTGGTTTAATAAAAGCGGCCAGTCCATAAATGGGAAACATCCAGAGAGAAGTACGACAGACAAGTTTTGGATCGTGCTTGTTAAATATAGAGGAAAGTCCTGTCCAGAAACACTCTAGAACCCATCCAGTGGCACCGCAGATAAAAAAAGTGGAAAGAAAGTTTTTTTTCATAATTTTATTATTTGCAGAGAAGGATGGATTATGAGTATCAAAAGATGGAATAATTGCCACAATCGGATTTTATATAATTTGAAAGGATAGTTGAAGATGATTCACATGTATAGTGAATAAATTTAGCAAAAATACTTGAAAAATTTATGTCAGAAGTTTATCATATAAAAAAATGACTACTGCATTTTAAGCGAAACAGGATTGGTATGTACATAGAATCTGTCTGCTGTGTTGAAATTAGAATGTTAGCTTGGATGGATTAGCCGGGAAAAAAAGAGAAAGGATGATAGTAATGTTAAATATTCGTGTAGAGAAAACAAAAAATCCAAAACCAATTCCAGGAAAAGATAATCCGTTAGTGTTCGGAACCATTTTCACTGATCACATGTTTATTATGAATTATGAGACAGGAAAAGGATGGCATGATCCTAGAATCGTAGAATATCAGCCAGTAGTACTGCAGCCATCTGCTATGGTATTCCATTATGGTCAGGAAATGTTCGAAGGCTTAAAAGCATATAGAACAGAAGAAGGAAAGATTCTTTTATTCCGTCCTGATAAAAATGCAGAAAGAGCGGCTAATACAAACCGCCGTATCTGTATTCCAGAGATTCCGGAAGAAGATTTCGTACAGGCTGTAAAAGAATTAGTTCAGGTAGATAATGCATGGATTCCTACTAAGCCAGGAACTTCTTTATATATTAGGCCATTTATTATTGCAACTGATCCATTCCTAGGTGTAAGACCATCTGATACGTATCAGTTTATGATTATCTGCAGTCCAGTAGGTGCATATTATCCAGAAGGATTGAATCCTGTTAAAATCTGGATTGAAGATGATTATGTAAGAGCTGTACGTGGTGGTATTGGTGAGGCTAAGACAGGTGGTAACTATGTTGCATCTTTAGCTGCACAGGTAAAAGCACATGATGATGGATATTCACAGGTATTATGGCTGGATGGTGTAGAACGTAAATACATCGAAGAAGTAGGTGCCATGAACATCTTCTTTAAGATTAATGGTAAAGTAGTTACTCCTATGTTAAATGGAAGTATTTTGCCAGGTGTTACAAGAGACTCTGTTATCGCTCTTTGCAAACATTGGGGACTTCCGGTTGAGGAAAGAAGAGTTTCTGTAGATGAATTGGTGGAAGCTGCTAAAACTGGTGCTTTGGAAGAGTGCTGGGGAAGTGGTACAGCAGCAGTTATTTCACCAGTTGGACACTTACGTTTTGAAAATAACGTAATGCAGATTAGAGACGGTGGAATTGGTGAAATCAGCCAGAAGTTGTATGATACCATTACAGGAATCCAGTTAGGTAAAATTAAAGATGAATTTGGATGGACTGTTGAAGTAAAATAAATTTTGAAGGTGGGCTATGAGTCAGAGAGAGATACCGAAGCCAGGCGAGTTTTACAGGCATTTTAAAAAGAAATATTATCAGATTGTGGCAGTGGCTCTCCACACGGAAACAAGGGAAGAAATGGTCATTTATCAGGCACTGTATGGAGAATTTAAAATCTATGCAAGACCGCTTGATATGTTCCTTTCTGAGGTGGATAAACAAAAGTATCCAGAGGCTGCTCAGAAGTATCGTTTTGAAAAGGTATTGTCACCATTGGAACAGCAGGAAACATTAGAAACAGAGAGGTCCGTAACGGGTAATGCGGATGAACCAGAATCAGCTGTACACAAGCGAGCAATAGAAAAGAAACGGGAGGCGGAAGTGAAAATGCCTGCGGATGAGGAATTTGCCATGGAGCCGGATGTCGAACGTTTTCTGGATGCCAGAACATTTCAGGAGAAGCAGGACATTCTGATGTCCATGCGGAACCGAGTTACGAAGAAACAGCTGCATGATATGGCAGTTGTGATGGATGTTACGATTGATGATGGGACAGAAGAAGAAATGTATGAGAGCCTGCTTCGTTGTATCAGGACTCTGTCACGGTTTGAAGTCAACCGGTAAATAAAATTTAGAAATACAAGTGAAAATATAACCATAATGCAGCAGAATACCGCATATAATAAATTGAATTAGGCGAGTTAATTAAGGTGATTCTTTGTCTAAGAAAATTGTTATTGCAGTATTCTGCTGTTTTGCGTTATTTATATGTTACCGGGTAGAACAGAATGTATACAGTGGAAATACATATGCTGAGTTAAAAGAGCGTCTGGTAAATCAAAGGGCAGAAGAAAAGGAAAACATGTCAGATAATACAGTGAAAACACTTTCGGAGGAAGCAACGGTAGAGAATCTGTCGACAGATCCGAAAAGCCAGGAAAAGATTGCTTATCTGACATTTGATGATGGACCATCCGAAATTACAAAAACAAACTTGAAAACTTTAAAGGATAACGGAGCGGTTGCAACGTTTTTTCTGATTGGAAGCCAGGTAACGGATGAGACAAAACCAATTTTAAAAGAAATGCTGAAAAATGGAAATGCAATTGGAGTACATACTTATTCCCACGAAGGTTCTACAATGTATTGTTCTAAAGAAGCTTACCTGGAAGATTTTAACAAGGCATACAAAGTAATTAAAGAGATAACAGGTGTTGAAACAAAAATCTGGCGTTTTCCTTGGGGGAGTGCAAATTCCTATATTCGCAGCTATGGAAATGAAGTGATTTCTGAATTGGAGGCTAAGGGATTTAATTACTACGACTGGAATGTTACCGCTGAAGATTCGGTTGGACACCCGACTGCTTATTCAATTATGCAGAATATCAATAAAGATTACAAAAAGTATAATCATCCGGTTATTTTAATGCATGATTCCAAGTGTAATGAACTGACTGCAAGACTCCTTCCACAGATTATAAAACAGTTAAAAGACGCAGGATATTCATTTGATACAGTAGACCATATGGATAAGCCGCTTCAATGGTCGAGAGACTAAAAGAATTGTAGCAAATAATAAGCGACTTTCATATGTTATAGTAACGGATTTAGGAGTGAGATTTTTATGAACCAATTGAAAGCCTGTCAGACTGACACAAATGAGGGTTATAAAGGCATGCTTCGGGTAGATGTTGTTTCCATTATTGGTTCGAGGCCAATTGCAGGTGTTACTGTTCGAATTTTTTATAGTGATGAGGAGAATACTCCGATTACGGAGGTTACGACGGATGTTCTTGGAAGAACTCCAATTATAGAACTGGATGCACCGGATATTGCATTCAGCCTTTCCCCATCTGCAGAGCAGCCTTATGCAACATATGATATTATAGCTTCTGCACCTGGATTTGAGACGATAGAAATAAATGGTGCACAAATTTTTGCGGAGCAGCTGGCGATTCAGAATCTCCGTATGATGCCACTGGACAATGCCCAGGGAGAATCAGCAGAATTATTTGTAATTGGACCAAATACATTATTCGGAGATTATCCGCCCAAAATTGCAGAAGCGGAGATAAAACCAATCAATGAAACCGGTGAAATTGTTCTTTCGCGAGTTGTTATTCCGGAATTTGTAGTAGTTCATGATGGACCGCCATCAGACAGATCTGCAAAGAATTATTATGTAAAATACAAAGATTATATTAAAAATGTTGCATCCTGTGAAATTTATTCTACCTGGCCGGAAGCAACGATTATGGCAAATATACTTGCAATTCAGTCGTTCTGTCTGAATCGTGTTTATACAGAATGGTACCGGAATCGAGGATACAATTTTACGATTACTACCTCTACTGCATACGACCAGAAATATATCCCAGGGAAAACTATTTATGAATCCATTGACCGGATTGTTGATCAGATTTTTACAAATTA
Source organism: uncultured Clostridium sp. (assembly GCA_934438135.1). Classification (GTDB taxonomy): domain Bacteria; phylum Bacillota; class Clostridia; order Lachnospirales; family Lachnospiraceae; genus Clostridium_AI. The sequence continues at coordinate 7,169 of CAKSBP010000053.1, read as the reverse complement.
TCTGTCGAGACCAGGGGTTTCCCAGCCGATTTTTACCCAGTACTGTGATGGGAGAAACGTTTCCTGCCCGAACTGGATGACTCAATGGGGATCCAAAGATTTAGGAGAGGCTGGTTATACAGCAGTTGAAATTATTCGGAATTTCTATGGAGAAGATATGTATATTGCGACAGCAGAAGAAGTTTCTGGAATTCCATCATCCTGGGGTGGAGTCGATCTGACGATTGGTTCGACGGGAGAGAAAGTCCGTCAGCTGCAAAGTCAGCTGAATGTGATTTCCAATGCCTATCCTTTAATTCCCAAAGTAGCACAGGATGGTTCTTTTGGTACGAAAACAGCTGAGTCAGTACGTGTATTTCAAAGAATTTTTAATTTAGACCAGACTGGAGTTGTAGACTATCCGACCTGGTATAAAATATCAGAGATTTATGTCGGAGTATCAAGAATTGCGGAACTGGTATAGGGGTTTATGATGGCCGGGGGCGGAAGCTCCTGGCTTCCTATTTGTGTATACAAGTTGCATTCCAATGTTCCAAGTGCTATAATCGAGATATTGTTGCGAACGGTATTCGTGTGCATATATGAGCAGAAAAGATGGGAGCGAAAACAATGTGTTTTTATATCGGAATGGAAGATTTGGCAGCCAATGCATTGATTGAAGCAATGAAAAAAGGCAGCAGGCGTTTTTTAACATACGAGGAAATTGAGAATTATGGTTCCAGAGTATTACAGATTTTGAACGAAAACGGAGAAAAGGCTGTTTTAATTTTATCGAGAGAAAGCACAAATGCGTTATTTCGAAATTACGCGGAATTCTTTGTTGAAAAAGAGGAAAATTATACGAAGGGGATTGCACTGAAGGAAGATAAGAGAATCGAGGATTTGATTGAACAGTTTCGAGGATATCTTGCACTGGATGTGCTGATGGCCTTGGTAAATGAACGGGCAGTGAGTGCATTGGGGGTCTAGCAGGAGATGAAAAAGGTAAAAATCTTAAAAGATCCAATATACGGATATATTAATATACCAGTCAGTTACATGAATGGAATTGTGGATACAGCTTCATTTCAAAGACTGAGAAGAATTATTCAGACGACGTATACGCCATTGTATGCATCGGCGGTTCATAATCGTTTTGTGCATTCTATTGGTGTATTTCATCTTGGCGAAATCGCCTGTACCCAGTTGGTGAAAGAAATTAAAAAGAAGGCTCCGAATGTAATGGATGTGACAAGCACGAAGAATGTATTCTTGCTTGCCTGTCTGCTGCATGATGTGGGACATGCTCCATTTTCTCATACAGGAGAGAAGTTCTATCTGGACGAAAACAGAGAGTATGATTCTCTTCATGAAGAACTAAAGAGTATTGTAAATTGTGAAGAATTTTCTGCGGATGTTCCTATCGAAAAAAGTGCGGCAGCAGCACCTCATGAGATTATGAGCGTTATTGTTGGTCTGAAAGAGTATAAAAAGTTTTTTAAAGATGCATCAGAGCGGGAATTTTTCGCCCGCTGCATTACGGGATACCGCTATTCGAAGAAAAGCAGTGAGACAAGTCTCAGGAACTGCTTTATTTCTCTTCTAAATTCAAAAATCAATGATGTGGATAAGTTAGACTATCTGCTGCGGGATGCCTTTATGACAGGATTTAATACCGTAAACATTGATTATGAACGTCTTTTAACATCCTTGGCTTTGATTCATAATGAAACAGGATTTGAACTTGGATATTATAAAAGTGCAATTAGTGTTCTGGAAAATGTGGTTTATGCACATGATTCTGAAAGAAAATGGATACAGAACCATCCAATTGTTTTATATGAGTGTTATATTTTACAGCATATCATTTCTAATTTGAGCAGAAAAATCAAAGAGAAGAGTGGAAAAAAGCTGTTTTCCATAGAGTCCTTAAGTAAGGAAGGACAGCATTTTGACGAATATCTGAATGTGCGTCTTCTGTGTGATGATGATATTGTCTGTTTGATGAAGAATGTATTCCCAAATGAATTGAGTGAAGAATATTTTGAACGGAAGAACAGGCGCCATCCGGTATGGAAATCAGAAGCGGAATATAAAGCATTTTTTATGGAGGGATTTCATCAAAATGAAGGAATGAAGCATTTTGAAAAGGCGATGGAGCAGGCGGCAAAGTATTTGACGAAAAGTACAGATTCCTGGGTAATTGACGATCGACTGATTCGGAAACTGGAACAGGAAATGGAAAAGCTGGAACAGATGGAGTTGGATGAGGCTACGAAGAAGGTTCAGCGGGAACAAAAGCAGGACATTATAAAGGTCATGAAGTGCCTGAAAGACTACGCAGATGAAAAAGGTGTGGAATGCAGTTTTGTTATTCTTATGGCATCCCAGTTCAGCAGCGGATTCAGTAAACCAGACTTTTCAGCAACCAATATTTTGTTTAAGACGGTAAATGGAGAGAAGGTTGCACCATTTGGAGATATCGGATGCTCTTTAAATGGAAAGGAAACCGAGAGGGGAAATTTCTTTTATTTATTTTATAAGAGGAAGGATACCCAGCGGAAGGTGATTGATAATGCGGAGATTTGCAAGAAATTGTTGAAGGCATTTGAGTAGAAAGCTGCCAGCAGAAGGATGTGGAATATAAGAACGGCTTGGGACCTTCTGCTGCATTATATTGATATCCAGAGTTAAAAATGCTAAAATATCTAAATAAGAAAGCGTTGTAGACCGTTATTCGCTTAATTCATTTAGATAGATTGTCGATATAAAAAGAAAAAAATAGATAAGATACAAATTTAAAATGGATGAGTCAACCAGGCTCAGTTGGAGGATATATATGAAAAAAGTTTTAGTAACAGGTGCAGATGGATTTATTGGAAGTCATTTAACAGAAGAACTAGTGAAAAAAGGATATGAGGTAAAAGCATTTGTATTTTATAATTCATTTAATACGTGGGGATGGTTGGATTCTCTTTCAGACGATATTATGAAACATGTAGAGATTTTTCAGGGAGATGTCAGAGATCCGAATGGAGTAAGACAGGCTGTGAAAGGCTGTAATGCAGTATTTCATTTAGCTGCATTGATTGCAATTCCGTTTAGCTATCATTCTCCAGATACATATGTGGATACTAATATAAAAGGAACACTTAATGTGCTGCAGGCAGCTAGAGAGTATGGAGTACGGGTTCTGGTTACATCAACGTCAGAAGTGTACGGAACTGCTCAGTATGTACCAATCGATGAGAAACATCCATTTCAGGGACAATCCCCATATTCTGCTACTAAAATTGGTGCAGATCGTCTGGCAGAATCCTTTTATAGAGCATTTGATTTGCCAGTAACAATTGTAAGGCCTTTTAATACATATGGACCACGTCAGTCTGCAAGGGCGGTTATACCGACAATTATTCTACAGCTGCTGGCAGGAAAATCCGAGATAAAATTAGGCTCTTTAACTCCAACCCGTGATTTTAACTATGTAAAGGATACGGCCAATGGCTTTATCGCAATGTATGAATCTGATCGTACAATTGGACAGGAAATCAATATTGCAACACAGAGAGAAATTTCAATTGGAGATTTAGCAAAAGAGTTAATCAGACAAATTAAACCAGATGCAAAAATTATCTGTGATGAGCAGAGATTACGTCCGGAGAAGAGTGAAGTAAACCGATTATTGGGTTGCAATAAGAAGATTATGGAACTGACAGATTGGAAACCACAGTTTACGTTCGAGCAGGGACTGGCAGAGACGATCGAATTTTTAAAGCATAATATGGATCAATATAAAATAGATATTTACAATTTGTAAGGTGGGAAAAAATGAAATCAGAATTTATACCATTAAGTGTACCAAATCTGCGAGGAAATGAATTGCAGAATGTAACGAAAGCAATTGAGTCAGAATGGGTTTCTACAGCAGGACCATATGTGGATGAGTTTGAAAAAAATGTGGCAGAGTACGTTCACACCGAGGGAGCGGTAGCATGTCAGAATGGAACATCTGGTCTGCATATTGCATTAATGCTGACAGGGGTTACAAAAGAAGATGAAGTAATTGTTCCTACACTGACGTTTATTGCGGCTGTGAATCCTGTAAAATATATCGGGGCAGAGCCTGTATTTATGGATTGTGATGATTCTTTATGTATGGATCCGGTCTCGTTAAAGAAGTTCTGCGAGGAAGAATGTGTCTATGAAAATGGTGAACTTTGGGATAAGAAGACGAAAAAACGTGTCAAAACAGTTGTAGCTGTACATGTTTTTGGAAATATGGCAGATATGGAGAAAATTTGTGACATTGCAGCTACATATGGATTGAAAGTAGTAGAAGATGCTACAGAGGCAATTGGAACTTATTATACAGCAGGAAGGTTTCAGGGAAGGTTTGCAGGTACTATAGGAGACGTTGGTGTTTTTTCTTTTAATGGAAATAAGATTATGACAACTGGCGGTGGTGGCATGATTGTTTCGAACGATATGGAATTATTAAAAAAGGCGAAACATCTTACAACACAGGCAAAAAGTGATGAATTATATTATATGCATGATGAAATTGGATTTAACTATCGTATGACTAATCTTCAGGCGGCTTTGGGAGTAGCTCAGTTAGAGCAGTTAGAAGATTTTATTCACGTAAAAGAAGAGAATTACCAGGAATATAAAAAGAGAATAGATAAGATAGATGGATTAAAACTGCTTCCAGTAAGGCAGGGTATTAGAAGCAACCATTGGTTTTATGCTTTGTATTGTGATGGATGTAAATTTGAACGGGACAATATGATAAAACATTTATCTGAACATAAGATACAGTCACGCCCAATTTGGGGGTTGATTCATGAGCAGAAACCATATCAGAATGCAAGGGCATATCAGGTGAATAAAGCATATGTATATTGTCAGCATGTTGTAAACGTACCGTGCAGTACGAATTTAACGAAAGAGCAAGTGAATAGAGTAATCGATGTAATAGAGACATGTTAGCTGTTTTCAGCGTGCTGATTTAGGATAAGGATGGGATATAGAATGGATATGGAACAAATGTTAATTCGTGAAAACGATTCTGTATTGCATGCCATGGAATTGTTAGATAGCATTGCAACCAAGGTACTTTTTGTAGAGAAAGACAGGAAACTATTGGCAGCACTAACAGATGGTGATATTAGAAGATGGATTTTATCTAAAGGGGATTTAAGAGCGGAAGTCTGCAAGGCTGCAAACTATCATCCGAAATATCTTCGGAATGCAGACAGAGAAGAAGCATTTCGGTTTATGAGAAAAAATGCAATAGAAGCAGTTCCTATTCTAGACAGTCACAATTGTATTACAAACGTGATTTGCAGAGATGGGAAAGATTCGAGAATAAGAAAGGAAAAAATAAATATTCCTGTTGTTATGATGGCTGGAGGAAAAGGAAAACGATTATATCCATATACAAAAATTCTGCCAAAACCATTAATTCCAGTAGGAGAAATACCAATCGCAGAACATATTATTAATCGTTTTCATGAATTTGGCTGTCATGAGTTTTATCTTATACTGAATCATAAAAAGAATATGATAAAGGCATATTTTAACGAGATAGAAAAAGATTATGATGTACATTATGTGGATGAGACAGTTCCATTAGGAACGGGGGGAGGTCTCTCTTTATTAAAGGGACAGATAAATCAGACATTTATCCTGACCAACTGTGATATTCTGATTAAAGAGGATTTTGCTAAGATTTATAAGCATCATAAGGAAAAACATCATATGATAACTATGGTGTGTTCTTTGAAGAATTTTCAAATTCCATACGGCGTAATCGAAATAGGAAAAACAGGAGAGATTGAAAAAATGAAAGAAAAACCAAATCTCTCTTTCTTTACAAATACAGGATGTTATATTGTGGAACCTGAAGTTATTGATGGTATGGAAGAAAATACGGAGATTGGTTTTCCAGATGTGATTGAACATGCAAAGCAGCAGGGAATGAAAGTTGGGGTTTATCCGATTGGCGAAAATGCATGGCTTGATATGGGGCAGCTTGATGAATTGGAAAATATGAAGCGTGTTTTAGTTCTAGAGTAAATCGTTGGATATATAGGGAGAATATATGGAGGCTCGGGATGAGTAAAACTTTAATTATTGCAGAAATTGGTGTAAATCATAATCGAAACATAGAACTGGCGAAACAAATGATAGACGCAGCCAAAGAAGCTGGAGCAGATATTGTGAAATTTCAGACAGGTATTGCAGAAAATCTTATATCCAGGTATGCAGAGAAAGCAGACTATCAGAAAGTTACTACTGGAGCAGAGGAAAGTCAGCTTGACATGTGTAGAAAATTATTATTTCCATTAGAAGTATTTAAGGAACTGAAGGCGTATTGTGAAGAAAAGGAAATTGAGTTTTTATCAACACCTTTTGATTTAGCAAGTATTGAATATTTGGAACAGCTTGGAATGAAAAGATGGAAAGTGCCGTCGGGAGAGATTACGAATCTGCCATATTTAATTCAGATTGCAAAAACGAAAAAGCCGGTTATTTTGTCTACTGGAATGTCTACATTGGAGGAAGTGGAGGCAGCAATTGCTATCTTAAGAGAATATGGCTGCGAAAAAATCAGTCTGCTTCATTGTACAACGGAATATCCAGCACTTTATGAAGATGTAAATTTGAAAGCAATGGATACCTTAAAGGAACATTTTCAGGAAGAAGTAGGGTATTCTGATCATACACAGGGAATTGCAGTTTCTATCGCAGCAGCTGCAAGAGGAGCAAGAATTATAGAAAAACATTTTACAATTGATCAGAATCTTCCGGGACCAGATCAGAAAGCAAGTTTAGAACCAAGAGAATTTAAAGAAATGGTACAGGCGATTCGGAATATTGAGGCAGCTATGGGAGATGGAATTAAGAAACCATCGGAACTGGAGAAAAAAAACAGAATAGCCGCTAGAAAGAGTATTATTGCGGCGAAGAATATCAGGCAGGGTGAAATGTTTACAGAGCAGAATCTTACGGTAAAAAGGCCTGGAAGTGGAATTTCTCCAATGGCCTGGAATGATGTAATTGGTAAAGTGGCAAAGAGAGACTTTACAGAAGATGAGCTGATAGAATTATAAGGAGACCAGCTATGAAAAGTCAAGCCTAAATTCGTAAAATATTTAAATATTTCTAACAGATAAAAAAGTGTAACT
>CAKSBP010000052.1 GCA_934438135.1 uncultured Clostridium sp. | reverse complement strand
ACCGCCGTGTACCGAACGGTACGCACGGTGGTGTGAGAGGTCGGGAAAATTTATATAATTTTCCCTCCTACTCGATTGTGATAACTGGAAAATATTAAAAACTAATAAACTATAAAAAAGTACTTCCTATTTTAATAAATTGTGATATAATAGTTAGCACACTAACAGTCAGGAGCGGTTATATGGAGCGAAATAAGGAGAATCTTAACACGAGTTTTCTGATAAAAATATTAAGCAACTCATTCAGTCGACGGATGAATCAGGAACTGCAGGAAGAAGACCTAACTTTTTCACAGGGAAATGTTCTAGGTTATCTTTGTGTGCGTCGAAATGAGGAAGTAAATCCTATGGATATTGAACGGGAGTTTGAGTTGAAAAAGCCAACTGTGACAGGACTTCTGCAGAGACTGGAACAGAAAGGATTTATTATTTTATCAGCAAGCGAAAAAGGAAAGAAATATAAACGGATCAGCCTGACCGAGAAGGCTTTGGATCATACAAGGCAGGTGGATGAAACCGCTTATAGACTGGAACAGGAACTGTTTCAGGGAATTTCCGAAGAAGAAATTGAAAATTTCCGAAAGATATTATTTAAAATGTTAGATAATATAACGTAGACGAAAGGATAGGAGGAATTAAAATGCTGAAGACATTAGGAGCGCAGATTAAAGAGTTTAAAAAAGACTCGATTCTTACTCCGGTATTTATGATTCTGGAAGTTATTTTTGAAACATTAATTCCATTATTAATGGCTTCCATTATTGATGACGGTGTTTCCAAAGGAAATCTTCGTCATATTTATGTAATAGGCGGCGTTATGATTGTAATGGCAATTGGCGGTCTGATTACCGGTGTGCTTGGTGGAAAGTATGGTGCCAGAGCATCTGCAGGTTTTGCGAAAAATTTGAGGGAAGCAATGTATGAGAATATTCAGACATTCTCATTTTCTAATATTGATAAGTATAGTACGGCTGGTTTAGTTACTCGTCTGACAACAGATGTTACCAACTTACAGAATGCATACCAGATGATTTTACGTATGTGTATGCGTGCACCAGCCAGTCTCATTTGTGCTATGACCATGGCATTTTTAATTAATGCAAAACTGGCGAGTGTTTACCTGGTAGCAGTCATTGTATTAGGAGTGCTTTTATTTGTAGGAATCCGTATTGCAACAGGATACTTTAAGCAGGTATTTGAGAAATATGATGATTTAAATGCTAGTGTACAGGAAAATGTATCTGCTATTCGTGTGGTAAAGGCATATGTAAGAGAAGACTTTGAAGATGGAAAATTTAGAAAAGCAAGTGATAACATCTATAAAATGTTTGTAAGAGCTGAAAGAATTGTTGCTATGAATGCACCGTTGATGCAGTTTACAGTATATAGCTGCATTTTATTAATCAGCTGGCTTGGTGCCAATATGATTACAGCTGGCAGTCTGACAACGGGGCAGTTGATGAGTCTTCTGACTTACTGTATGAATATTTTGATGAGTCTTATGATGCTTTCCATGGTATTTGTTATGATTACTATGAGTATCAGCAGTGCAAATCGTGTTTCTGAGGTTATTAACGAGAAAGCTGATTTGACAAGCCCAGAAAAAGGACTAACAGAAGTGAAAGATGGAAGCATTGTATTTGACCATGTAAATTTCAGCTATAAAAAAGATAGTAGTGAGCCAGTATTAGAGAATATCAATATTGATATTCTCTCTGGTGAAACAATTGGTATTATCGGTGGAACCGGTAGTGCAAAATCCAGTCTGGTTAATTTAATCAGCCGTTTATATGATGTAACAGAAGGGTCTGTTTTGGTCGGTGGACAGGATGTGCGTAACTATGATTTACAGGCATTACGTGATGAAGTATCTGTGGTTCTTCAGAAGAACGTGCTATTTTCCGGAACGATTTTGGAAAACTTAAGATGGGGCGATAAAAATGCAACAGAGGAAGAGTGCGAACGTGCCTGCCGTCTTGCCTGTGCCGATGAATTTATTCAGAGATTTCCAGACAAGTATCAGACACATATCGAACAAGGTGGAAATAACGTATCCGGTGGACAGAAGCAGAGACTTTGTATCGCTAGAGCCTTATTAAAGAAACCAAAAGTTTTAATTCTTGATGACAGTACCAGTGCAGTAGATACTGCAACTGATGCAAAGATTAGAAAGGCATTTCGTGAAGAGATTCCTGGAACAACAAAATTGATTATTGCTCAGAGAATTTCCAGTATTCAGGATGCAGACCGCATTATTGTTATGGATGATGGAAAAGTAAATGGTTTTGGAACACATGAAGAATTATTAAAATCCAATGCAATTTACCGTGATGTATTTGAGTCCCAGCAGGGTGCAAATGCAGACTTTGATAATAATGGAGGTGAGAAATAATGCCAAGACCAATGGGAAAAGGTCCGAAAGTTGAGAATCCGGGCAAGTTATTAAATCGTCTTATGGCATATATTTTTAAAAATTATATGCTTCACTGCATTATTGTTGTTATCTGTATCATAATCAGTGTTCTTGCTAATGTGCAGGGAACCATGTTTATGAAAACGCTGATTGACAGTTATATTACGCCTATGCTGAAAATGAACAATCCAGACTTTGGTCCGCTGTTAGGTGCTATCACACGAGTGGCTTCCTTCTATTTAATAGGTGTAATTGCTACGTATGCATACAGCCGTATTATGGTTAATGTAACACAGGGAACATTAAAGAATTTACGAATTGACTTATTCCATCACATGGAAAGTCTTCCGATTAAATATTTCGATACGCATGCACATGGTGATATCATGTCTGTATATACAAACGATATTGATACATTAAGGCAGATGATTAGTCAGAGTATTCCGCAAATTATCAGCAGTAGCATTACCATTGTCAGTGTATTTATCAGTATGCTTATTTTAAATATTCCATTGACCATTGTAACTCTTGCAATGGTTGGAGTTATGCTATTTTCTAGTAAGAAGCTTGCTGGTTTAAGTGGAAAATACTTTATGGCACAGCAGAAAGATATCGGTAAATTAAATGGTTTTATTGAAGAAATGATGGATGGCCAGAAAGTTGTAAAAGTATTCAATCATGAAGAAGAAAGCATGAAGGAGTTCAAAGAGTTTAATAACCAGCTGTTTGAAAGTGCAGACAATGCGAATAAATTTGCAAATATTCTGATGCCTATCGTTGCCCAGCTTGGTAATGTCAGTTATGTAGTCTGTGCCATTGTCGGCAGCGCATTGGCATTAAACGGAGTTGGTGGATTTACTCTTGGTTCTCTTGCCAGTTTCCTGACATTTAATAAGAGTTTTAGCATGCCGATTAATCAGGTGAGCCAGCAGCTAAATGCGATTGTTATGGCTATGGCAGGTGCAGAACGTGTATTCCGTCTTCTGGATGAAAAACCAGAAACAGACGAAGGATATGTTACTTTGGTTAATACAGAAAAACAGAATGGAAAACTGGTGGAAACTACAAAGAAACATACTGGATGCTGGGCATGGAAACATGAACATCAGTCCGATGGAAGTGTAGACTATGTAGAATTGCAGGGAAATGTAACGTTTACTGATGTAGACTTTGGTTACAATCCAGAAAAAATCGTGCTTCATGATGTTAATATTTATGCGAAGCCAGGTCAGAAAATCGCATTTGTTGGCTCGACAGGAGCTGGAAAAACAACAATCACCAATCTGATTAATCGTTTCTACGATATTCAAGAAGGTAAGATTCACTATGACGGCATTAATATTACTAAAATCAAGAAAGCGGATTTAAGACGTTCTCTTGGTATCGTACTTCAGGATACCCATTTGTTTACCGGAACGATTATGGAAAATATCCGTTATGGTAAACTGGATGCTACGGACGAAGAGGTAATTGCAGCAGCGAAGCTTGCCAATGCTGACAGTTTTATTCACCATCTTCCAGATGGTTATGAAACGGTTATTACCGGAGATGGTGCGAACTTAAGCCAGGGACAGAGACAGTTGCTTGCCATTGCCCGTGCAGCAGTAGCAGATCCTCCGGCACTGATTTTAGATGAAGCGACTAGTTCCATCGATACCAGAACCGAGAAAATTGTACAGGATGGTATGGACAAGTTAATGAAGGGACGTACAACATTTGTAATTGCCCATCGTTTATCCACTGTCCGTAATAGTGACTGTATCATGGCTCTGGAACAGGGAAGAATCATTGAACGAGGAACCCACGATGAACTTCTCGAGAAAAAGGGAAGATATTATCAGCTGTATACTGGAAAGGTTCAGATGGGATAGAATAGTTTATGTGAAAAGGTATGCATTGCAGGATAATAAAAACTTATGGAACTGTAATTGATAAAAATTTTTGAAAAGCAAAAGACGTGATAGCACGATGAAACAGCCGTGGTTGTCACGTTTTTTTGTATGTGGAGAAATTTATTTAAACTTTTTCAAAAAAGTTTTAAATTTTTGAAGATAATCAGGGAACTGTCTCGTTATAGTATATGAAAGCATAAAACAAAGGGAAAGAGGTGGATAAAATTAGTTCGGAAGAGTACTTATCGCAGCTGATAGATCAGTATCAAAATCTGATATTTTCGATTTGCTACAAGATGACAGGTGATTATCATGTTGCGGAAGATTTGACACAGGAAACATTTTTATCTGCCTATCGGAATCAAAGCAGTTTTACAGGAGGCAATGAGAAGGCGTGGATATGCAGGATTGCTTCTAATAAGTCCATTGATTACATGAAAGAGGCTGCAAGAAGAGTGGTACCAACGGAGGATATTTCATTGGAAGAAAAGCAATCTGATTCACTCACTCCGGAGGCAGTTATGATGGAACAGCAGGGTAGGGAGCAGCTGCTTACCTATTGCAGGCAGCTTAAGAAGCCCTATGATGAAATTGCAGAGTTGTATTTTTACGAGGAGCGTACCGCGGACGAAATTGCACTTTGCAGGAATCGGAATAAAAAAACGGTTCAGACGCAGATATACCGGGCGAAGGCCATGCTCAGAAAGCTTTATGGAAGGGAGAGTGGTTAGAATGCAGAGAAAAGAGGAGTTCTCTTATTTAAGTGATGAGGAACTGGAAGCATTGATTCAGGAAGTAGAAGCTAAGGAACTGATTTCGGCACCTGCTTTGTTAAAAGAAAAGATTTTATTCCAGGCAGCAGTGGAAGAAAGCAAAAAGGAAAGAAAAAAGAAACGGTCGAAGCAGACCAGATTATTTGCATATACTGCAAAAGTAGCACTTGCTACGGCAGCAGCACTGATTATTTTATTCTCCGTGCCGGATGAAATGGAACTTGCACAGAAAACACTGAATACAAAGCCAGGAGTTATGAGAGAATTCACCCAGAAGCTTAATCAAAAATCTAGTAATTTTATTTCTATATTAAATAAATACTCATTTGATTCATATAAAAAGGAGGAACAAGTAAATGACAAGAAAGAAAAATAAGTTTTTAACATTCTGCTTTTCCATGATTCCAGGTGCAGCAGAAATGTATATGGGATTTATGAAAATGGGTCTAACCCTTATGTCCGTTTTCTTTGGAACGATTGCAGCAGCAGTAATTTTAGATATGCCGATTCTGATGCTTTTACTAGCAGTGATTTGGTTCTACAGTTTTTTCCATGCGACCAACCTTAAGGGACTTGATGATGAAGAGTTTTATGCCGTAGAAGATGATTATTTAATTCATATTTCTGATATTGTAGCAAATAAAGAGCATTTTATTCAGTCTTACCGAAAGGTAATTGCATGGGTACTTATTCTATTTGGTGCAGCGATGATCTGGAGAGGATTTTTTAACACGATATACTGGAGAATACCATATTTGATGCGTGATACAGTATCTGTTATTTCCAGATTTGTCCCACGGTTAGTAGTTGGTGCAGGTATTATTTTTATGGGAATTATCATGATTCGTGGAAAGAAGAAAGAGTTAGAAGAGGAGGAGAAAAAGAATGCAGAAAACAATGAAATCGAAAATGGATACCTCGCATCAGGAAACGACGGCGAAGCCAGTAAAGAAAATTAGGAGAATTGGAACGGTTACAGCAGGAACTATGCTGATTTTATACGGAATTTTGTTTCTTATACATTCTTTTCTTCCAGTCGTGGATTATCGAATGATTTTTAACTTCTGGCCTGTGATTTTCATTTTATTAGGAACGGAAATTTTATTTGGAATTGGAAAAGAAGGAACAGAATTTAAATATGATGGAGGGGCTGTTTTTTTAATTCTGGTAATGACATTTTTTGCAATGGGTATGGCAGGTGCAGACTGGTTTATGGATTGTGCAGAAAAGTATCATTATATTCACTTTAATTAAATACAATAAAAATGGAAGAGGAAAACGCGCTTTATTGAAGACGCGTTTTTTTCATAAAGTTATATCTTTTCAGGGAAAAAGAAATATAGTAACATAAAGAGAGATATAGGGTTTCTATATCAAAAAATAAAAATAGGAGGAATGAAAGATGAAAGGTAAAAGAATAAAAGCATTCATTCTTGCAGCATTTGCAGCACTTATTCTTGTGGAAGGCAGTGCAGATACAGTCTGTGTTACTAAGGCAGTGGCAGTTTCACAAAGTAATGCTAAGTCAGGGCCAGGACATTTTGGCGGTGGAAGCTTTGGTGGCGGCGGTGCCGGCGGCACATTTTAAGAATTATAATATCAGAAATTTATAAGTACATAGGGAAGTATAAAATGAAGATGTTATCCAGATAAGGAAAACATCTTTGTTTTTTTCATAATGAGTAAAAATTAAGTGCGAAAATCCAAACAAGAATGAAATATGTCGAAATAACAAATAAAACAGCTTTACTTTATCCTGCTGACTTGATAATATGGTAGTGTGATAATTAATGAAAATGAAGGATAAGTGAGAGAAGGCTTATGAAAAAAAGAATATTACTTTTATTATGTATGCTTAGTATAGCAGTCGGATTGATGATAGGAAATATCCAGACAGGAAATCTGATTTCTGTTATGGCAGCAGAAAAACAGACATTTACAGTAGGGTTTGATGCCGAATTCCCCCCTTATGGTTATAAAGATGATAGTGGAGAGTACGTAGGATTTGATTTGGACCTTGCCAAAGAAGTGTGCAGACGAAATGGCTGGAAACTTGTGAAACAGCCAATTGACTGGGATTCCAAAGATATGGAATTAAATTCGGGTTCTATTGATTGTATCTGGAATGGATTTACCATTAACGGAAGGGAAGATGCCTATACCTGGTCAGATCCTTATGTAGATAATTCTCAGGTAGTCATTGTAAAATCAGATTCTGGAATTAAGGAATTGGAAGACCTGACTGGAAAGATTGTAATTGTTCAAGCGGATTCCTCTGCATTAGCGGCATTGACTGGAGAAGATGCTGAAGAGAAAAATATTGAGCTGGCAGGCACCTTTGCAGATTTACAGCAGGTATCGGATTATAATAGTGCTTTTATGAATTTGGAATCTGGTGCAGCGGATGCAGTTTGCATGGATATTGGTGTAGGATCTTATGAAATGAAAAAGCGTGGTAATGATTTTACCATGTTAGAAGAACACCTTTCCTCTGAGCAGTACGGCATTGGGTTTAAGCTTGGAAATACAAAACTTCGTAATCAAGTTCAAAAAACACTATATGAAATGCAGGATGATGGAAGTTTTGATAAGATTGCTAAAAAGTGGGGATTAAGTGACAGCGTTTGTCTGAAGCAGAATGAGGAAAAAAAAGTAGCAGATACTACAGAAGCAGCGAATTCTAAAAATAAAAAAAATTCCATTGGTGTTTTGAATATGGTAAAGCAGCTGTCTTCTGGCATGGCAGCATCCTTATCAATTTTTTTGCTGACACTGGTATTTTCCCTTCCATTGGGGCTTTTAATTGCATTTGGACGAATGTCAAAATGGAAGCCGATTCAGCTTTTATTTAAATTATATATTTCCATTATGCGTGGAACGCCTCTGATGCTGCAGCTTCTTGTTGTATTTTTTGGACCATATTACATATGGGGAATGAAATTGTCTGCTTCTTATCGCTTCTGTGCGGTTATCATTGGATTTTCGGTAAATTATGCAGCTTATTTTGCAGAAATTTATCGTTCGGGAATCCAAGCAGTACCGAAGGGACAGTATGAAGCCGCGAAAGTACTTGGTTACACCAAGACACAGACATTTATGAAAATCATCTTTCCACAGATGGTAAAACATATTCTGCCACCGGTGACAAATGAAGTAATTACATTGGTTAAGGATACATCCCTTGCATTTGTGCTTGCATATACAGAAATGTTTACTCTGGCAAAGCAGCTGGCAGCAGCCCAGACAACGATTATGCCATTATTTGTTGCAGGTCTGTTTTATTATGTATTTAACTTTGTGGTTGCCTACCTAATGGAAGAAATTGAGAAGAAGTTAAGCTATTATCGGTAAAGAGGTGTTAAGATGAAACTATTTGAAATAAAAAATCTGAAAAAAAGTTTTGGGGAGCTGGATGTTTTACGGAATATTTCTTTATCGGTAGAAGAAGGTGAAGTTGTTTCTGTAATCGGACCTTCTGGTTCTGGAAAATCAACTATGCTGCGATGTGTGACTATGTTGGAAAAAATGGATGCAGGAACATTAGAATACTGTGGAGAGTTAGCGGTATATACAGATGACAATGGAAATGCAGTATATGAACCCAAAGCAGATCTGAAACGGATTCAGGGCTATTTCGGCCTGGTATTCCAGAATTTTAATCTGTTTCCACATTATACAGTACTAAAAAATCTGACAGATGCTCCAATTCATATTCAGAAACGAAAGAAAGAGGAAGTATTAAATGAGGCAAGGAAACTGCTCAAAAAGATGGGACTTTCTGATAAAGAAAATTATTATCCATGTCAGCTTTCGGGCGGACAGCAGCAGAGGGTTGCCATTGCCAGAGCGTTAGCAATGAAACCGAGAATGCTGTTTTTTGATGAGCCAACATCAGCACTTGATCCAGAGTTAACTGGAGAGATTTTAAAAGTACTTCGCCAGCTGGCAGATGACCATATGACTATGGTGGTTGTTACCCATGAAATTGAATTTGCAAAAAATGTTTCGGATCGGGTTATTTTCATGGATGGAGGCCTGGTTGTGGAAGAAGGAACACCGGAAGAAGTCATTGACCATCCTTCCAATGAAAGAACGAAAGCGTTTTTACAGAAAGTAAAACATTAAACAAAATTATAGAAAAACCTGCAATACAGTATTATGACTGTGCTGCAGGTTTTTTTTTACGGCACATATTTTTTCTTTCTTTTGGAAATAGTAATTTATGTATGCAAAATAGCTGAATGAAAGCATTTAGCTGGAAGAAAGACTGAAGGAGGAATCATCATGGCGAAATATGTATGCAGCGTATGTGGATATGTGCATGAAGGAGACAAGCCACCAGAAAAGTGTCCGATTTGTAATGCATCTGCAGACAAATTTAATGAAATGAAAGATGGACTGAATTGGGCTGACGAACATCATATTGGTGCAGGAGTAGATGTTCCAAATGAAATATTGGAAGATTTAAGAGCAAACTTTATGGGTGAATGTACAGAAGTAGGTATGTATCTTGCTATGAGCCGCCAGGCAGATAGAGAAGGCTATCCGGAAATAGGAGAAACTTACAAGCGAATTGCATATGAAGAAGCAGAGCATGCATCCAAATTTGCAGAATTGCTTGGTGAAGTTGTTACAAACTGTACGAAAGATAACCTAAAAGCCCGTGTAGATGCTGAGTACGGTGCCTGTGAAGGAAAGAAACACCTGGCGGCTCTTGCAAAACAGAATAATCTGGATGCAGTCCATGATACGGTTCATGAAATGGCAAAAGATGAAGCAAGACATGGCTGTGCATTCAAAGGTCTGCTGGATCGTTACTTTAGCAAATAAAGGAGAGAAAAATTATGACTTGTGTAAAATGTTCTGTAAACAATTGTTCTTATAATAAAGATGGTGGATGTTATGTAGAAAAAATCCAGGTAGGAGGAAAAAGCAGCACAGAAGAAGACTGCACCTGCTGTGGAACCTTTTTAAATCAGGAGCATTACAGCAATCTTGCAGAGTATACATCTTCCCGTAGTGAAGCAGAAGAAGTAGGATGTAATGTAGAAACCTGTAAGCATAATGGTAACTGTCAGTGCACATTGGATGAAATAGAGGTATGTGGATGTAATCATACAGGAAATTATACAGAAACAAAATGTGCTAGTTTTGAACTGGAATAAAAAGATAGAATTAATTTTGCTGCCTGAAGGAGGAATGAAATCTTCAGGCAGTTTTTTACTCTAATGAAAAGTATGTTATACTAGAAGTAGAGTTTAATTATTACACAGAGGAGGAAATGCCATGAGTCTACAACATGTAACCCATACATTCGAACCCGTTTTTGATGAACATTCTAGAATCCTTATTTTAGGTTCTTTCCCTTCGGTAAAATCCAGACAACAGAACTTTTATTACGGTCATCCACAGAATCGTTTCTGGAAGGTGCTTGCTCGTTTATTTGAAAGTGAAGTGCCAATTACTGTAGAAGAGAAGAAAGCGTTTCTTTTGAAAAATGGAATTGCTGTCTGGGATGTAATTCATTCCTGTCAGATTGAAGGTTCCAGTGATAGTTCTATCAGGGATGTGGTGCCTTGTGATGTGGAAAGAGTATTAGAAAAGAGTAATATTCAAAAGATTTATGTAAATGGGGGAACAGCTAAGAAGCTGTATGATAAATATTTATTTTCTAAGACAAAGATTGAGGGGATTTTACTACCTTCGTCAAGTCCGGCCAATGCTAGGTATTCGTTGGAGAGGCTGGTAGAAGAGTGGAGAATTATATGTCAATAAATAAAAGAAAAGCATGCCAAAAATCAATTTAACTATCATTTCTGACACGCTTTTATTTCATCTTCCTATGCATGTCTTACCGCCTTTACACCGGCAAGAATCTGTTTTCTTGCTTCCATAGCATTCTCTTTTGTTAAAGGTTTTACACCTTCAAGAGGGTATAAAAGATTCAAGGCTTCGTATTTTTTCACGCCCATTGCGTGATAAGGAAGAACTTCTAATTCTTTTAAGTTTCTTAATTTTCCAATGAACTGTCCCAGATGAAAGAGTTTTTCATCATCATACGTAAGTCCAGGCACGATAACATGACGGATGCGAATTGGTACATTGTGTCTGTCTAAGCTTTCCATAAATGCAGCAACCGGCGTTATTTCACAGTGAGTAAGTGATTTATGCAGTTTTGGATCACTGGATTTAATGTCCAGCATGACAAGGTCAGTATAAGCAAACAGTTCTGCAAACTCCTGTTCTTTTTCTTTACGGTAAGTGATACCGGAAGTATCCAGGCAGGTCTGGATGCCACGTTTTTTGGCTTCTTTAAATAACTTGGTTAAGAAAGGAAGCTGTAACATTGGCTCACCGCCAGTAGCAGTCATGCCGCCATTTTTATAAAAAGAACGATTGTTTTCATATTGGTCTAAAAGTTCCTGGACAGTCATTTCCGTTCCACCATGTGCTTCCCAGGTATCTGGGTTATGGCAGTACTGGCACCGCATTGGGCAGCCCTGGAAAAATACGACGAATCGTACACCAGGACCGTCCACAGTACCAAAACTTTCAGTGGAATGAATCCGTCCAGTCTGATTACATAGACTCATGGAAAGTTCTTGAAATAACTTCATCCTGCTGAGCTTTTGTTAAATTGTTGAAGTTAACAGCGTATCCGGATACACGGATTGTAAGCTGAGGATATTTTTCTGGATGAGCCTGAGCATCCAGAAGTGTTTCTTTTGTAAACACGTTAACATTTAAGTGGTGTCCGCCTTTTTCAGCATATCCATCTAAAAGTCCTACTAAGTTGTCAATCTGCTGTGTACTAATATCCATAATGTGTACCTCGCTTTCTTACTTAAAAAATATGATTTTGTGGATTATACGGGAAGGGTGGTTAGACTTTTCCCGTATAATCAAGATTTATATAAATTACTATTATTAATTTCTTAGATAGATGCGTTTGGTTCGCAGCAAGCGCAGTCAGGTGTCATTTCAAAAGAAACGTCATCTAACTCTAAATCACCAAAAGAAACGACATCACCTTTACCAAGAGAACCTGGAATGATGGAGAATGTGTTGGAGATACCATCCTGAGCATCCTTGAATGGAAGCTTGGACACAGATGATAAACTTGCAACAGCACCATGGTTATCACGGCGATGCATTGGGTTAGCACCTGGAGCGAAAGGTTCTCCACCTTTTCTACCGTCTGGAGTAGATCCAGTGTTTTTACCATAAACTACGTTTGAAGTAATTGTAAGGATAGAAGTTGTAGCAATACCATCACGGTAAGTCTCATTCTGTCTGATATATTCCATGAAGATATGAACGATATCATGAGCGATTTGGTCAACTCTGTCATCATCATTTCCGTATTTAGGGAAATCACC
The DNA here is from genome assembly GCA_934438135.1 of uncultured Clostridium sp. GTDB lineage: Bacteria > Bacillota > Clostridia > Lachnospirales > Lachnospiraceae > Clostridium_AI. The sequence goes on along the minus strand of CAKSBP010000052.1, from coordinate 7,190 downwards.
TTCAATAGCGTAATCAACTACAACGCCGTTTTCATCACGGATTGTTTTAACTTTTGCATATTTGATAGCGGATAAAGAATCGGCAACTACGGATAAACCAGCGATACCTGTTGCAAACCAACGTTTTACTTCTTTATCATGAAGAGCCATCTGGAGTTTTTCATAGCAGTATTTATCATGCATGTAGTGAATAATATTTAATGCATTTACATAAACGCCAGCAAGCCATTTCATCATATCTTTGTATGCATCCATAACTTCATCATAATCTAAGTATTCAGAAGTAATTGGACGGAATTTAGGACCAACCTGTTTCTTAGAAACTTCATCCACACCACCATTGATAGCGTAAAGAAGACATTTTGCAAGGTTAGCACGAGCTCCAAAGAATTGCATTTCTTTACCAACACGCATGGAAGATACGCAGCAGGCGATAGCATAATCATCACCATGTGTTACACGCATTAAATCATCATTTTCGTACTGAATAGAAGATGATTCAATAGAAGATTTCGCACAGAATTTCTTAAAGTTTTCTGGAAGTTTAGTAGACCATAAAACTGTAAGGTTTGGTTCTGGAGCTGCACCAAGGTTGTGTAATGTGTGAAGATAACGGAAGGACATTTTTGTAACAAGTGGACGTCCGTCGATACCAACACCACCGATAGATTCTGTAACCCATGTAGGATCCCCAGCGAAAATGTTGTTGTAGTCAGGTGTTCTTGCAAATTTAACAAGACGTAATTTCATGATGAAGTGGTCAATGAATTCCTGAATTTCAGATTCTGTATATTTACCAGCTTTTAAATCTCTTTCAGCGTAGATATCGATGAAAGTAGAAGTACGTCCAAGAGACATAGCAGCACCGTTTTGTTCTTTAATAGCGGCAAGGTAACCAAAGTATAACCACTGGATTGCTTCTTTTACGTCTGTAGCTGGCTGTGAAATATCATAACCATAGATTTTACCAAGTTCTTTTAACTGTTTTAATGCTTTAATCTGTTCAGATAATTCTTCACGGTTTCTAATGTTATCTGCTTTCATAACAGTTGGTGTGGAATTTAACTGATCCATTTTGTCCTGGATTAAGAAATCTACACCGTATAATGCAACTCGTCTGTAATCGCCGATGATTCTACCACGTCCGTAAGCATCAGGAAGACCTGTAATAACATGGCTGGAACGACAAGCACGAATCTCAGGTGTGTAAGCGTCAAATACACCATCGTTATGAGTTTTTCTGTGTTTCACGAAGTAATCAACAACTTCTTCATCCACTTTATATCCATTATCTTCACAGGCTTTCATAGCCATACGGATACCGCCATAAGGCTGTAAAGAACGTTTTAAAGGCTTGTCAGTCTGAATACCTACAATTTTTTCTTTTGACTGGTCGATATAACCGGCACCGTGGGAAGTGATGCTGGAAACGATTTTTGTATCCATATCTAAAACTCCGCCATTAGCTCTTTCCTGTGCGAAAAGTTTCATAACTTCTTCCCATAATTTTTTTGTATCTTCTGTAGCGTCAGCTAAGAAAGAATCATCTCCTGTATATGGAGTGTAGTTTTTCTGGATGAAGTCACGCACATCAACTTCGCTGCTCCAGTTACCCTCATTGAATGATGTCCATTCTGCTCTCATTCTTAAATCCTCCTGTGCTTCAAAAACTTGTAATATTCTGTCTATATTTTTATAATTGAAAAATTAAATTATATAGTAAGTGTTAGTTGTTAACTAAAACTTACATTTGCAGTTTAACAAAGGTATATATAATTGTCAATGAAAATACACTCGAAAAATGCCACATTATGGAAAAAAAAGCGATTGTATGACGAAAAATACAATTTTGAAAAATGAACGAAATGTAAATATAAGATAACAATATGAACTTATCAAAATATAGGAAAAAAGATTTGACAAAGTATTTGACAAAAGATTTATAAAATGGTAAGATTTTTCACAGAGTGAGACGCAGTTCTCACGAAGGGGTACACCACCGCGGGTGTAAACTTCGTGAGAACTGCGTCTTTTTTCATTGTCAGAAAAATATGTTACATAATAAGGAGGAAATCCTATGTTAAAAGTAAACGGTGAGCAGCATGATTTTCATAATGGCATGACCGTGGAAGACCTGATACAGGAAAAAGGACTTCTTAGTGCTAGGGTTGCAGTAGAGCGAAATGGTGAGATTGTGCCAAAAGGGGAATATAAAACAACAATTCTGACGGAAGCAGATACATTGGAAATTGTAAGTTTTGTAGGGGGCGGATGATATGTTTGTGACTGTAAATGGAAAGCAGATAAGTACAGAAAAAACGACATTATTTGCACTGCGGGACAGCCAGTATCCAGAACAGAAAGCAGATATGATTGTTTCCATTGTGAATGGTTATCAGTCTAATACAGATGTCTCTCTAAAAGAGGATGATGAGATTACGTATATTCCAAAAGGTGTTATGCCTAGGAAGGAAGAACTGGAACGGATGATGTGTGCAAGACATACTCCAAAAGTTCATGAGAAAGTAAAGCAGGCACATGTTGCTATTGCCGGACTTGGCGGCCTTGGTTCGAATATTGCCATATCCCTTGCCAGAACAGGGGTTGGGCATCTTCATCTGATTGACTTTGACATTGTGGAACCAAGCAATTTAAATCGTCAACAGTATAAAATCAAACATCTTGGTATGTATAAGGCGGATGCTCTAAAACAGGAAATTAAAGAAATTAATCCGTTTATTGAAGTAAAGACCGATATTGTAAAGATTACCGAGCAGAATGTCGGAAATCTTTTGAGAGAAGAAGACCTGGTATGTGAAGCATTTGACAATCCTGAGACAAAAGCAATGTTGGTAAATAAAGTTCTATCGGAATTTCCAGAGAAAAAAATCGTGGCTGCATCTGGTATGGCGGGATATGATTCCAGCAACCAGATTTATACCCAAAAAAAGATGAAAAATTTCTATTTGTGTGGCGATCAGCAATCAGAGGCACATCAGGGGAATGGCTTAATGGCGCCCCGTGTCATGATTTGTGCAGGCCATCAGGCAAATATGATTTTGAGATTAATAGTAAATGAAACAGAAGCATAAGAAAAAGGAGAATGACAAAATGGAAAAAAAACAGGACAAATTAGTAATTGGTGGACATGAATTTAATTCAAGATTTATTTTAGGTTCTGGAAAATATTCTTTAGATTTAATTAAAGCAGCTGTTGATAAGGCTGGAGCACAGATTATTACGTTGGCATTAAGACGTGCTTATCAGGGCGGAAAGGAGGATATTTTAGATTACATACCAAAGGGAGTTACCCTTCTTCCAAATACATCTGGAGCAAGAAATGCAGAGGAAGCAGTCCGTATTGCAAAATTAGCAAGAGAAATCGGTTGTGGAGATTTCGTAAAAGTAGAAATTATGCGTGATACAAAATACCTTCTTCCAGATAACTATGAAACAGTAAAAGCAACGGAAATGCTTGCAAAAGAGGGATTTATTGTAATGCCTTATATGTATCCGGATTTAAATGTAGCAAGGGATTTAGTTAATGCAGGTGCCGCAGCTGTTATGCCGTTAGCTGCTCCAATCGGTTCTAACAATGGACTTTGTACAAAGGATTTTATTCAGATTTTAATTAACGAAATTGACCTTCCAATTATCATAGATGCTGGAATCGGTGCTCCATCTCAGGCATGTGAGGCAATGGAAATGGGTGCTGCTGCAATTATGGCAAACACAGCAGTTGCAACAGCAGGAGATATTCCAGCTATGGCAAATGCGTTTAAGCTGGCAATTGAAGCTGGACGTATGGCATACCTTTCAGGACTTGGACGTGTTCTTGACAAGACAGCAGGTGGACAGGCATCTTCTCCACTAACAGGATATATCCAGGAATAGAAAACAGACAGGAAAGGAGAGAGAAGAATGGGAGAAACAGTAATAAGAGAAGATAATAATATTATTACCGATGAAATCGAAGGAGATATCAAAGAATTACATAAAGAAAATCGAATCAATCATATGAAATATCTTCCAGGAATGGAAGAGCTGGATTCTGATATTGGTGGTAAAGTAATTGAGGCAATGAATGCATATGATTATGAAAAATACACAGCAGCAGATGTAAGGCGTGCCTTGTCAAAATCCAGTTGTTCTCCAGAAGATTTTAAAGCATTGTTATCCCCTGCAGCAGGAGCATTTTTAGAGGAAATGGCACAGCGTGCCCAGAAAGAGACCAGAAAGCATTTCGGTAATTCGGTAACGATGTTTACTCCAATTTATATTGCAAATTACTGTGAGAATTACTGTATTTACTGTGGATTTAACTGCCATAACAAAATTCACAGAGCAAAATTAAATTATGAAGAAATCGAAAAGGAAATGGCTGCAATTGCAGAAACTGGATTAGAAGATATTCTAATTTTGACTGGTGAAAGTGAGAAAATGTCAAATGTGGAATACATCGGGGAAGCATGCAGAATTGCCAGAAGATATTTTAAAGTAGTTGGAATTGAAGTATATCCAATGAATTCTGAACAGTATGCGTATTTACATAAATGTGGAGCAGATTATGTTACCGTATTCCAGGAAACTTATAATTCTGATAAATATGAAACACTTCATCTGGCAGGAAATAAGAGAATCTACCCATATCGTCTGAATTCTCAGGAACGTGCATTAAAAGGCGGTATGCGTGGCGTTGGATTCTCAGCACTTCTTGGATTGGATGATTTTCGAAAAGATGCGTTTGCAACAGGGATGCATGCGTACTTATTACAGAGAAAATATCCACAGACAGAAGTGGCTTTCTCCTGCCCAAGATTAAGGCCGATTATCAATAACGAGAAGATTAATCCAAAAGATGTTCATGAAGCACAGCTTCTTCAGGTAATCTGCGCATATCGTATTTTCATGCCGTATGCAGGCATTACGGTTTCTACCAGAGAATGCGAACGTGTTCGTAATAATTTAATTAAGATTGCAGTTACCAGAATTTCTGCTGGTGTCTGTGTTGGAATTGGTGGACGTGCTGGAGAGGAAAAGGGAGATGAACAGTTTGAAATTTCCGACCATAGAAGTGTTGAAGAAGTATATCAGGCAATCAAAGACCAGGGTATGCAGCCGGTAATGAGTGATTATATTTATGTATAAAATGATAGCAGTAACAAATCGGAAAATCTGCAATGGAGATTTTCTGGAGCGGATAGAGGAAACGGCAGCTTATGGCGTGGATTCCATTATATTGAGGGAGAAAGACCTAAGTGTATCAGAGTATGAAAAGCTGGCATCTAAAGTTATGGAAATCTGTGACTGTCATCACGTTTCATGCATTCTTCATAACTTTCCACAGGTGGCAGAAAAATTAGGCTCGAAACAGATTCATATGCCACTTGTGTTATTGAAAGAACAGCCAGAACTGATTAAGAAATTTGAAAGAGTAGGAACTTCAGTACATTCTGTGGAGGAAGCTGTTTATGCCCAAAAGCTTGGTGTCAGCTATTTGATCGCAGGACATATTTTTGCAACGGACTGTAAAAAGGGGCTGCCACCAAGAGGACTTGATTTTCTGAGGAAGGTATGTTTGAGTGTGAAGATTCCTGTATACGCGATTGGCGGGATAAAAGAAGACAATATTATGCAGGTGGTGGAAGCGGGAGCTGAAGGTGGATGCATTATGTCAGGGTTTATGTGTAAGTAGGGAGACAGCTGGACCAAGAGATTGGTTTGGCTGTTTTTATTTTAAGGTAAGTTATGGATAATGTGAGAAGAGAATTAATTGAAATTAAAAAAATGTCGATACTTGTAAAATATCGTATAGTATATAAGATGAACAGAATGAAAGGAAAGCTATATGAAACAAGCAAAAATTTTCATTTTATCCGCTTTAATGGCATTTACAATAAGTGGATGTAGTGGAATCCAGAGTGAGACGAAAAAATCAGAAAATTTAAGCGATAAAACGGTTTCCCTCACTGTATGGGGATCAGAACAAGACCAGGAGCTATTGTCTGAGATGGTAGAAAGTTTTAAGGCTGCTTATAAGAAGGAAGCGGATTTTGATATTACTTTGGGTGAAGTAGATGAAAGTATATCAAAAGTAACTATATTATCCAATGTGACAAATACAGCGGATGTATTTGCGTTTGCAGATGACCAGCTTATGGAACTGGCAGCCGCTGGTGTCATTGAACCAGTGGAAAATGCGCAGAAGATAAAAGAATGGAATTCAAAAGCTTCGGTAAGTGCAGCATCTGTCGATGATGTGCTGTATGCGTACCCGATGACAGCGGATAATGGATATTTTATGTTTTATAACAAAAAGTATTTATCTGAAGCAGATGTAAAAACAATGGATAAAATGTTGGAAACAGCAGCTTCTTTAAATAAGAAAGTGACAATGGACTGGAGTTCAGGATGGTATTTGTATTCCTTTTTTGGAAATACAGGACTGAGTCTTGGATTAAATGATGATGGAATTACCAACTATTGTGACTGGAATTCAAGAACAGGAAAGATAAAGGGAATCGACGTTGGGAATGCTATGTTAAAAATTGCAAATTCATCTGGATTTTTAAACACCGATGACCAAGGACTTATTAGTGGAGCAGAATCTGGAATGGTTATTGCAGGAGTAAGTGGTGTATGGAGTGCAAATAAGCTGCAGAAAATCTGGGGAGATGATTTTGCTGCTGTAAAACTTCCGACTTATACCTGTGCGGGAAATCAGGTTCAAATGTCTTCGTATTCTGGATACAAGATGATAGGAGTAAATGCTTATTCTAAACAAAAAAACTGGGCAGCAAAACTGGCAGAATGGATTACCAATGAAGAAAATCAGACGCTGCGCTTTGAAACAAGAGGACAGGCACCAAGCAATGAAAGAGCAGCCGAGTCAGAAATGTTGAATCAGGCCCAGGCAATTCAGGCATTAATTGCACAAGCGGAATTTTCAAGCCTGCAGCGGGTAGGAAATAATTACTGGAGCAGCGTGGAAGAATTTGGAAAGAAACTGATAAATAATAAAGTGAGTAAAGAGAATATGCAGAACCAGATGGATATTCTGGTAAAAGGCATTACATTGAAAATAGTGGATTAATACCGATTAAATTAAAGAATGAAGGAGACCAGCTATGAAAAGTCAAGCCTAAATTCGTAAAATATTTAAATATTTCTAACAGATAAAAAAGTGTAAC
>CAKSBP010000051.1 GCA_934438135.1 uncultured Clostridium sp. | reverse complement strand
CAATACGGTGGGAGTGAAAAATCAGGAATTGGAAAAATGAGATAGAAAATTTACAATATTCAGATGCGTTTACCGTGGCGGCAGAAGTTTGTTTCTTGACTTTTGAAACCAGACTTGTTAAAATAAATATTAATCGAGTAGCAGAAGGCGTAAATCCAGATTTGGATTTACGCCTTTTTCGTGCTTTAAAGCTGCTCGAAATACAGGTTATGGCAGCTTTCCTGTGAAAAAGACTCCATTTTGTGTTATAAAACGGGAGGTTAAGATGAAAAAAGAAGTTTCAAGAAACAAGATGGGCGAGCAGCCCGTAAATAAGCTGATGCTTGCTATGGGAATCCCAATGATTATTTCTATGGCACTTCAGGCAGTGTATAACATTGTAGACAGTTACTTTGTCAGCTGCATGAAAGATACTGCAGAAATAAAAAACATGGGAGATTATGCTGTAAATGCATTAACATTGGCATTCCCAATTCAGATGCTGATGATTGCAATTGGTGTTGGTACTGGAGTTGGTATCAATGCACTTTTATCGAAAACATTAGGTGAAGGTAATCGGAAAAAGGGAAGTAAGATTGCTGGTAATTCTATTTTTCTGGGCGTGTGTACCTATATTGTTTTTTTGCTGTTCGGAATTTTTGGTGTCCATGCTTATTTATCTACGCAGACCTCAGATCCGATTATTATGGAGTTAGGCAGCTCTTACCTTGGTGTCTGCACGACCATGTCTTTAGGTGTGTGCATGTATCTTACATATGAAAAACTATTACAGGCAACAGGAAGAACCACCCTTACAACAATTGCTCAGATTGTTGGTGCTCTGACCAATATTGTACTGGATCCGGTTATGATTTTTGGGTATGGTTTTTTCCCAGAAATGGGAATAAAAGGTGCAGCCTATGCAACGGTAATTGGACAGTTCGTTTCCTTTATCCTGGATGCGGTATTTCATTATAAATATAATGCAGATATTGATACCAAAGTAAGTTATATAAAACCAGAAGGAAAGATTATTAAAGAAATCTATCAAGTTGGTATTCCAGCCATTGTAATGCAGGCACTGATGTCTTTTATGACCTATGGGGTCAATATTATTTTTGGTGCGGTTTCTGTCAGTGCAGTAACTGCGTATGGTGTTTATTATAAAATACAGCAGTTCGTCTTTTTTGCTGCATTTGGTATGAATAATGCAATGATTCCGATTATTGGCTTTAACTACGGAATGCGTGATAAAAAGCGTATCAATCAGGGAATCCGTTATGGCATGATTTACACTTTGATTATTATGGGAGTTGGAGCAGTAGGGCTTCAGCTGTTTGCAGAGCCGGTTGCAGGAATTTTCGCTGTGTCCAATAAAACACAGAGCCTTTGTGTTCTTGCTATTCGTATCATTACTTTGGGTTACTTGTTTGTTGGTGCAAATATTGCTTACCAGGGTATTTTTCAGGCGTTAGGACACGGTGTCTGTTCTCTTATCGTATCGCTGCTTCGTTTGATTGTTATTGCCCTGCCTCTCGCATGGGCATTTACAAAATGTGCAGATGCCGAATCGTTAATCTGGATCGCATTCCCAGTTGCGGAAACTGCTGCGTTTGTTATTGCATTTTTTATAATGAAACAGATTTATCGAACTCAGTTAAATGATTTTGAATAAAATAGTTGTATTATTCTAGGCAGGTTCCGCATAAAATAATACGGAGAGAATCTGTGAAGGGATGTAAGAAAAATGAGACGTCTATTGTTGTTCTTTCTGGCTGCGGTTTTTCTCAGCGGCTGCCGGAATACAAAAGCAGTGGACAAGGAGTATAAAAAAGCTTCCTCTGCCATTGAAATAACAGAAGACGAGTTTCAGTCTTATTATCAGACAAAGAATGTAACAGAAAAGAACTGGCGTAGATTTATTGAAGAATACACAATGGATAAATACGATGCATGGGACAAACTTCAGTTTACTTCCCTTTACTACCGGGTACGGATGCCAGAAAGAGATAAAGAAACCATAACTCTTCCATCCAAAAACAGCCGGCTTCATCTAGAACTTTCTGTGAAAGAAATTGGAAGCAGGATCTATTACAATAAATCAGGAGATGTGTTGAAAACGGAAGAGAATAGCGTTACTCAGAAAAATGATTCTTATGATATAGATGCCATGGGCTGTTCTAGACGGGTTTGTGACCTTTATAAACGAGATGATCATCCAGTTTGCTTTGACGATAATACATCCTATGCCATTTACCAGGGAAAGCTTGACAAGACGGACGCTTCCGAGGTGAAGGGGACTGCTGCTGCCTGGTATATTCCAAAACATGTACTTAATACGGACAAGCGTCGTCAGGCCAGCGTGGAAGCTGGAAAAGTAGATTTTGATTTTACCAGTATTATGACCGATGAGGAGAAAAAGCAGGAATGGGAATATTACTATAAATACGTACAGTTGAAGCGGAAAGGCTACCAGGAGTTCCGTATTTATTTAAATGGAGACACTTACGGAAAACAGAACGATGGTGTTTTAATTGCTAAGACAGGTTGGATTTACATAGATAGCAATTATCCGGAAAAATAGAAAACAGGAGAGGCACATTGGGTGTGTGAATCTCCTGTTTTTGGTTTCCTAATAATAGCCAAAATCAAGTTATCAAATCCTCTCAAAACACAAAAAACTACAATAAGGGTACGAAATCCACATCCTTACATTTCACACCTCTAAATAGTAGTATACTATTTGCAAAAGATTAAGAGGGGGAATATTATGAAAAGATATTTATTTCATGTCATTATTAGCATTGGACTTTTAAGTGGCGTTTTATTTTGTATGTTTCGTAAGAATGCGAATCAGATTTACATAACAAAAGCGGATGTGGAGTCGATTTTTATTTACCAGAATGGTCAGGTCAGTCAGATTGTACAGCAGAAGTCAGATTATCCGGAGATGGTGAAGGAAGTCGTATCATTGATTAATCATAAAAATAGAAATGCTGCTGTTATAGATGAACAGCTTCCGCTTCAGAGAGGAGAAAACCGAAAAGAAGCAAAGGAAAGTGCCGATTTAATTGAGGTAAATCTTAAGTCGCCCAAAACAGTTCCAATAGAGGATGCGGATATTAAACGTATCTGGACATTAGTATTTCTGCCGAAGCAGGACAGTATTTTCATTTTTGATAGAAAGACACAGAGCCGTCTTGCATCTGCAGGAGCAAAGTATCCAAAAGGAACTTTAAAAAAATTATCATGTTTTGCAACATAATATTTGCATTTTCGACAAAAACAAGACGAATTTTGTAATATCGAAAATCCAATCCGTAAATTTATGTTACAATAGAGAAGTTGAATCTATTACTGGAAGAATCTATTGTAAACAATTTCGGAAAGGATGGTTGTTTTATGACAAATTTTCAGAAAGGTTACAAAAAATTCACAGAGTTTATAGACAAAACAGATTTAATACCAAATGATAGGAACAAAGTTATCGTGGCATATTCCGGTGGAAAAGACGCATCTTTGATTTGCGATTTCTTATGTGAGTACAAGAAAAATAAACGGCCGGATTTGGATATCGAAATGGTAACAGCAGAGTTCCCGCATTTTTTATACGACAATCCGAATGCAGAAGTAAAACAGAAAATAAATCAAGCAGTTTCTTATTGGAAAGAGCGTGGTATTTCATTTCATAAACTTGATGTGAAAAATGAATTTTCAGATGCCATTCTTAATGTAGACAGTCCTTGCAGAATCTGTTCCTTAACCAAAACAACAATTTTGTCGAAATTTGCTAGAAGTTCTGAAAATAAACATTCGATATTTTGTATGGGCTTTAATCTGGATGACAGCCTTGGATGGTTTATTGAAATTTTACTTTTAACTGGTAATTTTAAAAACTGGATGGAAGTCCAGAAAGAGAATTCCAAGCTATACCATGAGCTGCTCATGCTTTCGACACGTATCTCACATCGTATTTACAGCAAATCTAATGATGTTCTATTTATAAGACCGATAATTAACTTTACTAATGACGAAATTGCAGAAATTACAGCGGAGCGTAACCTGCCTTTAATTCCAGAAAACTGCAAGGAAATTACTAAACGTGATGTATTTTATGATTCACCTAGGCGAGATATTGCCAATGTGCTGGCTGTTATGAGAAAGAAACATTTTATAGACTTTACTAAGGAAGAAAATCCACTCTATGATAGTTACTTCGAATCCTGCAGATTCTTTCAATATTCTAATTTAATTCCTCCTCAGAATGAACTGAATAGCTTTATGTCGGACAATCTTATGATTTAAAATACAAACACAAAAGCCAATGCATGGCAGAGTGCATTGGCTTTTTTCTGCTTTACTTTTGTTGATTATAAGAATTATTTGCAGTACAATAGAAGAATGGAAAGGGTTAAATAATACATATGAAGGGATGGTAATATGAAAAAACATAAATATTCTCTTACTGAATACATAAGAAGATACGTAATGCTGGTCATTGGTCTGTTTATCCTGGCATTTGGTGTAGCAGTTTCCACACGGGCAAATTTAGGAACGTCTCCGATTTCTTGTGTTCCATTTATACTGAGCTTAAAAATGCCGTACACTATGGGGGAGATTACGATTGCCATGCATGTGGTATTTATTGCACTGCAGATTATTTTACTAAGGAAAGACTATGAACTCATTCAACTGCTTCAGCTGGCAATTGCATTCGTGTTCGGATGCTTTACGGATTTTACCCTTTGGATGACCAGTGGAATCCATGCAGACAGCTATCTAATGCAGTGGATTCTATGCCTGATAAGCTGTGTAATTGTTGCGATTGGCGTTTATATGGAAGTAAAAGCAGATGTTGTCATGCTGGCAGGGGAGGGGCTTATGACTGCTATTTCCCGTGTATTCCATATTGAATTTGGAAAAGTAAAGGTTGGATTTGATTCTACACTTGTTGTAATTGGAACGATTCTTTCTTTCTGTATTTTTGGAAAATTACTGGGAGTGCGGGAAGGAACTGTCGCTGCGGCATTAAGTGTGGGTATAATTGTCCGGTTTATCGGTCGACATATTTCTATGCTCAAATGGTTTAATTTGATTGAAAATTAATCTGATGCAGGTAATTATGTCTTTTGGAAAATTTTAATGTAATGCCAGATTAGCCCAGCATAAGATACCCCCTTTTGATGTTTTTATGAGAAAAGACAAATGTATGAAAGTGTTCATTCTTATAAAGACATTAAGAGGGGGTACTGCTGTCTTATGGTGAATATTACAAAAACAGTACAGGTTTCTAAACCTAATTTCGTTAGCTAAATAATTAGAAAATAATTGTGTTTTTCAGTTAGATACTGTATATTGTAATAAGAATAAGAATTGTTCTGAAGAATAGGAGGAAAACATGTATTATCTAATATTTGCAGTCGCATATCTGATTGATCCACTGATTTTCTTTGTCGGATGTTTTCACTATTTGAGACCAAAGTATCAGAATAAATTACTTTACATAGCAGCATTCGTAGTGCTTTATGCTTTCGTAGATGGAAAGCAGTTCCTTCTGCATAGAAATATTATGCCTGAGTTGTCCTTTTTTCTGTTTCCATTTTTGATGGCAGTCATGTACTGCATTGTACATATTTTATTTCTTGGAAGCAGGAAGAAAGAGACTGCCTATCTGATTACGTTTTTTTTGATATCAATTGTGGCTGACGGAATTATGTTTTTGGCACTTACCTTAATGGAAATTTCAGATAGAATCATATTTTCCGTTTCCTTGGCTGGTGCAGTTATTACTGCTTTTTCGCGTCTGATTTGTATTATATTCAGTCTGGCAGTGTTTCATTTTCTTAGCGAAGAAATGCTGGAAAAGAATATTCATGGAATGGCTGGAATTATTATTTACGGAATTATTTCCGCATCTTGTTTTGGAGTCAGTCTTTTTTACCTTGGGGCTGGAAAACCGACAATTACTGGTTTTATTGCTGGTGTATATGTAGTGCTGACGGTAATGTTTACTGTATGCTTATGCAGGCTGTTTCTGGAAAAGGAACGAAGTGAAGCAGAAGCAAATACCCGTGCAGAGTTGGCAGAACAGCAGATGCATCTTATCAGCCATGCTATGAATATTACAGATGAGCTTCGTATGCTTCGACATGATGCCAAGTCACATTTTATGCTGATACAAGATTTAGTAAACCGGAAGGAATACGGGCTTTTAAAAAAATATATGAAACAGCTTTGTAAAGACGTAAATCGTGTTACGGAAGTCTGTCTATGTGACAATTATGTATTGTCCACGATTCTTACCCGTAAAGCAAAAGAAGCTAGAGAGCAGGAAATTCGTTTTATGCATGTCATAACGGTTATGAAATTTCCAGTATCGTACTACGAACAGAATTCCTTGTTTTCTAATATTTTGGATAATGCCTTTGAAGCAGTCCGAAAAATTCCAAAAGGACAGGAACGTGTAGTTGATTTTGAAATCAAATACAATCAGCTTAAGAATATTGTCATCACCTGTACCAACACTATTGCAGAAATACCTGTGAAAAATTCAGATAGATATATGGTAACTACGAAACAAGACAGGAAGAATCATGGGTTCGGCATGCGTGCCATCCAGAAAATTGTTGATAAAAACGGCGGTTTTTTGAATTATACTTATGATGAAACCAAGTTCACCATCAAGGTATATCTTTTTGATTCAAAGCAGGTATTAAATACCCAGCATGGAGGTGAAAAGGATGAAATGGATGACAGCCAAAAAAGCAGCTGAGAAAGTAATTAGACAGAATGTGAATTCCGCCTGCATATATATACTTCATCAGCCTAAACTGCCAGAAAGTGCACTAGAAAAGTTTAGAAAAGTGAAAAAGTAATAAGGCTTTCTAAAAAACAAGTTTCCAGACCGGAGGGGTCGGCGGAAACTTGTTTTTTATCCATATATTTGCTATAAATTAAATATAATTTAATCAACATCTTCATAAATGTATAAGCGAGCAAACTATTTTTAGTTAATTTATTATCATTTTATATTGAAATAACTATTTTTTTAAGATATACTTTAATTAGGTGACAAAATTAATACATAAGAATAAAAAATACAAAGGAAGAATTTAAACATTGAATAATACCACATTATGAAAATGAAAGGAGTTCTATAATTTGTGTTATTTATTATTCGCAATTGCTTACATTATCGATCCTCTGACTGTGTTTTATGCCTGTTACAAAATTCTAAAACCGAAGTATCAAAGTAAGATTCCGTATATAGTTGGATGTCTAATACTCTACCTATATATTATTATTAAGCAAATTATAATGTTTTATTATAGTCCTACTTTGTTTGGAATGCTTGCATTTCCCTTATTATTGTTATTTATGTATTTTCTTTCATATTGTTTGTTTGATGGAACAATAAAGAGGAGAATAATAATTATTGTTTCTCTTTTAATTATTGAGGCATTTACAGATGGCATTTTTCTTATTTTGTTTTCGATTCTTCATATGCCTTACGATATAATGTCACATATATCAGCAGAAAGTGCGATATTAACGTTCATTGTCAGATTTGTTAATTTAGGAATTAATATTGTTTTTTACAAATTAATTTCATTGAAAATAAAAGTAAAAAAAATTGATAGTATACAAGTAATAATTGGATATTCTATTATCTCGGTTTTATATTTGTATATTGCTACGTGGTATATAGGGACTTCAAATGCCTATATGTCCTATTTTTATAGTGGATTTCAGATTGTGATGGTTATATTTTTTGCTTATTATGTGATACAAGTAATTTTACAAAAAAGCAGAAATGAATTAGAAGCGATGAATAAAGCAGAATTAATAGAACAGCAGCTTTTAATAACAAATCATGCTAAGAATGTAACAAAAAAGCTTCGTACTTTACGGCATGATATGAACGCTCATTACATATGTCTTCGCAGCCTGTTACAAAATGAAATGTATGATCAGGCATTAAATTACATAGACGAGCTTTGTGCGGATGTAGAGGAATCCAAAGATATCTGTATAACAGATAACTATGTTTTATCTGTTATTATTTCTAATAAAGCCGAAGAATGCCGTAGAAAGAAAATACGCTTTAATCGTATGATAATGACAGAGAACTTTCCAATTCCATACTCTGAACAAAATTCACTTTTATCTAATATCCTAAATAATGCAATAGAAGCGGTTGAAAAACTGCCAGAGGATAAAGAACGTATGATTGATTTAGAAATTGCTCCTCGTCCAAATGGACAAGTACATATTTGCTGTATGAATACGGCTAATGAAGATGCAGTTATTATGGTAAAACAAAAAAGCTTTTTTACTACAAAAAAAGATAAAGAAAATCATGGTATTGGACTTGCAGCTATTAAAAAAATTGTAGAAAAGAATGGTGGAAGTCTAGTTATAAATTACTCACATTCAAACTTTATATTGACGATTGATTTAATCAGCCCAAAAGAATCATCTGTTCTGAGGGAAAGACAGATAATTTCAAGATAAATTGTTTTAGTTATTTGTCAACATTAATTACTATTTTAGTTACATCAGGAGGTGACATCAATGACAGAAAAGATTTTTAAGAAAATTTCTCATCATATTCTTAAGCAATCTGTAAATTCGGCTTGTTATTATTTTATGTATCAGCCAGTTCTGCCAGCAGGCACAAAAGAAAAATTCAAGAAATAATTAATTGTTTAGGGGGAGAGAGCCTTCGAAGAAATTCGAAGGCTCTTTAGCCCTATCTTATTTGCTATGCATAAGAAAAATTTGCAAAGTCTCCTTCTGTTGTATTATAATAACCAAATAATAACATAGAAGGAGACGATTTTTTGCGTATAATAGAGTTTAAAATGGAGCGGCAGGGCTTGATAGAAATCGGGCAGCAGGTAGAAATCCGTGAAAGCAAGCTCCCAAAGCAGTATTACTATGTAATTGAACCAGCTGTTGCCATGTCTGGTAATTATGATTTTGCAGATAGATTAAAACACCTGAGTGGGATTGTAAAAGATATTAAAGAGACTGAGAAGGGTTTTTATGTAGATGTAGAATTCAATGAATGATTTTCAGACAGAAGCCGTAAGTTTGGCAGAGTTTGAATTCTAAACTTGACAGCCTAGAAGGCGGCTGTCAGGTTTAGAATGTAGGACATGGGAGAAGCTTTTTGTTAATTTTTATTTACGTGTCTTCATATTCACATACTTCGTCTTATACTTCGAATAGACAATCGTCTGATCATGATACAATCCATAATATCCAGATAATAGATAGCTTACACTAATTGCAATCAGGAAATAAGGCACTGCGCGGAATCCAAATAGTTCAAATCCAATTAACATAGATGTAATCGGGCAGTTTGTTACACCGCAGAATACTGCAATCATACCAGTTGCCGCACATAAAGACGGTGAGATACCGGCGATAGTACCAAACAGACAGCCAAACGTTGCACCAATAAAGAATGATGGTACAATTTCTCCGCCTTTAAAACCAGATTCCAGAGTCAGCGTTGTAAAAATCATTTTCCAAAGAAAAGCAGCAGGAATTACTTTTCCAGCAAGTGCATGTTCAATCACAGGAATACCTGCACCAAGATAATCCGTACTATTCAGGCAGAAACAGAGCAAAAGAATAACCACACTGGCAGAAACAATCCGCACATATGGATTCTTTATGTATTTCCGGAACAGATCACCGGTGCCATGTAGAATCATACAGAAAACGACGCTAAGTGCTGCACATATCATTGCCATCAAAACAATTTTAAGACTTGGGATAAGATGAAATGCAGGAACACTGGTCATGCTAAGCTCTTCAGTGACAATACCCATTTTCGCAGAGAAACGAGATGCAATCAGGGAAGAAAATACACAAGGCATCAGAGCTGCATAATACATAACGCCTACGCTGACTACTTCAATTGCAAATATGGCTGCCGCAACTGGTGTTCCAAATACAGCCGAGAATGCTGCACTCATGCCGCACATAACAATAACTCTGGTATCGTTATCATCTAGTTTAAGCCAGCGTCCTAACTGATTTCCAATACTTCCACCCAGCTGCAGCGCTGCACCTTCACGCCCGGCAGAACCACCAAACAAGTGTGTAACGATAGTCGAAATAAAAATCAACGGTGCCATACGAAATGGTATTTCTGATTCCGCATGAATGGTGGACAGCACTAAATTTGTACCTTTATCATTTTTATAGTGGAAAATATAATAAAGAAATACAATAAAAATTCCCGCCAAAGGCAGAAATAAAATAATTTTTTCATGTGCTGTCCGATAGTTTGTAACCCATTTCATACAAAACGCAAACAAGGTGCTGACTGCGCCGACACTTAGGCCGACAACGATAGATATCAGCCCCCATTTTAAAAATACTTTTAAGTTAGAGGTCACTCGGACCGCATAATGTTTTAAAGTTTCTTTTGTACGCATAATTCCTCTCACTTCCATAAAAAAATCTCATGTTACCTATTATAACATTATAACAGATAAAGTGACTGTTTGTCATTTGCATATAAAGAAAATCTGATTCTTCAACCCCGTTGACAGATTTGATTATTTATAATACCATAGTCTGGTAATATGAATTTAGAGAATAGAGGAGCAGAAAATGAAAAAAACAATTGTATTCTTTTTAACCCTTCTTCTCTGTCTGACTATGTCTGCATGTGGGAAAAGTGCATCGGATGGGGAAGATAATAAGGCAGCGTCACCATCACAGGCGGCATCTGAGACAGCAGAGCCATCCGAAACACCAGTTTCAGTTCGAGTCGGTGCACTAAAAGGTCCTACTGCGATGGGGATGGTAAAAATGATGTCTGATTCGGATTTAGATAATACTGCTTCTAACCAGTATACTTTTTCTATTTCTGCATCCATAGATGAAATTACCCCAGCATTTATTCAGGGAAAACTGGATATTGCAGCAGTTCCAGCAAATCTGGCTTCTGTTTTATATAATAAAATGGATGGAAAGGTTCAGGTTCTCGCAATCAATACCCTTGGTGTCCTTTATATCTGTGAAAATGGAACGGATACCGTTTCTTCTCTTACAGATTTAAAAGGAAAAACGATTTATGCCAGTGGAAAGGGAGCTACTCCGGAATATGCATTGAACTATCTTCTAACAGAAAACGGATTGGACCCAGCGAAGGATGTTACAGTCGAATGGAAGTCGGAACATACAGAATGTGTTGCTGCACTTACGAAAAATAAAGATGCGGTTGCACTTCTTCCAGAACCATTTGTAACGACAGCCAAAATGAGTAATCCAGATATTCGTGCTGTAGTTGATTTGAATAAAGAATGGGATAAGGTTCAGAGTGGAAAGCAAGAACCTGGAACACTACTTACTGGTGTTGTTATTGCAGCAAAAAATTTTGTTGACAGCAATCGGGATGCAATAAATCTATTTCTGGCTCAATATGAGCAGTCTGTAAATTATGTAAATAAAAATACCGAAGAAGCGGCAAAACTGATTGGTAGTTATGATATTATAAAAGAAGAAGCGGCGAAACAGGCACTTCCAAATTGTAATATTACATTTATATCCGGCACAGAAATGAAAGATAAATTAAGTGGCTACCTGAATGTATTATATAATCAGAATCCGAAGGCGGTTGGAGGAACTTTGCCAGATGAAGCATTTTATTACCAGCAGTAAGAAAGAAATCCGTTTGTGGAGTATCTGTTTCTGGATTTTGGTATGGCAGGGTGCAAGTATGATAATCGGACAGGAGATCCTTTTGGTATCTCCTGTTTTTGTATTAAGGAAGCTGTGTTATTTAATTTTGCAGAAAGAATTTATGAGTGCAGTCTGTTTTTCCTTTTTTCGGATTACCGGTGGTTTTTTTCTATCTATGATATGTAGTGTAGTAACAGCAGTTTTAGCATCCCGCTTTATTCGTATTCGAGAATTGATGGCACCATTAATCATAGCAATGAAAACAACACCAGTTGCATCTTTTATTATTCTGGTGCTTATCTGGATTCCATCCAAGAACCTATCCATATTGATTTCGTTCATTATGTGCTTTCCGGTTCTTTATACGAATATATTAGAAGGAATTCGCTGTGTAAATCCTAAAATGCTGGAAATGACCAAAATTTTTGAAGTAACTCCGTGGAAAATGTTTCGTTATATTTATCTTCCATCTGTATTTTCTTATTTTCATTCCGCCTGTGCGGTCTCTTTAGGATTGTGCTGGAAAGCAGGAATTGCAGCAGAAGTAATTGGTATTCCTTCTGGGTCTATTGGTGAGAAACTTTATAATTCGAAGATTTATCTGGAAACAGCAGATTTATTTGCATGGACGTTAACGATTGTTGTACTTAGCGTGGGATTTGAAAAAATTTTCCTGACATTGCTTACATGGCTGGAAAGATGGAATGAAGGAGGAAAGGGATGTGAATGAACCAATCATTGTGAGCAGATTAAATAAACATTATGATAATATTCAAGTGTTGAAAGATTTTTCCTATGAATTTCCACCCGGAACAATAACATACATTATGGGACGTTCCGGATGTGGGAAAACAACGCTTTTGTCTATACTAATGGGATTAATATCGCCTGATTCAGGTACAATTACAGGTGTTTTAGGAAAAAGGAAGAGTGCTGTATTTCAGGAAAACCGTCTTGTAGATAATTTGACGGTATATAAAAACATAAGTCTGCTTCCACGTAAAAACATCAGCAAAGAGAATATTACAGAACTGTTTTCACAGCTTGGACTGGAAAACTGCATATATAAACAAGTAAAAGAACTGAGTGGCGGAATGAAGCGGAGGGTTGCCATTGCCAGGGCACTGCTGGCAGAGTCGGATATTTTATTCTTTGATGAGCCATTGAATGGACTGGACATAGATACAAGAAGGAATGTCCTTCGTGTAATAGAAGAATATACGAAAGGAAAAACCGTTCTTTGGATTACTCATGATAAACGGGATATAAAACTGGAAGATGGTGCAGAAATACTGGAATTAATTTGACGTTACATGTAAAATTTGGTATTATGTGGTAGGGTTATTGAGATATCTTTTCTTAATTATTAAAACAGGAGGATTCACGTATGAAACTTACAAAAAAAATAGTATCTCTTACCTTATCTCTTGCCTTAGCAGCTGTAATGCTGCCAACACCACAGACTACAGCTGATTTGCAGAAAGAAAATGGAAAAACGGGTTATATTGAACTTACAGTTCCAGTACAGGCTGCATCCACAAATTATTATTCCAGAAGCCTGCCGATTTTTAATATTACTTCTACTGGTATTTCCGGCACTTTCACTATATCAGCTGCAAGTGTTCCAACAGGAGCGACCGTCACAAAAGTTACCTTAAAAGCTTCTAAAAGCGGCAGCGGCAGTGCGTATTGGTGTGTAAGACACGAAGAATCTGGAAAAGAGGCTGAAAAATCTTTCTTAAATACTACATATTTTTCAACTGAATTTACAGGTTTAACAGCAAAAAGTTCCTGGACCGTCTGGGCAGAAGGAAACAGCTGGACGACCCTGAAGGCAGCAACAATCCGAATTGATTACAAATATTAATTTAAAGCAGACACAATAACCTACAAAAAGAAAAGATATTTATCCCGGCCAGCGTAGAACGCTGGTCTTTTTGTCGAATTAGTAAAAGAACTTTTCCTTCTTTTTTTCTCTTATCGGGTGTATAATGATATAAAGCTGGTGCCTATAGAGCGGCAGATTTATATGGCTATTCCAGCATTTTTATCTATTTTGAAAGTTTTTAGGTAAAATTCGGGTAAAATTTTAGATGAGATTACCATTGATTTTTTCTCACACACGATATATGCTAAGAATTGAAAAATTAATATGCGATTCGTTCGCTGGATTAACAGGAACTTACGTATTACTTTAAGAATACGTCTGTTTTTGTCTGTAGGAGGAAAAACTTGTGAAATCTATTACACATAGATTAAAAGACTTGACCAGACACATCCCTAGAAGGGAAAAGAAACCGATTCGTCCAGAACAGCAGGCGAGAATAGATAAGGCGGTTCGGATTTTTAATAAATATTCATTACTATTCCATATAGTATTGTCATGCCTGCTTTGTTTTATAATTGAATGTATATCCAGACGTTCTTTTCCATCTGCATTTTCATTTGCGGATGAGCATACAAAGGCATATATTTATAATTCTTTTATTATATTTGCATCTTTATCGCTGGTTTACCTGATTCGGCGAAGATTGTTTGCCAGAGTATTTATTAGTGGATTCTGGCTGTTTTTAGGAACAGTAAACGGATTAGTGCTTGCAAAGCGAGTAACACCGTTTGGATATACGGATTTAAAATGTATTCAGGATTTACTGTCTATGAGTAATACGAAGTATTTTACCACGACACAGGCAGTTATGGTTGTAAGTGTTGTTGCACTATTTCTGATACTTTGTATTCTCCTTTTTGTAAAAGGACCGAAGTTCCAGGGCTCTAGACGTGCAGTTATGACTCCGATTTTAGTTGCCGGATTGTTTTTCATGCTGCCAATTACAACAAAAGCAGCACAGAACTCCAATATTCTGGATTCCTATTTTTCAAATATCGCCCAGGGATATGAGAATTATGGTTTCGTTTACGGATTTTCGACCAGTGTTGTCGACCGTGGTATGAAGAAGCCATCTGATTATTCTGAGGAAAAGATAGAAACGTTATTAAATGAAAGTGAACAAAAGAAAACAACGAATAAAGATGATCCCAATATCATCGTGGTTCTGCTGGAATCTTTTATGGATCCAACAGAATTTAATAACCTGAATTTATCAGAAGACCCAGTACCTAATTTTCACCAATTAGAGAAAAAATATACATCTGGGTACTTAACTGTGCCGGTTGTTGGTGCAGGAACTGCAAACAGTGAATTCGAAGTCTTAACTGGTATGAGCATGCAGTATTTTGGCACTGGTGAATACCCATATAAGACAATTTTAAAGAAAACGAATTGTGAAAGTATTGCTTCTAATTTATCTAAAATTGGATATGGTACCCATGTTGTACACAACAATGGTGGTAATTTTTATAGCCGTGCTAATGCATTTTCTATGATGGGATTTGACAGCTTTACAAGTAAGGAATTGATGAATATTCAGGAATATACACCATTAGGTGACTGGCCAACAGATAATATTCTGATTAGCGAGACAGAAAAAGCATTAGATGCTACACCGAATCAGTCTGATCTTGTTTATACGATTACCGTTCAGGGTCATGGAGACTATCCAACGGAAAAAATACTGGAGAATCCAGAAATCAAAGTGTCCGGCGGTGACAGCCCATCGGAAGATAATCAATGGGAATATTATGTGAATATGATTCATGAAGTAGATAAATTTATCAAGAATCTGATAGATATGCTTTCTAAAAGAGATGAAAATACTATGGTTGTCTTCTTTGGAGATCATCTTCCAACCATGGGACTGGAAAATTCCGACATGAAGTCACATGATATTTTCAAGACAAAATATGTAACATGGAATAACTTTGGACTGAAAAAAGAAGATGCAGACCTAAAGGCTTATGAACTTCTTGCGAATACAACGAATCAGCTTGGTATTCATGAAGGAACTGTTTTTACTTATGAACAGAACTATTTGAATAAGAAACTGAACGCTGCACAGAAGGAAGAAACCTCTGACGGACTGGAAAATCTTCAGTATGACATTTTGTACGGAAAACGGTACGCTTATCATGGAGAAGATTTGTACCCAGCTACAGATATAATAATGGGTGTCGAAGACGTTAATATTGATAACGTATATCCAACACCGGATGAAGATACAATAACCATATCTGGTTCTAATTTTACAAAATGGAGTAAAGTTTTTGTAAATGGCAAAAAAGTATCTACCAAATTCCTGACTGATACAATGCTTACGGTAAAAGCAGAATTTCTGAAAGATGGTGATACCATTGTAGTAAATCAGCTTGGTTCTGAAGATACTATTTTTAGAAGTTCCAATGAAATTGTTTATTCTGACCCAAATGCAGCACAGGCTTCTGAGACGGAAGAAGCTGTAACTGAATAAATAAATTAAGAAAAAAGCTCTCAATTGTAAATGCAGTTGAGAGCTTTTTTGAATTTGTTGTTTATTGAGAATTTATAGCCAATAAGATGCTTGCTTTTTCTTTGAAATTCCTGTATCATACGTAAACGTTAGACACAACTAACCAAAGATAAAACTTTATTATATTTAATTATATGGAGGAACATATGAAGAATAAAAAGACACTGGCATTATTTATGGCAGGTATGATTGCATCAGTAAGTATTACTGGATGCGGAGGTACAGATAAAACTTCCAAAACAGAAACTTCGGAATCATCTAGCGACTATTATTACGGAACATTGGATCTTTCTTATGCAGATTATTACTACGGGGAATTAAATCAGATTGAACCAGAGCCAGAAGCAGCGACAGGAAAATATGATGCAGCGAATGCAGTAGAAGAAGCAGGGTATACCAAAGAAGGTATGTATGATGCAGTAACTTCTGCTACCACACAGAAATCTCAGGCTTTTGAAGCAGCATTTACAGAAGAATCTGAAAACGGCATTAACATTCTTGGTCCTTCCAATGTAAATGTAGCAATTTCAAAATCACTTTATGATGATGTAGTAAAAGCCTCTAAAAATGGAACAGAATGCAGCAATAAATTAATTGAATTGGTAAACAGATTGGATACTGTTACAGAAGAAGTACCAGAAGAATATAAAGTAATTAATTCCGATGGAACATTGAGTAAAACAGTTGGTAATACAGTAAAAGGTGAAAATATTACAGCCAGTATTACAACGACTTCTCCTTGGGGAAATTACGCCGTTTCTTTAGAAGGATTAAAAGTCAGCACAGCAGATGTACAGGGTGTGATTTTTGAGACAGAAGACGGAGCTCTTTATGGATTACAGCATGAAGATAATATCTGGCTTCAGGCGTCCGAACTTGCATTCTCTGTAAAAGAGTTTGTTGATCCTCATGAAAATGTGGCAGGATATGAAAGATTCAAAGATATTGAGGGCAAAACAATTACAAAGATTACATACTTACTGTCCAATCAGGATGATATTGTAATCGAAACTTCTCTATTTGTAAAAGAACAGCTAGCAGACAAATACTCTGCATCCTGTACTGAAACAGAAGCGTATAATTTAGATGGAACAAAGATTCCAGTAGAACAAAATGTTCCAGAAGATAGTAGTTATACAATCAGTGATGTAGTAAAGAACCGTGTCTCCATGGAATCTGGAACTTACAGCATGGAAAATAATATTGTAACCTTAAATTCCGATTTAAAACCAGGGCAGTATTCTATTATATTCTCTGATAAGAAATACGCTGATTTAAAAGTTTCCTGCCTGATATTATCTGAGCTTGCAGATAATGCGGTTTCTTTTAAAGATGGAATATTAAAGCTTGTTGAAAATGAAAAGGGTATTACGGTTTCCGATTATATATCCGGAATCACAGCTGTTATGATTAATGGAAATCCTTTGAATGGAATGAATCTGGGAAGTGTTATCTTTAACGAAGACGGAAGCATTAACATGGACGCTGTTATTAGCAGACACGGAGAGGAAACTGCCATATTTGAAAAAAACGGTTCCTATGATATCTCGCTGGATGCTGCGGGGTATCCATCGGTTTCTTTCAGTATTTGCAAAGAGTAATAGAAAGAGGTTCTTATGAAGTTATTAATATCCATTGTAGTTTGTTTAGTTTTTGGATTTGCATTTGAAAAAAATATAAGGAAATATCCCAAAGTATGGTACGGCATCAGTATTGCCGTATCTGCACTGGTTGTATTCCTGCCGGAGGAACAGATACCAGTGCTTCTGGTACCGATATTTCGTGATTATCTAAAACGAGGAACAATTGCAACAGCATTGTTCGTACTGGTCATGTATGCTATTGTAATGCCTCCAAAATCAAAATTCCAGCGTATGCTTATGACTAATCGTCGTGATTTTGCCATTATGGGTGCATTTATGATTTTCATTCATAATATCAGTTATGGAAAATATTATTATGTGGCGTTGTTTACACAGCCAGGAATTCTTCGGACGAATCAGCTTCTGGCTGCTATTGTATCAGTAGTTTTAGTGATTCTACTGATTCCGCTTACTATAACGTCTTTCCCATCTGTTAGAAAGAAAATGACAGGTGGAAGGTGGAAAAAATTTCAGAGATGGTCCTATCTGTTTTATGGCCTGATTTATATACATGTTGCACTTCTATATGTGCCGCAGCTAATGGAGGGAAGTAAAAAGTATCTCTTTGATTTCTTAATTTACACTCTGGTTTTTGGTATCTATGGAACTCTTCGAATGCGTAAATATCTGATTCGTAAGAAATCTAGAGACATTGGAAAGACAGCCTTTGTTTGTGGAGTTGTATTGATTGCAGTCGTATGTATTCCGTTAACCTGCATTTCTATAAAAAGCAGTGCGAAAAATTTGGCTGCTTCAAAGGAAAAAATGACTTATCAGGATGGTGTATGGATTGGAGAAGGTTATGGCTTCAAAGGAAATACAAAAGTAGAAGTTACCATTGTAAATGATGAAATCGAAAGCATTTCTGTTCTGGACTATCAGGATGATGAAGCATTTTTTTTCCAGGCAGAAAACGGCCTGTTAGATGCAATTATAGAAAGTCAATCTGTTGATTTGGACGCTGTCAGTGGTGCAACTTATAGCTCCAAGGGAATTTTGGCAGCTGTAAATCATGCACTGGAACAGGCAAAGAATAAATAATATCAAACATGTAATTGAATCATAGGGCAGATAGTGTTAAAATAGTTTTATACAAAATATACGCAGAAGACTGACTTTTAAATGTGTCTTCTGCTTTTTGCATCTTGTCACATTAAGAAGACCCCTTTATTTATACATAATGAATTAGAAAAAATTAAACGGGAGGTATTACGAATGATAAATCAAATTTCGGACAATACACTTATGGAGTCCTTTTATAACATGGTTCCTTATTTTAAATATTATTTTGGGGAAAATGTTGGATTTACAATATCAAATACTAAAAAATTTCTTTTTGTGCAGAACACGGATACACTAAAGATTAACTTTAAAGCAGGAGATGCGATTCCAGAAGGTTCCGCTGCAGATGTATGTCTTCATAAGAAAGAAGTCATTGATATTATCGTTCCAGAGAAAGTATTTGGTTTTCCAGTAAGAACGGTAGGAGTTCCAATATTTGAAGACGGGGAGATTGCAGGAACCATGGTTATCAGTATGAGCATTGATAAAATTGAAAAGGTAAATAAAATTTCTAATTTATCCAACTCGATTGCTGAGTCATTGAATGGTATGTCTACCAATGTCAAAGGAATGACAGATGTATTTGTACAAATTAATGAGACGAATGAAAGCATTGAAGATTACATAAAAATAACACGGGATAACTATAAAAAGACGGATGATATTCTTAAATTTATCAACAGTGTTACACGAAGAACGAATCTGCTTGGTCTAAATGCATCGATTGAATCCGCAAGAGCAGGTAAAGCAGGCGAGGGCTTTAGTGTTGTTGCAACCGAAATCCGTAAGCTTTCGGAATCTACTAAACAGTCTTTGACGGAGATTAACGATGTACTGAATTCTATTAAGAACTCCATTGATGAAATTTATGACCGATTCCAGTGTTCGAATGATCTTCTGGAAAATCAGATTAACGGTCTGCAGAATATTAAGACAGGAATTGAAAATCTTCAGGAAAATGCAAAAGAACTGAATATTTTTGCAGAAGAGATCTAAGACAATTCATAGAGTATACATAATAAAATTGTAAGAAAAGGAGGATTTCCAAGAAATTGGGGACCTCTTTTTGCTTTTTTGTGATATACTTTAAAGGAAAACAAAAAAATAAGAAAGAGAGTATCAAACTATGAAGGAATTATATGAAGCAATTGAAAACAAAATAAAAGCAGCTGGTTATCCAAGAGATATTTCTGGTCTTGCTGTTTATGATGATATATGTGATCAAATCGAAGGAAAAGAAAACGGAACATATCTGCTGTTATCTAAGTTTGAAGATGATGTTATTTTAGAATATAATATCACTATTATGGATGATGAATTCAATCTTGGATTGTTAACTCTGAAAACACCAGAAGGAGAGTATCAAGTTAACTTTGACGAATAGAAGATAATAAAATTAAAAATGAAAAGCGTTTGCGTTTTTTGCAGGCGCTTTTGTTAGTTTATAGCAAATATGCTATAATAAAAATATCGTTCGAAAGAATAAAATGTTTAGAAAGATATATGAGGAATCAGAATGAAAAATGTATTTTCAAGAAATTTTCATAACAGTATGGAAATTTTAAATGGAGAAGAATTTGTCGAGAAAAGAAACCAAGCAGGTCAAGCGTATCAAGTGAAAACAAACAGAAAGTCTGATCCGGTTATTTCTAATATGATCCGGCATATGGTATTGCAGTTTGTAAAAGCAATCTTGGGAATTTTAGGAATCATTACAATTGGATTCGGTCAGGATTTAAAAAATCAAACGTTATATATAGCTGGTATTATATGCATCATTTTAGCCATTGTTCTGCATTTTTATAGCAAGAATAAGTTACAGGAATCTGTATACTTTGATAAATTTACTGAATCTGAAAAAAAAGATAACATTTCACAGAAAGAATATTTTATGCAGCAGGGAATTCCAGAAGACGCAAAGCAGCTTGAAATTATGTATACATTATATGAGCCGGAAAATGTGGAGTTTGTTACGTATATGAATGAACATATATATGCATTTCGAGAGAAAAATAATTTGTGTTTTGTAATTAAAGATAAAAAACTTGTGTTTGTGCTAGAAGATATTTGTGCAATAGAAAAAGTGGATAAAAAAGCTGCGTTAGATTTATGGAACAAAGAAATGAATTTTGATGATGGTATTTACAAGGAATATCAAATAAAATCCGATGCAAGTATCTATGATCAGTATTATATTACAACCGATTACGGTCGTGGTGTGGTGATTCCATATTATTATGCAGTTATTATCAGGAACGAATATGAAATCTTAGTTCCGCCGTATGAAATTGATGTGATACAAGAATTAACTGGGCTCAAAGTTTCCTAAATAGACTTTTTTGGGACATATCTTTCAATAACCTGAATATAATATAAGTAATATAAACGTGGATGCTAAGCTGGGGGTGTTCTTGAGAAAATCGAATATATTCTTAAGTGTTGCATGGCCATTTATGAGCAGGCAGGAAGATTTTTTAAATCAGATTCAGCAGTACTTTGAGCGAAAAGGATACACATTAAAAA
>CAKSBP010000050.1 GCA_934438135.1 uncultured Clostridium sp. | reverse complement strand
GGGGTATAGTTCAGTTGGTAGAATATCGGTCTCCAAAACCGCAGGTCGTGGGTTCAAGTCCTACTGCCCCTGTCAAAAACCTTTAACAGAAATGTTAAAGGTTTTTTGTATTTATAACAGACATAAATCAACGTTATCATTTATCTTTATCACATAAAAAATTCAGAACCGAAAAAGAACCAGAAGGTATGTCTGCTCTCATACCATCTGATCCTTTCTAAATCCCCCTTTTCATTTCCGTCCATCCAAACCTTACATCCCCCTTTAAAACGGAAGGTTTATCAGAAACGTCTGCGGATACAGTCCGCTCCTTATTGTCCGCCCTTGCACACTTGTACACTTGTACTTTCGATACCTTAGAATGAATGCAGCCGAAACATATGATATATGTAAACACTTTTTAGGAAGGAAAAAGAATTCTTATACATAGGAATAATAGAATCATTCATCCTCCGGTATCTCTCCTCTTCTGTACTCAAGCCCCATAAGCTTTTATAATGTTCACTCCTTGTGAACAATTACATGATATCACAAGAACATATGTTTGTCAACACGCTTTGTAATTTTTTTATTTACTTCAGTTAACATCACGTGTATAATATAAGAAAAAGAGAGGTGAATTAGAAATGGGAAACTTTAATGTTATCTTTCGCAATCTTCGCTTAAGCCGCGGATTCACCCAAAAGGATATTGCAGACAGACTTGGCATATCCAAAAGTGCCGTCAGCATGTACGAGAATGGAAGCCGCGTGCCTGACCTAGATACACTGAAACGAATTGCCGATATTCTTCAGGTTAACCTGGATGAATTATCTGGTCATCATTCTGTTGCTTCTTATGCTTTGGAAAATCCTTATCAGGATATGAAAACTTTAATTGCACGAGGCGGAAAACAGCTGACAACAGAAGAAAAAATGAAATTGATACAATTACTTTCAAATATGGATTAATCATTTTGAACATAGGAAGGGAAGGATTTTATGACAATTGATGAAATCAAAATAAAAACACTGGACGTATACCGCCTGTGTTCCATAAAATCCTTCCCTGTCTCCACTGTAGAGATTCTAAAAAAATTAGAAATTCCGTACTTCAGCTATTCTAAGCTAAGAGAAAAAAGTGAAGAACTCTATCAAATGGGAGTGAAATTTTCCAAAGATGCTTTTACCTGGAACAGACTAGTCTGCTATAACGATGCGATGCCACTGCCGCGTATCCATTTTTCCCTGATGCATGAATTAGGACATATTTTTTTACATAGCAGCAAAGAAACCGAAGCAAACTATTTCGCTTCCCATATTCTTGCACCACGAATCGTGCTTCATCAAACAGATTTTCAAGATACACAGCAGCTTTCTCAGCTATTTGGTATTTCCAAACAGGCCGCCGAAGTTGTCTCTTCTGATTATAATAAGTACTACAAAGGAAAATCTCTTTCACAGCTCTCTCCTGCAGATCAAGAATTATACCGGTATTTCTATGATAAGAAACTGGATTTTTTCGTTTATCATATCAGTGAATGTCCAGAATGTGGTGCCACAATTTATAATTCTTTAAAAAACACGTGCTGGCGCTGCAGTCTTTCTTCTTCCAAAGAAAAAAAGCAGGATGCTTCTTTCTATCACCTGGAACAAAACTGGCTTTACCCAGAGAACTAAATATTTTTTCTTATCAGAAATAAGAAATCTATTGTCAGCTTTTCTATTTTCCGATAAAATATTGTTATCGTATTTTTATCATAACTTTACGCGAATAATCCGAAATACTAAAGAAACAATAAGGAGTTACAATATGAGTATTTTAAATGTAGAAAATTTGAGCCATGGCTTTGGAGACAGAGCGATTTTTAATCATGTATCTTTCCGTCTTTTAAAAGGTGAGCACATCGGACTTATGGGTGCAAATGGCGAAGGAAAATCCACATTTATGAACATTATTACCGGAAAACTACAGCCAGACGAAGGAAAAGTAGAATGGGCCAAGAACGTCAGAGTCGGGTACTTAGACCAGCACACCGTTCTTCAGAAGGGACAGACCATCCGCGACGTATTAAAATCCGCCTATTCTTTCTTATTTGAATTAGAAGAGAAAATGAATGGCATCTGCGATAAAATGGGAGATGCTTCTGAAAAAGAACTTGCTGCCATGATGGAGGAACTAGGGGTTATTCAGGATCTTTTAATGGCACACGATTTTTATATCATTGATTCTAAAATTGACGAGATTGCCCGCGCCTTTGGTATCGATGCCATCGGTCTTGACAAAGATGTTACCGAATTGAGTGGTGGGCAGCGGACAAAAGTTCTGCTTGCCAAACTTCTCTTAGAAAAACCAGATATCCTTTTACTTGACGAACCGACAAACTATTTAGATGTTGAACATATTGAATGGCTGAAACGTTATCTTCAGGAATACGAAAATGCCTTTATCCTGATTTCACATGATATTCCATTTTTAAATAGCGTTATTAACCTCATTTACCATATGGAAAACCAAGAATTAAACCGCTATGTTGGGGATTATGATAAGTTTCAGGAAGTTTATGCTATGAAACAGGCACAGTTAGAAGCAGCGTACCGCCGCCAGCAGCAGGAAATCGAAGAGCTGGAAGATTTCGTTGCCAGAAACAAAGCCAGAGTTTCTACCAGAAACATGGCCATGTCCAGACAAAAAAAACTGGATAAAATGGACAAAATTGAGTTAAAGAAAGAAAAGCCAAAACCAGAGTTTCATTTTATGAATGCCCGTACATCCGGCAAAGTATTATTTGAAACAAAAGAACTGGTTATCGGATATGATGAACCACTTTCCAAGCCTCTGAATCTTTCCATGGAACGTGGACAGAGAATTGTCTTAGTCGGTGCCAATGGTATTGGTAAAACAACACTACTTCGCAGTATTTTAGGCCTGAACAAACCTTTAAGCGGTTCTGTTACTCTTGGGGACTATCTGGAAATCGGCTACTTTGAGCAGGAAATCAAAGCAGACAACCAGACAACCTGCCTTCAGGAAATCTGGAATGAATTTCCTTCCTATACCCAGTACCAGGTTCGCTCCGCTCTTGCAAAATGTGGTCTGACTACAGAACACATTGAAAGTCAGGTACGTGTACTAAGCGGTGGCGAACAGGCAAAAGTCCGTTTATGTAAACTAGTAAACCGTGAGACTAACATTCTTCTATTGGATGAGCCGACGAACCATTTAGACAAAGATGCCAAAGCAGAACTGAAACGTGCTTTAGAGGAATACAAAGGAAGTATTCTTCTTATCTGCCATGAACCAGAATTTTATGAAGGCCTGGTAACCGATGTATGGAACTGCTCCGAATGGAGTTTAAAGATATAGTCCCAGAAAGGAGGTCTTTCTATGGATATTGCAGCATTATCAACTGAAATGTCAACTATGAATTTAAACAGCCAGGTTGCCGTTTCCGTCATGAAACTTTCCATGAATCAAATGGATATCGCAGCCGATGGCATGAAAAAAATGATGGAAGCTTCTGTCTGCCCTGAACTTGGGGGAAACATAGACATTTCCATCTAAAATCAGACGCTATGAAAAGCTTCTTAGGTCATCAGGCCTTAAGAAGCTTTTCATATATATCTGGATATTTTCTTTTCAAAGAAACCACTTTATAATCTTTGTCCAAAAAACAATGAGAGGATGTCCCCGTTACCTTAAGTTCCTGGTTTTCTTGTCCATAGACTTCATACTCACACTCCATAATCACTCCATTAAATTTTGTAACTCTAGTGATAATCTCAACCGTTTCTCCAAACCTGGTCATTTTTTTATACTTGCAGGATACATCTACCACTGGAATAATGATTCCCGCACGTTCTACTTCTGCATAAGGAACACCTACCTGACTCATATAATCTGTTCTTGCCTCTTCAAACCACCTAATATAATTGGAATGATGTACAACCTTCATCTGATCCGTTTCATAGTATTGTACCTTATGACAATATCTTCTTTCTTCCATTTCACTCTCCCTTTCCAGTATTCTAAAATAAAAATACCTTTCTTATTATGACATGAAATATCAGCTAATGCAAATATTAAAGTTAATTTCTACGTATTATCATTTCGGCAGGAACTTGTCTTATACACCGTTTTATGATAAATTAATAGCGTTACTTACTTAGTTCACACGAAAGACGAGGGTATTTTATCATGTTAAATCAACTAAATGATTTATTAACAGCTATTGACAGCTTTGTGTGGGGCATCCCACTCATTGTCATCATTCTTGCAGTTGGAATTTACCTGACCATACGGTTAAGGGGACTGCAGATTCTTCAGCTTCCAAGAGCTCTGAAATACATGGTACATAATGAAGAAGGCGGCTCTGGAGAAGTATCCAGCTTTGCAGCACTTTGTACGGCACTTTCTGCAACCATCGGCACTGGTAATATCGTCGGTGTTGCTACTGCTATTTCTACTGGCGGCCCCGGTTCCTTATTCTGGATGTGGATTGCTGCACTTTTCGGCATGGCAACAAAATATGCAGAAGGTGTTTTAGCAATTAAATACCGTGTTATCAATAAAAATGGACACGCATTAGGCGGACCCTTCTACTATATTGAAAACGGTATGGGAAAAAATTTTAAATGGCTCGCAAAAATCTTTGCATTTTTCGGAACTGGTGTTGGTCTGCTTGGTATTGGTACCTTTACACAGGTAAATGGTATTTCCAATGCAGTAAACAACTATTTTGACCCAAATAACTCCTGGAACGTAAGCATCTTAGGCCATACTTATTCTTGGACGGTTGTAATTTCCGGAATTGTACTGACTGCCTGTGTCGGTCTTGTAATCATCGGCGGAATCAAGCGTATTTCCAGCGTCTCACAGATTGTCGTTCCTTTCATGGCTGGTCTTTACATCCTGGCTGCCGTTACAATTCTTGTCTTAAACTTCAATAAGATTCCTGCTGCTGTAGTTACCATTTTTAAAAGTGCTTTTGGTATAAAAGCTGCTGCTGGCGGTGCTTTAGGAAGTATTCTAATCGCTATGCAAAGTGGTATTGCAAGAGGTATCTTCTCCAACGAAGCTGGTTTAGGAAGTGCCCCAATCGCTGCTGCCGCCGCAAAGACAAATGAACCGGTACGACAAGGACTGGTTTCCATGACTGGAACCTTTATTGATACGATTATTATCTGTACCATGACTGGTATTACCATTGTCCTTACAGGAACCTGGAACATCGGACTAGAAGGCGTCGGTATTACAACTGCTGCATTCCAGAAAGGTCTTCCGTTCCCATCTGCTATCAGTGCTTTCCTATTGATGCTCTGTCTTGTTTTCTTTGCATTTACAACCATTCTCGGATGGGATTATTACAGCGAGCGCTGTCTGGAATACTTATGCAGTGGAAAGAAAAGCATTCTCAAATATTACCGCTGGCTCTATGTATTGGCTGTTTTCATAGGACCTTTTATGTCTATTTCCGCAGTATGGACCATCGCAGATATCTTCAACGCATTAATGGCACTGCCAAACTTAATTGCAATCCTTTTCTTAAGTAATGTAGTCGTGAAAGAAACAAAAATTTATCTGGATAAAATAAAAAAGCTGAATTAATCGACATGAAAAGCTGGCACATGGAAAAAGTGTTTTCCATGTGCCAGCCCTTTTTATTCTCAAAAGTATTTTAAGAAATTACTTCTGTCTTTCGATTATTGTATAAAAACATAGCAACTGCAGTTCCACAGATAATAATATATCCAATTACACTAAGAAAATCTGGTTTCTGCCCAAACACAAAGAAACCAATTACTGCTGCAAATATAATCTGAGAATAATCATACACACTAATTTCTTTTGCAGGTGCATAACAATATGCCGCTGTAATTCCAAACTGACCTCCAGATGCCGCAAGCCCCGCACAAATCAGATAAAAAATCTGTATTGGTTTCATATATGCATAATCTACAATCAGATATGGCAGTGTTACAACACAGGAAAAGGTAGAGAAAAAGAATACAATCACCGGTCCTTTTACTCCTTTTTTTCCAAGAATACGAACCATGGTATAAGCAATTCCTGCTCCAAGTCCACCACACAATCCAATCATTGATGGAACCAGCTCCATATTTGAAAATACCGGTTTGATAATAAACAAACTGCCGGCAAATGCAGTCACAACACTAAGTCCCTGTACTAAAGACAATCTCTCTTTCAATATCAGAAAGGAAAATAAAATCACAAAGAATGGTGACATTTTATTTAACATAGATGCATCCGATAATACCAAATGATCTACGGCATAAAAATTACAGATAATTCCCATCGTTCCAAAAAAAGAACGCAGCAGAAGAATTTTTCCGCTTCCTTTCGGCCATCCTATCTTTATTTGATTTTTCCGAAGCACTGCTACTGCAAAAAAGATCGCAACCAGATTGCGGAAAAATGCTTTCTGGATAGACGGCAGATCACCTGAAAGCCTTACAAATGTATTCATAACAGCAAAACAAAATGCTGATGCAAGAATACATAAGATTCCTTTTGTTTTTTGATTCAAAAAACCACCCTTTCTCTTCTTATATTTAAATGCTTAGAGATATTCCATTATTCCGAAGCCACTCTCGGCATCCTTTCCAATCTGGTATAATCGTTTCAACCAATTTCCAGAACTTCCTTGAATGATTCATTTCTTTCAGATGACAGAGTTCATGTACCACAACATAATCCAGAATTTCTGGTGGTGCCATAATAACACGCCAGTTAATCATAATATTTCCTCTGCTGCTGCAGCTTCCCCATCTGGATTTGGTATCCCGAAGATTGATTTTATTAGGAACTACATTAAGAAGAGGTGCATAGAATCCAACTCTTCTCTGTACAATCTGTACTGCCTGCTTTACATACCATTCCTTCAAGGCATTCTGTATTTCATCCGGTGTCAGCTGCTTTCCGGATATATGCAGTTTTCCAGGTAATAATTTTACTACCGGTGTAGTATAAGATACATCACTTCTTATTTCCAGCAGATATTCCACGCCACGAAACAAGAATTTCTCACCAGCCTCATATTTCCGGATATTCTTCTTTTCCTCCAATGCTACCATCTGAGGCAGATGGTTAAGAATCCAGCCTCTTTTTTTCACCAGATAATATTCTATTTCCTTTTTAGTTAAGAAAGAGGGGGCTTTTACGACAACCTTTCCTCCCACTTCAATTGCAATGGTCAATGTCTTTCGATTGGACCAGATAATCCCGTACTCAAACAAATCTTCAAACTGATATGTTTCCATAACTTCCCCAAACCTCATTACTTTTCTTACTCTGTTGTTTCAAGTTCCATCTCTTTTACACTTTGTATTTCATCTAAAATATTTTTTGTGGTGTCATGGAATAACAGGCTCTTATTGTACTGATAGTATTTTTCGCTTCCATATTCACCGATAAACTTCATACTATAATATCCACGGGTTAATTCTGTAATAAAAATAACCATTTCCTGACTTTCCCCAAAGGCTTCTTCCATAAAGGAAAAGGCATATTCCAGCTTATCCGAAGCATCATTTATAGCATTTTCTCTAAGAATGGTTTCCTTTTGAAACAGCTCTCTTATAGCATCAAACGTAGTTTCTCCATTCCGAAGCATTTCTTTTGCAAATTTCTCAAGTCCATGAATAATCAGATTTTCAATCTTGATATTTACTTTATCCGACTGTGATTCTTCCTTTAAAAGTTCCAGCTGATGATGCTTTTCTTCTGCCTGCTTCCGAAGTTCCTCTACAAAAATGATATTTTCCTTTTCCATTTTTTTAAGCTGCTTCATGCATTCATAAAGCCCAGTCACATATCGATCCATTACGTAAGCCTTTTGGAAAAAATCAGATAATCTGCTTAACAGAAGACTAATAACACTTAATTTTTCATCGAATGGAGCAGCCTGTAATTTTTCTGCTGCCACTTCATCCAGCTTTCCTAAAAGCACCTGTTCCATATCATAATCATTTTTATATTTATTGAATAAATCCAAGTAGTCAGAGAAATCCTTTGCTACTGCCGGATGCTGTAAATACTGGGCAATCACTTGTTCATCTACTGGAATATCCAGTTCTTCATACTGGTAAACCACTTCCGATAAATCTTCCCACCCTCTGGCTGTTACAAATCTGACTCCGTCAATAGTTGTCTCCATCACATAGAAATTTTCCTTCTTAATATCCAAATAGGAAACAATTGCTGGATGAATTCCCTGCTTAGAGGCATATTCTTTCCATACACTATAATCCTCTTTTACATCCATTCTCTTCACACGATCCAAAGTTACAATATCAAAATCACGAACAGACTTATTGTATTCTGGAGGATTTCCTGCCGCAATAATCACCCAGCCTTCCGGCACTCTCTGGTTACCAAAAGTTTTTCCCTGTAAAAATTGAAGCATAGTAGGTGCAAGAGTTTCCGATACGCAGTTAATTTCATCGATAAACAGAATTCCTTCTTTCACTCCAGTCTTTTCCATTTTTTCATAAACAGATGCAATAATTTCACTCATAGTATATTCCGTTACGGAGTACTCTTTTCCCCCATACTGCTTTTTCTCAATAAAAGGAAGACCTACCGCACTCTGTCTCGTATGATGCGTAATGGTATAGGCAACTAAGCCGATATTACATTCCCTGGAAATCTGTTCCATAATAGCTGTTTTTCCGATTCCGGGAGGTCCCATCAGAAGAACTGGTCTCTGACGGACTGCTGGAATTTTATATTCTCCAAACTCATCTTTTGCAAGATAAGCCTGAAGAGCATGCTTAATTTCTTCTTTTGCTCGTTTGATATTCATACTAATAGCTCCCATCTATTTTAACTCACTGTCTAATACAAGTTTCATTGCCCATGGCGGCACCAGGGCATCCGTATAATCATCCCGGATAAATACAAATGCCACATCATACTTCGGACGTCGGTCCGGAAATGTTCCAAATCCATCGGTAAAATAAATCATACCTTTCAAATCTTTCAGGCGGCCTTCCTGTATCAGTCTATCCACATAAGTAAACACCGGACGGAAATCCGTTCCTCCATACCCTTTTGCATGAAAATTTTCTTTGTACTGATTTAATTCTTCCAGAGACGTAATAACCGCATCTTCCTGAATCTGATTATCACACTGAATGATATGAATATTTACTTTTTTCTGAAAACTCTCTGATTCCAATAAAATAGAAACAGTTTCGCTTAAAAAGGTCTGAACCAACTGTCCCGAACAGGACCCAGATGTATCGATTCCGATTACAAATTCTTCAACTTTTTTTACTTCCTTTGATTCCATTGCTTCGATTAAAGGCATATTTTTATAAAGACTCAATCCATACGTATAGAAAATATAATCAAATGTTTCTTCATCAACCTGCATACTTTCTCGGAGTACTGCAAATTTCCGCAGAAAACTCCGGTAATCATAACGTGGCCTCTGTTCTATTTTCAAGGCTTTTAAAAAACCGCCTGCCTCACTTCCAATATTTTTAGAGAATGTTTCCAAATTTGTTTTTGTCTTCTCACTGATGTTTTTCCACAGTTCCATCATAAATTTCTGTTCCGGCTGAGGCTGCTGATTCTGTTCCTGATTCTCCTCATCCTCATTCTTCTTTTTTCCTTTCCAGAAAGAATGATCATCCACCAGAAATTCCAGACCAAGTTTCATAATCTCCTGGTCGCTGTAAATTCCATCCTTTAACAGCTTATAAATTCCTTCTGCAGTGAGAACTTTCAGTTTTTCCCCTAGCATTTCATAGCATTCCACACGATAATCAGACATCAGCTTTTTCACTGCCTTATAATCAAATCCATCCATTATATATTCCACTGCAATATCACAGGATAAATTCCAGAGTTCTTCCTCTAAATCCTCTTCCTGATACATGTGCTGAAAAATACAGTGAAGTATCATATGAAGATAGGCGCGGTTAATCAAAACCGGATTATATTCAAACCGTTCCATTAAAAAACGTGGACTATAATAAAGCTTCCATCCATCCGTTCCTACGAAAAATGTCTGCACACTCATTTCATATTCCAGCTGGCTTAAAGCAATGTCCAAAAAATGCATGGAAAGATACAGCTCATTCCTTGCATTCTGTAAAATTTTTGTTCCAACTTCAATAAGTCTTTTTCTTACTTTGCTCTTCATATTTTTCCTATTCTAAGTAACTCCTCTGGTTGTTATAATACAAAACTTTTCTGTTTCCTACGAAAATGCTTGTTTTTATAGTCCAGCAACACACTGACACTTTCTGTTTTCTCCATATCATGAGCCAAATCAATGATACTATCCATGTTATCTTCAGTTAACAAACCATTTTCTCCCAAAAACAAAAGTTCTTCGCTTTCCTCTGACTTTAACAAAAGCTTCACGATTTCCATCAGATTCTCATTCAGATAGGCAACATAATGTTTTCTGGCTTCGCTGGTTAAATCATAAGGATATTTCAATCGATTCCGTGCAATCTCGTATAATGTTTCCACCGTATCATTTACTTTTGCTACTTGAAATGTTTGATCATAACTTCGAAAATCAATTCCATCCTCATTCAGGCACTGTCTGTAATGCACTCCAGAACCATACGTTACCTGATTAATAATCCTAGCAGGAACATTATCCTCATAATCCAGCAGATACTTGGGAAATACAGCCTTTCCACTTTTTACGCATGTACCATTTTCATAGTAGTCCATACGGATATTAAGTTTCTGTGACATTTCTTCTAAAAGACTATGAAGACATGTAGTTTTATAAATCAAAACATTCATCCAAATGTCCGTTACTTCCTGACAATTTTTAAACGCTCCATCTTCAATGGAAACAACACGGTCACTTAGACAAACCGTCTTTAAATTCCGACAGTCATAGAAACAATGTGAGCCAATTTCCGTCACTCCATCTGGTATTTTTATTTTCCTCAGCTGACGCATATTATGAAAACAATAAGCTCCAATCTTCACCACCGGAATTCCTTCCAACATTTCTGGAACCATGACTTCCTCTCTATCTCCGTGATATGCCTTCACTTCAATACCGTCTGCTGTTCTCTCACATTCAAATAATTCTTTCATACATTTCCCCATTTCTAAAGCAGAAAAAACCTGCTAACCAAATGATAACAGCCTCTCTTTCATATGTCAAACCATGAACCTTGCGTATAAAAAAATTACACATGAATACGTTTTTTTAATA
Organism: uncultured Clostridium sp.; assembly: GCA_934438135.1. Lineage (GTDB taxonomy): Bacteria > Bacillota > Clostridia > Lachnospirales > Lachnospiraceae > Clostridium_AI. Next base: position 10,211 of record CAKSBP010000050.1, on the reverse strand, counting down.
ATTGTAATTATCTCTTTCTGACAGCAAAAAAGACATGATACAAAACATTCTCCGCATCATGCCCTTTTATATATAATACCTATAATATTTATTGAATATCTGTTACTTCATATCCCGCATCTGCAACTGCTTTTTTCAGTACATCTGTAGATACCTCACCCGTAACAGTTACAACAGCCTCCTTTTTATCCAAATCAACTGCTGCCTCTACTCCTTCAATTGCATTTAATGCATCCTGTACATGTTTTACACAATGACCACACATCATTCCTTCAATTTTTAAAACCATTTTTATTTCCTCCTGTTCTTCTTGTTGTTCTATTACTTCCACTGTTTCTTCTTTCTTTCCTTCTGCCGTAAACAGCTTCAGCCGTAACGCATTGGTTACAACAAAAATACTGCTGAAACTCATGGCTGCTGCACCAAACATTGGACTTAATCTCCACTGTAACATGGAGTAAAATACTCCTGCTGCCAGCGGTATTCCAAGGCAGTTATAGAAAAATGCCCAAAACAGGTTCTGTTTAATATTTCGGATAACGGCTTTACTTAAGCGGATCGCTGTTACCACATCCAGTAAATCACTTCGCATTAGAACAATATCTGCACTTTCCACCGCTACATCCGTTCCGGCACCAATTGCAATTCCCACATCTGCCCGAACAAGTGCAGGTGCATCATTAATGCCGTCTCCAACCATTGCTGTCTTTTTACCGGATTTTTGAATTTCTGAAACCACACGTTCCTTGTCCTGTGGCAGAACGTCTGCAATGATACGATCCAGTTCTAATTCTCTGCCGATTCCTTCTGCAGTCCTCTGGTTGTCCCCAGTCAACATAATAACCTCAATGCCAAGTGATTTTAATTTTGAAATTGCTTCTTTGCTTGTAGGCTTGACCACATCTGCTGCCGCAATAATACCTGCCAGTTTTCCATCTTGCGCAAAGAGCAGCGGCGTCTTTCCGGCAGAAGCCAATTCCTCTATTTTACTTTCATACCCTTCCAGAGAAATTTTTTCTTCTGCAAACAGCCTCTGGTTACCGGCAATCAGCTTTTTATTATCGATAACTCCACAGATTCCTTTTCCCGGAATAGCAGTAAAATCAGATACTTCTTTGCTTCTTACACCTTGCTCTTTTGCATAATTTAAAATTGCATCTGCAAGAGGATGTTCACTTTTCCCTTCCAGAGATCCAGCTGCTTCAATCAGGGCATCCTTCTCCATGTTTACTGCAATCACATCGGTTACCACTGGCTGTCCACTTGTAATGGTTCCTGTTTTATCTAAAATCACACTATTAATACTATGAGCTACTTCCAGTGCTTCTCCGGATTTAATTAAAATTCCATTTTCTGCACCTTTTCCGGTTCCAACCATAATGGCTACCGGAGTTGCCAATCCAAGAGCACACGGGCATGAAATGACAAGAACACAGATTGCCGAAGAAAGTGCAAATTCAAAATCTGCTCCTGCCAGAATCCAAACAATACCTGTTACCAGTGCGATTGCCATTACAACTGGTACAAATACACCTGCGATTTGATCCGCCAGTTTTGCAATGGGTGCTTTGGATGCTCCGGCTTCTTCCACCAGACGGATAATCTGAGAAAATGTCGTATCATCCCCAACTTTCGTTGCTTTGATTTTCACAAATCCACTCTTATTTACTGTTGCACCAATAACCTCATCCCCATGTTCTTTGGAAACCGGAATGCTTTCTCCTGTGATAGCTGCTTCATCCACACTTGTTCTTCCTTCTACCACAACACCATCTACTGGAATACTACTTCCTGGACGGATAATCACAATATCCCCTGTCCGTACTTCTTCCACAGGAACCTGTATATGTTTTTCACCTTTTTCCAGTACCGCAGTCTTCGGTGCCATGTTTAAAAGCTTATTCAGTGCTTCTCCTGTTTTACCTTTAGAACGTGCCTCTAAAAATTTTCCCAGAGTAATCAATGTTAAAATCATCGCTCCAGATTCAAAGTACAGATCCTCATGATACTGCATTACCAAGTCCATATTCTGTATACCAACCCCATAGCTCATACGGTAAATTGCAAAAATACCGTAAATAAGAGCAGCAGATGAACCAACTGCAATCAGACTGTCCATATTAGGACTTAGGTGAAATAACGTCTTGAATCCTTTCATATAATAATTTCGGTTCAAATACACAATTGGAATACAAAATAAAAACTGGGTAAACGCAAAAGATACCGCATTTTCATGACCACTTAAAAAAGATGGCAGCGGCAGTCCCCACATATGTCCCATAGAAATGTACATTAATGGAATCAAAAAGATAAGTGACCAAATGAATTGAGATTTTAACCGATCTGCTGCCGCATCAAAATTCGCCATTGGCTTTGAATCTTCCGAAACCGTATGCATATCTTTCTTTTCCTGTTCCAGAGAAGCACCATACCCTCCATGTTCTACTGCCTCAATAATCTCCTTGGAAGACACCTTCTCTTCTTCAAAATCTACCTGCATGCTTCCTGTCAACAGATTCACGGTAACTGCTTCCACTCCATCTAGTTTTCGTACACTCTTTTCTACATGAGAAGAGCAGGCTGAACAAGTCATTCCCGTAACATTAAATTTTTCCTTCACCTGATTTCTCCTTTCTCTTTACTTTAGTATTTTCCCTAACATTTTAATTAATTCATCTACTTTCTCATCCCGGTCTTCCTGAGTCTCGGCATTATTCACACAATGTTTCAGATGTGCTGTCAGAATTTCTTTATTCACAGTATTTAGAATTGCTTCTGCAGCCATCAGCTGTTGAGAAATATCAATACAATAGCGGTCATCTTCCACCATTTTTAAAATTCCATCTATCTGCCCTCTGGCAGTCTTTAAAAGCCTGGTAACCTTCTTCTTATCTGCCTGCATTCTACACTCCTGTCTTAACGCCTCCATATGCATCATTTATTCTTTGATATGGTACGATAGATTTTTTATTTATCTACTACTATACCCCTCTGGGGTATAGTAGTATTTTATTCTAAACGATTCGATACGTCAACTATATTTTTCTAAAACAAAAAAAAGCAACCGCCCTGATACGCCTTCCGTGTATCCATAGCAGCTGCTTCTTTTAATTCTCATACTCTCATCAAAATAATGCTGATGTTTATCCTAATTTACTTTTCCTATAAATCTTCATAGTTTCTTCCTTAGTATCTTTTTACATCTTCCGTACTTTTTCTTCTGCCCAACATTTTAGTTTTCGCTTCTGTTACTTATTCCGTTATCTTCCGTATGTCATGTCTTTCTCTTTTGTAAGCCATCTTTTGTAATCTCTGTCTTACAAACTTCTTCTGTATACTTCCAACCCGGTTATCTTTCGCAGTTTACAATTTTATCCTTTGCAGTTATATCATTTTTCTTTCGTACTCTTCATCCGGCAAACTAGCCCGTTATGTCCGTTCCTTTGTACTTCGATTTTAATATCTGCATGAATTTTCATTACAAAACTTCTAACGGTCTCATCATTTCCTATTGAGTTCATTACTGATACATATATTACGTAAACAGTTTATTCTAGGGAATACATACTCAATACAAATCTTTGATGCCTTTGTTTTGTATACTATTAATTATAAATGATTTTTAGCAAAAGGCAAGCGTAGATTCTCATTTTACCATCTTAACAGACAATTTTACATAATTAGTTCGATAAATTTTCCTATGTTACAAATAATTTGTATTTTTTTCTGTGGAGTTTTGTCATATTATTTTTTATCCTTGCACACAATAGTGTTGTAAAAAACTTCTTTTCATCATATTCGACAGGAGGATTTATATGAATCTGAATGAACAAAATGGAATTAATCTAGACTATGACTACAACACAGATTATGGCGATGGGGATATTCCTGAAATTGACATTCCTCACTCATCCACTATTAATCATGATTTTCCTGAAGAAATGCCTTTGAAAAAATCCCATAAAAAGTAGAAGCTATTTACCCCTAAAAAACTGCAGCCTCGGCAATATGCCGTAACTGCAGTTTTCTTTTCTAAGCACTTTTTTTCACAAGAATTGTATATAGTTTTGATACTCCCGATGGAGAGGTCACCTGAATTTTCACTGTATTATTTCCTGTTACCAATTTTTCATTTCCTTCTACCGTAACAACACTGTCAGAATCAGATGCAACTGCACTTAAAATGAGTTCATCTGTACTCTTATCCACCTGAATCTGATAGTCTGTTACCGCTGGAGCAAATGCCGGAGTTAACTCACCTGGAAAAACTTCCAGCTCTGCTAACTTTGCATCTTTTGAATCCGCGGAATTGATTCCAATTTCCACTACAGCCTTAGAAGAAGAAAGTTCCTTTACTTCATAGTTCTCAGAAAGTTCTACCGTTGCATCTGTAATAGAAAACTCTGCCGTTCCCGTTTCCAATGCCTTCATTTTTAAAGAATAGGACATACTGTTTTTACCTTCTTCAAAAGAATCCACAATATGGAGAACGCCACCTGTTCCCATAATATGCTCATTTTCTTCTGGAATAAACTCTGCTTTTTCTGCATCATAGGAAAGATAAGTGTCTACTGCCCAAAACGGAGCACTTCCTGTTACATTAATTTCCATAGTGAACTCTTCACCTTTTACAACTTTCTGATCAGGAACCTGAATTGAAAACTGTGTTTTTTCTGCATTTCCCTTAATAAAGCTTCCTGCAAAAACAGCACAGACAACAACTGCTAATCCCGCCACAACTGCTAATTTTCGTTTCATTTTAAAGCCTCCTGTTTCTGATACCTAACTGCTTTTTCTCGACACTTTCAGTGTATACGTTGTTTTCGTTCCATTTCCAGCTGTACAGACAATTGAAATTGTCTTTGTACTGCCTGCTGTCAAACTGTATGTTCCTGTTCCGGTGATGGATGCATACGTACTGATTTTACCTGCAGAAACTGTAACTTCATTTATACTGTTATCCACAACCATTGTGTAAGATTTTGTCAAATAATTAAATGTTGGTGTCAGAGATAATGTTTTGGAACCCGCCTTTACTGTCAGACTCTTTAAATAACTGTTTGGATTTCCTGCTGATTTTGGAAGGCTGCATGCAGTACCTGGCATATTCTTATAAACTGGTATTGCAAATACAAAAGCATCTGACTCAATGTTCATTGCTGAATAAGAATTAAATGTTGACTTGGATTCACTGTTTGGAGCCTGTACATTGGTCATATACTGATGAGAATAATATGGTGCATAAACTACATTAAACTTCTGCAGATATAAGGAATTCTGACCTTTGCTGATATAGCCTGCTGCAATATATTCTGCACCACCTATAATTGCTTTCAGTGGATTCGTCCATGGTCGCTGGTATGTGGTACCAGTACTTGCCCATTTTAATCCATTTGCAATTGCGCCTCCTGTCGAACTATCCGCTGCGCCAATATTATAATAATTATAATAACCTGTATACCCCGTATAGTTTCCAGTTACAGAACCACTTCCATTTACACCAAGTTCCTGTTTGGAACGAATGGCAAGGAAATATGGACTGACATTATTGGTTTTACCAGCAGTCATAAAGGCATCCGTATAACCTCCACTTACAACTTTGTTTGTCAGCTTATCTGTAACACTATAATTACCTTTCATAAAGGTATTTGATAAAATACTGTCTACTACACTGGATTTCTGTCTCTTGTCATATCCCAAGGATTCAAACTGGAAAATGAGATTTTCCGTCAATGAATTTCTTGGATCCATATAATATTTAATTACATCTGAATGCGCAGTGTACCAGTTGCTTCCATCACATAATGTATACTTATCATTTGACCAGTTATACGCACCTATCTCTGTAGAAAGATAGGAAAATGGTGCACTATAAGTACCTGCTGAACCACCTTTTGGCTGGTTGCTTTGAATGGTATTCTTACCAACTGTACTTTGATTTTTAATAACGGTTTCCCAATCCAGACCTGTATGGATGGCTTTAAAATGCCAGTTTGGATACTTCTCATGCAATGTTTTCAAAGCACTCTGATAACTAGATGGGAACTGTTCCAGTTCTTCCTGAAATTCGGCATCATCACGAATGTCCACGCAGGATGCTTTAATATATCCTGTAACAGTAGTTCCAGATGCGGTAAATGTACATCGATACCATTTTGTTCCAGATACGGTTAACTCACCTTTTACTTTTACGTTCTGCCCTTTTGTCAAGGAACCTACACTTGTAGAAATACTTGCTGCAATTTTCTTTGCACTCGTAGCTGCATTGGTTTTTGCTGCATAATCGGTTGTGCTGGATATAGTCGATCTCACACTTGTTAATAAAGAAGATTTAATATATCCATTCATTCCCTTTCCGTTTACAATCGCTGTTACCAATGTAAAATCTACTGAATTTACTGTAAGTTTACCACGCACAATCACATAATGACTCTTTTTCAAAACAGCTCTTTTTTTATCGTAAATATTTGCTGTCAAATATAAGCCAGTATCAGCCGCATTTGTTTTGGCAAGACTATAGGTTGTTGCTGAAACTGTTGTCGGATGAAGTGTAATATAACTGCTGATTACATATCCCGTAACTGTCTTTCCGTTAATCGTTGTACTGATTTGATACCATGTTTTTTCGCTGACAGTTGATTTTCCCAAAACATTTACAACCTTAGATTTTATAATATTTCCAACAATGGTACCGGTAGTAGATCTTGTTTTTCTGATATTCAGACTGGTTGCATTGACATAACCGGTTCTCCTTACAAATGAACTGGTTGTAGCAGATGTGCTAGTTGACGTATTTGCTTTTTGAATATACGCAGAACTTACATAACCGCTGTATGATTTTCCATCTACAGTTACTGAAATTTTATACCAGATAGTTCCGCTTGTGTCTTTGACTTCACTGGATATTGTAACTTTTGTGTCTTTCTTAATGCCGACTACCACACTATAAGAAGTGGATGGTCCAGAACGTACATTCAGACTGGTTGCTGTTACTACCCCCGTAGAAGCCGCCGAAACAGATACATTCTGGTAATATATCACCCCACATGCTAGAACGATGCTAAGACAAAGTGATATCATTTTTCGCCATTTATTCATTTTTTTCAACATATCCTCACCTATTCTCCTCCTTTATACTATAATAAAATAACAGATATTTTGTGTCACTTTCAAGTCATTTCCGTGTCATAACTTAAGTAAAATATTCCATTTCAAGAAAAGCTTGCATTTTTTCGAATATACCTATATAATATGTCCATCCGAGAAAGACTTTTGTCTTTTTCAGTAAAACATTTTAAACATTCGTCCTTGTAACACACACAAATGTATATTTCAAGGATAGTTAGGAGATTATATGAGATTTAAAAAATTTGGTCTGCTGCCTCAGCTGATTCTAGGAATTCTAATGGGAATGCTTCTTGGGTCTATTGGTACCGTTTTCCATATTGAAAAAAATATCCTTTTTGTGGGTATGGTCCGTTTATTTACAACCTTTAGTTCTCTTTTTAGTACATTTCTTTCCTTTATCATCCCGCTTTTAATTTTATCCTTTGTTACAATCGGTCTGGCTGATTTAGGAAAAAAAGCAAATAAACTATTTGGAATTACCTTGGTAATTGCGTACTGTTCTACTATCGCAGCAGGATTTAGTGCATTTCTTGCTGGTAAAGCAATCCTTCCTGGTATGATTAAAGAAATCGCAGCGAAAACGTTAAATGAAAAAACATTTGATGTTCTGTTTACCATTACTGCCGATCCGGTATGCTCCGTTATGACTGCACTGATTCTGGCATTTATTCTTGGACTTGGCATTGCCAACACAGAAACCAGAAGTCTTTACAACTGTATTAAGGAAATTCAGGAAATTATCAAACTGGTTCTTGGAAAAATTATTATTCCATTGATTCCAATACATATTGCTGGTCTCTTCTGCAAAATTGCTGCAGAAGGCAGTCTCTTTCCGACCATCAAAATGTTTATCCGGCTTTATATTATGATTTTAGTATTTCAATGGTTTTATATTGCCCTCCAGTTTGGAGTGGCTTCCCTTGTATGCCATAAAAATCAGTTTCCAAAAATTAAAAATACTATTCCAGCCTACTTTACAGCTCTCGGAACCCAGTCTTCTGCCTCTACCATTCCAGTTAGTCTGGAATCTGCAGAAAAAAATGAAGTTACAAAAGAGATTTCAGAATTTGTCATTCCTCTCGGTGCTACCATTCACTTAGCAGGTGATACCATCTGCCTTGTCATTGGTTCCATGGGAATTCTGCTGGCAAATGGAATTGCACCCTCTCTCTCCATATACCTTCCATTTATTTTTATGCTGGGGGTAACTATGATTGCAGCTCCTGGTGTTCCAGGCGGAGGTGTCATGTCAGCACTTGGTTTAATTACATCTCTGCTCGGATTCAGCGATTCCATGCAGCAGCTGATCATTTCTCTTCATCTGTCTCAGGACAGCTTTGGAACAGCATGTAACATTTCCGGTGATCAGTCAATTGCCCTTATGATAGACTGGATTGATCAAAGATTTGGCACAGCATCACTAAATTAAATATTTATTATCATTTTGTATACAAATAAAAAAGGACATTATAAAAAACGTATAATGTTCTTTTTTCTGTCCTAAAATGTTTGGTTTTTTTTCATTTCCTGTCTGGAAATGCTTGCATTGTATGTTAAAATATGCTAATATCAGCGTATGGCTTTTTGACGTTGTATTTTATGGCTTGCCTGTAAAGAAATACATACATAATTTAATCAACCGTTAAGACTATATCATCGATACGTCCATCGGATACTCACTTATTATTTTTTTCTTTTAAAGTCCCACATAAAACTTATCAGCACACTGGCATACTTAAAATCATGTTCAAACATGCCTGACAGTATTTGCTTTAAAGTGTCTCACCAGCCATTCTTTCACTCAATTTATCCGCATTACTGATGAAATGCTTTAATCATAAAACTAGTTGTTTCGCAGAAGAAACACACACGATAAATTTAGAAATAAAATAACGGGAGGATAAGTTAAAAATGAAGGCAACAGTAAAGAAAAAGGAAGTTAGCATTACTTACAACTATAGTAAACTTCTTGGTAAAATTAAAGAAATCTACAATACACAGGAGAAATTTGCAAATGCTCTTGGTATTGGCCGTGTTTCATTAAGCCAGCGGCTTAACGGTAAACTGGAATTTTCCCAAAATGAAATTTTAAAAGCAACGGAGCTTTTAAGCATCAAAAAGAAAGATATTCCACTTTACTTTTTCACTGAATACGATGACTAATCATAGATTGGATAGAAGCATTGATATATATAGCATTTTTAACAGACAGGATGGAATCCTCTTTGTGGATTTCATCCTATTTTTCTGCACACTTCCCCTGCTTTCTAATATAATAAACTGATAAGGATTTATCAAAACAGGAAAGAATGTGATAGTTTGGCAATAAAAATTTTCGTGGATCAGGGTCATAATCCAGAAGGATTTAATGCCGGTGCAGAGGGATTCGGCTTAAGAGAACAGGATATTACCTATAACGTTGGTTCCTTTCTGGCAGATATTTTGTCGTCCGATTCCCGTTTTGAAGTTAGAACTTCTCGTACTTATCCAGAACAGATTCTTGGTACCAATACAACAGAAAGCCTCCAGGCACGTGTCAATGGTGCAAACAACTGGTCCGCTGACTATTTTATCAGCATTCATGTAAACTCCAATGATAATCCTTCCATAAATGGAACAGAAGCTTATGTCTCCGAAGCCTACTCCGAAGCCTATTACCTAGGAGAGTCCATCATAGCCGAAATCGTCCGTCGTGTCGGGACAAAGGATAATGCAGTCCGCATTAACCCAAGACTCTATGTTCTAAGAAAAGCCCAGATGCCAGCAGTTCTCGTCGAACTTGCCTATATCAGCAACGAATCCGACGCCCAAAAACTACGCGACGATCAATACCAATTCGCCTACGGCATCTACGTCGGCCTGTTAAACTATTTAGGACTGCCACAACTGTAAAGCAGATAAACAAGAATACATTATATGTCTTTTTGAGGGTGCGTGGTGAAAGGAATCTCTGATTCCTTTGCATCATGCCATTAACCTGTCGTCCTCTCCAAACTGGCACAAAAATATGATCTCTCGGAATCTTGAGTGATCATGCCGGCAAAACACTGGCATTGCACATTGAAAAGTAAATATTATTCTCA
>CAKSBP010000049.1 GCA_934438135.1 uncultured Clostridium sp. | reverse complement strand
AGGAAACTGCTATAACCCTTATGCAGCAAGGGGTATAGCAGTTTCTTGCTTTTTTAACTGTCAAAGACGGGATTATAACGCAAAGTGAGTGAAGAAGCAAACAAAATATATAAAAGGCTAAAATATGATTTTTTTCTCTACAATCTCCTTATTCTTCCACAATTCTTTGACTGTCAAGATACACAGTCAGAAGATATTCACCATATAAAACAAGGAAGAATACTACCGAAATTTATAAAATAGTACACTGAAAACAGCGGTAAAAATTTCTGCTGCGGGAAAAGAAAGCCAGATTCCTGTCATACCGAAAAAGTGAGAAAGGATAACGGCAAATGCCACAATTGCAAACATTCCTCGAATGGTTGAAATGCAGAATGCTTTTCCTGCCTGGGAAGCCGCACTGAAATAAAATACAGACACAATATTAAATCCACAGAACAAAAAACCAGTAAAATAAATCAACAATCCTCTTCCCGCAATTTTTGCCATCTGTCTGTTTCCCTCGCTGTTAAATACCGACACGATTCCTTCATGCCACAATACAATTATGCCATAAGAAATCACTGCCAGAACAAGTGCGGTTCCCACTGCCATGTGAAATACTTTTTTCATGGATTTCCTGTCTCCACTCCCAAAGGAGCGGCTGATAAGAGGCTGGATTCCCTGACCAATTCCAGTAAACACAGCAGAAATGACAAGTGCCACATTTGCTACCACACCATATGCCGCAACACCAACATTTCCTGCCGTTTTCAAAATAATCATATTAAATACAAAAATGACAACACCAGATGAGATTTCATTAATAAAGGAGGAGAATCCCAATCTTAGAATATCTGCCATCTTTGCAAAAGATGGTCTGCATGAAATCAAGTGGAACTGACTGTTCCCCCTTTTAAAATGTCTGGATAAAATCAAAAGTCCTACAATCGGCGATGTTCCTGTTGCCAGTGCAGCTCCCAACATCCCCATCTTAAGAGGATAAATAAAAATATAGTCAAATACAATATTAGCCAGACTTCCTGCTGTCATTGCCGCCATTGCCAGTCGTGGACTGCCATCATTTCGTATGAAGCAGTTTAACAGATGATTGGCACAAAATACCGGTGTAAAGCATACAATCGTAACAAAATAGTTTTTCGTCAGGTCAAACACTTCATTTCCAGCTCCTAACATTCGTGCAATTCTAGATGGGAACAACAGTCCTGCCGCCAGAATAAGGATAGCAAAAAAAGCTGCTGCATAAACCGACTGGGTAAACATTTCTTCTGCCTTTTCATGCTCACCTTCTCCTCGTAAAATGGCATATCGGGTAGAACCACCCATGCCGCACATTAAACCAACTGCAAAAATAAGATTAAATACTGGAATGGCAAGATTCAGTGCCGTGAGTCCTTTGATTCCAACTCCATTTGATACAAAAAAAGTATCCGCCAGAATGTATAAGGAGATTCCAATCATACCAAGTACATTCATGGATACATATTCTGCAAACTGCTTTGTTATAGTTCTTTTTTGTTTCATACTTTTCTCCTCTTTATATTTAAAACTTCTATTTACATAAAAAAACTGCTATCACCGACGTTTACGCCATTAACAGCAGTTTTTCTATACATTTAAAATACAAAAAAATACCTCTTTTCAGACTTCTTTCATCTTACGTACATGTAAGTGCTAATTACAGTTACTTAAATCAAACATCTGACGGCACATAAATCTTCCAGAAGATGTTTTAAAAATACGGCGATATGCATTTTCAATTGTCGCCTTTTCCAATTGTTCTTCGTACATATTTACCAGAAAATCCGCTTCTACCAAAATCTGATAATCTACTTTATCAATACAGTCATACGTATGATGATGTCCTACCAGGAAGCATACTCTTCCTATAACCTTCTCATCGTATCCTAACTGCTCTAATAGTTCCCTTGCTGCCTGAGGGCCTTCCTGTTCCTGAAGTTTTCCATTACAGTCCCCATATAACTCTTCGCATTTCTTAATTCCAATGTCATGAACAAGAGCAGCTGTCTCTAATGTATATAATGTTGTTTTATCTAGTTTTTCTAAAATCCCAATTGTCTTAGCGAAACTATGCACCTTGATAAAATGTTGGATTCTTTTCGGATCTCCTGTATAATAACGAATCATTTCTTTAATCAATGTTTCTGTTCGTTGCATCTTTTGTCTCCTCTAACCTAAAGCAATAGCTATATTATAGCAGATGGAACTTAAGAAATCATTCTTTTTTTTATTATTTTGACATTAATTTACGCCTGTTTCATTAGAATTTCTAATAAATTTATGCCGTTTATTTAATTTATACTAGATTATACTAGAAAATTGTCGAACAGGTGTCTGAGACACCAGCCAAAGTTTATTCTTTTTACTGGTTTTTCTACAAAAATCGGATATTTCTTCAATTCTTCTCCATCCAAATAATAAGAAACAGAACCAACTACGTCTCCGGCACATACCGGTGCCTGTATCTTTTTCGGAATGTCATAGACAATTTCCACCTTTTCTCCATCCTTCAATAAAACATTTAAGCTGTTGTCACTTTCATAGTCCACCTTAAGACTGGTATATGCTGTATCCTTCCGATTTCCACTCTTAGGAATACCATCTTCCACTTTTACAGACTTTAGTTTCTTATCCTTTTCCAAAATATTTTGAAACTGATAATATTTCATTCCATAGTTTACAAGTTTGCGCATATCGGACCATTTATATGTTTTATTATGTGGCCATCCACAGGCCAGCAGTGCAACAATAAATGTTCTTTCTTCACTTTTTACCACACCAATGTAGCAGTATCCAGCTTTCCCGGTAAAACCAGTTTTTCCGGTCAAGGCACCACTCATCATATGAAGAAATGCATTATGGTTGTTACAGGAAAAAGAACGGGAACCAGATTCATTGGAAAACGTTACGGAAGGTGTTCTCGTAATTTCTAAAAACTCCTTACTCTTTGGAGACTCTTTGATACAGTAACGCATGATTTTTGCCAAATCTTCTGCAGAAATCGAATGCTGTCCGCCGCTATCCTGGGAATCCAGTCCATTCGGCGTAACAAAATGATATTTGGTACATCCAATTTCCTTTGCTTTCTGATTCATCATTGCAGCAAATCCTTCTACAGAACCACCAATGTACTCAGCAATTGCTACTGCACTATCATTATGTGATTCCAGCATAAGGGAATATAGCAGGTTTTTCAATTTAAACTGTTCTCCAGCAAGGGCATTCAGCTGAACATCAGGCTGCTTTGCTGCATGAGCAGAAACCGTTATTACATCATCCAGATTTGCATTTTCCAGTGTAACAATGCAGGTTAAAATTTTGGTTGTACTTGCCATCGGTCTCTGTTCCTGTGCATTTTTTTCAAATAAAATCCGCCCACTATCACCATCCATCATACATGCTGATTGAGCGTAAAGCTGTCTTAACTCGGAAGGAGTTTCACTAATATCGGTTTTATTTTCTTCTTCCAGAACCTGAGATTCTGCCGATACGATTTTATTTTGAGGAATTACTGCTGTTGCAGCCATGGCTGCTGTTATCAGCACAGCTGCTCCTCTCATAAGCCACGTTTTCTTTTTCATACTTCGTTCTCAAGCCTCTCATTTCATTTTTTATGCCATAATATCTAGTTTGCATTAGAAGTTGAAAAATTATACATGGGATTTCTCATTTCTTTATTTTCCTTTCAGATAGATTACCGATAATTCCGGCTTATTAAAAAACCGGAGTTTTATCGAATGGACACCTAAGCCACGGCTTAGAACCATAGTACTCTTTCCTTCCTGGAATTTCCCCGAATCGTATTTTGGAAATAATCGATAATTCGGTGCAATGACACCACCTAAAAACGGCAGAATCATAATTCCTCCATGCACATGCCCAGATACAATCAAATCTGCTCCCCATTCCTTATAAAAAGAAAAATACTGTGGATTATGAGCAATCAGAATATTACAGCAATCTTCTTTGGGCCTTCCGATGCTCTCGATTAATTCTTTCTGGGTAAGTAGAATCGGATGCCAGATTTTCTGATAATGTATCAGATCCAAATCCAGGCCGGCGATGTGAAAATTCTGCCCTTTTATAATAATATCACAGGTTTCATTTTCCAGATATTTAACTCCTGCATCGCGAAGTTCCTGTCTGTAAGAAACAAATGCTTCTCTACTCTCCTCCCAGAAATCCCGCACTTTTTTCTCATGGTTTCCATTCCCATAAAAAACAGGAGCAATTTCCAAAAGCTTCTTAATAAAAGGCAGTACAGTTCCCCCTTGAAAATCCGGTTTCTTCACAAACATATCGCCTGCAATCAGAATCAAATCCGGTTTCTGCCTACGCACAGCCTGTAACAACCGTTCATTTCCTGCTCCAAACTCATGGTCGTGTAAATCCGACAACATGACAATTTTAATCGGTTCTCTGCCTCTTTGTATGCTGTCAGTTTCTGCTTCATAGAAAACAAGCTCAATTTGTTCATTTATCCATATAATATAAACAGTTCCAAGAATAATCATCATAAGAATCACAATTCCCAGAATAATATACAGATTCATGGCATTCCTCTCCTTCCAGATTATAAATCCAGTTTCATCTGCAGCTCTTCTTCTGCTTCCAGTTTAAAGTCTTCCAGTTTGTCTGAATTTGCTGTTGGCAGATCATCCAGAGAATGAATTCCAAAGTTTCGAAGAAATGCCTCGGTTGTTCCAAACAGAATTGGTTTTCCTGGTGCATCCAGTCTTCCGACCTCCTCCACCAGCTCATATTCCACCAGCTTGTTTACTGCATGGTCACTTTTTACTCCTCGAATTGCCTCAATCTCAATCTTTGTAATCGGCTGTTTGTATGCAATAATAGATAATGTCTCTAACAGCACATCCGTCAAAAGATGCTTCTTCGGCACATGGGTAATCTTCACAATGGTTTCATACAGTTCTGCCTTGGTGCAAAGCTGAAATGATGTATCCAGTTCTATAATCTGTATTCCCCGGTCTTCCTGTTCATACGTATCCATCATATGATGAATGATTTTTCTGGTCGTCTCCACATCATGCCCGATAGCTTGTGCAATCCGGTCACATTCCACTGCTTCTCCCAGTGTAAATAAAATGGCCTCAATTTTGGCCTCCGCCTGTTTCATTTCCAATTTCCTGACTCCTATCTAAGTATGTAATCCGGATATCGTCAAAAATTTCTTCCTGTACAATCTGGATCCATCCTGATTTCATTAATTCAAGTATCCCTAAAAAGGTAACAATAATATTCATTTTACTGCACTGTGCTTCCAGAAGATTTCGAAAGCTGAATGTTCTGTGTCTTTCTCCATACGCTTTAATTTCTTCCATCTTTCCTTCCAAACTCACTTCTTCTTTTTTAATCTTTCCAAACCGGCTTCGAATTGGATCGACCTTGTCAATTTGGCGTTTCATGACCGAATGAAACACTGCATTTAATTTAGACAGTGTAAGCCCGGAGAGAAGCTGTCCCAAATCAACCTGTTCTTTATAGTTTTTAATCTCCTCTGGAACCGTTGGTTCTTTAAAAAGTACTCTGGACGCATCTAATTCCTTGTCTTTTAACTCATAAGACATATACTTGTACAATTTGTACTCTAAGAGACGCTCTACCAATTCTTTTCTCGGATCCTCTTCTTCCTCTTCATTGTGCACTTTTGGAAGAAGCATCTTCGATTTAATATTCAGAAGTGTTGCCGCCATAACCAGAAACTCGCTCATGACATCTAATTTCTGTTCGGTCATGCCGTTTACATATTCCATATACTGTTCTGTAATGGTCACAATCGGAATATCGTATATATTCACTTTATTTTTATCAATTAAATGCAATAATAAGTCCAGAGGTCCTTCAAATACCTCCAGCTTTACGGGTATGCCCATACTTCCACCAAACCTTTTTCTGCTTTTCGCTGTACAGGCATCCCTGCCCGTACAGCTACACTTATTTTACTAATAAACCCCTGATTTAGCAAGTTAAATTGCAGATTTAATTATTCTGCGACAAAAAATTTATTGACAACTTTCTGCATATAATCAGAAAATTTTGCTTTATCCACTTTACAGGCAGTAATAACCGGCACGCTGCCGATTTTTTTCCCATCATAGAAATAACGAATCTCTCCCACTGTCTGACCATCTTTAATTGGTGCCTGTAAATTTTTTTGATAAACAATCTTTTTCGTAATTTTATCTGCGGACTGTCCCTTTAATAAAAGATAACTGAATTTTGATATCACAGCCGGATTTACATGATCAGTAACACCACGTTTAACTGCAACTGGCTTCAACTTCAAATCTTTGTTGTCATCGTGATACATAGTGCAGCAGGAAAATCCATAATCCAAAAGTGCTGCAGCTTCACCAAATCTGGCTTTCGGCTCTGGTGCCGCCATAACAACTGCAATTAAATTCATTCCATCCCGTTGTGCAGTTGCAGAAAGACAATATTTAGCTTTGCTGGTAGAACCGGTTTTCAAACCAGTGATTCCTGTATATGTACGTACCAGTTTATTGGTATTAGTAAGACCAAACTGGGTCTCTCCTTTTTTCGTTACATGAGTAATAGTATCCATCCAAGTTGTCGAATATTTTGAAATCTCGGGATGCTTCATAATCAATTCTCTGGACATCAGTGCTACATCGTATGCACTGGAATAATGTCCATCTGTAATATCATCATCCAATCCACAGCAGTTTTTAAACTGGGTATTTTTCATACCGAGTTCTGCTGCTTTGGCATTCATTTTCTTAACAAATCCTGGTTCCGATCCTGCCAGATACTCTGCCATAGCAACACAGCAGTCATTCGCACTTGCAATACTAATACATTTAATCATTGTATCCACTGTCTGCTTTTCATTCGGCTCCAAGTATACCTGAGAACCGCCCATAGATGCAGCATGTTCGCTTACCGTCACTTCATCCGTCAATTTTATTTTTCCAGAATCCAGTGCTTCAAAAATCAGAATCAATGTCATGATTTTCGTAATACTTGCTGGAAATCTCTTCTGGTCTTTATTTTTCTCATATAAAATCGTACCAGTAGAACCTTCCAAAAGAACTGCTGCTTCTGATGCCAGATTCAGTGCCGGTGTACTCTCGTCTGCCGTCTTATTTTCTGCTGCTGTTTCTTTATCTTCTCCAGCCAGACTCGCTGTCGTATCTTCATCCTGCGTTGTCTTTTCTGATGCGTAAACCGGTATGCTTCCTGTGATACCGCTTAAAATCATAACAAAGCTTAATAAAAAAGCAAGAACCCTTTTCATTTAAAATTCACCGTACTATTTTATTAGTATTATATTTAGTCGGAAACCTGCGAAAATATGCCTGTTATTTCTAACTCTACTATTCTTTCTTATCGAACGGTAATTCTGCACCGTAAGGTTCTTCCCTTGACTCTGGCGGATACATACGTTTCACCTTTGTTCTCTCCTTTTACCAGCCCCGCCTGATTCACGGTAGCAATACGCTTATCCATGCTTTTCCATCTCACCCTGCCAACCCGGTTTTTCACTCTTAACCGCTTTCGTTCTCCTTTCCCGATACAAAGCCGGCTCTTACTAATCTGAAATACGTAGACCCGGTAACGAAACTTATTCCCATTACATTTTACCTGAACAGCTGTTGTTCCAGGATGCTTTGCAATCACCGTTCCCCACGGCATTACATCTGCAACCCGGAAATTATAAGTTTTATACGTTGAAATATGTTTTATGGAAAATGGCTTAATTTTATAGCTTTCACCAGCCACCAGGTAAATATTGTGTGTATTCACCCGTTCTAGAAAAGACATTCCAAAGTGTGTACTATAAAAAAAGGTAGTATGAGGAAAAATTAGAACGATTAACAATAGTACAAATGTGAAATAATAAATAAGGTTCATGGAAAGAAGTGCAAATTTCTTTTTCATAAATCTACCTCAGCCACGTTTGTTACATTCTATGATCCAAAAACTGATTTTTTACTAATTTACCTTGACATTCTATTTTTTCCATTTTACAATAACTCTCATTTACATGATTGAAGTGTATTTTTACATGTATAATGCCTAAAAGAAAGGATATATTTTATGGAAATGCTATTACAATTTATGCTTTTAGTCATTGGATTCGTTCTTTTGATTAAAGGTGCAGACTGGTTCGTTGACGGTGCGTCAAAAATAGCCGATAAGTTTCATATTCCACAGCTGGTTATCGGACTTACTATTGTAGCTTTTGGAACCAGTGCTCCAGAAGCAGCTGTTGGAATTACTGCTGGCTTAAAAGGAAATGCAGATATTGCACTTGGCAATGTACTAGGAAGTAACGTGATGAACATTCTTTTGATTCTTGGTATCACATCTGTGATTATTCCAGTCTCAATTCAGGAATCTACTTTAAAATTTGAAGTTCCATTCGTTATTTTAATTTCAGCTCTCATATTGTTCCTTGGAAAATCCGACGGTACAATTGGTCTGATGGACGGTATTATTTTATGGGGTTTCTTCCTTGTATTTTTATTTTATCTATTACAGCTTGCGAAAAAGGGACAAACAATAGAAGACATTCCAGAAAGCGGTGAAAATGATCGTCTATGGAAAATGGTTCTTGCCACGATTATCGGTCTTATTGCAATTGTATGGGGAAGTAATCTGACGGTAGACAGTGCGTCCTATATTGCCAAAAAGCTTGGTCTTGGCCAGCGTTTTATTGGTCTTACCATCGTCGCCTTTGGCACTTCCCTTCCAGAACTGGTTACTTCTGCAACCGCTGCCCTGAAAGGAAAAGCAGATATTGCCATTGGAAATATCGTAGGAAGCAATATCTTCAACCTTCTATTTGTACTTGGCACAACTGCGATTATTGTACCACTCAATTACGCACAAAGCTTTGTATTTGACAACATAATATGTATTCTTTCCGCAGTTCTTTTACTTGTCTGCGTATTGAAGAATAAAAAACTGACAAGAAGCGGCGGCATTATTATGCTTGTCTGCTATGCAGCTTACTTTATAAGACTCTACTTATCTATCTGATTTGAACGTGTAAAATAAGTACTTGTCAGACAAATAATTAATAGGAGTATGATTCCCACTTTACTGGATAATACTCCTGTTGCCATTCCTGCTAACGTTAACAGAGCAAGAACCAAAAGAATACTTGTAATAATAATAATTCTGGTATATATCTTCTTTTTCAGGCGATCTTTCTCAGACACTGCTTCTTTTTTTGCCCGTTTTCTTTCTTTTTCTTCCTGTTCTCTTCTTTTATCTTCTTCTGTCTTCCGGACTAATCGAACTCCTTCATTTTTTGGTTCCATATTTTCCCTCCATTTCATTTTTTCCTATAATAAAGACATAAAAACATTATAAATTATGTGTCTTCTTTCGTCAATTCCGATAAATTTCAATCAATAATCTTCTTTTCCATTGACTAATCCTTTCGAAAAGTATAAAATGATTAAAATTAGATATCGTCACTTCACAGTGTAAAAGTGTCGTTAGAAAAAGGAGAGAGTACAAATGAGCTTACATTATATGAAAGAAGCTATGACACCGGAAGAATTAATGGAAAAATACCCTTTACCGGCTGAACATGCAAAATTAAAATCCGAACAAGACAAAAGGATTGCAGATGTCTTTACCGGAGAATCAGATAAATTTTTACTTATTATCGGACCATGCTCTGCAGATAATGAAGATGCTGTCTGCGATTACATAAACCGACTTGCCAAAGTACAAGATAATGTTAGTGATAAAATTATCATTATTCCTAGAATCTATACCAATAAACCACGTACTACCGGCGAAGGATACAAGGGAATGGTTCATCAGCCAGATCCTGAAAAAGCTCCTGATTTCTGTGAAGGCCTGATTGCTATCCGTAAGATGCATCTTCGTGCTATCGCAGAAACTCATTTATTCGCTGCTGATGAAATGCTGTATCCGGAAAACTGGTCCTACTTATCTGATATTCTTTCTTATGTTGCCGTTGGAGCACGTTCTGTTGAAAATCAGCAGCATCGTCTTGTTGTCAGCGGATTGGATATTCCATGCGGTATGAAAAATCCTACCAGTGGTGATTTCTCCGTTATGTTAAATTCCTGTATCGCAGCCCAGGGAAAACGTTCCTTCTTATACCGTGGCTGGGAAGTAGAATCCGATGGAAATCCACTGTGCCATACTATTTTACGTGGTGCCGTTGATAAGCATGGCCAGAATCATTCCAATTACCACTACGAAGATATGATGCGTCTCCTTGAGATGTACGCAAAATTAGATTTAGTAAATCCAGCAACCATCGTGGATGCAAATCATGCAAACTCAAATAAAAAATATGAACAGCAGCCTCGTATCGTAGAAGAAGTTATGCATAACCGTAACATTTCCAAAGATATTCATAACCTTGTAAAAGGTGTTATGATTGAAAGCTATATTGAACCAGGAAACCAGAAGATTTCCGACCATATTTATGGAAAATCCATCACAGATCCATGCCTTGGCTGGGATGAAACAGAAAAATTAATTTACCGTGTAGCAGAACTTGCATAATTTGTATAATAAATTTTTATAACAATAAAAGCATGCCAGATATATGATAATTAGCTCTGACATGCTTTTTTATATTGTTTTATGATATATGAAATGTATGCATTACCCAGTCCAATATAATTGGATTTAAAAAGGTCTCCAGAATACATCCCACAATCAAGGCACCCAGCAGAAACAAACATGCTGGCAGCTGTCCCAGCAGATAACGGCTCTTCTTTTTATCCAGTGCCGATTCGCTATTATTATGTATTTTATAAGACAGATACACTATTTCCACAAAAACGGGCACATAAATAATATACTGTGGCATCACAAGCACAAGCGATTCTAAAAAACCTTTCCAGCCATAAATGACAGAAAGAGATGTAATTACAAATCCAGCTGAAAAACCTTTCCATGCCACGATGAAAATGTTATATGGCACAGCAAGAACAGTAATACTAAACAACCAGATAATCAAAAAACCTCTTAATCGTTTCTGAAGTACGAAAATAAGAAGCTGCAGCTTATCCAATCGACTAAAATCAGTGAAAAGCATAGCATCTATATATTCTGTATTTGCAAGGTAGGACTGCTGAGTCACTGCTGCTATCAGTACACCTAATACAAATGCAGTAAATAATTCTAACATTACAAACTGAAGTGGATTGTATTTTTTTTGTAATTTATCAAAAATAATCATGACAGCCTCCCAAATGGTCTCTATATATCATATGAGATGTCCGCCATGATTATGTGATTTTATTTCTATGCTTTTCTTCTAAGATTCCTTGCTTTTCAGTGCTTTATAGGCAAGAATTGCAGCAATTGTCTTTCCATCACTGATTTTATTCTCAAAAATCATCTGAATCAGTTCGTCCAATTCGTATTTTTCAACATGAATTACCTCATCTTCATCCAAATTCTGTTTCGAAGGAATGAGTTCTTCTGTGTAATAAATACCAATCTTCTCATTACAGAAAGCAACAGTTGTATTTAAATCAAATAAATGTTTCGCATCCAGAGTGCGGTAGCCAATTTCTTCTTCCAGTTCCCTCATTGCACATGTTTTCATATCTTCACCTGGATTTAATCCACCTGCTGGAATCTCCAATGACTCACTGTCAATAGCATTTCTGTACTGACGAACCATAAAAAGCTTTCCATCCTTATCTACTGCTACCATAGCCGCTGCACCTTTATGTCCAATAAAATCCCAGTCTGCTTCATTCCCATTGGGAACAAGCACATGATCCTTATACACATCAATAATTTGTCCTTCGTAAATAAGTTCTCGGTTTAACCTCTTTACATGTTCCAAATTAATTACCTCGTTTTTCTATTTTTATTGCAGTTCAGCCATCCAGACAACACCCACATGGCTGAATAATAATTATTTTTTAAATCCTACTGTTTTCTCATAGCAAGCATCGGTTGCTTTCATAATAGAACTGCGGAAACCGCACTCTTCCAAAGCTGCTACTGCTGCTATAGTTGTTCCGCCTGGTGAACAGACATTATCCTTTAATTTTCCAGGATGTTCCCCTGTTTCCAATACCATTTTTGCAGAACCTAACACAGTCTGTGCTGCAAATTTATATGCTTTATCTCTTGGAATTCCATATTTTACAGCACCGTCTGCCAATGCTTCAATAAACATGTATACATAAGCTGGGGAACTTCCGCTGGCACATACAACTGCATTCATCAGTTTCTCATCAATGACTTCACATTTTCCAAAAGATTCAAAGAATGCAGCAACTGTATTCTTCTCTTCTTCTGACATTGCATTTTTCCCAAAGCATAACCCTGCCATTCCCTCATTCACAAGAGCTGGGGTGTTTGGCATAGCACGACTGATTTTAATGGAATCACCAATTATCTTTAGTACATCGTCTGTTGTGATACCTGGTGCAATGGATATTACAACATGATTTTCAGTTAAAGAATCCTTGATTTCATGTAATACTACATCATAAACCTGTGGTTTTACTGCCAGAACAATATATTTACATTGTTTTACAAGTTCTACATTATTATCTGTATATACTACACCCGTCTCTTCTTTCACTTTTTGGTTTTTCTCTGCGTCTGGGCTTGAAAATAACAAATCCTCTTTCTTATACTGGGTCAATGCCCCTTTCAGCATGGCATAACCCATGTTGCCGATTCCAATAAAACCTAATACCGCCACTATTCCTACTTCCTTTCTTAATGCAAGGTTCCTTATGGAAATTCCTTACTGTAACTTTTTATTCTAAATTCTTTACTGTAAACTCTTCAAAAATTCTTCGATTCTGTTTAATCCCTTTTCAATCTGCTCAATGGAAATTGCATAAGATAAACGAATATGTTCTTCTGCTCCAAAGTCTGTACAAGGAATTACAGCTACATTATAATCTTCAATCAGGATTTTTGCAAAATTTGCTGTTGTAGCAACTTTTTCTCCTTTGTAGGATTTTCCTAATGCTTCACTGATATCAATGAAAAGATAAAATGCCCCCTTTGGTTCAAAGGTATCTACAAAAGGCATCTTAGATACACGTTCATACATGTATTTTCTTCTCTTATCAAATTCTTCCTTCATGACATTTACAGTGTCCTGTGGACCTGTTAATGCTTCTAATGCAGCTTTCTGTGAAATACTGTTAGCATTAGATGTCTGGTGGCTTTGCACACTGCTCATTAACTTAGCAATTTCAGCGGAAGAAGCTGTATATCCAATTCTCCATCCTGTCATTGCATAACTTTTGGAAACACCGCTGCATGTAATGGTTCTCTTATAAATCTCATGATTTAAAGATGCAATACTAATATGTTCTGCCCCATCATATGTTAAATACTCATACATTTCGTCAGAAACAACATAAATATCTTTTTCGATTACAACTTTTGCAATCTCTTCCAATTCTTCCTTTGTATAAAGCATACCTGTTGGATTACTTGGGCTGTTTAATATGATTGCCTTTGTTTTGTCCGTACATGCTGCTGCAATCTGCTCTGCTTTTACTTTGAAATGCTGGGATTTATCTGCTTTTACAAATACAGGAACACCATCAGCAAGCTTCACGATTTCCGGATAGCTTAACCAGAAAGGCACTGGAATGATGACTTCATCACCAGGATTTAAAATTGCACTGAAAATATTCGTTAAGGAATGTTTTCCACCATTGCTTACTACGATTTGATTTGGTTCATACTTTAAATGATTGAATTTTTCAAATTTATCGCAGATAGCCTGCTTTAACTCAACGATACCCGGAACTGGCGTATATTTCGTAAATCCAGTGCGAATTGCTTCACATGCTACGTCACAAATATTTTCTGGTGTATTGAAATCTGGTTCTCCTGCACCGAATCCTACAACGTCGATTCCCTGAGCTTTTAATGCTTTTGCCTTAGCTGTTATCTCCAATGTAGAAGATGGTTTTACAGCCTGCGCCTTTCTTGATAATGTTAATGACATTATTTGCACCACCTTGTTCTTATTTTATATTTAAACCTATTCTAATATATGTATATATAAAATGCAAGTTATAATTTAAGAACATTCGTTTTTTTTCGTATTTTTCTTTATTTACGCAGGTTTTATGAGGTTTTTGCAAGATTTTCTTTTGAATTATGCAAGTTTTATGTGAAAAAGATTCATTTTATCTATTTTTAGGCTGATATACGTTCATATCAAAAATATGATGTTTTGTACTTCCAGACGCACCAACTGCCAGAAAAGATGCTAGATTTTCTATCGCCTTATTTCTCCCTCCAATATAATACGTAGTTTCAATTTTCCCGTCATTATATACGATTCCTTTTTCCTTTCTTCCTGCAAAGTTCTTCATATACGTTTCCCCAGCACAATGATAGTGTTCCCCATTTGTTGTTCCAGTAACCTTCTCCGTTTCCTGTCCTTTTCCAACTTTCTTATCTACATGGCGGTCTTCTTCATCAAAATGTGTTATATAACTTCCATCTTCTAGCGTTCCATTGGATACATTATGTTTATGCTTAATTACATATGAAGTTACACTAATACTACCCATTCCATTCTCTTTCTGTTCATTTTCTTGACCATAAATCCATAGAAGATTATCCTCCCCCACTCCAATTGCTCCCTCAATCAGATTCAATTTATCTGAGTTTTGTTTAACACTATGAGACATTTCTATTGCATTTTTGACACACTCAGCTTGACCGTTTCCCCATCCTGCATGATCTGCTTTTACCCAGGAATATTTTAGTGTCTGTTTCTTACCTCTTGTCTTCACTTGAATTTCTTGTTCCCTTACATTATGCAATGAAGAGTCCATTACAAGTGCTCTTTGAATGATTTCCGAATTCACCGGTTTCATTGTTTTTTCTAATTGCTTAAACTTTCCTTGTAAAACCAGATTTCCCATCGTATCCGCTTCCTGCTCCAGCCCTGGATTGTCATTTACAGCAATTCCTGACAGGCTCATCGTCGGCTGTACTCTCCCTTGCTTCTGCTGAACAACATGCCATGCCTCGTGCGGAAGATATCTTTCCTGCCCGGGGGCCACATGGATATTCGTTCCCTGCGTATATGCATATGCCTGCATCTTAGCTGGTTTTTCCGAATTATAATGTACTCTTACATCATCCATAGTAAAGCCTGACGCACTCTCTAATCCTGATTTTAAATCATCTGGTAGTCCGGTTTCATTTTTCTTTCTCTGAATATTTGTAATTCCGTGAAAATCAGCAGGTCGAAACTGCATAGCAGTATTCCTTTCCTCCAGTTTCCTTTGGGATATAAGATTTCCAGTTTTAGTCTGAATTTTCTCCCTATACTTCTGTTTCTGCATTTTATACATTCTGCCTCACCCTCCTTATCTTCCTTTTTTATCTATATTACGGTTTTTTTTTATTTCATGAAATAAAAATAAAAACCCAGCCGGTTCTTTTTTCAAAAACCAACTGAGTTTAACATTATTAACAAAAGCTATTTAGCGTAATCAATTACTCTAGACTCACGTATCACATTAACTTTTATTTGTCCTGGATACTCTAATTCTGCTTCAATCTGCTTCGATACATCGCGGGCAAGTAAAATCATATTTTCATCATTCACCTGCTCTGGCACTACCATAATACGAACTTCTCGGCCAGCTTGAATTGCAAAAGATTTATCCACCCCTTTAAAGCTATTCGTAATATCTTCTAACTGTTTCAATCTATTCGTATAAGTCTCCAGTGTTTCTCTACGTGCTCCAGGTCTTGCTGCAGAAATTGTATCTGCTGCCTGAACAATGCAAGCGATTAACGTTTCTGGTTCTACATCACCATGATGAGCTTCTACCGCATTGATAACAATAGGAGATTCTTTATACTTTCTGCATAATTCCACACCAATCTGAATGTGGGAACCTTCCATATCATGATCCACGGATTTTCCGATATCATGTAATAAACCGGCACGTTTCGCCATCCTCACATCAACACCAATTTCACCTGCTAAAAGTCCGGATAAATAAGCAACTTCGATGGAATGCTTTAATGCATTCTGACCATAACTTGTTCGGAATTTCATTCTTCCTAACAATTTTACTAATTCAGGATGAATACCGTGAACGCCAACTTCTAACGTAGCGGCTTCACCTTCTTCACGAATCATGACATCTACTTCTTTCTGCGCCTTTTCAACCATCTCTTCAATTCTTGCAGGATGTATACGACCGTCAACTATAAGCTTCTCTAAGGCAATTCTTGCAACTTCTCTTCGGATTGGATCAAATGCTGATAAAATAACTGCTTCTGGAGTATCGTCAATAATCAAATCAACACCCGTAAGTGTTTCCAGTGTTCGGATATTTCTACCCTCTCTACCAATAATTCTACCCTTCATCTCATCGTTAGGAAGCTGTACTACGGAAATTGTAGTTTCCGCAACATGGTCTGCAGCACATTTCTGTATTGCATTAACAACATATTCTTTTGCCTTCTGATCCACTTCTTCTTTAGCTCTGTTAAGTGATTCTTTAACTAACATAGCTGTTTCATGTTTTACATCATCTTCAACAGTCTTCAAAAGATAATCTTTTGCTTGTTCGGAGGTAAGTCCAGATATTTTTTCCAACTCCTGTAACCTTTGTGCATGTAATTCATCGACTTTTGCCCTGATTTTATCAACTTCAGCTTCTCTCTGAGAAAGTTTGGATTCTTTTCTCTCAATCGCCTCTGTCTTACGTTCCAAGGTTTCTTCCTTCGTCAATACACGCTTTTCATAACGTTGTACTTCCGATCTGCGTTCTTTAATCTCTTTGTCAAATTCATTCTTTGCATGCAGCGATTCTTCTTTCGCCTCCAGTAAAGCTTCACGTTTCTTAGTTTCCGCAGTTTTCAATGCTTCATCTATAATTTTTCTCGCTTTTTCCTCGGCACTTCCGATTTTGGATTCCACAAATTTAATGCGGTAGGAAATCGCAGCTTTCCAAGTAATAAAAATAACAAGTCCTATAACAACCAGAAAAAGTACAATCCATTTCAGAATATCCACAGGAGCACCTCCTTATTAAGTTTTCATTGTACATCAATACAACATATAAATTTTATACTTTTTTGGTTGTATTGTCAAGCATTGATACCTGCCATTTATGCAAAACGTCAATTTATTTACCATTTTATTCTATTTCTATAACATTAATGGAATATCCTTTATTGTTATTGTTTAATATTTTTTTAATTCTCCAAATATGTCCGAGCTCTTAAATCCCTTTCGAAACAGGTACCTGCTTATTTTTTCCTTTTCTTCTGGAGTAATTTCCAAACGACCTCTTACCTTCTTCGCCACCAGATAACGAACCTGTTCTCTCTCATCATAGAACTCCTCTAAACAGTCAAAAATATTCTCTCTGTCTATTCCCTTTTGAGTTAATTCCTGTACCAGCATAATACGGCTTTTCCCTCGGCTGTGATACTTAACATAATTCTCCAGATAATTCTGCTCATTAATATAATGGTAGGAATGTACATAGGCTATGGCTTTTTCAATAATAAACTCCGGATATTGATCCCGTTTTAATTTATCACGCAGTTCTTTCTCTGTCTTATCGGAACGAATTAATAAATCCATTACTTTCTTTTTAGCACGCTTTAGTACAATTTCTTTCATAATAGAGGAAAACTGCTCTTCGGGAACTTCTTTATTCTCTTCCAGTCCTTCCCTACGTATTTCAGAACGATATAAAATACATTCTACTCCATTATCAAATGTTACCTTTGCTTTTGTTTTCGTTATAAACTCAATTCTGTCTATCAGCATACTTCTCCTTATCTAAACTAAAATGTCCCTAATAATTAAAAAGATGCCAGCCAGAATCTGTTTGGCTCTGGCTGGCATCTTTTTCTCTACTGTTCTGCTTTTTTCTCTTCTTTCTTTTGTGAGTTTCCTTTTTCCTTTTCATCCGCTTCATCCGATTCCGGTACCAAATGGAACTTCTCACGTACTTTCTGTTCAATCTCTGCAAATACCAGTGGATTTTCTCTCAGGTAAAGTTTTGCATTTTCACGCCCTTGGCCAATTTTGGCATCGTTATATGCATACCACGCACCGCTCTTAATTATAATATTTTCATTTGCCGCCAGGTCTAAAATATCGCCTTCGCGGGAAATTCCCTTACCAAACATTATATCAAATTCTGCTTCACGGAATGGAGGTGCTACCTTATTCTTAACAACCTTTACTCTGGTGCGGTTACCTACAACCTCTCCATTCTGCTTTAACGCCTCAATACGTCTTACATCCAGACGAATGGAAGAATAGAACTTAAGAGCACGTCCACCGGTTGTTGTCTCTGGATTACCAAACATAACCCCTACTTTTTCACGTAACTGGTTGATGAAAATAACCGTACAGTTTGACTTGGAAACAATACCAGTTAATTTTCTGAGTGCCTGTGACATCAGTCTCGCCTGAAGACCAACGTGGCTGTCTCCCATGTCTCCATCGATTTCTGCTTTTGGTACTAACGCTGCAACAGAATCGACGATAATAATATCGACTGCACCGGAACGTACCATCATCTCTGTAATTTCCAGTGCCTGTTCTCCATTATCCGGCTGGGAAATATATAAGTTATCAATATCTACTCCGATATTCTTCGCATAAGATGGATCCAATGCATGCTCGGCATCAATAAATCCTGCAATGCCGCCTCTTTTCTGAACTTCTGCTACCATGTGGAGTGCAACTGTTGTCTTACCACTGGATTCTGGTCCATAGACTTCAACAATTCTTCCTCTTGGTACACCACCAAGTCCTAATGCAATATCAAGACTGATGGAACCTGTAGGAATCGTCTCTATATTCATATTCGCACTTGTATCACCTAACTTCATCACAGAACCTTTACCGTACTGTTTCTCGATCTGCGATAAGGCAGATTCTAATGCTTTTACCTTATTTTCATCCTTAATCATATTACTTCTCCTTCATATTCGAACTAATGTTCTTATTATTAATTATACTAATATAAATGCCTGTTCTTGTCAACTGTTTTTCTCTTCTGTTTTTTCCATATTTTATGATATGTATTGAAACGATCGTTTTTCTTTGGAATTGAACCAAGAATGGAGGGAAACTGTTCCAGAAACGATTGGGATAACAACTCTTAAGAGCTAATAAAAGATTGTGAAATGTATTTTTATTGTACCATAAGAACATTATGTTGTAAATGGAAAGAAAAAATGCACCCAGTTTCCCGGGTACATATAATTAAGCTTTCTTAATATAAATCTGTTGGTGCAGTAACCTTTGGATTATATCCATTTTTTTTCAAAGCATCTACAATTTGTGCTTTGTGCTCATGTCCAAATGCTTCCATCGTAATCTTTAATTCTACAGCTGCGTTACGATTGATGCTGACAAACTGGTTATGTTCCAGACGGATGACATTACCTTTGGCTTCAGCAATTACATTTGCCACATTTACCAGTTCACCTGGCCTGTCTGGAAGAAGTACGGATAACGTAAAAATTCTTCCTCTTTCAATTAAACCATGCTGTACAACGGAAGAAATGGTGATAACATCCATATTTCCACCACTTAAGATAGAAACTACCTTCTTATCCTTGCAGTTTAAGTGTTTCAGTGCAGCTACAGTAAGAAGCCCAGAGTTCTCAACAACCATTTTATGATTTTCCATCATGTCTAAGAAGCTTACAATCAGTTCTTTATCATCTACTGTGATGATATCATCCAGATTTTTCTGTATGTATGGGAAAATCTTAGAACCAGGAGTCTTTACAGCAGTACCGTCTGCGATCGTCTCAACACCAGGGAGAGAAACCACTTTACCTGCTTTTAAGGATTCCTGCATACAGTTTGCTCCTGCAGGTTCTACACCAATTACTTTAACATTTGGATTCAGAAGCTTTGCCAGTGTGGAAACACCTGTTGCAAGTCCACCTCCACCAATCGGCACTAAAATAATATCCACGGTAGGAAGTTCTTTAAAAATTTCCATTGCAATAGTTCCCTGTCCAGTTGCTACTACTTCATCATCAAAAGGATGAATGAAAGTATATCCATTTTCTTCTGCCAGTTTCAACGCATATGCACATGCGTCATCATATACATCTCCATGTAAAACAACTTCTGCTCCATAGCTCTTTGTACGGTTTACTTTAATCAAAGGCGTTGTCGTAGGCATGACAATAACAGCTTTTGCACCATAAAGTTTTGCTGCATAGGCAACACCCTGTGCATGGTTGCCGGCAGATGCAGTGATAAGCCCTTTGGCTCTCTCTGCATCGCTTAATGTACTGATCTTATAATAAGCACCACGTACTTTATAGGCACCCGTATACTGCATATTTTCAGGCTTTAAATACACTTTGTTTCCGGAAACTTGAGAAAAATATTCACTATAAATTAGATCTGTTTTTAGAATTACTTTTTTTACTGCTTCACTTGCTTCTTCAAATTTTTCTAAAGTCAACATTTAGATTCCTTCCTTCTTCGTGATTCTATGGCAAAATGAACTGTAATTCATTTGACACCTATTATTCTTTTTCCTTACTGAATAATGCATTCACAAACTCATCTGCATTAAATTTCTGCAAATCGTCAATCTGCTCTCCAATTCCAATATATTTCACCGGAATTCCCAGTTCTGACTGAATTGCAATAGCGATACCACCTTTTGCAGTTCCATCCAGCTTTGTCAGTACAATACCTGTAATATCTGCTACTTCGCTGAACTGTTTTGCCTGATTCATGGCATTCTGACCAGTCGTGCCATCTAATACAACCAGAGTTTCCCGGTAAGCATCCGGATATTCTCGATCTATGACACGATTAATCTTCTTTAATTCCTCCATCAGGTTCTTTTTATTATGAAGCCTTCCTGCGGTATCACATAATAAAACATCTACATTTCTTGCCTTTGCAGCATGAACTGCATCAAATATAACAGCTGCAGGGTCGGAACCTTCCTGCTGTGCAATAATATCAACCTGTGCACGGTTTGCCCATTCTGTCAGCTGCTCAATTGCTGCTGCACGGAATGTATCTGCTGCCGCTACCATAACTTTTTTTCCTTTATCTTTTAACTGTCCTGCCAGTTTTCCAACAGAAGTTGTCTTACCAACTCCGTTTACACCAATCAGCATAATAACAGATTTTCTATTCTCAAATTCATAGGCATCCTCTGGAAGCTTCATCTGTTCTTTCATGCTTTCAATCAGGAGCTCACGACATTCAGACGGCTCCTTTATTCTCTGTTCTTTTACTTTTACACGCAGGCTTTCAATGACTTTTGTTGTTGTATTAATACCTAAGTCTGCCATAATCAAAATTTCTTCCAGTTCTTCATAAAAGTCCTCATCTATACTGGAAAATCCGCTAAAAATATTATCTATGCTATTCACGATGTTCTGACGTGTCTTTGACAATCCGGATACTAATCTGCTAAAAAATCCTTTCTTTTCTCCCATAAATAAATCCTCCTAATTCTCTAATAAACTCTCGGAATCTCTAAGCCAATAAATTCAAGGCTTTCAGATTCCTTTTCTATTAAAATCCCCCACTTTTT